>JAZSHY010000002.1:0-103718 GCA_045533505.1 Eubacteriales bacterium | reverse complement strand
ACTAATAGACCGAGCGCTTGAACTGCATCGCAGTTCGTTTTCTTGAGTTGTTACCTTACCCACCCTTTATTCGGTTTTCAATGCCCATTTGTCTTATACCTCGCGCTCTCTTTTTTCGCCCCCCTTGGGGCGTTTTTTGTTCGCATCCAAAGAATTTGGCAAACATCCTTGACATATAAGGGGAAAAGTTATACAATATAGGCAGTAGAAGCCTTCTCCTCTCAAGGGGAAAGCCCGAAAAAATTGTATGGAAAAATTCTATTGTAAATAGGAGAAAGTTATGAAAAAGCTTTGCGAATTTATCTCAGAACTTCCTGCAACCGACAAGGCTGCTGTCTTTTCGGTGTACCCGGAGTCGGTGAATGCCGTTCAAGGAGATTATGTATTTATGGTTGCCGGCGAGAAGGAGGATTTTCTTGTGGCGACGGGGAAGGCCGCCTCTGCCTTTGAGGGGGAAACGGTTTCCTGCGACACCTGCACCTATGTGTTGGCTCCCAAAACTCATAAAAATGCAAATGCCCTGCGCCAGATGTTCCCCTTTACGGCTCCTGTGCCGGTTTTGAAAAAACAGCGCACCTTTGGTGTGGGTGACCGCTTGGGAATTGCCACTCCCGGTCATTTGCGTGTGTTTAAGGAATATGACGCCTATCCGATTCTCGCCCAGCAGTCCATTCGTGAGCTGAACCTTACCGAAAGAACATACGAGGACGTTCTTGACAGTGCTTCGTACTACGTTTTCCGCGATGGCTACAAGGATGGCTTCGGTGCCGATGGCGACCATCTGAAGAAGCCGGAAGAAATCGAGTATGCGCTTAGTCTTGGCTTTACCATGATCACCCTCGATTGCAGCGAGCATATTCGAGGCGGTGTAGAGAAGATGACTTCTGCTGAGCTTGCCGATGCTTGTGTACTTCCTGCCGTGCTTGCTGAGCGTTATATTGACAAGAGTGTGGAGATTGAGGGAGAGATGCTTTCGTTCGATGAGGACGAGCTTCGCCGTTGCTACTTGATTTACGGTGAGGCGATTGCCTTTGCTACCGGCATCTATAACAAATACTTTAAAGAAGGCGGCGCTCGGGCTGACTTTGAAATTTCCATTGATGAAACAGCTACTCCGACTTCGCCTCTCCAGCATTATTTTGTTGCCAACGAGCTACTTTTGAACGGCGTAGACGTTGCCACGATGGCTCCTCGCTTCTGCGGCGAATTCCAGAAGGGTGTAGATTACATCGGTGATCTTGCTCAGTTTGAGCGTGAACTTCGTACCCATGCGGCTATTGCACGTCATTTTGGCTATAAGCTTAGCATTCACTCTGGCTCCGATAAATTCTCCACCTTTGCGTTGATTGGTAAGTATACAGAGGGCATCTTCCATGTGAAAACGGCGGGCACGAACTGGTTGGAGGCTATGCGCGCAGTGGCAACGGCTGCCCCCGCTCTTTACCGCGAGATTCATGCTTACGCTCTTTCAATGTTTGATGAAGCCAGAAAGTTCTATCATGTGACTACTGACCTTACCAAAATACCCGATCTCGCTTCTCTGAGTGACGCCGAGCTTCCCAATCTTTTCACTCAGAATGATGCTCGTCAGTTGATTCACATTACATATGGCTTTATTCTTACTGATAAAAATGCAGACGGCAGCTATCGCTTCAAGGACCGGCTTTACACCTTCTGGAGAGAAAATGAGGAGGTGTATGCCGAAATGCTGCATCAGCATATTGGCAAGCATCTTGCGCTTCTTTACCAGGGCTTTCAGGCATAATACATTCCTTTGATACAAAAATTCCCCTCTTATGCCTTGTGGCATAAGAGGGGAATTTTTGACTTGTAATAAATACCGTTTTTTTAAAAAGGCGTTTTTTCGCTTGCTTTTTTTATGTTTCTGCGATATAATAAAATTGCTTTAGTAGACACAGTTAGAAAATAAAGGATTGACAGTATGCTGGAATTACAACATGTTTCTTATATCGCGGATAACGGCGGTGAAAAAAAAGAGATTCTTTCCGACATCTCTCTGGTAATTGATGACCGCTTGACTGCCATCACGGGGCCAAACGGTGGAGGGAAATCGACTCTTGCCAAGATTGTGGCGGGAATATATAAGCCTTCCTCCGGGCGCCTTTATCTTGACGGGCAGGATATCACAGACCTTTCTATCACAGAGCGTGCGCGAATCGGTATCAGCTATGCCTTCCAGTCTCCCGTACGTTTTAAGGGAATCACGGTACGTGATTTGATTTCTATGGCACATGGGAAGGAACTGAGCACAGCTGAGGCATGCACCTATCTTTCAGAGGTTGGGCTTTGTGCACGCGATTATATAAATCGGGAGGTTAACGACAGCCTTTCGGGAGGAGAGCTGAAGCGTATTGAGATTGCCACGGTTTTAGCGCGCGGCACGGCTTTTTCTGTGTTTGATGAGCCCGAAGCGGGAATTGACTTGTGGAGCTTTCAGAGCTTGATTCGCGTGTTTGAGAAGATGGGAGAAAGAGTTTCGGGCTCTATTCTTATCATTTCACACCAGGAACGCATTTTAAATGTAGCAGACCGAATTATTGTTCTCGCGGACGGTCGTGTTGCTCAAAGCGGAACTCCCGAGGAAATTGTGCCGACGCTTATTGGTGCTTCGGGGACCTGCCATACTTTGACGAAAAAAGTGATGGAGGGATAAAATGGACGAACTTAAGAAAAACCTTTTGCTTGAGGTGGGGGACCTTCACGAAATTCCCACAGGGGCCTATAATATAAGGGAAAACGGAGAGTCAGTGGCCCGTGCCTCTACGGAAAACATTGAAATTGTTACCCGTGAAGAGGGGGATGGCATTAAAATTTCGGTAAAGGCGGGAACCAAAAACGAAAGCATTCATATTCCTGTCATTATCAGCAAGTCGGGGATCACCGAGTCGGTGTATAACGATTTTTATATTGGCGAGGATGCAGACGTCTTGATTGTGGCGGGCTGTGGTATTCACAATGCAGGGCAAACGAAAAGCGAGCATAGCGGTATTCACACCTTTCATGTGGGGCCGCGTGCGCATGTACGTTACGTCGAAAAGCACTACGGAGAGGGTGATGGCACGGGGGAAAGGATTATGAATCCTACCACCGTGATAGTCATCGAAGAGGGGGGGACCCTTGAAATGGAAACCATGCAAATCCGTGGAATTGATTCGACGATTCGCAAGACAGAGGCCACCTTGGCCGAGAATGCCACACTAATTGTTCGTGAAAAAATTATGACGCACGGCAAGCAATATGCCGAAACCGATTTTACGGTGATTTTGCAGGGAGACGGTGCCGCCGCCGATGTGGTTTCTCGTTCTGTGGCAAAGGATACTTCGTCGCAGCTCTTCCGCTCTCGCATTGTTGGTGACGCCGCATGTCAAGGGCATACCGAATGCGATGCCATCCTGATGGATAAAGGCCATGTTGTTGCTATTCCCGAGCTTGCCGCCAATCATCTGGATGCGTCTCTCATTCATGAGGCTGCCATAGGGAAGATTGCGGGTGAGCAGCTCATTAAGCTTATGACACTTGGGCTTACCGAGTCTGAAGCCGAGGAGCAAATTATAGGCGGATTTTTGAAATAAGCAAGGAAACAAAAAGCGAGGAGGGGGAGTATGGCTTTTGATGCCGGTATGCTTCGGGCAGTAGTTGCCGAGGTATCGGATACCTTGTGCGGCGGCGCGAAGGTTGAACGCATTACGCAGCCTGCACGCGATGAGTTTGTCCTCTGGCTTCATGCAGGAGGCGTAACACGGCGGCTTTCTATTGTTGCCGGCACCAATGTACCGCACTTCTCTTATTCGTCCATTGAGCGTGAAAATCTGCCCACGCCCTCAATGTTTTGTATGTTGCTTCGCAAGCATCTTGTGGGAGCCAAGCTGAAGGAAGCCACGCAAATTGATTTTGAGCGCGCCGCGCGCCTTGTTTTTGCGGCAAGAGATGAGCTGGGGTACGGCGTCAGCCGCACGCTTGTCCTTGAGATGATGGGTAAGTACAGCAACATCATTCTGCTTGATGGAGAAGATAAAATTATTTCGGCGTTTCGCATTGTGGATTTTTCGGCGAGCCGTATACGTCAGGTGCTCCCCGGTATGCATTATGTGAAGCCTCCTTTACAGGAAAAGTTGACTCCTCTTGAGGCGGAGTATACCGATTTCCTCGCGGCTTATGAGCGATATCCCGCCGAAAGGAGCGTGGCTCGTTTCCTGAGCGATACCTATCTTGGTATTTCGTCTGCTAATGCGCGCGAGATAGCAATGCGAGCTACCGAAGGAAAGGACCTTCCGCTTTCCGAGGTGCCGAGAGATGAGTTATATCGTGTGTTTTCGGCGTGGTTTTCCAATGTGCGCAACAATCGCTTTACACCTACACTCCTTGTGGATGATAAGGGCGTGCCCTCCGAGTATAGCTATACCTCTATTCTTTACAGTGGATTGACAGTCATTCATCCTGCAAGCTTTGGAGAGCTTTTTGATTCCTATTTCGGTGAGCGAGATCGCATTGAGCGACTCCGTCAACGTTCCTCTGACCTTTCAAGAGTTCTCTCAAGACGCGTAGGGCAGTTGGTTCGCAAGCTGGAGGCTCAACGCGAAGAGCTTTCCGATTGCCAAAAGGGGGACGAATACAAGCGTTACGGGGATTTAATTACCGAAAACATTTATCGCTTGCATCGCGGTATGACCTCCTTTGTGGCCTCGGATTACCGAACCTCGCCTGTGGAAGAGGTTACTGTGGTGCTGGACAGCAGACTTTCTCCCGCGGCGAATGCCCAGAAGATGTACAAGCTGTATGCCAAATCCCGGAGGGCCAAGGAAAAGCTTATAGAGCTGATAGCCGATGGAGAAGCCGAGATCGCTTATCTTACGGGAGTGGAGGGGTTTTTGCGGTCTGCTGCAAGTGAGGCGGATTTTCGTGAAATTCGCGAGGAGCTTGCCGAGGGAGGCTATCTTTCGCGCGAAAGGCTTTCGCGCGAAAAGAAGACTTATAAGGCAAGGCCTATGGAGTTTACCACTAAAAACGGGTATCGGGTCCTTGTCGGGCGGAACAATCTTCAGAACGACATTCTTACTTTTCGCATAGCCGAAAAGGATGATATTTGGTTCCATGCCAAAAATGTGGGAGGCTCTCATGTGATTCTGGTAGCGCGAGGTGAGGAGCCCCCTGCTGAAGACTATACAGAGGCAGCTTCCTTGGCTGCTTACTACTCTCAGGCGGGGGCTGCCTTAACTGCGGTAGATTATACCCGTGTCCGAAATGTAAAAAAACCGCCGTCCTCGCGGCCCGGCTATGTGACCTACAAGACCAATTCCACAGCTTATGTAATTCCCAGCAATACAATAGGAGATTCCACCCCATGATAGACCTGCTTGATATGCAAAAATACTTCATTCTTTCGCATCTCCGCCCGGGGGATGTTGCCGTGGATTTTACCATGGGGAACGGTAATGATACGCTGTTTCTTTCACGTACCGTGGGCGAAAACGGAAGGATATACGCCTTCGATATTCAGGAGGATGCACTTGTCTCTACCCGTGCCCATCTCGAGTCCGAGGGAGCACCGCAAAATTATGTGCTTATAAAAGATTCGCATCATAATGTCAGGGAATATGTGAAGGAGCCGATAAAGGCAGGAATGTTTAATCTTGGATATTTGCCGAGAAGTGGCAGACGCGAGCTTACTACCCTGTGTGATACCACTCTTCCGGCGGTGAAGGCTGCAATCGAGCTTTTAGCTCCGGATGGGATTCTCATGGTTGCCGTGTACCCCGGGCACGAGGAGGGGGCTAGGGAAGGCAGAATGCTTTCGGATTATTTTGCTACGCTTGACCGCCGAGAGATTTCGGTAAGTTGCCTTCGTATCGTAAATTCCCCCACCTCTCCCTTCTTCTTTATTGCCGAAAACCGATAAAAAAAGCATTGCCTGTGAGCCCTCAAAATCAGAGGAAGCTTGCTTGGCAATGCTCTTTTTTATCCGAGCGCTACATCAAGTGCCATCATCACACAAAAGCCGAAGGCAAAGAGGATGGTACCGGTATGCGGATTTTCTACTGATACGGTGTCGGGTATAAGCTCCTCCACAACAACAAAAATCATAGCACCTGCCGCGAAAGCAAGAAAATAGGGAAGAAGAGCCAGAATGCAATGGGCGGCAAGAAGAGCAAGAAGGGCACCGACGAGCTCCGCCACCGCTGATAATACCGCGAGAAGAAAGGCGCGGAACCAAGACATACCGCCGCTGTGAAGCGGCATGGAGACTATGGCGCCTTCTGGGAAATTCTGAATGGCAATGCCAAGGGCAAATGCCATTACAGCGGCTGCGCTTACCGAATTGTCGCCAGCCATTCTCGCGGCGGCCAAAACGCCAACGGCCATTCCCTCCGGAATATTATGAAGTGTCACGGAAAGCACCAACATTTGTGTTTTGCTGAGGGTTGTTTGCGGCCCCTCCGCCTTTTCATTCCAAGGGTGGCAATGAGGAACTATTGTATCTAGCAAAAGCAGAAAGCCGATACCGAGCAAAAATCCGATGGCCGCAGGCAAAAAGCCCCAAAAGCCAAGAGAGGATGAACGGTCAATGGCAGGTAGGAGAAGACTCCACACCGATGCCGCCACCATAACGCCTGCGGCAAAGCCGGTGAGCGCGCGTTCTACACAGCGCTTCAAGCCGGACTTCATAAAGAAAACAAGGGATGCTCCGAGAAGAGTGCCCAAAAAGGGTAAAATGAGAGCGAAAAGAAGTTCTTTGGTCATAGTAAAAAGGCAACCTGTGAGGTGTGATTATAAGGAGAACGGGAAAACCTCCTCTTTTATTAGGGTATGCCGAAGATAAGAAGTAAGCGAAAAAAAGAATGCCTCCCCGAAAGGAGACATTCCTTAGTAATCTTAAAGCTTAGCGTAGTTAACCTTAACGCCGGGGCCCATGGTAGCGGCGAGGACGCAGCTCTTAATGTACTGACCCTTTGCACTGGCAGGCTTTGCTTTGATAACTGCTTCCATGAGTGTGTTGAAGTTCTCAAGGAGCTTTTCGGCACCGAAAGAGGCTTTGCCGATAGGGCAGTGAATGATATTGGTTTTGTCAAGACGGTACTCAATCTTACCGGCCTTGGCTTCAAGAACAGCCTTGGCAGGATCGGTTGTAACCGTGCCGGCCTTCGGGTTAGGCATCAGGCCTTTAGGACCGAGAACTTTACCGAGACGACCAATCATACCCATCATATCGGGAGTGGCAATCACAACATCAAACTCAAACCAGTTTTCGGTTGTGATTTTCTTCACATATTCGTCAGCGCCGACATAATCGGCACCAGCCTCCTCGGCAGCCTTAGCGGCATCGCCGCGGGCGAAGACGAGAGTGCGCACCGTTTTACCGGTACCGTTCGGAAGAACGATGGCACCGCGAACCTGCTGGTCGGCATGACGCGAGTCAACACCGAGACGGATGTTGATTTCAATTGTTTCATCGAATTTTGCCTTGGCGGTCTGAAGAACAAGTTCAATCGCTTCGGCGCTGTCATAAAGCTTGGATTTATCAATAAGCTTTGCGCTATCGGTATACTTCTTACCAAATGTAGCCATTCTTCTTTACCTCCTTACTCAATCAACCACAGTAATGCCCATGCTGCGAGCGGTGCCGGCTACCATGCTCATGGCGGCTTCCAGCGAACCTGCGTTTAAATCAGGCATTTTGGTTTCGGCAATCTTCTGCACCTGTTCCTTGGTGATGCTGGCCACCTTGGTCTTGTTCGGTGCGGCAGAAGCCGTTTCGATACCGCAAGCCTTCTTAATCAGAACAGCTGCGGGCGGAGTTTTTGTGATAAAGGTGAAGGAACGGTCTGCGTAAACCGTGATAACAACAGGGATGATGAGCCCCATGTCGTTCTTGGTTCTTTCGTTAAACTCTTTGGTGAAGTTAGGGATAGAAACACCGTACTGACCAAGAGCAGGACCGACAGGCGGCTGAGGAGTCGCTTTGCCGGCGGGAAGCTGAAGCTTAATATAACCGGTAATTTTCTTTGCCATAATTGTAACCTCCGTTTTGTGGTGAAAAATACGAGAGAATGTAAAACAAATTTTCTCCCTCCCACGAATATCCACTTAGTGGATGGTGCAAAAAAAGAGAAGCTTCTCTCATTTTGCAAGACGTGCATCCTGCACATCAATCATAATAGAGATATCGCGGCGTTCAGTGGAGACAAGGAGTGTCAGCTGCTTGCCGTCCTCGCTGATGTCCTGAAGTGTGCCGCTGTACCCCTCAAACGCACCGGATACCACATTGATCTTATCACCCACCTTAAAGGCCGATTCAGTAGCCGCAGTGGAGATTTTCAACTTCTTCAGCTCGTCCTCGGTGAGGGGGACGGGCCTGGATCCGGGGCCGACGAAGCCAGTGACACCCGTAACGTTGCGGACAACATGCCAACTTTCGTCGTTCATCACCATGTGAATGAGCACATAGGTAGGCATCAGCTTGGTTTCTACTTCCTTTTGCTCACCCTTCGTGTTGGTGACAAAGCCCTTTTCGGTCAGAACCACAACATCAAAAATCAAGTGGCCGAGACCGCGATTCTTTACAATTTGCTCAATGCTGAGCTTAACCTTGCTTTCATAGCCGGAGTAGGTGTGAATGATATACCATTGCGGGCCACGGTTCATTTCATTAATATCACTCATAGCATTGTCCTCAAATTAAATTGCCGAGCCAGCTGAAGAGACTGCTAAAAGCTGCATCCATGCCCCAGATAACAAGGCTGAAGGATACCACGGTCACGATGACGATGAGAGCACTCTTACAAACCTCGTTCCAAGGCTTCCAAGAAATTTTCTTGCGCTCACTGTTATAGTCGCGAAAAAACTTCGCAATCTTGCGACCAAGGCGAGTAAAGATGTTAGGCTTCCTTTCCTTTTTGCTCTTGCTCTTCTTTTTGGGGGCGGCTACCGCACTCTTTTCAGCAACCGAGGACTTGGCACCGGTTTCGTCGGTAGGGGGGGTCCCTTCGTCACTTTTGGACATGGTGTTTTCTTTTTCCATATCAGCCATACTGCGTTCCTCCTCGATTATTTGCTTTCGCGGTGCAGGGTATGCTTGCGGCAGAACGGGCAGAACTTGTTCATCTCAATTCTGTCCGGATCGTTCTTTTTGTTTTTGCTTGTGTCATAGTTTCTTTGCTTGCATTCCGTGCAGACCATTGTGATTTTGACTCTCATATAACGGCACCTCCTAATAGAATTTGGGATCACTCCCATGTGTCAGCCCACAAGGAGCTGTGTACCTCCCTCGAGGTCAGAGAAATTTTGGCGCATTGGCCCGAATGCACACAAGAAAAAAGCCCCTGACAGAGGTAAGACAAGTATAGCATGTGGCGTTCTGTTTGTCAAGGGCTTTTGCAATATTTTTCACATAATTTATTTTATAATTATATAATGTAATGTCTTGCCATCTCCGCAACGGGTGATATTTAGCCCATGGCGTCATATTCCGAGCTTGGTATTCCTATATTTGTAATCAGTAACACATTAGGGCCGCATTGAAAAAGGGGGTAAAGCTTGTTTGTGTTTTATGAAAGCATAAAAAACACGTCCTCGGTTGCACCAATCATATTGTCAGTGGCCATGATGCTCTTTTTTGGTTTTTTAACAACTCGGTTAACAAAGCGCCTGAAGCTCCCAAACGTTACGGCCTATATCCTTGCGGGAATCTTGCTTGGACCGTATGCTTTTGACCTTGTCCCGTCCTATGTGGTGTCCGGGATGTCCTTTCTTTCGGATATCGCGCTTGCCTTTATCGCCTTTGGTGCGGGAGAATTTTTCAAGCTTGCCACCCTTCGTAAAAACGGTGTGCGAATTCTTCTTATCACGCTTTCGGAGCTTTTTCTGGCATCGTCCTTTGTTTTTGCTGCTTCCTATTGGCTTTTTGCACTTCCACTCTCTTTCTCACTTTTGCTCGCGTCATTGGCATCGGCAACGGCCCCCGCGTCTACTGTAATGACCATTCGCCAGACAGGGGCCAAAGGGGATTTTGTGGATACTCTCTTGGAGGTGATGGCCCTCGATAATGTCATAAGCCTGCTTGCATACAGCTTGGCGCTTGCGCTTGCGGGCGCCTTGCTCGGTGGCTCATCTTTTTCTGCCGGTATGCTATTGCAGCCAATACTTCGCAATGGGCTCTGTATCCTGCTTGGAGGCGCTTTCGGGCTTCTTTTGCGATTGCTGATACCGGAAAAGCGTTCGGGCGACAATCGCTTGATTATTGTGGTGGCCCTTTTGTTCCTCTTTTGCGGGATTTGCGCCATTATTGATGTGTCCCCGCTTTTAGGATGCATGATGATAGGCGCGGTTTACACCAATATAGGCGGTGATGATAAGCTCTTTTTGCAAATTTCCTATTTCAGCCCGCCCATTCTTCTGCTTTTCTTTGTGCGAAGCGGCATAAGCTTTCGGCTAGATTCGCTTTTTGCGACAGGCGGGGGCTATATTGCATCTCCCTTGATAGCAATCAGCCTCGCCTATTTCTTTTTTCGCACATTCGGCAAGCTTAGCGGCTCTTATCTCGGCTGTCTTTTGGCGAGGAAGGAGCCTCGGGTGAGACGGTATCTCGGTTTTGCCGAAATTCCGCAGGCAAGTGTAGCCATAGGACTTGCAGCTCTTGGCTCACGTGCTCTTGGTGGGGAAGCGGGAGCGGCGCTTGAAACCGTGGTATTGGCGGCGGGTGTGCTCTATGAAATTGTGGGACCTATACTGGCGAAAATGGCCCTCTATTATTCGGGCTCATATACTGCAATGCCGAAGGGGCCTCCCTCTGTTGCGGAGGGGGAGGATGAGACCGAATGTATACAGGAAACGCGAGATGAGCAGCCAAAGAAACCCGCCGAGCAGGAGGCTGAGGATGCTTATACCGAGGCGGCAGAGGAGCAACTGACCCCATAGCTCATCCCATCATTGAGCACGTAAGCCGTATCGTGAAAATAAAAAAAGAAAGCAAGCGAACATACCGCTTGCTTTCTTTTTTGCTTAAGAATCTTTGAATTCCTCTTCGCTTACGTTTTCGTCAAGAGGAATTTCGATACGCACAGCGGTATCGCCATCCTCACACGAGATGTCTTCCGCATCAAGGTCCAGATCTACGTCATCGAAAAGGTCCTCATCCATGTAGTCGCTGGGGTCAAAATTAGACAACTCCTCCTGCGCTTGGGAGAAAAGGTAGAGACCGGCGGCCCCCTCCATAGCAGAAACGCCGAGGAAGGCGGCGGCAATGCTTTTCTTTTTTGCGCACAGGATGAGGAAGAGGATAAAAAGAGTGAAGGACTGCACGAGCAGAGAGACAGAAAGCATCAATTTCGATTTTTTCAGCATAATTGACTCCTTAGTATATAAACAACATTCGGGGGGCGGAATTTATGTGGCATTTGCTTTCAGATACGCATTGATAAAACCATCAATTTCTCCATCCATTACGGCGGAGATATTGGAATCCTCGTAGCCCGTGCGGGCGTCTTTGGCCAGTGTGTAAGGCATAAAGACATAGCTTCTGATTTGCGCGCCCCATTCGATTTTGGTCTTTACGCCCTGGATATCCTCTATGCGCTCGAGCTTTTCGCGCGCTTTGATTTCCATCAACTTGGATTTCAGCATCCTGAGGGCGGTTTCCTTGTTCTGCAGTTGGCTTCTTTCGGTTTGGCAACCGACCACAATTCCCGTGGGAATGTGTAAAATACGGATGGCAGAGTCGGTTTTGTTGATGTGCTGGCCTCCTGCACCGCTGGAACGGTGCGCTGTAATCTCCAGGTCCTCGTCGCGCAGGACAATGGTGTCATTATCATCATTAAATTCGGGCATAACCTCAACAGAGGCAAATGAGGTCTGGCGACGTCCGGAGGCATCGAAGGGAGAGATGCGGACCAGACGGTGTACTCCGTTTTCGCTTTTCAAATACCCATAGGCGTTGGTACCCTCCACCGTGATGGTTGCACTTTTTAAACCGGCCTCATCTCCGTCCAGCCAATCGATGAGCTTTACGGTAAAGCCGTGGCGTTCACCCCAACGGGTATACATGCGGTAGAGCATTTGTGCCCAATCCTGTGCTTCGGTGCCGCCTGCCCCCGGATGAAAGGAGAGAATGGCGTTGTTGCGGTCATATTCCCCTGTAAGAAGGGTTTCCAGCCTTTGCCGTTCGGTTTCACTTTCAATAAATTGAAGCTCATGCTCCACCTCTTGTACGGAGCCCTCGTCGTTTTCTTCAATAGCCATTTCGCAAAGCGTAAGGGCATCCTCGAGCGAAGAGAGAAGCTTGTCATAAGCGAGGCACTTGTCCTTCATCTGCTTGATAAGCTGCAGGATTTTAGAGCTTTCTTCGGCGTTGCTCCAGAAATTTTCAGCGAGAGTGCGCGCCTCCAGCTCCTCAATCTTTTGAGTGAGCTCCTCATAGCGGATGGCGTTTTTCAGGTCATGCACGGTTCCCTCAATATCAAGGAGACGGCGCTTAGCTTCTTCAAGGGCGACGATCAAGGTGGTATCCTCCGTAGTATGCTTGCATCCGCGGTAAAAACGGGATTTTTTATTAGTATACCACAAAAGGATGTATTTGTAAAGCAGAGAGTAAAATTATTTTTTGCGGTGACTTATGTTGACTTTTTTGAAATTCGTGGTACAATATTAACGAAACTACACCTATTTGGGAGGACATACTATGAAAGTTACGAGAAATACCATCATCGGTGACATTCTGGATGCCAGCGCGGACACCAAGCCCTTCTTTATGGAAGTGGGAATGCACTGCTTCGAGTGCCCTGTTTCGCGTATGGAAACGGTGGAGGAGGCCTGTGCTGTGCACAACGCCGACCCCGATGCCCTGATTGCCAAGCTTAATCGTTTCTTTGGTGAGGAATAAGACTCTCCCCATTGATGAGCGGCTCGGTCTTGCCGCCTCTCTCGTTCGGCAAGGGGCTTATTTTGCCGATGTGGGCACGGACCATGCCTATCTCCCCCTTCATTTGCTTTCCCTTGGGAAAATAAGGGCTGCTGTTGCCTCGGATGTTGCCAAGGGGCCGCTTTTGCGTGCCGAGGCCAATGTGCGTGCAAGCGGGGAGGAGGGGCGGGTTTTCTTGGTTCTTGCCGACGGCTTGAAGGGAATGGAGGGGCTCGGCCTCACCGATATTGCCATTTGCGGTATGGGCGGTGAGATGATTTCGGAGATTCTCCGTGCCGCCGAATTTGTGCGTTCGCCCTCTGTCCGCCTTATTTTGCAGCCTATGACTCGGGTGGATGTGCTGAGGAGCTATCTCGCCAAGGCAGGGTTTGCGGTGTTCTCCGAGCGGTATGCGGTTGCTCAGGGGCGCCCCTATGTTTGCCTTGGGGCTTCTTATGATGGGGTGAAGAGAACGCTTTCGCGCACCGAGGCTCTCCTTGGGGATTCTTCCTTGCGCGAGCCCTCGGATTCCATGGCGTTTGCCGCCTATCTTGCGCTTCGTGAGCGTGAGGCGCTTGCTTGCCTCGCAGGGAAGCGCGAGGGCGGGGCCGACACCCGCGAAGAGGAGGATCTGCTGGCCGCTATTGCAAAAGAAAGGGACCGACACTATGAAGGTGAGTGAGCTTTACCGACTCTTTTCCGCTCGATATCCTGCCTCTCTTTCGGCAGAATGGGATAACGACGGCATTATGTGTATGCCGAAAGGTGAGGAAAGTGTCAAGCGTGTGCTTTGCACACTGGATGTGACCGAGGCGGCCGTGGAGCGTGCGATAGTCATAGGTGCCAATGTCATACTCTCGCACCATCCGCTTCTTTTTCATCCTCTTTCGTCTGTCACTTCGGAAACTGCCATGGGACGCAAGCTTATAGCCGTTATTCGGGCAGAAATTGCGGTATTTTCCTTCCATACCAGGGCGGATTCTGCGGAAATGGGTGTGAACGACCTTTTGGCCGAGGCGATTTCACTTACGGATGTTACGGAGTTTTCGGAGCATCTCGGACGGATAGGGAATCTTTCGGCTCCGCAAAGTCTTTCTGATTTTTGTTCTCATGTGAGAAGCGCTCTCGGTACGCCGCTTGTTCTATTCGGTGATGCGCACCGTCCCGTTTTCCGTGTGGCGGTAGTGGGCGGAAGCGGAAAATCCGAGGCTCTTGCCGCCAAGAATGCGGGAGCAGATACCTTCCTTTCGGGACGTCTTTCTTACGAACTGCTGAATGAAGCAGTCGAGCTTGGGATAAATCTTCTTGAAGCGGGGCATTTCTATACCGAAGCTCTTCTGCCGCAGAGATGGGTACGCGACCTTGTGGCGTTGGGAATTGAAAGCGAATATTTTCCCTCCTGTTCTGTTCAAATGACGGGGGATTTTTAAAAATTCATATGCGGCAAGCTGCCGAGAAAAGAGTAGACTATGAAAATTTATGACGAGCTGGTTGCGCGCGGTCTGATCGCTCAGGTGACAGATGAGGCCGAAATCCGCGAAATGATAGATGAAGGAAGAGCTACCTTCTACATAGGCTTTGACCCGACTGCAGACAGCCTTCATGTAGGACATTTTATGGCCTTGTGCCTTATGAAGCGTTTGCAGATGGCAGGAAACCGCCCGATTGTTTTGATTGGCGGGGGTACGGCGTATGTGGGCGACCCTTCGGGGCGCACCGATATGCGTTCGATGATGACGCCCGAAACCATTCAGCACAACTGCGACTGCTTTAAGAAGCAAATGAGCCGTTTTATCGAATTCGGCGAGGGAAAGGCTCTCATGGTGAATAATGCCGACTGGCTTCTTGGCCTTAACTACATTGAGCTTCTTCGTGATGTCGGGGCTTGTTTTTCGGTGAACCGCATGCTGACCGCCGAATGCTATCGTCAGAGAATGGAAAAAGGACTTTCCTTCCTGGAATTCAATTACATGATTATGCAGAGCTACGACTTCTATCATCTCTTCAATACTTACGGCTGCAATATGCAGTTTGGCGGAGATGACCAGTGGTCTAATATGCTTGGCGGAACCGAGCTTATTCGTCGCAAGCTCGGTAAGGATGCCTATGCAATGACCATCACGCTCCTCCTGAATTCCGAGGGGAAAAAGATGGGGAAAACGGCCTCGGGTGCCGTTTGGCTCGACCCTAAAAAGACCTCGCCCTTTGATTTCTATCAGTACTGGAGAAATGTAGGTGATGCCGATGTCTTGAAATGCATCCGCATGCTGACCTTCTTGCCTCTTGATGAAATCAACAAAATGGACACCTGGGAGGGAAGCCGTCTCAATGAGGCAAAGGAAATTCTGGCTTATGAACTGACAAAGCTTGTCCACGGAGATGAGGAAGCCGAGGCCGCCCGTAATGCCTCGCGTGCTCTTTTTGGCGGTAACGCCGAGGGGGATGTTCCCACTGTGGCTTTGAACCCGGAGCTTCTCGTAAACGGGGCTGCCGATATTATCACCCTTCTTGTCAGCGCAGGGCTTGTTCCCAGCCGTTCTGAGGGACGTCGCGCGGTTGAGCAGGGGGGCGTTGCGGTAAACGGGGAAAAGGTTACTGACTCGAAGACGACCTTCCCGGCCTCGGCCATCTCGGATGGGCTTCTTCTCCGCCGCGGCAAAAAGGCATACAAGAAGATAGTTCTTTCGTAAAGCCCAAACACACCGTAACTTCGCTTTGGTTTTCGAAAACGAAAAGGCCCCGTGAGACCTTACTGTGGTCACCGGGGCTTTTCTTATGGCGTCAGAGGCTCCCGGAGAGGGACGGGGCAGGAACACCGGCCTTTTGAAAGGTAATTTCTCCATCCGCAAGATGCGCCTCGTAGCGAATTCCCTGTTGAACCTCCCCTCTTACTACGGCCAAGGAGAAGCGGTCCTCAAAGCGGTGCAATATAGTGCGTCTTACCTCTCTTGCCCCAAACTTATCCGAATAACCGACATCGGCTAAAAACTCTATGACATCATCAGCTACGGAAATAAAGAAGCCGGCCTCTTCCATTCGGGAAAGCACTTTGAGAAGCAAGGAATGCGTAATTTTTCTGACGCTTTCTTTACTAAGATGCCGAAACACAATCACATCATCGATGCGATTGATAAGCTCAGGGCGGAAATGACGGTGTAGCTCAGAGGATAAGGCGTCCTTCTCATGAGATTTTTCGGAGTCGATATTGGCAAAGCCGAGAGGATGCGATTTACCAAAGACATCCGCCCCGATATTGGAGGTGAGCACCACAATCGCATGGGAAAAATCTACGGTCCTTCCGTGCGAATCGGTAAGAATCCCATCTTCGAGAACTTGCAAAAGGAGGTTGTAGATATCGGGATGCGCTTTTTCTATTTCATCAAAGAGAACAAGGGAATAGGGCCGAAGACGGATTTTCTCCGTCAAAAGCCCCCCCTCCTCATATCCTATATAGCCTGGGGGCGAGCCGATAAGCCGCGCCACCGAATGCTTTTCCAGATATTCTGACATATCAAAGCGGAGCAGTGCTCGCTCGCTTCCAAAAAAGGACAGCGCAAGCGCACGGCAAAGCTCGGTTTTCCCAACACCGGTTGGACCGAGAAAAAGAAAGGAACCGATGGGGCGGTGCGGCTCACGGATACCGCAACGAGCACGCCGAATGGCGCGGCTTACCGCGCTGACTGCTTCATCTTGCCCGATGACGCGTTCACTGAGTTCTTCATTAAGGGCCATAAGACGTTCCCCCTCGTCGGCACCAAGGCGGCCAAGCGGAATGCCGGTACGTTCGCTTACCGTTTCTGCCACAAGCTCTGCCGTAACCGTGGGGATACTGCCTTTGACCGCATTTTCAGCCTCGGCAGTTTCGGTAAGTGCGGAAATCTCATCCCGTAAAAGGGTAGCGCGCTCGTAGTTTTGTTCAAGAATAGCCCTTTCCTTCTCAAGCTCCTTCTGCCTTATAATATCCCTTGTATTTGTCTGTTTCATTTTCTTGTATGATCTTCTTAAACGCAGTTCCGAGGCTGTTTCGTCCAGTAAATCAAGCGCTTTGTCGGGCAGATGATGCTCGGGCAGATAGCGGACGGAAAGGTCGATGGCGGCGGCAATGGCCTCGTTGGATATTTTGAGCCCGTGGTGCTTCTCGTATCTTTCGCGGAGCCCTTCCAGGATAAGCCGTGTTTCCTCCTTAGAGGGTTCTTTTATGAGTATGGGCTGAAAGCGCCGCTCCAGAGCGCTATCCTTCTCGATATGCTTTCTGTATTCCTGAAGGGTGGTTGCCCCGATAACGCGAATTTCACCGCGGGCCATAGCGGGCTTTAAGATGTTGGCGGCATCGATGGCGCCCTCGGCAGCTCCCGCGCCCACAATGGTGTGGATTTCATCAATGAACAAAATAATGCTTCGGTCTTTTTTGAGCACCTCCAACAGAGTGCGCATTCTTTCCTCAAATTCACCGCGGTATTTTGCCCCTGCGATAAGAGAAGAAAGGTCGAGTGAAAAAATCCGCATATGAGCAAGGGGCTCCGGCACTTCATTTGCCGCGATGCGCAAAGCGAGTCCCTCCACGACGGCAGTTTTTCCCACTCCGGGGTCCCCCACAAGACAAGGGTTGTTTTTGGTTCTGCGCGAAAGCACCCGAATAAGACGTGAAATCTCTGTGTCTCTCGCTATAACAGGGTCAATTTCCCCCGCCTCCGCCATAGCGCTAAGCTCGCGCCCGAAGGCCGAAATCGGAGATCCCTCCTCTTTTTTCTTGCTTTTTTTGGCAATGCTTTTGCGGTCAGCCTCCAGGAGCATATTCAGGTCATCCAAAAGCGAGACAACGTCAGCTCCCAGCGCAGAAAGCACCTTGCGCCCCACACATTCCTCGGAAAGAAGAAGTGAAAGAAGGAGGTGTTCGGTGCCCACGCTTTCCTCCTTGGCAGCCTCTCCTGCCTTCTCAATGATTTTTTTGAGACGAGGCGTCATATTATCGCTTCGAATTGTGGTAGGACGTCCCACTCCCGTGAAGCGCGATATCGTGCTTCGTATTTTATCCGGCGTAATACCCCCACCCTCCAAAATTCTTGAGCTGACTCCTCCGGTTTCCGAAGAAAGGCCGAAGAGAAGATGCTCGCTGCCAAGATAGGTGTGGCCAAGCGAAGAGGCGATATCTAAGGCAATGCGAAGCGCATTTTCTGCTTTAGAGGTAAAGTGCTGCGACAAGGCGGTTCTCCTTTTACTTTTTTTGCCTATATTCTTGACCGGCTGATCGCTTCGTTATTCAGAAAAAGGCGAATTTAAAGAGGCGAATTGCGATAATCGCTTTGCATGCGATCCCAAAAGATGCCATCTACGGTATTTCCGGGAGGCAGTTTATATATGCCTCGCAGTAGTGAGGCAAGCTGTGATGTGGCATACGAATACACACCTGAAACATCCGTGCTTATCGGGAGTCTGTATCTTTTTGCCAGCGCGTTCATGAGCTGTTGGAGATTGCGTACTCCCATACCGCTTGTGCCTATCGTGACAGGAAGCGGAGTATCCGGTGCGAGGGTTGAGGTGCTCCTTCTGCGGTTGATTGCCGAACGGTAGCTTTTGTAAAGCTCTTTCCAGGTAGGATAATCCACGGTACCGTTTGAGGGGAGGCCTTGTATGGCTTGGAATTTTGCTACCGCCGATTTTGTTGCGTCGCCGTATATACCGTCTACAAACAGAAAGGGAAGTGCTTCGTTTTCATAATGCAGCTCAAGAAGAAAGCACTGAACAGAACGGACATAGCTTTCTTTATCAGTAATTTCGTACATAATGTCTCCTTAAGAGAGGGGATAACCGGGGAATTGCTCGTCGTTTACCCGGTTGCTTTGATAGACATCCCGGTAGACATTCATAATGTCATACCAGGTTCCCGCGCCCACAATTCCCGTAACCGAGGAGGGAGAGAAGATTTCCTGGAAGGCGCGAACGGCAGCCTCGGTTGCCGAGCCGTAAATACCGTCGGGGGTTATGGGCGGGATACTGCTGTAATACTGTGAAAGGTATCTGATATACTCTTGAATTGCCCTGACATCCTCTCCGCTGTCCCCGAGAGAAAGTGTTCTACCGGGAAAGGGTAAAATCTCTCCTTCGTTATATACAATCGGGAGTGAGGCAAGCATCCCGAGATAGGTGTTGTAAAGTAAATTCCAAGTAATAGGGCCTACAATCCCATCGGTAGGCAGACCATAGGTGCGCTGAAAGCTGATAACCGAATTCCGTGTGGCTTCTCCGAAAACGCCATCTACCTCCACAGGCAGAACCGAACCGACATATTGGGCGATATAGGCGAGATAATATTGAAGAACACGCACCGCCGGCCCTTCCATTCCTTGGCTCAGGACGTCGGGATATACAGAGGGGAGCTCATTTAGCGTTAATCCTTCGGAGTTCAGCTCCGAAAGGCGCTTAACGCCGTTATAGATATACTGGATGCGATACCAAGTGCTTCTTCCCACAACCCCATCGGGAGAAAGGCCGAAAATTTCCTGAAAGGCACGCACGGCATTTTCCGTGTTTTCGTTGAAAATACCGTTTGTCGGTATAATTTTGGGAATAGCGGGGAAGTTGGCTGAAATGCGGTTAAGCCTCGTCTGAATGAGAAGAACCTCATCGTTGGCAATGCCGAGTCGGAGAGGAACAAGTGGAGCGCTTTCGTCAATGCTTTCTACGGGTACGTTGTTCACGATATCGATGTTCTCTCCGTAATAATATTGCAAAATTTCATAGGGAATGAGGCCGTTTCTGGCAAGCGAAACCGAGCCCCACTGAGAAAGCCCCGGGCAGGTAACGCGAATTCCGTCACAATAGGAGGTAAAAAGGGGTTCAACAAAGCCCTGACGCCGTACATAGCTGTCAAAAATTTCGTCTACGATTCGGTCTATGTTTTCAAAGGTGTCCCGTCCGTTAACAAAGGCTTGGTCGGTGGCGGTTGAGTTTGTGATATCAAAGGGATATCCTTGGTTGCGATAAAATTCTGTATATACGCGGTTGAGAGCAAAGGAAATTTCGGCATAAATATTGGCGCGAATGGCTTCCTCGGGCCAGGTGGGATAAATTTCGCTGGATGCCACATTTTTTATATAATCGGGAAAGGAGAGGACTACGTTGGCGGCATTCTGATTCGGCGTTCCGAGGTGAACAGTAATGGTTTCGGGAATGGCAGGTAGGTTTGGCATTAGCGTACCTCCTCGTCATAAAGCGGTTCTTCCTCCCGAATCTCAAGCTGTACCCGAGGAGGATATTCTTCGGGATTGAAGGGCGGTTTTGGAATGAGCTCTGCGGCTTGCACTGACGTGATACCGGGGAAAAGCGGTACATCGAAAAAGGCTATAGGGTAGAAGCCGTCCTTATACACTTCAATACGATATTGAGAAAAGCCCTTGGGATTATTGGGCGCTTGTGAGAGTAATGGCGAGGGGGTGGGAAGCTGTACACGCTCGGTGAGGCCGCTTTGGTCTGTTGTCAGGTAGTAATGAATGCTTTCGTTCCCGGCTTCCTCGCCGCTGATACGGACAGAGGCACCTTCCACGGGAACAAAAACCCCGGCAGTGGAAACACGCACAAGAAGCGTTCCAAGGTCATTAAGAGGGGGCGGTGCTGCATTAGAGTCATACATACAGATTTACCTCCGCTGAGTGATGGTACAGTATATGCATGTTTTGTTATAAGAGTGTGCGGGAAAAACAGAAAAAATCGGTATTTCTTTACGAAAAGCTTGTTTTTCTGCATTGTTACTTGACATTCTTTGTGAGGACAAGTATAATGAAGTTATCAGTGTATTATTACAACATATGGGGAGTGCGGAATATGAAACAACATGCTTACGGAGACCTCAGTATCATCGGAATGCGAGGCTGTGAGGACTTTGTTGCTCAGGTAGATGCTTTTTTGCAAGAGTGGCGCAACCAAGACGGTGAGGGCACCTTTATCACTGAGGCGACTTGCCCTCGCTTTGGAAGCGGAGAGGGGAAGGGCACCATTCGCGATTCCATGCGAAGTCGTGATGTATACATCATTTCAGATGTGTTCAATCACGGAGTTACCTATGAGATGTACGGGCAGACGGTTCCCATGAGCCCCGATGACCATTTTCAGGATATCAAGCGCATCATCGGTGCCATTGGTGGCAAGGCCAAGAGAATTACCGTTGTTATGCCAATGCTTTATGAGGGGCGTCAGCATAAGCGCTCGGGCCGCGAATCCCTTGACTGCGCACTTGCCCTTCAGGAGCTTCACAACATGGGGGTTTCCAGCATTATCACATTTGATGTGCATGACCCGCGTGTGCAAAATGCCATTCCGCTTTGCAGCTTTGATAACTTCCGCTCCACCTATCAAATGATAAAGGCTCTTGTCCATGAATACCCCGATATTACATTTGACAAAGAGAAAATTATGATTGTTTCGCCCGATGAGGGTGCAATGGCGCGTTGTATGTACTATTCCTCCATTCTCAGCCTGGAGCTCGGTATGTTCTACAAACGCCGCAACTACTCCATTATTATCAACGGGAAGAATCCTATCGAGGCCCATGAATATCTCGGGCGTGATCCGCGCGGTATGGATGTTATCGTGGTAGATGATATGATTTCCTCGGGTGAATCCATGATTGATGTGGCGCGGCAGTTAAAGGAGCGCGGTGCAAATCGCATCTTCCTTTTCACCGCATTCGGCCTCTTCTGCAATGGTCTTGATGTCATTGACAAGGCGTATGAGGAAGGTCTCTTTACCCGCATTATGACCACCAATCTTGTGTACCGTACGCCTGAGCTCCTTGCGCGTCCGTGGTACAGTGAGGTGAACATGTGCAAATATGTGGCCTATATTATCGATACGCTTAATCACGAGCAGAGTGTGGCGGGGCTTCTTGATCAGTCCGAGCGAATTCACAAGCTCTTGGAAAATCACGAGGCACGCAAATTAGGAAAATAAAAAAGAAAAGAGGAGACCTTCGCAAAGGTCTCCTCTTTTTAAAGCGTTTTATTTGGTTTCAAATTTGTAGCCTACGCCCCAAACGGTTTTGAGGGCCCACTTATCGGAAACGCCCTCAAGCTTTTCTCTCAGACGTTTGACGTGAACGTCAACGGTGCGGCTGTCTCCATAATACTCAAAGCCCCATACCTTGTCCAAAAGCTGATCACGGGTGTACACAATGTTACAGTGAGAGGCAAGAAAATAGAGAAGCTCAAGCTCCTTCGGGGGAATGTCAATCGGCTCGCCGCAAAGCTTAAGCTCATATTTCTGACGGCTGATTTCGATATTTTCAAAGCGGACAACCTCATCGTTCGATCCGCTTTGAGCATGATAACGCCGAAGAACGGCCTTGACACGCGCAGACAGCTCATTTAGGTCAAAGGGCTTGATAACAAAATCGTCAGCTCCAAGCTCAAGGCCCAAAACCTTGTCAAAAACCTCGCCCTTTGCCGTTACCATAATAATCGGCTTTTGCGAAATCTCACGAATTTCGCGACAGACCTGGCGCCCGTCCTTTTTCGGCATCATAATATCGAGAAGAACAATATCGGGGTCAAAGGAATGGAAGGTGGAAAGTGCCTCTACGCCATCGTATGCTACCTTGACTTTGTATCCCTCGTTTTCGAAGTATAGGCGCATCATATCGCAGATGTTGGTGTCGTCGTCAACAATCAGAATCTTCATATCTGTCATGTCATACATCCTTTCCGTATTGCGTAGTCGCTTCTCATTATATATCAAAGGTTTTATAACTGTGTGAATGCCCTGTGAATTTAACTGGAACTTTTTTCTATTATACCATGCCGTTTGCTGGGTGTCAAGGGTGCTTGCGGCCAATTGCCACTCTTTTCCCCCTTTCATTAGGCGCCGAGGCGTCTTTACCATATCTTCAAAGCACATTCAAATATTTGTGAAAACCGTTGCAAAAGGGAGGAAAGTATGTTATAATAATTGCCGTTATTATGATGTGGCACTTTTCTCATCAGCTGAATAAAAAAGGAGAATACAATGAAACTTGGTATCGTCGGTTTGCCTAATGTGGGTAAGAGCACACTTTTCAATGCTCTGACCAACGCCGGTGCGGATTCGGCCAACTATCCCTTTTGCACCATTGACCCCAATGTAGGGGTGGTGCCCGTGCCCGACAAGCGTCTTGATCGTCTGGCGGAGGTATACAATCCCGAAAAATATACGCCCGCGGTGATTGAGTTTGTGGATATTGCGGGCCTTGTTCGCGGCGCCTCCAAGGGAGAAGGGCTTGGGAATAAGTTTCTTGCCAATATACGCGAGGTGGATGCCATCGTGCATGTGGTGCGTTGCTTCGAGGATGGCGATATCGTTCATGTGGACGGAGGAGTCGATCCCGTCCGTGATGTGGAAACCATTAACCTTGAGCTCGTGTTTTCCGATCTTGAAATTGTGGAGCGCCGAATTGAGCGAGCCGCGAAGCTCGCAAGAACCGATAAAACGGTGGCACAAGAGGTTGAGGTTCTCAGCAAAATCCGGGAATGCCTGAATACAGGCCGAAGCGCCCGTTCCCTTTCTCTCACCGAGGATGAGGAGGCGTTGATCGCCGAAACCCGTCTTCTTTCCCGAAAACCGGTTATCTATGTGGCAAACATTGCGGAGAATGAGGTAGGTGGCGGCTACCTTGAAAATCAAGCCTATCAGGCGCTTGCCGGGCTTGCCGAAGAAGAAAAGGCACAGATTATTGCGGTTTGTGCTCAGATCGAAGCCGAGCTTTCTGATATGAGCGCAGAGGATAAGGCTGCATTCCTGACCGACCTCGGCATTGAGGTAAGCGGTCTTGATAAGCTGATTCGTGCGGGATACGAGCTTCTCGGACTTATTAGTTATTTGACAGCGGGGCCGAAGGAGGTTCGTGCCTGGACAATTCGGGCGGGGACCAAGGCACCGCAGGCTGCCGGCAAAATTCACACCGATTTTGAACGCGGCTTCATTCGTGCCGAGGTGGTAGCATATGACGATTTCCTCCGTGAGGGGAGCATTGCCGCTGCCAGAGAAAAGGGCTTATACCGCAGCGAAGGAAAGGAATATGTAATAGCGGACGGTGACATTGTCCTTTTTCGCTTTAATGTGTGATTCCTTTTGCTCTTACATTATGAAAAAGAGAAGAATGCGAAAATTCTTCTCTTTTTTCTTGTTTCTCTCTTGACAGTAACGAGAAAAGAAAGTATAATAAGTTATACAAATCATACTTTTATGAGGTGTGTTATGAAAAATCCAAAAGGGAAACATGCATGGACTGTAACGGTGGGAGAAAAGGGACAAATTGTGATCCCCAAGCAGGCACGTGAGCTTTTCTCTATTAAACCGGGAGATACTATCGTTATGCTTGGTGACGAAAAAAGGGGGCTTGCCATTCCGCCAAAGGGAATGCTTGAGATGCTTGCTCATGTTGTTTTTGAGTCGGAGGATTCCGAGTAACCGTGCAGGGAATAAAAGATTTTATCTTGTTGCAGTCCCGGCAACGGGCTTTCAGAGGTGTGTTATGTATGCAATAGAAATTCGTGGATTAACAAAGAAATACAAAAGCCTTATCGCGGTAAATGATGTTTCTCTCACCGTGAAAAACGGGGAGATTGTTTCCTTGCTCGGGGTTAATGGGGCAGGGAAGACAACTATGATAAAAATGCTTTCCTGTCTTAGTAAGCCGACAGAGGGAGATGCGCTTCTTTTGGGGCAAAGCATTCGGGAAAACCCTGATGCCGTAAAAGGCTTCATCGGCATTTCTCCGCAGGAAACAGCTGTGGCTACGGGGCTTTCGGTGAGGGAAAATCTTGAGCTTATGTGCGGTGTCCACGGCTTCAGCAAAGTAAAAATACGTGAAAAAACAGAAGAACTGAGGGAGGCTCTTGCTCTTTCCGAGGTTTTTGATAAAAGGGCTGCCAAGCTTTCGGGTGGGTGGCAACGCCGATTGAGCCTTGCCATGGCTCTCATCGGTGAGCCGAAAATTCTTTTTCTGGATGAACCGACGCTTGGACTTGATGTTTTGGCCCGTGCTTCCTTATGGCGTGCGATTTCTGCTTTGAAGGGGAAGGTCACTATTGTTCTTACTACGCACTATATGGAGGAAGCCGAAGAGCTTTCTGACCGCATTGCAGTTATGAAGCAAGGGCAGTTGATTGCGTTCGATACTCTACGCGGATTGAAGGAACTAACCGGAAAGGAAAAGCTTGCAGATGCCTTTGTGGCACTTGTTGGTGGGGAACCCGTATGAAAATGATAGCCTTTACCAAGCGCTCAGGAAAGGAAATACTTCGAGACCCCTTAACTCTTTTTTTCGGTCTTGGCTTTCCCACGGTTCTCATTCTTCTTCTTTCGGCAATTCAAGCTAACATTCCCGTAAGCCTTTTTGAGATAGACAGGCTCGTTCCGGGGATCACGGTTTTCGGTCTGTCATTCGTGACGCTTTTTTCGGCAACTCTTATAGCAAAGGATAGAGAAAGCTCTTTTTTAATTCGCTTGTATGCTACGCCGATGAAGGCCTCTGATTTCATTCTTGGGTATGCCCTTCCGTTTGTACCGATTTCGCTCGGGCAGTGTCTTTTTTGCTATCTTATCGGTAGCTTTCTCGGGCTCAAAATAACAGTAAATATGTTGTATGCTCTTCTTTTTTCGCTTCCGATCTCGCTTTTCTTTATCGGGCTTGGTCTTCTTTTCGGGAGTCTTCTTACGCAAAAGCAGGTGGGCGGAATTTGCGGCGCTCTCCTCACAAATCTTACCGCGTGGTTATCGGGTATTTGGTTTGATCTTGAGCTTGTGGGCGGTCTTTTTTTGCAGATTGCCAAGTGCCTGCCGTTTTATCATGCCGTGCGGCTTGTACAAAAGATAGCGAGCGGCGACTTCTCCGATATTTTGCCGCCTCTTCTTTTCGTAGTGGGCTATGCGGCTGTGAGCATGGTAGTGGCTATTGGTCTTTTTCGTCGGCAGATGAAATTGAGGTAACTGCCGAAAGAGCGGCGTGATGCAAAATCACGCCGCCTTTTTTATCCATCGTCAAGGCACTCTGCTTTCAAGGTCGGAAAACCGAATGCGGATTGAGTCAGATTGTAGGGTAATATCTGGGTCAATACCAAAGCTTTCCGGGGATGCGGCAATGATAACCTGTCCACTTACCGGTGCGATAGCTCCCTGACAGTCTGAAGGGGAAAGACCTGCGCTCAGTATAAGAAGCTCGGCGGAGGAGAGGAGATGCTGGGGTATCGCAATTTCAGATGCGCCGCCAGACGACGGAGAAAGATAGAGCAGCTCGGTTCCCTTGTAAGAAAGCAGGAGGACGTCGTTGTTGGCGGCAGAGGCATCATAGGAGGTCACTGTTAGGTCCCCATCTGCGAAGACAGATTCCGACATTTCCATGCCCTCGATATTCAGGAGTTCGGCAGCAAGCCGGGCTTCGCGATAGTAGGGCTCACTCACCGGAGAATCGGGTGGAAGCAACAGAATGCGATGGATGTAGAGCCGCTCTGCTATATGAAAAAGCTGATTGGCGGTATCCTTTTCATAACGGACGAGAACTAATGTGTCAATTTCGGTGATATGGGCATTAGTAAGGTCACGCTCCAGCGAATATACCGAATTTTTTGAGCCGGCTGAGCAAACAACTGCAACTTTTCCCTTGGTGCGAAGGGTTATGTATTCGCTTTCATAATAACGTGTGTAGAGGAGCAAATCGTTTCTTTTTTCGGCTATATGACATCCGAAAAAGCACAGGATGAGAAGGAGGGCAGCCGAGGAAAGTCGGGCAAGAAAGGCCCTTTGGCTTTTCATGGGAAGAATGAGTAAGAGAAGGACATAAAGACTGAACAGCACCAGTGCGAGCATAAAAACAGGATAGGTTACCGAAACATAGTGCCCTCCAAGAGAGGAGATGCCCGAAACGAGCCAAAGAGTGAGATCAGCGAGACCTTCGGCGAATGGGGCAAGAAGATTTGGAAAGAGAAATAGGAGGGGGCCTATAATTAAAAGTCCCTCGGCGGGAGCCGCGACAATAAGATTGGCAAGCGGAGAGAGA
This sequence comes from Eubacteriales bacterium, assembly GCA_045533505.1. Lineage (GTDB taxonomy): Bacteria > Bacillota > Clostridia > Oscillospirales > CAG-272 > UBA1740. Next base: position 76,785 of record JAZSHY010000002.1, on the reverse strand, counting down.
AGTGATATTCTTCCGAATGCAAGTGAACTGAGGAGCAGCGTGAACATAAGCGCGAAGCAGGTGGAAAAGAGTGAAAAAAGAATGATACGAAAAAGCCTTCTCCCAAAATTCCGAGCAGCCCCCTTGATGGGGAAGGTCTGTACTGCGACGAGAATACCAAGCGTTGCCAGAAAGGAAAGCGCCAAACCGAGATCACGGACTGCTGCGGGCATCGCGGTAACAATGACGGTTAAGGAGAAGAAAAGAGCGGTAATCGAATCGGAGAAAAGTCGAAAAAGACGCGCGGCCTCATATAGGGTAAGCATAAGGGCTGCACGAAGCAGGGAAAGAGGAACTCCTGTCATAAGAACATAGAAAAAGATAAAAAGAATCAGAAAAGGGAAGTAGACCTTCCGAGGTATCGATACGGCATGAAAAAGCCAGAGGAGCACAGCCGTCAAAAGCGAGAGATGCATGCCGCTTAAAGCCAAAACGTGCGAAAGACCGGCTCTTTGAAAGTCCATCCTCACTGAGGAGGGGAGCGACTCGCGTTCTCCAAGCAAAAGCGCACAAAGGAGCGAGCTCGTGCTTCTGTCGGTGCCCTCACGGAGCCTTTCGGAAAGAAAGCGACGAAGCGATAAAATCACACGGGGAAGCCATGCATCCTCATGCCCGATGATAGTAGGCGTCGCCGCCGAAAGGACAGAGCCCGCTATCGAGTCTCCGTATTCATATGGGTCGGCATAGCTTACAACAGAAAACCGAAAGGAGAGGATATCGCCTATCTCGGCTTCCATGTCATCCTCAATCGAAAGAAGCACCCTGATGCGTGTTTTTGTTCCGTTGAGGCGATTTCCCTGTATCGTGTAAACAAGTCCTTCGTAGGTCTCCTCTTTCTTTTTTATACGCCCCTCCATGGTGTGAAGAGCGCCTCCCTCCAGCTTGCGGAAGGGCTCGTGATAAATGAGGCTATAGACGGTCTGGGAAAGAAAGCCCAAAAGCAGCATGGCAGAAAGGAGGAGCAGGATGGGGGCAGCATCTTTCTTTTTGCATAGGAGAGCTACGGAAATAGGGAAAAGAAAAAGAAGTGGAAGAAGGCCCAAGAGGGGCGAGCTCCCACTTTTTATAACAAGATAGGTGAAAAGAGACGACAAAAAGAGGGCGAGAGAGGAAAACGCAAGCGGACGTTTCGAGAAAATCTGCATGTAGTGCTCCGTGTCATACCCATAGGGGCAGTTTTAATTACGGTAAGGTCGTTCGTCTGAGAGAGTGGGAGCCTCCGGACAAGGCCTTGGAAGCGCCCCCTCGCAAACGGATATCGTGTTAGTTTCCGTTGTTCCGAATCATATTGTAATAGGCCTTGGCTGCCTGTTCGGTTTTGTTGTCGCCGAATTCATAGTAATGGCGGCCTAAGAGGTCCTTAGGGAGATAGCTCTGCTCCACATAATGATGCGGATAGTCATGAGGGTAGAGATATCCACGGAAAAGAGGACTTTTCAAATGCTCGGGAACGATTTGGCCGCGCCCTGCGTCCACGTCCTCGCGTGCCGCATGATAGGCGGCATAGGCAGTGTTGGATTTTGGCGAGGTAGCTAAGAGAATCGTAGCATTTGCAAGGGGAATGGCCGCCTCCGGGAGGCCGAGCTCTCTTGCGCTTTCGGTGCATGCATGAACAATGGCCGCTGCCATGGGATAGGCAAGCCCCACATCCTCGCTGGCAATCACCTGCAAGCGACGAATAGCGGAAAGCATGTCGCCTGCTGCCAGAATTTTGGCAAGATAAAATATGGCGGCATCGGGGTCGGAGCCGCGAATGGATTTTTGGAGGCAGGACATAAGGTCATAGTGCCCGTCTCCTGTGGGCTGGAAGGCACCCGAAAAGGAAGGGAAGAAGACGGAAAAATCTTTTTTTGTCAGTTCATCCTTGGCGACATAGTACCCGTTCTCCAGGAGTCCGACAGAGGCACGCACATCGCCCCCTGCGCACGAGGCCACCAAGGCTAAAAGGTCATCCTCCGCTGTTTTTTCTGTACCGTTTTCTTCGTTCAGAGTGGCAAGTGCCCGACGAAGAAGGGGGACACAGGCGATTGGCTCAACGGGATGGAATTCCAGAACCGAGGAACGGGAGAGAATGGCAGGATAGATAGAGAAATAGGGATTTTCCGTGGTGGATGCGATAAGGACGACTCTGCCGTCCTCCATATACTCAAGAAGTGCTTGCTGTTGCTTTTTGTTGAAATATTGGATTTCGTCAAGATAGAGAAGGAGCCCACCGGCCCCGAACATATTTGAGGTTTCCGAAATAGCGCCTTTGACATCAGCAAGGGTAGCGGTTGTCGCATTCAAGCGGCAAAAATGGAGGTCTGTGGCCTTGGCGATAATGCAAGCGGCGGTTGTCTTTCCCGTACCGGGGGGGCCTGCAAAAATCATGTTTCCTATGCGTCCGCCTTCCAGCATTTGCCGCAAGACACCGTTCTTTCCGACGAGATGCTCCTGGCCAACCATCTCATCTAAGGTTTCGGGACGTATTCTATCGGCTAAGGGACGATAACTCATGGGGCTTGTCCTTTCAAGAAAATGTGTTTTGATGGGAGGGGAAAAGACGCGCAATTTCTTCGGCAAGAGGACGATTTTTTTCATTGGTAAGCTGAAAATCCTCTGACAGAAGAAGTGTGGCCTCGCGAAAGGCGGCCTCCATAATATCTCGCCCGGCTGCCAGGGCAAGCGGTGAAAATCTGAGACCGCCGCTTTGTCTTATGGAGGAATCTTCATTTGTGGCAAAGAAATCTCCGGGACCGCGAAGCTGCAAATCCTCCTCGGCTATGGCATAGCCGTCATAGGTTTTGCAAAGAGCCTGCAGCCTCCGTTTTGTCAATTCTCCCTTGGCATCGGAAATCAGGATGCAGTAGGATTTCCTTGTACCGCGTCCCACGCGTCCGCGAAGCTGATGAAGCTGAGAAAGACCGAAGCGTTCGGCGTTCTCCACAATCATTAAGGATGCGTTTGGGACATTCACACCGACCTCAATTACCGTGGTAGAAACAAGGATATTAAGTGAGCCGTCTGAGAAGCGTTGCATAACGCTGTCCTTCTCGGCAGGCTTCATACGCCCGTGAAGATAGGCGATATTATATTCAGGAAACACCTCAATAAGCTGCTCGGTATAGGAGACGGCGGCCTTCAGAGGAGGGGACTCCTCCTTTGTTGGGCCGAAAACCTTTTCAAGTGGAATGGCTCCGTCCTCCTCTTCTTCTTCGATGGCAGGGCATACAATGTAAACCTGCCCCCCCTCCTGCACGGTTTTTCGGATAAAGCCATTAAGGCGCGGACGGAGCGCCTCCTCAATGAGAAGGGTTTCGACACGTTGCCTTCCCTTTGGCATTTCATCAATCCTTGAAATGTCAAGGTCGCCGTATAGGACCAAGGCAAGTGTACGCGGAATGGGAGTTGCGCTCATAACGAGAAGATGGGCATTGGGATTTTTTTCGCGAATGGCAGTGCGCTGTGCAACGCCAAAGCGGTGCTGCTCGTCGGTAACGGTGAGGCCAAGGTCGGCAAAGGAAAGCTTCTCATTCAAAAGGGCATGCGTCCCTATCAGGATGTCGGTTCGCCCATCTCCCTCTGCGGTGAGGGAAGCATAAATTTTTGATTTTTCCCTTTGCGGTGTTGCGCCCAAAAGGAGCGACACCGAAACGCCAAGTCTCTCAAACAGAGCCAAAAACTCACGGTAATGCTGGCGTGCCAGAATTTCGGTAGGCGCCATGATGGCCGCCTGATGACCGTTAAGGACGGCGATATAGGCGGCAATAGCGGCACATATCGTCTTTCCGCACCCCACATCTCCCACAAGAATCCGATTCATGGGAGGGGAAGCCTCTCCCCGCATATCGGCGGCGATTTCCTTGATTGCGCGCTTTTGCGCTTCGGTAAGCTCGTAGGGTAGAAGGGCCAGCAGAGGACGGATGTTTTGCTTTGCGCAGGAAGGAGATATGCCACCCTCCGGCCTTTTTTTTGCTAAGGAAAGGCCAAGCGAAAAGGTAAAGTATTCCTGGAAGGCCATACGGTCAAACGCACGGCGCAAAACGTCCTGCGAGGGAGGATTATGCAAGGCTTTTATGGCTGAAGAAAGTGCAGGAAATTCATATTTTTGACGGATATTTTCTGGCAGGAAGTCTTTTATCATGGAAAGAGCCGGCAGTGCAGCTTCAATAGCAGAAGCAATGATTTTGTTGCTTAGTCCATCGGTGAGAGCATAGCGTGAGGCCATGTCGCGGAGGGGGACGCCCGGGGTTTGTTTTTCAAATATGGGGTTCGTCAGGGTGCAATATTTTTTGCCGTAGGTAAGCTTGCCATAGAAGCGGTATTCATCTCCCACGGCAAAGCATTCAGAGGTGTAGGGCTGATTGAAGAAAACCACCTCGACGGTGCCGCTTTCATCAAACGCCCGAAACTTAGTTATGCTCATGTGCCGAGGCAGCTTGGCCGTTTTCGGTTGAGTTGCCACGATAAGAGAAAAGGCGTGTGCCGTATCGTCGGAGACCGAGCTGACAAGGCGGATGTCACCGCGATTTTCGTAGGCCTTTGGAAAGTGAAAGAGAAGATCGCGCACGCAAAAAACACCGACACGGGCAAACGCTTCGGCTCTTGTTTTTCCAATTCCCTTTAGGTCGGTGATAGGGCTTTGCAACGTCAATTCCTTCATAAGGCACTCCTTCTTATTAATTTTACAACATTTTGCTGATAGTTACAAGAGATTTTTGGCGAATTTCGGAATTCGTGTAAAAAAAACGAGAAAAAAACCAAAAATGTGGCGTCATCTGTTTACAAACGTATAAGTTTTTGCTATAATGATGTATACTGCAATAGTAATTTTATACTTAAACGCGAAGGAGGTCTCTCTGTGCGAAAACCTGAAAAGAGAATCGCAACCCGTCTCGATGTTGTCGTGATGGTTTTGCTTTTTGTTTTCATCCTTGCGCTTTATATAGCACTTTGTCCTCTTTTTGGCGGAGTGGATATGTATCTTGCTATGCTCTGCATCTTTACCTATCTCCTGCTTCTTACGGCATGGGGGAGTCTTCGCCTGCGGTACCGCGGTATCGGAGATCGGGAGGAGCTTGTCGGCCTTTTTGATTCTGCACTGATGGCGGCTCTTGAAAAAACCGAGCATCCCATTCTTCTCACGGATGATGTGGGGCGTGCCATCTTTTGCAATAAGGCCTTTCTTACCGTTGCAGGGGTAAAATCGGTTCCTGCGGGAATGCCTTTTTCCCGTCTCGCCAAGCTTGACGAGGTCAAGGGCATCACATACGCGGTGTTTGAAAATTCTCGTTGCCGCCTTCATCGGGTGTCGCTCACAAGCGGTGCCGCACGCTACATGCTCTTGAACTTTTATGATGAAACCGCACGTCTTGCGGCAGAAGCTCGCTATACGTCCGAAAGAGCCGTGGTTGCCTACGCTATTATTGATAACATCGAGGAAATTCTCCAATTCGTGCAGGATAACTATGCGGAAACGGCGCATAGGGTAGAGGAGCGCCTTCGCGCTTGGATGGAGGAGTGCGGCGGGCTTTTCCGAGCCTATGACCGCAATAAGTATCTTTTGGTGTTTGACAATGCTCATTTAGAGACGTGTCTTTCGAATCGGTTTGACATACTTGACGAAATTCGCTCCATTCGTGTGGGTGACGGCATGCCGATTACCATGTCTCTCGGGGTGGCGCGCTTGACCGAAGCTTCGATTGCCGAGAGAGAAAAGGCAGCTCAATACGCGCTTGACCTTGCGCTCCAGCGTGGCGGAGACCAGGTTGTGCTTCGTAACGACGATGGAGTTTCTTTCTTTGGGGGGCGTACCAAAGCGGGCTATAAGCGTGTGAATATCAAGGCGCGTGTTGTGGCCAATCAGCTTATGTCCCTTATTTCTCGCGCAGGGAATGTGCTTATCATGGGGCACCGCTTTGGAGATTACGATTCCTTTGCCGCATCTGTGGGGCTCGCGAGATTGGTAGCCAGCCGGGATGTGAGGGTAAACATTGTTGTCAACCGCGATGATGAAAATCTCGCACCGTGCTTTTCCCGAATTGCAGGGCTTCCGGAATACCGTGCTCTCTTTGTGGACGGTGCGGAAGGCCTTGACCTTGCCGGTGCGGACACGTTGCTTATCGTTGCGGACGTCAATAACTTCGACTATGTGGAGGCACCCGCTCTTCTTGCCAAAGCGGTTTCTGTTGCCATTGTGGACCATCACATAAAGGTGGCAGACTTTAACTCCTCGGTTAAATTGGAATACATTGACCCCACCGCATCCTCGGCGTGCGAGCTGGTTTCCGAAATTATTGAAAACAGCGTGGGGGCCCGCGTTCTGCGCCCCGAGGAGGCCGAGCTTCTTCTTTCTGGTGTTTTGCTTGACACCAAGCGCTTTACCAGAAACACAGGCACGAGAACCTTTGCTGTAGCACAGTTTTTGCGCGGTGCGGGCGCCAACCCCGGAGAGGCCTTTGAGTTCTTCAAAACAACAGTGGACGACCTGGAGAAGGAGGCGCGCTTCCATTCCAACGTGCTGATATACCGTAATCAAATTGCCATCACCTCCTGCGACGATGAGGAGGTGGATCCCACCTATCGTATTGCCGCTGCCAAGGTTGCGGACGGCCTTTTGGGCGTCAAGGGGATTACGACCTCGTTTGCTCTTGTAAGGCTTGAGGACACGGTGTACATTTCTGCGAGATCGGACGGCACGGTGAACGTGCAGATGATTTTGGAGAGGTTTCGCGGCGGCGGTCACTTCGATGTGGCGGGCGCGCAAATAAAGGATATGACAATCGAGGAAGCGGTAGAGGAGCTCCGCACCTCGATTGATGAATATTTTGACAATCAAAAAGAGGGAGAACGGATATGAAGGTTGTATTGCTGGCCGATGTAAAGGGCCAAGGAAAGAAGAATGATGTGGTTGAGGTTTCGGACGGATACGCACGGAACTTTTTGCTTCCGAAAAAGCTTGCTATTGTTGCTGACACAAAAGTGATGAATGAGCTGCGCACCAAGGAGGAGGCCAACGAATTCCGCATTCGTGAGGAGCAGAAGGCGGCAAGAGCCCTCTCGGAGCGTCTTTCCGCCATTACCGTGAAAATAAAATGTGCTGCGGGAGCCGACGGACGTCTTTACGGAGCTGTTACTGCCAAGGATGTAGCAGAGGCCTTGGAGCGTGATTTCGGTGTGAAGCTTGATAAGCGCAAGATTTCTATGAGCGAACAAATCCGAAGCTATGGCGTGTATCCTGTTGAGGTGCGCCTTTATACCGACATTACAGGAAAATTCTCCGTGGTTGTCCACGAGTAAGCAGGAGCATTTATGAATCAGGAATTTGGAAGGAAGTTACCTGTATCGATTGAATCCGAGCAGGCGGTTCTTTGCTGTATTCTCATAAAGCCGGACAGTCTTGACAGTATTGTGGGAATACTTGAGCCTGAGGATTTTTCTCTGGAGGAGCATAAGCGAATCTTTTCCACGATGCGTTCCATGTTCCTTGCCAGCCGCAGTATTGATACGGTCACGCTCGTCAACACCCTGGTACAGGAGGGGGTATATTCCGAATCGGGCGGCATAGAGTACATCAAGGTGCTTTCTTATATCGTGCCAAGTCCCGCCAATGTGCGCGATTATGCACGCACCGTCAAGGACAAGGCCATTCTGCGTCGCTTGATTGAAGCATGTGATAAAATTGAGGACACTGCCTACTCGGAGCAGGGCTCAGTTTCGCATATCGTGGACAGTGCAGAGCAGGCCATCTTTGATATCGCGCAAAATCGTATAAGCAACGACCTTCGTCATATACGCGATGTGGCGGATACTGTGTATCAGGACCTCACCTCGCTTTCTCAGAACCCCAACCAACTGCGCGGTGTGCCCACGGGCTATGAAGGGCTTGACCGTATTTTGGTACAGCTTGGCTACGGCGACCTTGTCATTGTTGGTGCCCGTCCTGCTATGGGTAAAACGAGCTTTGCTGTCAATATTGCTACCAGTGTGGCAAAGGCAAGTGATAAGCAGGTTTGTATTTTTTCGCTTGAAATGTCCGCTGAGCAGTTGGTAAACCGTATGCTCGCCAGTGAAGCCAGGGTAGATAGCAATACCCTTCGTCGAGGCAACATATCGCCCGACGAATGGGTGAGGCTCGCCGATGCAGCCTCGAGGCTTGCCAAAACCGAAATTTACATTGACGATACCACCAATATTTCGGTAACTGATATGAAAGCGAAGCTTCGAAGAATGAAAAATCTCGGTCTTGTCGTAATCGATTATCTGGGGCTTATGCACAGTGGCCGCAACATTGACAATCGCGTGCAGGAGGTCTCTGAAATTTCACGAAGCTTAAAGCTGATGGCGAAGGAATTTGCCGTTCCAATTGTTTGCTGCGCTCAGCTTTCCCGAAATCCCGAAAACAAGGGGCGTGGCTCCAAGCGCCCGATGATGAGTGACCTGCGCGACTCGGGTTCTATTGAGCAGGATGCCGATGTGGTGCTCTTCCTTTACCGTGACGACTACTATGATACTGAGGAGAAGGATGGGCAGGTAACTCCTTCTGATGTTAGTACCATTGAGGTAATCATCGCGAAGAACCGCCATGGCGGTGTGGGCACGGTGGAAATGAATTTTGACAAGACTTATACTAAATTTTACAGCATTGAAAAGAATGTGGGAGACCCGCCCCCCGAATGGAAGAGCACTACGCCGTCAAGCGAGACACCCGTATGATGCCTTCGTTTTCACCTGAAACCGAAGCACTTTTTCAAAAGGCCCTTGTCTTTATGGAGGCCGAGGGGATGGTGTTCGGACCCGAAAGGGGAGTTTTGCTTGCGCTTTCCGGCGGGGCAGATTCGGTCTTTCTGTGCTATCTCTTGGACTATTTGCGCAGAAAGACCGCCTTTCCGCTTATGGCGATGCATGTGCATCATCATATTCGCGGCGATGAGGCAGATAGGGATGCCGAATTCTGCCGCCGACTTGCCCAGGAGCTTTCGATTCCCTTTGTGCTTTCCGATGTGGACGTTCCTTTGGTAGCGGCAGAAGAAAAAAGAGGACTGGAGGCCGTGGCCCGTCGTTTGCGTTATTCCGCTCTTCGTGAGGAGCTTGCCCGTCATCCCGAGCTTTCGGTGATTGCTACCGCCCATCACGGCACCGACCATATGGAAACGGTTTTTCTTCACATACTACGCGGCGGCGGCAGTCGTGCTCTTGTTGGAATTCGCCCCGTGCATGGCGACCTCATCCGTCCCCTTCTCCCGCTTTCGGGCGAAGAAATCAGAAGCGCGCTTGCCGCTTCATCCCTTTCTTATATGAACGATAGCACCAATGCCGACACTGCCTATTCGCGTAATTTTATGCGGTGTCACATTCTGCCCTCCGTATACAGCTTGGCCCCTCGTGCCGAAGAGGCTGTTTTTCGTATGTCCGAAGCTGTTTCTCAGGACATTCTTTATCTCGATGAGCTTGCCGTTCGTGCGCTCTCTGAGGCACCCCGCAACGAGCGTGGCGTTGATGCTTCGTATCTTCGTGAGCTTCCTGAGGCCATAAGGCGTCGTGTTTTGGTGCGGCTTTACGAGGCCGCACGCGAAGCTATGGCTGACGATATCGCCATAGAGCATCAGCATATCGTCATGCTTTCGGCACTTCTTCAAAAAAAAGAAAATCGCGATTTTTCCGTATCGGTACCAAATCGCTTGGTTGCGCTTCTTCGGGATGGTTATTTTTCTTTTTCCCGTTCCGGCTCGGAGGAGCCCCCTGCGCCTTATATCATTCCGCTTCTGGAGGGCGAAAACGTCCTGCCGGGCGGCTTTCGGATGATTCTTTCGGTAAAAGAGGGCACGATGTTTGTTGCTTGTTCCTCAAATCTTTACAAAATAGACACCGAAACGGCAATTTCTTCTGCTATAATACAGGGGAGGCTGTATGTGCGTCCTCGCAGAGAGGGGGACACCTGCTTTTTTCGAAAACATACGCATTCGTTGAAAAAACTGTATAATGAGAAGAAAATACCGCGTAGCGCTCGCGCCTGCCTTCCGCTTCTTTGTGACGACGCCGGTGTTTTGTGGGTACCATTTTGCCCACCGAGAGAAAAACCTCCCGTGAAAGCTGAATAAAGGCTTTCGCGTAAGGATATGATGAAAAGAGAACTGTTTTCTCTTTAATTACGTCAAGAAAGGCTTGGAATATCTTGCATGAAACCAAATACCAAAAATATTGTTCTTCTCTTACTGTTGGTAGCTGTTTTCATTTTCAGCGCCGTTATCATCACAGATATGGTGTCTGAAAAAGAGAAGTTTGGCTATTCGCAGTTAGTGGAATTGATGGATGATGACCAGATTAAGTCCTTCACACTGGATGTTGAGGGATATATGAGTATTGTTACAATAGATAACAAGGAGCATGTATTCCGCCTTGGCTACAATTCGCAGGTTGAGTATGTTCACGACTGGGCAACCAATGGTCAACATCCGAATCTTGAAGAATATAATTTTGAGGAGCCCGTTGATTCGCCCTGGATACTCGAATTTCTCCCCTACATTATTATGATGCTGTTGATGGCCGGCCTTATCATTTATATGGTACGCCAGACATCAGGACGCGGCGGCAAAATGAATTCCTTTGCCCGTGCCCGTGCTAAGGTGGGGAATCAGAAGAACGCGGTTCGCTTTGAAGATGTGGCGGGAGCCGATGAAGAAAAGGAGGAGCTTGCCGAGGTGGTGGAATTTTTGAGAGATCCTCAAAAGTATACCGCCCTCGGTGCCAAAATCCCTCACGGTGTTCTTCTTGTGGGCCCTCCCGGTACAGGCAAAACGCTTCTCGCCAAGGCTGTTGCGGGTGAGGCCGGTGTCCCCTTCTATTCAATTTCCGGCTCGGATTTTGTGGAAATGTATGTAGGCGTAGGCGCCTCTCGCGTGCGCGACCTGTTTGAAACCGCACGCAAAAGCCCTGCGAGCATTGTGTTCATTGATGAAATCGATGCTGTCGGGCGGCACCGCGGTGCAGGGCTTGGCGGCGGCCATGATGAAAGAGAGCAAACCCTTAATCAGCTCCTTGTAGAGATGGACGGTTTTGATAAATACGAGGGAATTATCGTTATTGCGGCAACTAACCGACCTGATATTTTGGACCCCGCCCTCTTACGTCCGGGAAGATTTGACCGTCAGGTGACCGTCAATTATCCCGATATCCGCGGCAGAGAAGAAATCCTCAAGGTTCATGCCAAGGGCAAGCCCTTTGACAGCGGTGTGGACTTTAAGCATATCGCCAGAACGACGGTTGGCTTTACGGGTGCTGACCTCGCCAATCTTTTGAATGAGGCAGCCCTGCTTGCTGCAAGGCACAGGCGTTCTCTTATTCGTCAGGAGGATATCAACGAGGCATATATGAAGGTGATTCTTGGCCCGAAAAAGCGTGCCAAGGTTCGAACCGAATATGACAACAAGCTTTGCGCTTATCACGAAGCGGGGCATGCTGTGGCGGCTTATTTCTGTGACCAAACGGCTCCCGTTAAGCATATCACCATTATTCCTGCCGGAAATGCAGGCGGTGTAACACTGCGCGTCCCTGAGGAGGACCGCATGGTGACGTCGCGCCGCGAAATGCTGAACAATATTGTGGTAGCCCTTGGCGGACGCGTTGCGGAGCAAATTACAATGGATGATATTTCCACGGGTGCTTCCGGTGACATTCAGCAAGCTACTGCTACGGCTCGCAATATGGTTACAAGATACGGTATGAGCGAAAAGTTGGGTACAGTGCTGTATGGCTCTGAGCATTCGAGCGATGAAGTGTTTCTCGGACGGGATTTTTCCTCCGGGAAAAACTATTCCGAAAAGACTGCGGCAGAAATTGATGACGAGATTCGGTCTATCATTGAAGCTGCCTATGCTACCTGCCGTGAAATTCTTACTGCCCATAACGACAAGCTTCGTTTTGTCGCTGAATTTTTGCTCAAATACGAAACTATGGACGGAGAACAGTTCCGTGCAGCGATGGAGCGCGAGGCCACTCTTGAAGAAATTGCCGAAATTGCCGAAGCCAGGAAGCGTGCCGAGGATGAGGCGGACGCCAAACGCCGTGAGGAGGAGGCTCGCCGTCGAGAAGAGGAACGCCGTCGTGAGGAGGAGATTGCCAGACAGTATGCCGAAGGCGGTCAGGGCAGACCTCCGTTTGGAAGATCAGGGAATTCCGACGATACTTCACAAAAAATGTAAAAGACTTCTAGAACGAAAACAAATGGGCTCGGTGGTGAAACCGAGCCCATTTTTTACTGATTGAAAAAGGCACAGGAATTTCCTGTGCCTTTTTGTTTTAAACCGAATGAATACCGTTTTCGGCATCGCTGTTGGGGTCAAGCTTGTGGCGTTGCTTTTTGCGCCATTCGAAGTATTTGACTGCAACATTTTCGAAGAGAGCGAGAGAAAGGAGGTCCTCGTCCTGCTCTGCGTAAGGCATAACACGCTCGCGGAGGCTTTCGATTTCGGGAGCAATATCATCGGCAGGACGGTGGTCAATGGGAGAGAGCTCCCCAATAATCTTTTTGCGGAATTCGGGGTTAATCTCCACAGGGGTTTTACCGTATTCTCCACGCACAAGACCGCGGAATTCTTTTGTGGTGCTGGCGTAACGTCCGAAGAGCACGTTGCTGACTGCCTGCGTACCCACAATTTGCGATGTGGGGGTAACAAGCGGTACATAGCCTGCATCAGCACGGACGCGCGGCACCTCGGCAAGCACCTCATCCAGCTTGTCGGACTTCCCGGCAGCCTTAAGCTGCGAAACAAGATTGGAAAGCATACCGCCGGGTACCTGGTAGAGAAGGGCATTGACGTCAACCTTGAGAACCTTCGGGTCAATCAAGCCGCTGTCAAGATATCTCTGGCGGATAGAAGCAAAATATTTCGATGCTTCATCGAGCTTACCGAGATCAAGCCCTGTGTCATACGGCGTACCCTGCAGGGTAGCCACAATGGCTTCGGTAGGAGGCTGAGAGGTACCCATAGCCATAGGGGAAAGCGCGGTATCCACAATGTTGACATCGGCCTCAACGGCTTTAAGAACGGTCATTGAGGCAAGCCCCGAGGTATAGTGGGTATGAAGCTGAACCGGAATGCTCACACGTGCTTTAATGGCTTTTACAAGCTGGAAAGCATCATAGGGCTTGAGAAGACCTGCCATATCCTTAATGCAAATGGAATGCGCCCCCATTTCCTCAAGCTGCTTGGCATAGGCGGCAAAGAACTCGTTGTTGTGCACAGGGCTCGTGGTATAACTGATAGCCGCCTGCACATGACCGCCTTCTTTGATGGTAGCGCGAATGGCAGTTTCGAGGTTGCGCGGGTCGTTCAGGGCGTCGAAAATGCGGATAATATCAATTCCGTTGGCAATCGATTTTTGAACAAAATACTCTACAACATCATCGGAATAGTGACGGTAGCCAAGAATGTTTTGGCCGCGGAACAGCATTTGAAGCTTCGTGTTTTTCACGCGCTTACGAATGGTACGGAGTCTCTCCCACGGATCCTCATTCAAATAACGGAGACAGGCATCAAAGGTGGCACCGCCCCAAGCTTCCAGAGAATGGTATCCGACAGCATCGAGAAGCTCAAGCGCGGGAAGCATTTCCTCTGTGGTCATTCTTGTTGCGGCCAAGGATTGATGCGAGTCACGGAGTACAGTTTCGGTAAGCAGTACTTTAGACATAGTAGTATTCCTTTCTTACACGTTTAATCAGGCGAACCATGTGAGAAAAACGCCCGCCGCTACAGCCGAGCCGATAACGCCTGCCACATTCGGGCCCATAGCATGCATCAGGAGGAAGTTGGCGGGGTTGGCCTTGCGTCCCACATCTTGCGCAACACGGGCCGCCATAGGAACTGCGGAAACCCCGGCGGAGCCAATAAGAGGATTGATTTTTCCCTTAGTAAGCACACACATAAGCTTGCCAAAGAGAAGGCCGCCTACGGTTGAGAGGCAGAAGGCGAAAAGCCCAAGGCAGATAATCAGAAGCGTATCCACCGCGAGGAAGTTTTCTGCCTTTGCTGTGGCACCGACAGAAACACCCAGGAAAATAGTGACAATATTAATGAGTTCGTTTTGCACGGTTTTCCCGAGACGTTCAGTAACACCGCTGACCTGGAAGAGGTTACCGAGCATCAAGAAGCCCACAAGAGGAGCAGCATCCGGAATAATGAGCACAACAACAAGCGTAACGAGGATGGGGAAAACAACCTTTTCGAGCTTGGAAACAGGACGCAGGCTCGTCATGACAATGGAGCGCTCCTTCTTCGTTGTCAAAAGCTTCATGAAGGGAGGCTGAATCATGGGGATCAAGGCCATGTAGCTATAGGCAGCAATCGCAATTGCACCAAGCAAGTGCGGAGCCAAGATTTTTGTCACGAGAATGGCAGTCGGGCCGTCCGCTCCGCCAATGATGCCGATAGCGGCAGACTCCACGGGAGAGAAGCCGAATATCAGTGCAAAGAAGAAGGCGGCGAAAACGCCGAACTGCGCAGCAGCCCCAAGGAGGAGGCTCTTAGGGTTGGCAATCAGGGGAGAGAAGTCGGTCATAGCGCCGATGCCAAGGAATATAAGCGAAGGATATATGCCAAGCTTTACGCCAAGATACAGAAGATCAAGCAGACCGCCGTTGTTCACGACCTCCTTCAGCATAGCCGAAAGCAAGACATGCCCGTCCTGCCCGAAGAAGGCGGGATCACGGACTGCATATTCTGCGGCATATTTGGTTACATAGTAATCATCGAAGAAAAATTCGGAGTGGTAAAGCTCCGCCCCCGGCAGGTTGGCCAGCAACATACCAAAGGCAATTGGGAGAAGGAGCATCGGTTCAAACTTTTTAACAATGGCCAAATAGAAAAGTGTGAATACGATGGCATACATCACAAGCGTTTTCCAGCCGCCATTGGCAAAAAGCTGAGCAACGCCCGTTTCCTTCAAGAAATCTCCGATGTTCGAAAAAATATCACCCATCGGTTAACTCCTTTCGAAATCAACCCAGCGAAACGAGAGTGTCGCCTGCATTGACCGAAGCACCCTTTTGAACAGAAACGGCAACGACCTTGCCATCGCACGGTGCAGGAATGTCATTTTCCATCTTCATGGCTTCAAGCACACAAAGAACATCGCCCTTTTTTACCATAGAGCCTACACTCACCTTTACATCGAGGATTGTGCCCGGCATCGGTGCGGTAACGGCTTCGGCGCCGGCAGGAGCTGCCGCCGGTGCGGGCGCGGCACTCGGTGCAGGCTTTTTTTCTACAACAGGGGCTGCGGCGGGAGTGGGGGCAGCCGCAGGCACAGGAGCAGGGGCGGGAACAGCTCCCATATCACCGCTTGCTTCTTCCACAAACACCTCATAGGTGGTTCCGTTGACAGTAATGTTGTACTTCTTCATATTCATTCTCCTATTCTCCGCGCAAAGGGCGCGGCGTTCATTATTTTCTCTTGAAGGAAACTACGCGGAACCCGGCTGTGGGGGCAGATTCCATCGCGGCTATTGCGGCGGCGAAAACGGCAATCAGCTCTGCCTCATCCGAAGCGGTAGCCTTTGCAGATGCAACAACCGGCGCAGGCTTTTTTTCAACGGTGGGCACGGCTTCACCCTTCATTCTCCGAAACAGGTATCCCGAAAGCTCAAGCACGAGCCAAAGAAGCGCCAGCACCGAAAGCACAATAACCATGCCGATGAAGAGCATTTCTATACCGTAAAGTGCGGCTTCACCAAAGGGGAGGCTGTTTTGATGAATGTCGATTTCAAGAAAAGGCAAAAGATTGTTCATTCGATGCCTCCTTAAAGGGGATTTATCGTGTGAAGGCGAGGACGAACTGTACCCTTGTCGGCCAACATCATGAGCGCGGAACAGATACGGGCACGCAGTTCATTGGAGCTTACAATGTCATCAATTTCGCCAAGAGAAGCAGCGGCAACAGGAGAGGCCAAAGACTTTCTCCATTCTGCCTCCAATGCCTCACGGGTTTTGTCGGGGTTAATAAGGCTGTTCCAAGCAAAGGCAACCGATGCGCTTGTGGAAAGGGCACCGATTTCGGCATCGTCAAGCGCATAGGCTACATCGGCACCAAGAGCCTTGGAGCCCAGCAGTGCAAAGGAAGCACCGATGGCATGACCGAGAATGACAGTAATCTTGGGCATAACCGATTTGGCATATGCCATCGAAAGTTTGGCAAGCTCGGAGGAGAAGGGGGCGGCTTCGTTTTCGTCGCAAAGCGCAAGCCCCATAGAGTCAACAAGAGTGATAAGAGGGATAGAGAAAGCATCACAAATATCAATAAATTTTGCTGCCTTTCTTGCCGCATCGGCAGTAAGACGGCCTTCCTCAACCATATACGAGGTACCCACAAAGCCGCACTTCACGCCACCGACAGTAGCAAAGGCGGTAGTGAGAACAGGGGCATAATCACCCGATGTTTCAAAGAAGATTCCGTTGTCCGCAATTGCTGCGATGGCGGCATTGACATCTCCGCCGAAATCACGGTTGCCGAGCATGCGATTGAGGTTGTCCGCCGTGCCTTCCACAGAGATGCCGACACCAGCCTTATCAGGGAGGTAGTTGAGAAGGCTGCGCGCATAGATAATGGCCAAGCTTTTGTCGTCGGCAGAGAAGGCGGTGACGGGAGCCTGAGAATTGACATCTCCCACAAATTCGGGGGATGTGACGTAGAGGCTAGCATTCTTAGTTTTGACTACAAAGTCAAACATGGCGGCGATGGTGGCAAAGGAGCCTATGCAATTTCCCGTAATGATAGCAATTTGAGGTACCAGGCCCGAAGCGGCGGAAACAGCCTTCATAATACGCCCGTAAGCGGCGAGGGCTGCGGCCCCTTCAAAAATATCGGCACCGGCAGAATCAAAAAGACCGACAATAGGAGTGCCGTTTTTTACGGCGAGCTCATAGAGCGAACAAATTTTTTTGGCATGGTTTTCGTCAAAAGCCCCCTTCATACGAGTGCTGTCCTGCGCAAAAGCATACACAAGACGCCCGTCAATGGCACCGTAGCCGCAAATGACGCCCTCCAGCTCCTCATCATGACCAAGACCCTGATATTCACAGAACTTGCGTTTCGTAAAGACACCAAGCTCCACAAAGGTATCGGTGTCAAACAGCTGATGAAGGTTTTGGCGGGCATCGCTGCTTCCCGATGCCGCGAGGGTAGCCTTCAGCTCTTCGGCGGAAGGGAGGACGCATGTTGTTTTTGAAATTTTGTATTTGTCCAAAGTGAATTCCCGATTTGCGTTTTTCGCAAACCTACTCCTTTCACATAAATATTTTTTGGGGGTTGAAATTACCCCAAAATCCACCAAATATACTATACCATCAAAATAGCATGTTGTCAAGAAAAAAACTCGCTTTTTGTAACTTTTATTTTATAAATACAATACAATACAAGATGCCACAGGAAAAAGAAAAATCTCCCTCTTTTAAAAAGAGGGAGGCCATTTTGTGATATGTCAGGACTGAAAAGCTGAAAGGAGCGTCATGCGTTTGGAAGCGTATTTGTAGGCTTTTTCGAATTGCTTTTCTTCTCGGAAGCAAACCTCGATGTCAGAATACAAACGAAAAAGAAAATACGCTGAAACTCCCTCTTCTCCCTTTCTGGCCTCTAAGGCCAACAGCCGAGGAAGTGCCTCACGGTAACGCAGCTCGTGCAAAAGAAGCCGTGTCTCCACATGAATAGCATACAGGTCATTGCTATACGGATAGGTGGGGTCATCCTTCATGTAAGCATAAAGCTCCCATTCTATGGCGGTGGTTGCCTTGCGAAGATAAAGGGCTTCATCAAAGTCACGGCGCGGTGCGGCAACGTTTTCCGAAAGGGCTCGGTACAACGAAAGCCCCGCTTCTATGCCGTCTGTGGGATATACGGTCTTTTGGGCATAGGACGCCGCCTCTTCAAAATACACCAAGGCCGTTTCCATATTACCCGAGCGAAACGCGTTTTTCCCTTCTGCGTAGGCACACAGAGAAAGAATGAACGCCAACTCGTCGTCCGGTTCGCCGGGAAGCGATTCACAGAGGCGAAAGCATTCCGCATATTTCCCGGACAAATAAAGACGGTGTATTGTGGACAGTGCCTCGCGCTTATGATAGGCCGAAACATCCTCGCTCTCATCCAGAAGATATGCCATCGGTACCGAGAGAGCATCTGCGATGTAGCGAAGTGTATCCAGGGAGGGGAAGGCCTTCCCCCTTTCGATTTCACAAAGCATGCTTCGCGTTATGGCATCGCCCGCAAGATGCGCCTGCGTCAAATTCCGTTCTTTTCGCAAAAACTTGATTTTTTCACCGAGTTTCATATTGCTCTCCGTATGTTTTATGTTGCTAAAGCTAAGTATCCGCGACAGATGCCCCGAAATCGTAGATGTCGTCAATTTCGGTCTCGCTGATGTCATCTGTAAATCGGTCAATTTTGGTATAGGCCTCGGGAACCTCTCCTACAATTACCGTTTCGGCAAAGGGAAATTCCCGAACGATGCGAACTGTATAAATGCGACTGGGAATCAGTATTGCCATTTCTATCGATACACAAAAAATGATGCTATGGCGCGTTTGATTTATACCTCTCTCGGAAAACTGCGAGGAAAAGTATGCGTTATAGGAGCGTGTTGCGCGAAGGGGAAGTGAAATATGTGGCGTAGAGGGCAGAAAGTTGAGGCCAAACAACGAAGAAAAGGGGATTTTAAGATTAAGATTCTCATCGTCAAGATTAGAAAGAACTGCATGTGAGAGGCGGTTGCGAAGCACGATTAACCGGGCGGTATCGGCAGATAAGGAGGCAATGCTTCCGTCACTTTTGTAGGAAAGCGCTATAATGTCTCGATACAAGGTGGGTTGACGCTCCATTTCAGAAAGAATGGCCGTGGCAATTCTTTCCTCTGCAATTTTTTCGGCCTCCACCGCGGCGAGTGACCTAAGAAGAGGGGAAAGACGGATATTGAGAAAGGACAGCACGATAAGGGCTGTCACAAGCAAAATCCAGATGCGCCTTCGTTTCCTTTGCGGTCTCCGTCTTGAGGGACTTGAAAGATAGCAGGACTTTACCAAGGACAAAGAATCACCCCCTCATACAGTATATGCGTGAGGGGAACGAGAGGTTACTCCTCGTCGTCCTCGGTTCCGAGAGAGGAGTCTTTTTGCGATATCACAAGCTTAGCCAGAGGGTTGCGTGCCATCGCTTCCTCCATACTGCGATTGGAAAGATGCGTGTAAATTTGCGTGGTATTGAGCTGTGCATGGCCCAGAATATCCTTTAAAACACGTACATCGACCTCACCGCTTTGATACATCAGTGTGGCAGCCGTATGGCGCAGCTTATGGACCGAAAGCCCTCGCTGGCCAAGCCCGGCTTTGTCAAGATATTTGTAGACGGTGTACTGAACAGTTTTATTGCTGATGCGGGTGTCGCGGTTGCTGAGAAAGAGAGCATCGGCATCTGCGGGCAGAGGCGTAAGCGTTTTTCGTATTTCAAGATAAGAAATGAGTGCCGAGCGACAGGCCTGATTTAGATAGACAATTCTCTCCTTTGCGCCCTTGCCGATGACGCGGAGCGACAAGAGCTCGCGGTCAATATCCGTGAGATTGATTCCCACTAGCTCAGAGAGACGCATTCCGCAGTTCAGGAAGAGTGTGACCATAGCAAAATCGCGCGTCCTTGTTCGACTTTCCTCATCTGAAAGTATCGCCTGAAGAAGAGCCACGCTTTCTTCCTCCGTCAGATATTTTGGCAGGCGTTGTTCCTTATGCGGCATTTTGATGTTTTTTGCGGGGTCAAATTCGGCATATCGCGTGTCAAGAAGAGACACATAGCGAAAAAAAGATTTGAGGGCAGAGAGCTTTCGCGCACGGCTGGCGCGTTCATTCCCCCGTTCTGTGGCAGCATAGGAAAGGAAATCAATGATGGCATCGCGGTCAATACCAAGAATGAAGGCTGTGTCAATTTTGCTGATATCAATGCCTTCAAACTCCGCGCCTTCTGTAGGCAGGTCCCCTTCCATCGCAAGCAGATAGCGAAAAAAGGTCCGCAAATCGAGCAGGTATTCGGACGCAGTTTTTTCAGAACAGCCCTCTATGGCAATTTTATGCTTCACAAAGCTTTTCAATATGCCGGGTGCGGCGCGAAAATCCTTGGAATGCAGTAAGCCTTCCTTCATACGCTACCTCCCTTCTTTTATTTAATTATACAAAATCATGCAACGTGAAGAAGTGTCTAATTTGTAAATTCTTATGCTACGTCTTGCTTTTTCTTAAAGAAAAGGGTATCATAATAAGGAAGTATGTAAGGAGATACTGTATGCTTATACGTTTTGTGAAAAATAACATGCATCGCATTATGCGCGTTCTGGTGAATCAGGTCGGGCTTATGATTTTTGCCTTAATTATGACCTTTACAGCGGGAATTATGCGCGAGGATATTAAGACTCCTATGATGCTGGTGGCAAGCCTTTTTTCAATTGCTTTCTATCTTTTTCTTGTGTTTTACACCATGCGCGAGGAGGGAAGTAACGATAGTGTGAAGATACAGGGGGGGCGCCTTCGGTACGATTCGGGCTACGGCTTCAAGATAGGCCTTTGCGCCACGGCTCCCAATTATATTTTTGTTTTCCTTATGATTCTTGGCTTTGTGCTGGGGATTCAGATTGATGATAAAGGAGCCCTCACAGATAGCGTAAGCAGCGGCATTTGGACGATAGGCTATACCTTCATCACTATGCTCCAATCTATGTATACGGGGCTTTTGAAGACCATAGTTGCTGATTTTTCTGCTTTTGACAGCTTGATTTTTGCTACCGTGGCCTACACCGTAACGCCTCTTTTTGTGACCGTCGCCTCTTGGCTTGGCTATATATATGGCTGTAAAAAGCCCATGCGCCGCAAGTAATGAACTCCTCATATCTCTCATATACATATATCACTCTTCGGCAAAAATCCGAGGAGACATATAGTCTTTGGGAGGTTTGTATGCAGAAAAGCAAGGAAAGACACCCGTTCCTCTCTTATACGGGTGTCCTTTTTCTTTTGATAGCATTTCTTTTGGTTGGCGGCCTTATGGTGGCGCTCGCCTCCGCCACCTTTGAAAGCAGGGAGGCGATGGGGGGGGCGGAAGGCCTTACCGTCATATTGGATGCGGGGCACGGCGGAGAGGACGGAGGGGCCGTTGGGGTAAACGGCGCCTTGGAAAAGGAGCTGAATCTTGCCATTGCTAAAAAAATCGGCGTTCTTTTGGAAGCGCAGGGGGTAAGGGTTATCTATACAAGGACCGAGGATACCCTCCTATACGGGCAAGAAGGGAACATTCCCGGTCATCGCAAGGAGTACGATCTAAAAAATCGCTTGGCCGTAGCGAAGGGAAATCCGGGCGCGCTGTTTATCAGCATTCACATGAATTCCTTTTCGGTTCCCAAGTATTCTGGGCTCCAGGTTTATTATGCAGAAACAGACGGGAGTCGGAGTCTCGCGAATGCCATACAAGAAACGGTGTGTCAAACACTTCAAAAGAAGAATACGCGAAAGACCAAGGCGGCAGGCAGTCATATCTATCTTCTTGAGAATGCGGTGGGACGTGCCGTGCTTATAGAATGCGGCTTTCTTTCGAATCCCGAGGAAGCGGAGCAGCTCACGCGGGAAGAATATCAAAGGGATTTGTCATTTTCAATTTTTTGTGGTATAATGGAGTATATTAACAGCGAGGAGAAAAAAACGACATGAAAGCTCCCAAAACAAGCTTTATTTGCGCCGAGTGCGGTTGCACGGTTTCTCATTGGGTGGGGAAGTGCCCCGATTGCGGTCTCTGGAACACAATGGAGGAAATAGCGCCCGCCGCGCGGCAGGAGAATGCCCCCGAATATCGCGCAGAAGCGGCGGATGCCGTCCGTCTTTCGGAGATTGCGCCTGATGAAGCAATCCGAATTCTCACGGGGACGAACGAGCTTGACCGTGTTCTAGGCGGCGGCCTTGTCGCGGGGGCTGTTGTTCTTCTTTCGGGAGAGCCGGGAATCGGCAAATCCACGCTTCTTCTTCAGATTTCTGAATCGCTCAGCCACGGCCACCGCGTGCTGTATGTTTCGGGGGAGGAATCGCTTGGGCAAATCAAGCTTCGCGCCGAACGTCTCGGCGCCAAGGGAGGAGAGCTCTATCTTATAAGCGAGGGCGATGTGGATGTTGTGCTGGCTACCGCCAAAAAGCTTCAGCCCGATATTTTGGTGGTCGATTCTGTCCAGACCGTTGTGCGCTCGTCAAGCCGTTCGGTAGCGGGAAGCATTGCGCAGGTGCGAGATTGCGCTGCGGCGCTTATTGCCTACGCCAAGGAAAGCAGAACCTCGGTTTTCCTTGTAGGGCACGTCAATAAGGAGGGTGGCATTTCCGGCCCCAAAATGCTTGAGCATATGGTGGATGCCGTTCTTTATTTCGAGGGGGACAAGCAGCAAACCTATCGCATCATACGCGCCATCAAGAACCGCTATGGCTCCACTAACGAAATCGGCGTATTCGATATGACCGACAAGGGGCTTCTGGAGGTGCCGAACCCCTCCGAAATCGTCCTGCACGAAAGGGGAGAATCCAACGGTGGCTCCTGCATAGGCTGTGTTATGGAGGGGACCCGTCCGATTATCACCGAGATACAGGCTCTGGTTTCTCCCAGCGTGTTTCCCTCGCCGCGCCGCACGGCGGACGGCGTGGACTATAATCGCATGTGCTTACTGCTTGCCGTTCTTGAAAAACGGCTGTCACTTCGCTATTCCGCGAACGATGTTTATCTGAATATTGCGGGAGGCATACGCTTTGACGAGCCTGCTGCCGACCTCTCGATAACCGTTGCGCTTATATCGGGCTTGCTTGACCGCCCCGTGCCGCCCGATCTTATCGCCTTCGGTGAGATTGGCCTTTCGGGGGAGGTGCGCCCCGTTTCTCATGTGGAAACGCGCGTGAATGAGGCAATTCGCCTCGGCCTGCGCACGCTTCTCATGCCGAAGCGCTCGCTTTCCAAAAAGATTTCGGTCCCAGAAGGGGTATCTCTTGTTGGGATTTCTCATATTCGTGACATTTTGCCCTATCTTATGAAGAAATGAAGAATACATTGAGCCCATCCATCCCCCCCTTTCAATATAGCGACACCAACAAACGCTATCATACCTATGACTATTATCTTCGTCACCGTTATGGCGGGAAATGCGTCAAAATATCCTTGGATGCAGGCTTCACCTGCCCGAATATTGACGGCAAGCGCGGATACGGCGGTTGCCTGTATTGCTCACCTCGCGGCAGCGGCGATTTTACGATGAGTGGTCTCTCCTTGCGTGAGCAGTATGCAAAACAGCGCGAGCTTATGTCACGGAAGTGGGAGACGGTGCGGTGTATTCCGTACCTGCAAGCCCACACCAATACCTATGCCCCTATCTCGGTTCTCTCACGCGTGTACCGTGAGGTACTGGCTCTCCCCGATGCCGTTGCCTTTCACATCGCTACACGGGCGGATTGTCTTGGCCGGGAGGTTTTGCTTCTTCTGCGTGAGGTTTCGGAGCAGATAGATTTGACGGTGGAGCTCGGTCTGCAAAGTGTATACGACGAGACGGCGGAGCTCATTCGGCGCGGTCATACCTTTGCAGAGTTTTGCGAGGGCTTTTATGCTTTACGCGAGATGTGTCCGCGCGCACGGATTTCGGTCCATATGATTAACGGGCTTCCGGGAGAGGATAAGGATAGAATGCTCTCGGGGATGAAGACGCTTGCCGAGCTCAAGCCCGATGAGGTAAAAATCCACCTGCTCCATGTCCTTCGGGATACCCCCTTGGCCACGCTTTACGAAAGAGGAGAATACACCCCGCTTACCAAAGAAAGCTATGTGGATATTCTGACCGAGCAATTGGCTCTTTTACCTGCCGAAACGGTAATAGGTCGCGTCACGGGCGACGGTGCTCCTACCTCTCTTTTGGCCCCGCTTTGGAGCCTTAAGAAGCTTACGGTAATAAACGCCGTGGATCTCGCTATGCTGCAAAAAGGGCTCTGGCAGGGCAAAAATTACAAAAACTATGTATAAAACGCACAAAAACGGACGAAATATTTCTACGCCAATTATCACTTTTTGATGGAAAACTCTTGCAACTTGGAAGAAATTTGTGTATACTATAGGTAAGGAAATATGGCTGCAACAGAAGCCAGGCGTTCCAACTTGTATTAACAAAAAGGAGATTCCGAAGATGCAAATGTATTCAACCAAAATGCTTCGCAATGTATGCCTCCTGGGCCATAGCGGCTCCGGAAAAACCTCGCTTGCTGAGGCTATGCTGTTTTTGACTCATACAACAGATCGCCTTGGTAAAATTACAGACGGAAACACTGTGTCCGATTACGATCCCGAGGAAATCAAGCGTGGCTTTTCGCTCTCCGCTTCTGTTTTACCGTTGGAATACCGCGATATGAAAATCAACGTCCTGGACACTCCCGGTTACTTTGACTTTGAGGGTGAGGTGCGGCAGTGCGTCCGTGTTGCCGACAGTGCTATCATTGTGGTAGACGGAAAAACAGGTCCCGAGGTAGGCACTGACCTTGCTTGGGAATATGCCACTGAGGCGGGAATCCCCAAAA
Source organism: Eubacteriales bacterium (assembly GCA_045533505.1). GTDB lineage: Bacteria > Bacillota > Clostridia > Oscillospirales > CAG-272 > UBA1740. The sequence goes on along the minus strand of JAZSHY010000002.1, from coordinate 52,162 downwards.
CCTTTTTTATCAATCGGTTTGATGACGGTGAGGCCCGATTCAAAAAGACCTACGATAAGTTGACCGAAAAATATGGCAACAAGCTTTGTCCCTTGCTGATTCCCTGTATTGATGGCAATCAGGTGACAGGCTTTTTGTACCTGATGGATATGCAGGTCTACATCTTTGATTCCCATAGCGGAGAGGTCGTCAGCCTTCCTATTCCCGACCAATTTATGGACGTTGCTCTCGAATACCGCGAGAAACTGGTGGAGGCTGCGGCAACCACCAGCGAAGAATTGATGGAAAAGTATTTCGGCGGCGAGGAAATTACGCAAGAGGAGCTTGAGGAAGCGGTTCATGAAGGGATTATCCACAATGAAATCATTCCGGTTTTCTGCGGTGCCGCTATGAAGCTTTGGGGCGTCAAATCTCTTCTCAATACGATTGTAGCCTCCTTCCCCCGTCCCACAGTGCGCGGCACAGAGGTTATTTTCGAAAACGGTAAGGAAGCAACGCTTCCCATTGACCGCGAGAGCCCCGAAACCTCACTCTTTGTCTTCAAAACAATTGCCGACCCCTTTGTTGGCAAAATGTCCTTCTTCCGCGTGATGGAGGGAACCCTTTCGAAGGATATGGTTCTCCATAACACGGTAACCGATACCGATGAAAAATTCTCGCGTCTTCTGGTTCCTTTTGGCAAGAAGCAGATTGAGGCAGATGGGCTTGCCTGTGGCGATATCGGCGTCATTGCCAAGCTGGTGAACACTAACACCAATGACACTCTTACTACAAGAACCGCCCCATTTACCTATGCTCCCGTATCGTTCCCACGTGCCTACTATGGGCGCTCTATCCGGGCGGCCAAGGGCGAGGAGGATAAGCTTTCCACAGGCATTTCTCGCTTACTTGCCGAGGATGTGACCATTCGCTTCGTGAACGATTCTGTGACTCGTCAGCTGGTGCTGTACGGGCTTGGTGACATCCATCTGGATGTTGTGGTGGCTAAGCTGAAAAACCGCTTTAATATCAACGTTACCGTGGGAGACCTCAAATTCCCGTATCGTGAGACCATCAAAAAAACGGTGGACGTGGAAGGGAAGCACAAGAAGCAATCGGGCGGAAGCGGTCAGTATGGCCATGTAAAAATCACATTTTCTCCCGCCGAGGGTGAAGGTCTCACCTTCACCGAAACGGTGTTTGGCGGGGAAGTGCCGAAAAACTATTTCCCCGCGGTAGAAAAAGGCCTTTTGGAGGCCATGCAGCAGGGCGTTCTCGCCGGTTATCCCATGGTGGGTCTCGGTGCGAATCTTTCCGGCGGTTCTTATCACGATGTTGACAGTAACGAAATTTCCTTTAAGCTCGCTGCCATCCTTGCTTACAAGGACGGCATTCCGAAGGCTCAGCCGGTTTTGCTGGAGCCCGTGGGTGAGCTTCGCGTTGTTGTCCCCGATGATTATGTGGGAGATGTCATGGGTGATGTGAACAAGCGCCGTGGCCGTGTGCTCGGTATTGAGCCGATTGAAGGGAAGCCCGGCTTCCAGGCCGTGCTTGCCGAGGTTCCGCAGCCCGAGATGGCCGACTATGTCATTACCCTTCGGGCCGCTACCCAAGGCAGGGGCCGCTTTGATTTTGAGTTTGTTCGTTACGAGGAAGTGCCTGCCAATGTGGCGCAAAAAATTATTGCCGCCGCAAACGAAGCATAAGATCATAAATCCCAAAGCCTCCTCCCGTGGACGGGAGGAGGCTTTGGGATTTGATGCTTTTCGGTAACTCACGAAAAACATGAGAGGGAATAATGATGAATCAAGTATCGGAAGCACAAGTGAACTTAAATAAGCGAGGCGTAAGGAGCATAACCAATGACGCAATATCAAAAAGGTTCGTTAGTGATGAAATATCTTCGAGAGTTGGGAACGGACTCGGCGGCAATTCTGGACGCAATATGCGATGAGAATCTGGAACAGAGCTTCAAACTGATTCAAGAGAATCCCACGCTAACCAAGGCAGAATTCTTGGAAAAAATGCAGATAACGGAAGAATAATGGATTGGATGGTCGTTCCCTTCGGGCGCAGCCTTCACCGTCTCGTTTGTGCAGATAGCTCTGTCAAACTTATTGGATGTTTCGAATCGCGTTTCTATCCACCGCACGGACAAACGTAGGGAGGCTTACATCCGCACAACGAAAAAAGCACCCAAAAGACAGGTTCTCATACTTCGATTAAGTTACCATCCAAATCGTAGAATCGGATTACTCGCTGCCCCCAACTGTGTGTCATAAGACGGTTAACATATTCAATCGTGGGATATAGTTTTTCTAATTTTTCAATAAATGCTTCGATATCCTGCTCCTCAAAATACAATTCGCAAGAGTTGCTTTTGGGAATAATATTTCTATCTAAAAATCTTTTCCATCTTTTCTCATCTTGAAGGACAAGACCTTCAGTTAAGATCATATTGCCATCATTGTCAAGCACTAAATCTATTCCAAATAAGTCGTGATAGAATTTTCTCGATTTTTCTGTGTCCTTAACAACGATCAAAATGTTCTTCAGTTTCATATTGTATCTCTGTTTGTATCTCCGTCAAATTCTTATTTATCGGTTAGATTATATCACATTTTTGTGCATAAATCCAGGCGGAAGCATTGTATATTAATGAAATCGTGCTATGCACGATGAAATCCGAGCAAGCTCGGATGAAATCTTCAGCCTACAGCTTCAGATGAAATTAAATCCGTCCTAATTATCCCGACGAAGTCGGATTTCATCATGAAGTTATTTCATCCCACAGGAGTGGGATTTATCCCGTTTGCAAGGACGGATTTAGTTGAAAAAAGCACACATTGTCTTGGTAGACAAATGTGTGCTTTTTTCTGGCGGAGAAGGAGAGATTCGAACTCTCGAACCGCTTTTAACGGTTACACGATTTCCAGTCGTGCGCCCTCGACCAACTAGGCGACTTCTCCTTTTGGATTAAAAACTTGAAGAGGCTCTCACACAAGCCTTAGTTAGTATAGCACATCTTTTTTCAAAATGCAAGTGTTTTCAAACTTTTTTTCAAAAACTATTGACATATTGGCTTTCGGGTGTTACAATGAGGAAAAGAAACCGTTGATGCGGAGATAACGCCGATTAAGGACATCCCAGAGAGTCCGAGCAGCTGAGATTCGGATATGACACCAATTGGCAAATGGACCGCGGAGGGTGCAGTCAAAGGCAATTCGCCGAGTATTCTGCAACGCAGGGCACGCGTAAGTTGTCGGGGATATGGAACGTATCTCGCAAGCGCATACTCAATGAGTATGAACCAAGGTGGCACCGCGGATAATGCAATGTTATTCGTCCTTGACAGGCTTTTTTCTGTTGAGGCGTTTTTTATTTTCACCAAAAGAGAAGGGCGGCGCCAAAAAACGAAGGAAGCGCAGTTTTCGTTTCTGCCAAATGATAAATGTTCTAAAAAGAAGTTTTATTACACAGAGGAGAGTTAAAATGAAGTTCAACGGCATCGATTTTGACACCTATTTCAAGAATTTCCCCGATGCAAACGGCTATTTTGGAAAGTATGGCGGAGCTTTTATTAACGATGAACTCAAAGCGGCTATGCAAGAGATTACCGAAGCATACTTTACAATTTGCAAATCCTCAAAATTTATTGCGGAGCTTCGCAAAATCCGTCGAGAATTTCAAGGACGCCCCACACCCATATCCTATCTTGAGCGACTTTCGGGTAAGCTTGGCAATGTGCAGCTCTATGTCAAGCGTGAGGACCTCAATCACACGGGAGCACACAAACTGAACCATTGCATGGGCGAAGCTCTTCTTGCCAAATATATGGGCAAAAAGAAGGTCATTGCCGAAACCGGTGCCGGTCAGCACGGTGTGGCTCTTGCTACCGCTGCGGCTTATTTCGGTCTTGAATGTGATATTTACATGGGCACGGTTGACATTGCGAAGCAAGCCCCCAACGTTGCAAGAATGAAGATTCTCGGTGCCAACGTCATTGAAGTAACCCATGGCCTTGCTACCTTGAAGGAAGCGGTGGATGCCGCCTTTGAGGCCTATGCTAGGGAATATAAGGACGCCATCTACTGCATCGGCTCGGTGCTCGGCCCCCATCCCTTCCCGATGATGGTTCGTGATTTCCAGAGCATTGTGGGCATAGAAGCCAGAGAGCAGTTCCTTTCGATGACTGGGGAATTGCCCGATGCGGTTGTCGCCTGCGTGGGCGGTGGATCCAATGCCATGGGTATGTTCGCAGGCTTCTTGAACGATCCGGTTGACATTTATGGAATCGAGCCCCTCGGAAGAGGTCCCGCTCTCGGGGACCACGCTGCCAGCCTGCAATACGGAAGCGAAGGAATTATGCATGGCTTCAACAGCATTATGCTGAAGGACGAAAATGGTGAGCCTGCCCCTGTTTATTCGGTGGCCAGCGGTCTTGACTATCCTTCCTCCGGCCCTGAGCACGCCTTTTTGCATGATCTCGGGCGAGTGAAGTACGACGTAATTTCGGACGAAGAAACCGTGGATGCCTTTTTCACGCTTTCACGCCTTGAGGGGATTATCCCTGCCATCGAAAGTGCGCATGCCGTGGCTTACGGCATGAAGCTTGCCAAAACCATGTCGCACGGCTCCGTGTTAATCAATTTGTCGGGAAGAGGCGACAAGGATATGGACTATATCATTGAGCGATTTGGAATTCGATAAGTGCTTTCGAAAGAAAGGACCTACGGCTAACGGCCTTTTGAAAGCCAAGCCTGTTACCTCCGGAAAAATTGAAAGCCTACGCCTACGCAAAAACAGTGCTGCGCCAACCCCTTGCACATGGGCTTTGGCGCAGCTTATTTTTAGTTAAAAACGCATATTTTTTGACAATATCGCAAGGAACACCGAAAAAGGCTAGGATAGGGACGAGTTTTTTAAGAAAAAGGGCGAAAATCAGAGAACGCCCCTTGACAGAACTCTCCAAAACACATATAATACTAATGTTATAATTTCTTCAAGGAGACAGATTGTGGGACTCAAGGTTTTGAAATTTGGGGGAAGCTCTCTTGCCGACGCCGCGCATTTTAACATCGTAGCCAATATCGTCAAGGCTGACGAAGAACGTCGTTTTGTGGTGCCGTCTGCCCCCGGCAAGCGTTTCAAGGAGGACGAGAAGGTAACCGACCTTTTGTACAGGTGTCATGCTTTGGCGTCGGAGGGAGAGGATATCTCTGCGGTGTTTGAAAAAATTGTTGAAAGATACACTGATATTATTAGAGACCTCTCACTTGAACTTTCGCTTGATGACGATTTTTCCGTTATTCGCCATGAACTTTTGCACGGTGCTAACCGCGACTATGCCGCCAGTCGTGGGGAATATCTGAACGGAAAGATTCTTGCTGCTTTTCTTGGCTTTGATTTTGTGGACGCCAAGGATGTTATTTTCTTCACGCAGGAGGGGGGGCTTGATGCAGAACGTACCTATCCTGTGCTTGCGGAAGCGCTTAAAGCACATCCCCATGCCGTAATCCCCGGTTTTTATGGCTCTATGCCCGAGGGTTGCATTCGCACCTTTTCGCGCGGAGGCTCCGATATTACGGGGGCTATTGTAGCTCGTGCCGCTATGGCAGACCTTTATGAAAACTGGACCGATGTTTCTGGCTTTATGATGGCTGACCCTCGGTGTATCGACAATCCGAAGCCAATCGATATCATAACCTATAAAGAACTCCGTGAGCTTTCATATATGGGGGCTACCGTTCTTCACGAGGATGCTATTTTCCCTGTTCGTGCCGTGGGAATTCCAATCAATATCAAAAACACCAATGAGCCGAGCGCAAAAGGAACCTTGATTGTCCCCAGCGCCCCCGACGATAAGACCGAGTCCGTTATCACGGGAATTGCAGGGAAGGTCGGCTTCTCCATTATTTCCATCGAAAAGGATATGATGAACTCAGAGCTTGGCTTTGGCCGTCGCGTTCTCGAAGTGCTTGAGGTCAATTCTGTGAATTTCGAGCATCTTCCTTCCAGCATAGATTCCATGTGTGTCATTGTGAAAAGCGATGAGATTGCGGGGAAAAAAGAGCAAATTATGAGCAAAATCTTCCGCCTCACAAATCCGGATGCAGTTGTTGTAGAGGATGGAATTGCGCTTCTCGCCGTGGTAGGCCGCGGTATGGTAAGGTCGAAGGGAACCGCTGCTCGCATATTTTCCTCTCTTGCCAAAGCCTCTATCAATATCAGAATGATTGACCAAGGCTCAAGCGAACTTAACATCATTATTGGCGTAGATGCCGAGGATTATGTTCCTGCGCTCCGTGCCATTTACGACGAGTTCAACTGAAAAAACGGAAACGCCTAAGCGTTTCCGTTTTTACGAGAACCACAAGTTTTACGCCTTGAAGCTCTGAATGGTTCTTTCCACCCAAGCAAGAACCGTATTGCGTTCTTCCTCGGTAACCTTTTTCATAAACTTAAAGGGCAATCCACCGTCAATTGTCAAAATTTCCTCGCAGAAATGACACCCAGCGCCACGAATCATATCGATAACAGGCTGTGCCTTCGCCATATCTCCGTCCACAACAACGGCAACATTCTGGGCAGTATTCTTGTTCAGGTTCTTGCAGAATATTTCAAAGGCTGTGGAATAGCTGGAGGCGGCTGTCAGAAAAATAACGACCAAACGCTCGGTTTCGCACGGATAAGCCGGCGGAATCACATCGCAAGCATAATTGGAATATTCATCTGCCACAATCTTGGCTAAGCTTAAAAGCTTACCTTTCTTTGTAGCTGTCAGCACACGCAATTTCATTTTCATGGAATTTGTCCCTCCTTGTTGTAAGCATAATTTTTACACGAATATATTATACCATACATTTTCTTAAAAGAAAAGGTTTTTTACAAGTTTTTTCAAAAAAAAGGTAAATTCCAAGCAAAATCCCATCTTGAAGCTCAAAAAGCACTGCCCTAAATTATACAAAATTTCTATTTTGTATAATTTGGCGTGTGTTACAATACAGGTACCTTCACAACGTTATACAGCCTCCTTGCGATGCAGGTATTTTCTCCTGGTGGCTTCCCCGCCGCGCAAATGTCTTTCTGATTTATTGATTTCAAGAATTTCTTTTGCCAACTGATACAAGGCGGGATTAACCCATTGCAGGTGTGTTGTGATATCCTTATGTACCGTGCTTTTGCTTACCTGGAAATGCCGTGCTGCCGCCCTTACCGTTGCATGATTTTCCACAAGGTATTCCGCAAATATTTCACATCGCGCTCTCTCCTTTTGATACATTTCCAAGACCCCTCCTTAAATGTATGAGTTAGTACATTCCTATGAAAGGTTTGGCCGAAAAATGCAACATGAGTACAAAAAATTTGTCCCCTCTTCCCTCTTTGAGGGAATGACCTCCTTGCGCGCGCTTATTGCTGCCCGAAATGGCGAAAATCCGCAGAATGACCGCAAAATTTTGCGGGTGTATTTCGCCTCGGAAAGTAAAACACGCTTAGAAAAGGAGCTTTCATGGCTTCGCCACCGTGCCAATGAGCTGAATTTCTCTATTTTGCCCATTTCTACCGAGGAGCTTACGGCGCGTACAACCGGAAACACGCACGGCGGCATCATTGCCGAATGCTCAGAGCGCACTATTCCTCCTCTTTCGGCGGCCACTCTCCCCTCCTCCGGCTTTTATATTTTGCTTGACGGCATAGAGGATCCTTACAATTTCGGATACGCGTTGCGTTCGCTTTACGCCATGGGGATTGACGGTGTTCTTTTGCCCGAGCGAAACTGGATGAGCGCAGCAGGCGTGGTTGCCCGTGCCTCGGCGGGTGCCTCCGAGCTTATTCCCTTGTATACGGCTGTCGCTTCCGAAGCCGTTTCCTATTTTCGCTCCCATAACTATAGGGTAATAGCCGCCGATGTCCGAACTCAGGTGGATCTTCAAAGGGCAAACCTGAAAAAGCCGCTTCTCCTTGTTGTGGGGGGCGAAAAACGGGGAATTTCGCGTGAACTGCTGAATAAGTGCGACGAAATTGTGAAAATTCCGTACGGACGGGCCTTCTCCGCTGCCCTGTCTGCCGCCTCGGCCTCTACGATACTCGGCTATGAGGTTATGCGACAAAATTTGGAATAAAAAGACGTAAAAAAAAGAACAGATTCCAACGGAATCTGTTCTTTTTTTATAAATTCAGTCTTCTTCGCCGCAACCAGAGCATCCCTCGCAGGATTCCCCGTCGCAACTGCAATCAAAGCTTTCGCCGCATGCAGGACATGCAAGCTCGGCGGGATCACAATCCTCGTCGAAGTAAATGGTTTCTCCGCAAGCAGGGCAAGTTACCTCGTAGAACTCCTCTTCCCCGGCATCGTCTTCGTCCTCATCCTCATCGGCGCCATACACGAGATCCTCGGCCAAGCCAAGATCCTCGTCCAGCTCCTCGCAATAATCGCGAAGCTCGGCAGTCTCTACCTCAAGGTTGTTAAGCTTTTCAGCCATATCGCCAACCAAGGCTACCAGCTCGGAAATAAGACGTCCCTCAGGGGTTTCGGTATTCACGTGAAGGCCATCGGCCAAGCCCTTCAGATACGCTGCCTTTTCACAAATATCCATGCTCATTCTCCCTTTCGGTTATGCTCTTTCGAGATATTCGCCAACGCGGGTATCCACGCGAATGAGATCTCCGGTGTTGACAAAGATCGGCACCCTGACCACAGCGCCCGTTTCCAGAGTAGCGGCCTTCGTGACGTTAGTGGCAGTATCGCCGCGAACGCCGGGCTCGGTATCGGTAACCTCAAGCGTCACAAACACAGGGGGCTCAACGCTGAAAACATTGCCCTTGTAGGAAACGATTTTGCAGGTTGTGTTCTCCTTGACGAACTTGAAGTTGTCGCCAAGCTTCTTGCCGTCCAGCGGAACCTGCTCATAGGTTTCGGGGTCCATAAAGTAGTAGAGGTCGCCATCGTTATAGAGATATTCCATATCTCTGCGCTCAATGTAGGCACCCTCAAATTTATCGGTGGGGTTGAAGGTCTTTTCAATCACAGCACCGTTAATGACGTCCTTGAGCTTGGTGCGCACAAAGGCTGCGCCCTTACCGGGCTTTACATGCTGGAATTCAAGCACTTGAACAACCTTGCCGTCCATTTCAAAGGTGACGCCGTTTCTAAAATCGCCTGCAATTACAACTTCCATGTCCTTATCTCCCAGCGGTAATCGTTATTGTTGAAAGAGTCGTTCCAATCCCCCGCTGTGGGATCGGCTCTCTCTTAGCCGCCTTCGCGGCATCCATACAGATATATTGTATAACAAATGGAAAGCTTTTGCAATAGATTTGCAATAGAAAAATACGAAAAAGATAAAAAAACAAAAAAATAGGTCTCAAAAGAGTTCTATGAGATCGGTTGTGGATTGGGTAAAGCAAAGAAATCCGCCTTTCGTCACAACCCCGAGGTTTTCTATGCGACATCCGTATTCGCCCATACGATAAATCCCCGGCTCCGCGGTAACCACGTTTCCTGCCCGAAGAATGTCCCCGGAGGTCCGTGAGAGACGTGGGTTCTCGTGAATTTCGAGTCCTACACCGTGACCGAAGCTGTGGCCGAAAAGCTTGTGATACCCTTCCCTGTCGATATAATCTCGCGCCACCTTATCCACATCGGCAGCGCTCACTCCCTCGCGGATAATCTCCATACCAAGGCGCTGTGCTTCTCGAACGGTATCATAGAGCCGCTTCATTTCCGCTGTCGCAGACCCAAGCACCACCGTACGTGTCATATCAGACGCATATCCGTTGTAGGAAGCACCAAAATCCATCGTGAGAAAACCGCGTGAAAGCGGTATGTTGCGCGCCGTACCGTGGGGCAACGCGCTTCCTGAACCTGAAACGGCAATGGTGGGAAAGGCTATGGCATCGGCGCCCATACGCCGCATAAAGAACTCCAGCTCCAGAACAACATCTATCTCCGTCATAGTGGGAGTAAGAGACGACAAAATGTGCGAGAAGGCTTTGTCCGTGATTTCCTGGGCTTTTTTTATGGCTTCCGTTTCTTCGGCATCCTTTACAGCACGCAAATCTTGAATCTTGCTCCCTATCGGAACGGCACAAAAGGAAAGCTTTTCCGTAAGGGCGGAAAAATCGGCACAGGAAAGGGTGGTATCCTCGTAGCCTATCCTTGCTAAATGCTCGGTAGCAAACACGTCCGAGAGAAATTCAAAAAAGGAAGGCGGTGTCACAACGCTGATGGAGGAATCCAACTTGGATTTAGCCTCCTCCTCGTAACGGAAATCTGTCAGCAGATAGGCTGCATCGGGCGTAATGAGTGCCCATGCATCAGACAGCGGAAACCCCATAGCATACCGTATGGAAAGCTCCGAGGTCAGAAGCAGCGCATCCACCTGCAAGGCGGCATGAAGCTCTCGTAAGCCTGATATGTGATTCATAGGCCCTCCCGAAGCGAAGAATAATAGTTTTTCATGGTAAGCGCATCCTCTGCCATCGTACCTGCGGATTCACATATCACGGTAGGGCTGACGCCAAGCTCGTAGATGGCATCAAGAAGCGGCTCAAAGCGAGGACCGTACGTCTTGTCCTCAAAGGTCAGGTGCCGTTTTTCGCCTGCACCCGTGTATTCGATTTTTGAAAAATGCGAATGCAGGTGCATCGCCGCATTATCGCCGAGCGCACAGGCTATGGCATCAAAGACCGCCATATAGTCATCCTTGGTGTGGAAGCCTCCGTTCCCGCATTCACGAGCATTCAGATGCCCAAAATCCACAACCGGGGCCAAACGTTTTGACATAGAGCAAAGCGTGAGGACCTCGTCCAGCGTACCGAGCTGTCCTACCTTTCCCATGGTTTCAAGACCAATCTTTATGGGGGATTCGGGAAGCATCTCAAGAAGCGTGTATAACGTTTCTGCCGAAAGACGCATGGCCTCCTCGCGCGTACGTTTGGCCACGCCCCCCATATGTACCACTATGATTTTGGCACCGAGGAGCTCTGCGGCATGCAAGGAGGACTGTATATACGAAATACTATTTTCTCTTTTTTGAGCATCCGAAGAGGCCAAAGAAATAAAATATGGGGCGTGGAAGGACATCAATATCCCGGCTTCGGCGGCGGCGGCACCAATTTTTTCAAGCACTGAATCCTTAGCGGAAAGGCCGTTACCCGCCTCATACTCATAGGCATCCAAGCCGCGGGCGGCCACCCATGCCGGTGCATCAAGTGTGTGCTTATGCCCTTCCGCATAAAAGGACTCACTGTTGCCTCCCGGTCCAAATAAAGGTCTTGTGTTCATAAGTATCCCCCAAAAACTGTAAAAACATTGATTTTTCTGTAGCCTGTTTCTATTTTATCATGCAAATCAAAAATTAGCAAGAAAAAAGAGAAAAAAACAAATTTTTCTCTTGACAAGTAGGGGAATATATGCTATTATGTAGAAGTGCTCGGATCTCGCGGGTGTAGTTCAATGGTAGAATCCCAGCCTTCCAAGCTGGTCGCGTGGGTTCGATTCCCATCACCCGCTCCATATTTTAAAAATTATGCGCTTGTAGCTCAGTGGATAGAGTGCCCGGCTACGAACCGGTAGGTCATAGGTTCGAATCCTATCAGGCGCGCCAAAAGGCTCAGATTTAATTCTGAGTCTTTTATTTTTTCACAAAGAAAAAAGAGCAGGCACAGTTTGTGTCTGCTCTTTTTGCAAGGATACGGGCTTCCCCGTTTTACAGTGCGGTTTATTGCTTACCGGCCATAACAACGTCCTTCAACCAAACTTGAAGTGCAGAGGCCAGCGAAATGGGGGCATCCGGCTTATTCACCAGCATTCCCACATAGGCGGTGCTGCCACCCCAACTCGAGGTGCGGTCACCATAGAAATAAATGCCCTCGGTCTTGTTGTTTCTGAGCTGACGGTCAATTTCATCGCACAAGGCATCAAGCTCAGCTGTTGTTGTGCAAAGAAGAGCACGATCCATATATTGCTTGGCCATCAAAGCGCTCTGTTCCATGAACGCCTCGACATCCATCTTCACCGCAGCCTTTGTCGTGTTTTCAAGTTGTCTCAGCGCGCTCGTCACCGAATAAGGAATCTCGGGAATTTCCCATTCCTCATATGTCAGAGTCGGATCGAACCCGGCACGAATGTATTCCCAGTATTCGCGAAGATTTGCGGTATTGATCTCGTCGGGAATTTCAGACTTAAGCTTAGCCTTTACCTCACTGACATTCTTATCCTTAAAAATATTGGAGGAAGCAGGAAGCTCATCGATTTCAGAAACCAAAGCGGCATACATCCGCTCGTAAAGGATGCGATTTTCCATGGCGGACTTGGTATTTTTCCACAAAAGTTCAGGTGTCATGCCATAGAGCGGGTTCCTTGTGGCGGAGTCATTCTGCGTCTTGAAATAGCCAGCATAATTGGCATCGCGCCCATCCTCGGGGCAAGGGAACGCCGTAATGATATTACCAGTATAATTGGCGTTCATCTTGTACTGATTACGCCCTGTCAGAGTCCGTGTCAAGATACCTGTTTTAGCATCGATGGTATAGTGCGTCTTTTCTACACCGTACTGAAGAATATTGCGAAGCTCAGCTCCCTCATCGGCAACCAGGGCTTCAATAATTTCCAAAGAACGCTCGGTAGAGGCTGAAAAGCTGGAAACAGCGAACATCGCATTGAATGCACCATCGTCTTCAAGCCTGGGCTGGTCTACCTCAAAAACGAAATAATCGTCCTGATAGGCAAAGCGGTCTGTGTAGCTTCCCTCGGTGTAAATAATGCCGTAAGCAGCATCAGTGGGGGCAAGCTGCGGCTCGGTAGGATAATAGCCCTTTTGCTTAGCTTCCAGCATAAGAGCAAAGTGATTCTTGTAAGATTGCTTGGTAAAGACATTGCTCAATGCAATGTAGCTTTGATAGGTAGAGTTGTAATCGTATACCACGCCAAAAAGGGTATTTTCGCCGCTCTTCGGAAAATAGGCTACCGTAGGATAATCGAAAGCGGACTGCATGGGGAAAATTTCGGAAGCGCCCAGATTGGCTTTGAGAGTCTCATGAATGCTGTAAAGTTCCGAATTGGGATCCGCTTCGCTCTTACATGCTTGAATATCAGCAGCCAATTCAAGAAGTGCTGCATAGTCCAAGACCTTCTTGTTAGAGCCGTCAGCAGTCGTATAATACTTTTCGGGATTCTGCCCGGGTGCCGGCGCCTCTGCATACTGAAGAAGGTATGCCATCTCCTTGTTGACAAGCACATATTTGTACTTTCCAATCAGGACATTGTTGGGAACAGCATACTTTTGTCCCTCAATCGTTGCTGCCCCAACGAGATTGTTGTTGACCTTCTGTGCAATATCGCGGAATTCGGTGTTCAAAAGTTCGGTCAAGTTGGCAAGATAGTTCTTTTCGCGCAGGTCATCGTACATTTCTTTGCTGGTAATCAGCAAAATATCCATCTGGTTGTTATAGATCTCCGGATACTGCTCTACCACAGTGTTCAGGTCATCCATCGATGTGACAACGTCGGCGGCCTCAAACTTTTCCGCAGCGGTCTTAGGGGGTGTTTGCCCCTGCTGGGCTTTGTTCAGCTCTGCCACGCGATCAAGCTCCGCCATAACCTTGGCCGAATACTCCTCGGCGGTACAGAAGACAAAATGAACCTCGGTCTTGTAAAGCTCTCTTGAGGTTTCGTTAAAAGCGTTCTCCATTAATCTTACTGCTTCGGCGGTAACATTATCGCCGATTATGTAAAAATTAAGTGTTGCAGGCTTAACATACAAATCTTCTTCCTCGGTGGTGTCCTCGGGGGGCTTTTGATTGCCGCAGGAGGTCAAAAGCAGCGGAAGACACATAAGGAGACCGAGAAGAAGCGCGAGAATTCTTTTTTTCATAGGTACCTCCAAAGGAATTGACGAATATACATACGCACATTATTATACCTTTTTCTACTTGAAAAGTCAAGAAGAAATTAAAGTTTCATACAATGTGCACCAAGAAAAGCGAAAACAGCTCTATATCCAAGGAGCAAAGCTCACACGTTTTTGAAATTTTTGCCTCGCTCAGGAATCCAAATAGTCGCGCAGCTGCTTACTGCGAAGCGGATAACGGAGCTTACGAAGTGCCTTCGCTTCAATTTGACGGATACGCTCTCTTGTGATATTGAAGCGTTGCCCCACCTCCTCCAGAGTAAGAGGCCGTCCGTTGTACAAGCCATAGCGCAAACGAATTACCTCTGCCTCACGGGAGGAAAGTGTAAGAAGAACAGCCTGCAACTGTTCTCTTAAGAGAGAATAGGAAGCGGTTTCGGAGGGAGTGGGAGTTTCGTTGTCCTCCACAAAATCTCCAAGGTGGCTATCTTCCTCTTCCCCGACAGGCGTTTCGAGAGAAACCGGATCCTGTGCTATTTTCAAAATTTCGCGAATCTTGTCTTCTGTGGTTTCAAGACGCTCTGCAATTTCTGCCGTAGTAGGCTCGCGTCCAAGCTCCTGAAGAAGCTGACGTGTTGTTCTGGAAACCTTATGAATCGTTTCCACCATATGTACAGGAATTCTTATGGTGCGAGCCTGGTCGGCAATCGCACGGGAAATAGCCTGGCGAATCCACCATGTGGCATATGTGGAAAACTTGTAGCCCTTGCGGTAGTCGAACTTTTCCACCGCCTTCATAAGCCCGAGGTTCCCCTCTTGAATCAAATCAAGCAGAAACATTCCCTTGTTAATATGCTTTTTTGCAATACTCACCACAAGACGGAGATTGGCGCGTACAAGCTCATTCTTTGCTGTCTTATTGCCAAGGGCAGCAAGCTCCGCGAGTTCCATTTCGCGCTCAGGAGTCAGAAGCGGAATTTTTCCTATATCCTTCAAATACATTCTTACGGGATCATCGGCGGAGAAGGAATCGGGAAAAAGGGTGTCCAAGGTCTCGGTATCAGCCTCGTGAACCGTAGATTCAGCCTCCTCAGGATACGTTTCGGGCTCCTCTTCACTTTCCAAAAAAGCAGCTGCCATATCGTCATCAATATCCTCAAGAGCATTCATAAGACTGCTTTCCGTCAGAGGGGGAGCTGCATACTCTCGCATGTTCAATTCTTCATTCATGTCATGTCACCTACTTTGACTAATTAATCAAGATAATCTCGAAGTGGCTTGGATCTCGAAGGATGACGGAGCTTTCGCAAGGCCTTGACCTCGATCTGGCGAATTCTTTCCCGCGTTATGTCAAACTCTCGTCCGACCTCCTCCAGTGTATGGGTGCGTCCGTCTATCAAGCCGTGACGAAGCTTCAGAACCTGTTCTTCTCTCGGTGTCAGCGTGTGAAGCACACGGCAAAGCTGTTCTCTTAAAAGGGAATACGAGGCAGTATCGGCGGGAGAGAGGCTGTCCACATCCTCTACAAAATCGCCGAGCAGACTGTCCCCATCTTCGCTGATCGGTGTTTCCAAGGAAACCGGGTCCTGCGCTATTTTCAAAATATCGCGGACACGATCCCCCGAAATTTCAAGGCGCTCAGCGATTTCATCTGTTGTAGGTTCTCGGCCAAGCTCCTGAAGGAGCTGTCTTGCAGCCCGGGAAACCTTATGGATGGTTTCCACCATATGCACAGGAATACGAATGGTGCGAGCCTGGTCAGCAATCGCACGCGTGATAGCTTGGCGAATCCACCATGTGGCATATGTGGAAAACTTGTAGCCCATATGATAGTCGAATTTTTCCACCGCCTTCATAAGTCCTAGGTTGCCTTCTTGAATTAGGTCAAGGAATTGCATTCCCTTGCCTATGTGGCGCTTGGCGATATTCACAACAAGCCGTAAATTCGCCTCTATCAGCTCATTCTTCGCCTTTTTGCTGCCAAGAGCAATCTGCTCCGCCAGCACCTTCTCCCTTTCCGGGGTGAGAAGAGGGATTTTCCCTATTTCTTTAAGATACATTCTCACGGGATCATCCGGAGCAACCGAAGCCTCGGCAAGCACATCAGGATTAGAATAAAGGTCCGCCCCCTGCGAGTTGGCATCCTCAATTTCCCGGAGCTGCCCTTCATCCGGCAGCGCAGAATCGGCATCCCCCACGGCCAGAGTAAGCTCGGTGTCATCTATTTCATAATCAATATTGTCTAAAACCTCGATAATTCCGCCTTCGCTCCCCGAAAGCTCATCACCGGGCTCAGTCAGATCGTTGACAAGTGTTATTTCTTCCATATAGGCTCTGCCCTCCTATTTCTTTAAAGTTTTAAGAGCGGAATCAATCGTTCTCCTTGCGCAAGTTGCGAATAAGAGAATCAAGATCGGTCAATGAGGTACCACTTTCGGTTACACTGAGATGTTGCTTCATGACCGTCCTCAGTGACTCCACACTATCGCAAAAAACCTGCGGACCGTTATCGGTGAGGTCCATGCGCAAAACCTTCAGCTCAACAATGCGGCCAATCTCATCCTCGCTGAAGAGCTGCTCCATTTCAAGCGCATCGGCATTTGCGGAATCCCCGCACTGCATGGCGTATGAAAAAACCCGTTTGCCAAAGGCTGTAAAGAAATCGTCCTCAGTCAATGCGAGCTCCTCACGGGCAGCCACTCTGTGCTCGGGATACAAGAGCAAAAGCGAGAGCACAATTTCCTCATGTGCCGCTATCTGCGGTGCCTTTATGCGGTCCGGATTGATTCTGTCCCCCAGGCCAATCCCCCCCTGCTTAAGCTTATCCAGTCTCGCCTTGTGCTCGCTCTTCTCTCCGCGCCGCATCATGTGCTCCACATCCCTGCGAATGGCCGCTGGCTCAAGCGAAAGGCGCTTTGCGACCTCGCCGATATAGACCTCTCGTTCTGCCGAGGAATAAACCTTTGAAATGATATCGCACAGCTCGGAAACGGCATGGATTTTTTCTTGGGGTTGGGATACATCGTGACGAGAAAGAACCTTTTGAAGGTTAAATTCGAACTTTGTGTGGCTTCCTTCCAACAAACGGCGGAACGCTTCAACCCCAAACTTTTTGATGTATTCGTCGGGGTCCTTCCCTCCCTCTATACGCAAAACCTGAGCTTCAAGCCCAACCTGATCCAAAAGGCCGAGCGCACGTGTCGTTGCCTTTTGCCCTGCCTCGTCATTATCGTACGAGAGAATAACCTTTTTGGTGTAATGGCTGATAAGGCGCGTTTGCTCGGGAGTGATGGCGGTTCCCAAGGTTGCCACAGCATTGGTAAAACCGGCAGCGTGCATGGCAATGACATCCATATAGCCTTCGCAAAGAATCAAGGATTCTGAACAGCTTGTCCTCGCGAAATTTAAAGCATACAAATTCTTGCTTTTTTTGAATACGGGAGTATCGGATGAATTTTTGTACTTGGGGAGGGAATTGTCAAGAACGCGCCCGCCAAAGGCAACTACATTACCCGTTACGTCAATCACAGGAAACATCACGCGTTCCCTGAAAGACTGATAAAAGGCTCCGTTCTTCTCGCTCTTTCCTAAGAGAAAGGCTGCAACCATTTCGTCCTCGCGATAACCAAGCTCCTTAAAGTGAGCAAAAAGCCCCTTGGGATCGTAGGGAGCATAGCCGAGGCCAAAATGCTTTATGGTGCTCATAGAAAGACCGCGTTTTTCCATCAGATACTCGCGTGCAGCCTGAGCCCCCCTTGTGTTGTCAAATAAGCGAGCGTGAAAATACCGTGCCGCGTCCTTATTAAGTGCCAGCATGCGGGTTCGGTCAAAGTGTGATGCGGAGGAATCCTTTTCCTCCTTTCGCACAACCGTAATTCCCACACGCTTGCCGAGAAGCTCAATTGCAGAATCGGTATCAAGATTCTCGATTCGTTTAATAAAGGTGATGGCGCTTCCTCCTACTCCACAACCGAAGCAGTAAAAGCTGTTGTTTCTCGGATACACATAGAAGGATGGGGATTTTTCGCTATGAAAGGGGCAAAGCCCTTGAAGAAGCGCACCGGCTCGTTTGAGCGAAACGTAAGGAGAAATCACCCCCTCAATATTTGAGCGGGCCAAAACCTCCTCCACTACGCTTTTTTCAATCATACAGTCGTCTTCCTCCAAACCTTGGGAATAAACAATTCTCGGTAGATGTCTATTGCATATCTGTCGGTCATACCTGAAATATAGTCACAGACGCAGCGGCCAACACCGTCTCTTTTGATATTTTGGACATAAAGCGCCGGCATTTCATTCGGATTTTCTATATAATATTCATATAGACGGCACAAAAGCTCCACAGCCTTCTCCTCCTCAGCTTTAGCCACCGAATTGGTATATACTCTTTCGTACATAAAGCTGCGAAGAGCTAAAAAAGCCTCCTCGATCTCTTGTGTCATACCGATCTTAGGGCTTTCCGTACTCTCGGAAATGACTGACGAGACCAACGTATTGATGCGCTCGGAATGACTTTTCCCCAAAACGGAAAGGATATCCTTGGGAATATCGTCTTCCTTGAGGATTCCGGCACGGCAAGCATCGTCGATGTCATGGTTGACATACGCGATACGATCAGCGTATTTTACAATAACGCCCTCCAAGGTGCAGGCCATATTGTCGCCTGTGTGCTTAAAAATCCCGTCCTTTACCTCAAAGGTGAGGTTCATGCCCTCGCCATCGTGCTCAAGACATTCCACAACACGCAGGCTTTGCGCATAATGCGTAAAATCAGGAGAAAAGCAAAGAGTCATCGCTCTTTCTCCCGCATGACCGAAGGGAGTATGACCGAGGTCGTGTCCAAGAGCAATAGCCTCAGTGAGGTCCTCGTTTAAGGAAAGTGCACGCGCCATAATGCGCGCAATCTGCGTCACCTCAAGAGTATGTGTCATTCTGGTGCGATAATGCTCTTCCTCCGGTGAAAAAAACACCTGTGTCTTATGCATAAGACGGCGAAAGGATTTTGAGTGCAGAATGCGGTCACGATCACGTTGAAATTCAGTACGGAAATCGCTCTTTTCGCAAGAAAACGCTCTTCCCTTTGTGTTTTCTGTAAGAAACGCATACGGAGAAAGATAATCGCGTTCCCGTTTCAAGAAAAAATCCGCAAAAGTAGGCATGGAGGTCCTCCTTTTTAGCTCTCTGATAATAAATACGCAGAAAACTACAAAATTACTTTTGAAAACAGCATTTTTTTTAAAGAATCGTCAAATTATGATGTTTTGCCATCCCTCACCCGTTTTTTGCGGAACAATTTTGCCTCCTGTGGCATCAAAAAGCGCGGTGGCCACTGTGCCTGACTCGGTTTGCGAAACAGTGTAAGAAAGCGTAACCGTAGCATCAAAGGAGGGCGGCAACAGAGTGACACCTTTTTGCTGCAAAAGGCGAACGCAGCGGTCATAGTCGGAATAGGGGCAGTTAAATGAAAAGGTAAGCGATGGACGCCGAAGAATGCGTCCGGCTGCTTTCAGTGCAGCTGCAGCTGCATCGTTGTAAGCGCGAGCAAGTCCTCCTGCCCCGAGAAGAATTCCCCCAAAATAACGCGTTACAACAATCACAGCATCAAGGCATTGATTCTTTTTGATTACCTCAAGAACTGGCATGCCAGCGGTTCCTTGCGGCTCCTTATCATCACTGTAGCGTGTTTTGGAGCCTTCACGAAGAAGGTAAGCATACACATTGTGTCTTGCATCGGGAAATTCGGAACGAATACGATTTACAAAAGAAACCGCTTCCTCCTCAGTAGAGACAAAATCGCAGCTCCCTATGAAACGGGAGCGCTTTTCCTCAATCTCGGCGCGGCCAAAGCCACTGACGGTGCAATATTCTTTCATTTTTTATCCTGCCCAACAATAAACCTTGAAAATCTGCCATATTTTTTGTCATTCAGAAGGACTTTTACGCAAATACCGTCCTCTGTATACTCGGGTTCTTCCAAAAACGGGCACTCATCACGCAGAAGATTCAATATACCCGCATCGGTGTAAGGGAGAAAAAGAGACACCTCGTGCATGTTCCGGTTCAGCATATCGGAAATGGCAAGGAGAAGGTTATCCACTCCCCTGCCGTCACGTGCGGAAATGAAAATCCGATTTGCGGAATTGGGCCCAAAATTGTAGGCCTCGGGTGAAAACGAGGCGGCGAGGTCACATTTATTATATACTACCAATTGCGGGATATCCGCGGCACCAAGATCGGATAACAGCTCCTTGGTAACAGAGAGCTGCTCCTCGCATTCGGGGTCAGACACATCGGCCAGAAGAAGAAGGACGTCTGCAAGCATCGCCTCCTCAAGTGTCGAATGGAAGGCATGTATCAGCTGGTGCGGCAGATGGCGAATAAACCCTACGGTGTCGGTAAGAAGCACCTTTTTTCCGTCGGGGAGAAAGAGCGAGCGCGTGGTGGAATCAAGTGTGGCAAACAACTTATCCTCGCATAACACTCCCGCATCAGTGAGCGCGTTCAAGAGAGTGGACTTCCCTGCGTTTGTGTAGCCGACGATGGTAATTTTGGGGATACCGTTCCGTTCGCGCGCGGCTCTTCTTGTGGCACGGTTTTCTTCCAATTCTCGCAAATCCGCTTCAAGTGCCGCAATACGGCGATGTAAATACCGTTTGTCGATTTCAAGCTTGGATTCGCCCGGGCCGCGTGTCCCGATACGACCCTCCTGCCGGGAAAGCAAGGCTCCCTTCCCTCGGAGCCTTGGTGCGGTATATTTAAGCTGAGCAAGCTCCACCTGAAGCTTACCCTCGCTCGTTACGGCATGAAGCGCAAAAATATCGAGAATCAACATAGAACGGTCACATACGGTAGGGCCGTCCAGCTCCTCTTCGATATTGCGGATTTGCGAGGGCGAAAGCTCATCGTTAAAAACAACAAGGTCCGCCTCTTCGTTTTTGCAAAGCTCGCGCAGCTCTTCTATTTTTCCGCTGCCAAGATACGTGTTGGAATTCGGGCTCTCCTTGATTTGCAAAAGATGGGCCACAGCCGTCCCGCCGGCGGTTTCCAGAAGGCGTTCCAGCTCCTTAAGATCCCGTTCTACCTCCGGCACGTTCTTTCCGGAAGGCGCAATAGCCACCAGAACGGCACGTGTGCCTACCGTATCCTTTAATGACATTCTTCGACACTCCTTATAGAGAGAAAAACGGCGTGTGAGCCAAACTCGCCACGCCGTTTTTCTTCGATTTTTTACTTGCTGCTGGCTGCCAACCGCTTCTTGAAACGGTCAACACGACCTCCGGCATCTACAAACTTCTGCTTACCGGTAAAGAAAGGATGGCACTTGGAGCAAATGTCCACCATCATATCGCCCTTCACGGAATGAGAAACAACCGTATTACCGCAAGCACAACGAATAGTAGCAGGCTTGTAATCGGGATGAATTCCAGATTTCATTGCTTTCACCTCTTTGAACTTTCATAATTACTGAACCATTATAGCACAGCAAAATGGAATTTGCAAGCCTTTTTTTCAATTTTTTATATTTTTTCTGACATTTCAATACGGAGCCGTTCCATAATCTTCTTCTCTAAGCGAGAAATATAGGATTGTGAAATCCCCAAAAGCTCTGCCACCTCCTTTTGGGTACGCTCCTGACCGCCGTTCAACCCAAAGCGAAGCTCGATGATTTCCCGTTCGCGCTTGGCAAGCCCTGCCACCGATTGACGTACCAACTTGCGCTCCTCCGCCTCCTCAATACGGCGGCATACTACATCGGGCTCACTTCCCAAAATATCCGAAAGTAAGAGCTCATTGCCGTCCCAATCCACATTAAGTGGCTCATCAATAGAAATCTCTCGTTTTTGTCCGCTGGTCTTTCTGAGATACATTAAAATTTCGTTTTCAATGCACCGCGATGCATATGTAGCCAACTTTATATTTTTTGCGGGCTCAAAGGTGTTGGCCGCTTTCATAAGTCCCACAGTACCAATGGAAATCAAATCCTCTATATTGATTCCCGTGCTTTCGAATTTCTTGGCAATATATACAACAAGACGGAGATTTCGCTCTACAAGAACCTTTTTCAGGCTTTCATCCTCGCGAATTCGCATAAGAAGCTCATATTCCTCCTCGTGGGTAAGGGGAGCAGGAAGAGCCGTGGCGCCATTAATATAATATATCTCTCCCCAGTTTTTAGGCAAAAAAAGACGGCGTATACAATTTTTGAATGCTTTCCACACCCTAGCAATCCACAAAAAAAATTTCATAGTCACCTCCAATTATGTAAGTAAGCTTGCGGGAAGCAAAGCGTTACATCCGGAAAAATCATGTTCCCCCATATCGAGCACAACAAGGGCATCGACACTCCGTGCTTCGCTCCCCCTTCCTATTGTTACTCTGTCAGGTATGTATCCCACAAGGAGTCTCTCTCCCCCGATGGAACGGGTGGGAACAAGACGAATACGGCGAAGATTTTTTGCCGAAAGCTTGACGGGGTCCAGCTCATGACCTTTTGAAAAAGAAACAATGTCATGCGGAATGATATCCCCGAGTGCCTTTGCGTTCAGAACGATACAGGGGCGCCCTGACAGGGGGTCAAGCAAATGATTCCCGCTGTCAACAAAGGCAGTGATTTCGGTTGCACGCCCCGATTCCCAAAGCGTAAGAATGATTTCTTGTGTCAGCGTTTTTGTGCCGAGACGCCGATAAGCAAGTGTTGCAATAAACCCCGAAAAAAGCATGAGCCCAAAGAAGAATGCAAGCTTGCCGTCTCCCTCCAAAAGCGCATGAAGCAGCTCCTCGCGATTGCTGAAAAACCGTGCGAGAAAATTATAAAAGGCGGTAATCATCCCCCCAAGAAGCAGCGAGGAGAAAAAAAAGAGGATACATACGGCATAAAAGCTGCGCATTCCGCATTCCTTACCGAATGCGATAAAACAAAGAAGCATGGCAACCGCCAGGCCAATAAAGGCAGAAACCACGGTATTCCCCGGAAACAAGACGGAAAGTACTGCGTATATACCCCCAAGAAAAGAAGAAAAGAGTAACGGACGCCATCGCATTGGCAAGTGCAAAAGAGAGCCCGCAAGACGCAATGCAAGAAAGTCCATACACGCATTTATGATAAACAAAACATCTACATAAACAACCGGCATTTTATCAATCCTTTCTTATCTCTATTATATGAGATTACACCTATGGAATATGTCACATCAAGGCCAAAATAAATGATTATTTTCGTGATTATGTGCCGAAATCTGGACAAGAATCAAGAAGCAACGCCGCAAGAATCCGCAAAGAAAAAGCAGCACGGTGTAACCCTTGCTGCTCTTCAATTTATATGCAATATTAATCAGGTTCTTTGGCAAAGCGCATCGATAGTCTTGAAGGCTTCGTCGATAGATGCGGTGTTGATGCTTTCAGCCATACCCCTGTCACAAAGCCCGGAAACCGTAGTATCAAAAGGCAACCGAGCCAAAACTCGGGTGTTGTTTTTCTTGGCAACAGACTCAATATGACTTTCCCCAAAGATTTTGTGCTCGTGCCCGCAATCGGGACAGGTAAAATAGCTAAAATTCTCCACGAAGCCAAGAAGAGGAACCTGCATCATCTCGGCCATGGAAACTGCCTTTTGTACAATCATCGAAACAAGCTCCTGAGGGCTTGTCACAACAACGATGCCCGTAAGCGGCAGGCTCTGGAAGACGGTAAGCGACACATCGCCCGTTCCCGGAGGCATATCAATGAAAAGATAATCCACATCGCCCCATGCGACATCGGTATAAAATTGTGTAATGACACCCGCAATGACAGGCCCTCGCCATACCACGGGCTTTTCCTCCTCCTCCAAAAGGAGATTGACCGACATTACACGGATGCCGCCGGGTGTCTTTGCGGGAATCATACCGTTTTCGTCACCAAGAATGGTGCCGGTGTGCAGACCAAACGCCTTTGGAATAGAAGGGCCTGTCACGTCGGCATCCATAATGCCGACGTTATAGCCGCGACGAGAAGCAGCAACAGCAAGCATCGAGGTGACCGAAGATTTTCCAACCCCGCCCTTTCCGCTGACAATACCGATAATATGCTTGATACGGCTACCGGGATTCGGGGCGGCCAAAAGGGACGCCTTATCCTGTTCACCGCATTTCTGTGTGCAAGTACTGCAATTGTGAGTGCATTCTGCCATGGTGTATTATTTCTCCCTGTTTTACATGCAAATAATGCTTAATTTATCATCTTCAACCCGAATGGCGGCCTCGGTCACCTTCGTGTCATAATGAAGTATCATCTCTTCCGCAAGAATATCCTCTACGTGAGTTTCCAGCCACCGCCTCATATTTCTTGCCCCAAACTTTTCGGAATAGGAGCTTTCGGCAATAAAGCGATAGGCCTGCTCGTCGCATTCAAGATGAACACCGCGGGATGCCAGAACATCAGCAAGCTCCGCAATCTGCAATCTTGCTATTTCGACAAAGTCCTCCCTCGAAAGAGAACGGAAGGTAATAATTTCATCAATACGATTCAAAAACTCGGGGCGCAAGAAAGTGGAAAGGGCGCGTTCCGTGCGCTCCTTCGCCTGAATTTCCTGCGATTCCGAAAAACCGGAAATTGCCGCTCCGCGCTCGCTCCCCGCATTTGTGGTCATGATAATAATAGTGTTTTCAAAATTGACCACACGCCCGGAGGCATCGGTGAGCTTCCCATCGTCAAGCACCTGTAAAAGAATGTTCAAAACATCGGCATGCGCCTTTTCGATTTCATCGAACAAAATCACCGAATAAGGCCTTCTTCGAATTTTTTCGGTGAGCTGCCCTGCCTCGTCAAAGCCAATATAACCGGGAGGCGCCCCAATCAACTTTGAGACCGAATGCTTTTCCATATATTCGGACATGTCAAGACGTATCAAGGTATCGGGCTGGCGGAACAGGTCCTGTGCCAAAACCTTGACAAGCTCGGTTTTGCCGACACCCGTCGGTCCCGCAAAGATAAAGGAGATGGGGGCATGACGCACAGAAACACCTGCTCTTTTTCGCTTGATGGCCCGCGCGACAGCATGCACAGCGGTGCTTTGACCGATGATGCGGCGGCCCATTCGCTCTTCAAGACCATCCAAATGATGAAACTCGTTGACACTGATAGAGCTGGCGGGAATTCCCGTCCAAATTTCAATTACCCCGGCAAGGTCATCAGCTGTTACAGAAACCCTGTCGCAAATCTCTCTAAGAGAAGTCAGCTCCTCACGAAGCTTGAGCTCCCGAACAGTAAGATCGGCAATTTCTCTATACTTTTCCTCATTTTTCTTCGCTTCCCCCTCATCGGGCTTCGACTCCAATGCCGACTTAGCTTCTGCAATAGAGGTAAGCTCTCCTTCAAGAGCGCGGAGCCTGCCGAGCTCGGGAGTGGCAAGTGCGCGATGAGCTGCCGCCTCATCCAAAAGGTCAATCGCCTTATCGGGAAGAAAGCGGTCTGTAATATACCTTTCCGAATAATCGGCAGCTATACGCAGAATTTCATCGGGAATTTTCACAGAGTGAAAGTTCACATAATAATCCTTGATGCCGCGCAGCATTTCTACTGTTTCCTCAATTGAGGGTTCAAGAACGGTTACAGGCTGAAAACGCCTCTCAAGCGCACTGTCCTTTTCGATGAACTTGCGGTATTCTTTCAGGGTTGTGGCCCCGATTACCTGGATTTCTCCGCGTGAGAGCGCAGGCTTCAGAATATTGGCGGCGTTCATGCTGCCTTCGCTTTCGCCGGCGCCGACAATATTGTGAACCTCGTCAATAACAAGAATGATGTTCCCCGCTGCCTTCACCTCGGAAATAAGGCCAAGAATACGGGATTCAAACTGACCGCGGAACTGCGTCCCCGCGACAAGCGCGGTAAGGTCCACAAGATAGACCTCGGCATTTTTCAACCGATAGGGAACCTGCCCCGCCACAATCCTGAGCGCCAAAGCCTCGGCAATCGCCGTTTTTCCCACACCGGGCTCACCAATCAAGCAGGGATTGTTCTTCTGACGACGTGACAGAATCTGAATGACACGCTCAAGCTCGCGCTCACGCCCGACAATGCGGTCAAGCTTCCCTTCGGCGGCCACTGCCGTAAGATTCTTACAGTATGTGTCGAGAAACTTCCGTTTCTCCCGCTTTGTCTTTTCTTTTTCCTTTCGCGAAGACGGTGGCGCAGACTCCTCGGAATCCTTCCTTCTGATCGGGAACCCGAGGTTCTGAAAAAGCTGAGGAAGATCAATGGCGGGAGCACCTCCATCCTCTCCGTCGTCCTCACCGTCCTCCATTTCAGCAAGCGTATTGCGCAAATCCTCTGACATGCGATCAAGGTCCTCTTCACTGACCCCTATTCTTTCAAGCATATCGTTGACCGGCTTTATACCGAGTTCTCTTGCGCAATTAAGGCAAAGACCTTCGTTTACCGTGCCTTCCTTATCCATTCTGGTAATAAACACCACGGCAACCCGCCGCTGGCATTTAGCGCACATTTGCATTTTCATTCTCTACCCTATTTAACCTTATACACTCACTGTGACCTTTGCATTAAAGTAACGAAAACTTGTAAAAGAGTCCTGTAATCCAAGCGTCCTTTACCTCGAAGAAGGAAATCCCCATCATGTCATCTAAAAAGCCCACAAGCTTCGCAAAGAGCCAGGCAATAATCAACGTAGTAAGGGCGCCGAACAAGAGGCCGAGAAAGCGATTGATATGGCCCAAGACGGGAATCTTCATAACGAGCCCACTTATTGGTGTGGAAAGCACACGCATGACGAAGAAGGAGGCGACAAACAGAATAAGAAATGCTGCCGCCGAGCCCAGAAATTGTGAAATAGCATGGCTCGATGTTTCGGCAAACTCTGCAATGGCATTCTGCCCTGTTTGCATGGCGTTTTCTGCCATAGCCGTAAGGTCGATACCTACGAGCGACGCTGCATTTTGAAGTCCGCTCGGTACAGACTCAGCCAAAGAGGCAGAATCCACCCCCGCTGTCATATCGGAAAGAGCGGCGCTGATTTTTTCATGCACATACGAGAAAAAATATTTTTCCTTCAGTACGACACCAAAATCACCGAAAAAGCTCATGGCAATCACAGCGGAAAACAGCCCCGAAAAGGTCTTCAGGACTATACGCAGGAAACCGCGGCGCCAGCCATAATAGAAACCAAAAAACACAAAGAAGACGACAACAAGGTCAAGCAGAATATTACCGAGCATGACAAAAACTCCTTATTCTCTTATTTCTACAATATAAAGTAGTTGTACCCAAGATGTCCTTATTATACACCCTCCCGTTGGTGCTGTCAAGAGAGGCCCCTACTTATAAATGACATTTTGGCTCCCTAAAATCTCCGCAAGTGCAAGCAAAAGCGCCTCCGATACATTGGTGCGATATTCCGAGGCCGTCACATATTTGGAAGTGCTGCTGTCATACAGCACAACCTCTGTACTGCCCTTTGCCATTTTGACGGCACGAAGCGCGGCATGTGTGCATTCATCACCGAGCGAAGGTACACGCAAATAAAGACGAACAGGGGGAGTCTTCTTGGCAGTCTGAACCTCAGCTTCACCGTTTTTTCTCAATTCGGCAACCGAATAGACAACTACCTCGGGCAATTGCCCCTCCTTATACGAAAGCTTCCCTTCAAGTACTACAGCCATATCGGGGCGCAGAAGAGAGCCGTATCTTTCCAAGGTTTTGGAAAAGGCTACTGCACCGATTTCACCATAACGATCCTCAAGGGTAAGGACACACATTGTTGTGCCGTTTTTCAGGTTTTTGTCGGTGCGGCGCGTCAGGAGCCCCCCTACGGTAACACGCGCACCGTCATAGTACCTCTCGTTCCCCTCTTCTCCACCCGAAAACGCAGCATTGATATCCAGAATTGAGTGACAGGAAAGACTGTCTCTATGCTCACTGTAATCATCGATAATGTGTCCCGAAAAATACATGCCTGTGCTTTCTTTTTCAAGAACCAGGAGTTCATGCATGTCAAGCTCTGGCAGTTCAGGATACGCAAAGGATTGTAATGCTTCCTCCTGCGAGGAGCCTGACGAGAAAATATCCATTTGCCCGGAAACGTTGGCATGATGCTTTTCTGAAAGCTCGTTCAGCATTGTTTCATAGGAGGAGAGGAGGCGTGAGCGATATACTCCGAGAGAATCAAAGGCACCGCTTTTAATGAGAGCTTCCACCTGGCGGCGGTTCATGCCATGTGGATACATTCTCTCTAAAAAGTCCTGAAAACTACGGAAGGGCGAGAGGCTCCTCTCGCGAAGAATAGCGTCGGCAAAGGGCTCGCCCACATTTCTCAAAGCCAGAAGTCCAAATCGGATATGGCGCCCTGAGACCGAAAACAGCTTTTGACTTTCGTTAATGTCGGGAGGAAGCATACGAATCCCCCGCTTCACTCCTTCCGCCATATACTGTGCCGTTTTGTTCTGATCACCAAGCACAGAGGTGAGAAGCGATGCCAGATACTCAGCGGGATAGTGTGCCAAAAGATAGGCCGTGCGGAAGGAAAGCATGGCGTAGGAAGCCGCGTGGCTTTTATTGAAGGCATAGGCAGCAAATTTCTGCATTTTGGCAAAAATAGCTTTTGCCGCCGCCTCCGAAATCCCTCTTTCGGCTGCCCCGGCAACAAAACCAACAAGCTCTGCCTCCATGACATCACTTTTTTTCTTAGACATTGCGCGGCGCACAATATCGGCCCTTGCATAAGAATAGCCGGCAAGCTTGCGGAAGATTTCCATAACCTGCTCCTGATAGACGATGCACCCTTCTGTATCCTTCAGGATATCGGCAAGCGCCTCCACCTCATAGTACGGAGTCTCCTTCCCCTCGCGGCAAGCAAGATAATGCGGTATGGAATCCATGGGGCCGGGGCGATAGAGAGCGATGGCAGCCGTAATATCCTGTATATTTCGTGGACGCATGCCGATAAGAAGCTTGCGCATTCCTCCGGACTCCATCTGAAAGACGCCATCTGTTTTACCTGCACTTAAAAGCGCATAGGTTGCGCTGTCCTCCGTTGACACCTCTGCCATCCGAAAAGAGGGAGTATGGGCTTGAACCGCACGTTCAGTCTCGGCAATAACGGTAATATAGCGCAATCCCAAAAGGTCAAATTTCACAAGCCCGAGGTCAGCTACGGTATCCATGTCATACTGAGTTACCACCGCATCGCCGTTTGTTGCCAGGGGAAGGGTGGTAGATAAGGGCTCCTCGGTAATTACGATGCCCGCCGCATGGGTAGAGGCGTGTCGCGGCATCCCCTCAAGAGCCATTGCTGTATCCATCAGTTTTTTCACGGTTTCGGAGCTTTCGTACCTTTTCCTGAGCTCCCCGCCCGCAAGGACATCGGCAAGCAAAACCTTCGGTCCTTGAGGTATCATTTTAGCAATTTCATCAACCTCAGCATAGGGTAGCCCCATCGCACGCCCCACATCTCTTATCGCAGCACGAGCACTCAAGGTTCCGAAGGTAATAATTTGCGCGACACGGTCCTCGCCATATCTCTCTCTCACGTAGGAAATGACCTCATCTCGCCTTACATAACAAAGGTCGGTGTCAATGTCGGGAAGTGCCGAACGCTCAGGGTTTAGAAAGCGCTCAAAGAGAAGGCCGTGTGCAAACGGGTCAATATCGGTAATGCCTACGCAAAAGGCAACCATACTCCCCGCACCTGAGCCTCTTCCGGGCCCCACGGGAATTTGATGCTCCTTGGCATAGGAAATAAAATCCCTTGCGATAAGAAAATATCCGTCAAAGCCCATGGTGCCGATCACCGAAAGCTCATAAGCAATTCGTGCCCGATATTCTTCCTCGGTTCTCTCAGCAAAGGTAATTCTTCCTTCGTCGACACGGTTACGAAAGCCTTCCTCTACGTACCGCGCGAGAAGCTCGCCGTGAGATATCCCCTCAGGGGCCGGAAAGGTTGGCATATGAACCTTCCCGAATGTGAAAGAAAAATCGCACATATCGGCGATTTTCACCGTGTTTTCTAAGGCTTCAGGCACTTCCCCGAAGAGCTCGGTCATTTCCTTGGTTGTTTTGTAATAAAACTCATCGGTTTCAAAACCGAGCGGGCGCCCCTCCGAAAGAACGCTGTTGGTTTGAATACACATCATAGTGGCTTGAATTTCGGCATCACCGCGATGTATATAATGAACATCATTGGTGGCAACCAAGGGAATATTCAATTTGCGAGAAAGCTCAACCAAAGCCGAGACCACGGTGGCTTCGTCCGGAATTCCGTGATTCTGGATTTCAAAATAGAAATCCTTTCCGAAAATTCCCTTCATGGTGAGCGCGTATTCCTCGGCCCCCTTCATATCGCCAAGTAAAATCATTTGCGGAATATATCCCGCAAGGCACCCCGAAAGGGCAACCAGCCCCTCACTGTGCTCTTTGAGAAGCGAAAGGTCAATACGAGGTTTCATATAAAAGCCGTCTATAAAGGACGATGAAACCATGGCAATCAAATTGCGGTAGCCCACCTCATTTTTGCAAAGAAGGATAAGATGATATCCCGAAGCATCCCCCTTCCCCTCCTTCATGAGGCGTGACCTTTGCGCCACATACACCTCGCAGCCTATAATCGGCTTTACCCCCACATCCCGACAGGCACGAAAAAAGGAAACGGCGCCATACATCACGCCGTGGTCGGTGATGGCAACCGCACGGTGCCCGCACTCCGCCGCGGCCTTGGCTATTTCGCGAATACGACAAGCACCGTCCAGAAGACTGTATTCACTGTGTAAGTGCAAATGAACAAAATTCTTCATTCCTCTTTCCCTTCCTCTTCGCAGCTTGCAAGAATTTCCTTGGCAAACGCTTCTATTCTTTCAAGACGGTGGTTCATGCCCGATTTGGAAACGGGAGGTGTACAACGCGCGCCGAGAGCAGCCAGAGAAACCGTGGGATTCTCGGCGCGGAGCTTAGCAGTCATCTGAAGCTCATGCGGCAGGGCGGAAAGCTTGTCCACCGCCATTAAACGCCGAATGATTCCCACAAATCGCATGGAGGCCTCCACCGATTTCTCAATGTTCCTCGCTTCGCAATTGGCACGGCGGTTAGCCGCGTTCCTGTAACCCGCCATAATGGTATCGTTGATAAGAGCAAAGGCATCCGCCTCTGCCCCTATCAAGGCAAGAATGTCACAAATGGTCGCATTGGTTTTATAGTAAAAGACAGTGTCTCCCCGACGCACGGTTACTTTGGGCTCCCCCACCGTCTCGGCAAGGAGAGAAAAAAGTCCTTCAGCTCTCGTTTTGGGTGAAAATTCAAGACGGTACAGCTTTTTAAAATCCGCCATGCGCCCTGAGGCCAAGAAAATTCCGCGTATAAAGTGTGCTTGGCAATGGGGGCATGGGGGATTTTTTTGCGGATATGTGAGTTCCCCCTTGTCTATATATTCGGCAAGCGTTGACGAAACAAAATCAATGTGGGCTCGCGAGCCTTCTTTTCCAAAGCGGCTCATTTTAGCGGCAACGCCAAAAGCGCTTTTCAGCAAATCGACAAAAAGCGGCGCGACGCCAGAGGGCTCCAGAGAAATAGTCAGCATGCCGTTTTTCGTTTGACCGCGCATGGCAAGCATACCCAAAAGAACGGCCTTGCGACAGCAATTCCGTTTGATTTCTTTTTCTGCCAGCTGACGCTTCAAATCAGACGAATACGACATCCTTTATCCTTCTCCCATATATTCAATTTCCCGAGTAAGAGTTACCCCTGAGTTTGCAAGCACTTCGGCACGGACCCTTTCCACAAGTGCTCTAAAATCAGAAGCTGTAGCACCCCCCACATTGACAATAAAGCCCGCGTGCCGCTCGGATACTGCGGCTCCGCCTATGCGTGCTCCCTTCAAGCCCGCAGCCTCAATGAGTCTACCCGCCGCGTCCCCCTTAGGACGAAGGAAGACACTCCCTGCGCTCGGCAAATCAAGAGGTTGTGTTTCGCGGCGCTTTTTGGCGAATTCCGCCGCCGCCGAAAAGAGCTCGGCAGGAGGGGTGGGGGGGCCTGTCAGCTCACAGGAAAGAATCACCATCCCCCGTCTCTGAAATACGCTTTTTCGATAGGCAAAATGGCATTCGTCACGTAAAAGCGTAAAGGGCTCACCGCCACACGGAGGCGCCACCCTTACCGACACCACACGCTCACCAATCGCAGCATCCCCTGCACCCGCATTCATAAAAAGAGCACCACCCATGGTAGCAGGTATGCCGGAAAGCGCAGAAAAGCCGCCTATACCGTGAGTAGCCGCAATACGAGCCACCGAAGCAAGACCTGCTCCTGTGGCTGCGAAAATCGAATTTCCGCGAACCAACACCGTGCGAAGGGCCCCTGTGCGGATTACCACACCGCAATATCCCTCGTCGGGCGCAAGCAAATTGCTCCCGTTTCCTATCAGATACCGCGGGATTCCGTAATCCGAAAGAAGCCGTAAAAGACGAAGAAGCGCCTCTTCGCTTTTGGGGGAAGCCAACACAGTTGCGGGGCCCCCTATCCGAAGCGTGGTCGCCTGAGCAAGCCGATAGGAAGGGAAAAAATCACATTCTGCTATCGAAAACGAAGAAAATATGCCCGAGAGTGCTTTTAGCATCTCAACCCTCTTTGTATACGCTCCTCTCAGCATAAAGCTCAAAAGCCGCGCGGCGTTGGGCTTCGGTCACTTCGATACCGCCGAGGATACGAGATACCTCTGTGATACGTCCTTCTTCATCAAGAGGCAGAACCTCTGTCTCGGCACGATTGTCCCTCAGGGACTTTTTTATCAGATAATGCGCATCTGCCAAAGAGGCGATTTGAGCCGAATGAGTAACACAAAGCACCTGAGAGCCGCAGGCTGAGCGCAAAAGCTGAATCCCAATTTTACGGGCAGTTTTACCTGAAACTCCCGTATCAATTTCATCATAGATTACCGTGTCAATTCCGTCACGGTCAGAAATCACCGATTTGACAGCCAGCATGATACGAGAGAGTTCTCCGCCCGAAGCAATGGCTGAAAGCGAGGAAGGAGGCTCACCGGGATTGGTGACAATCAAAAATTCTACCAAATCACCCCCGTCTCGCGCAAGCTCACGAACGCCGTTCCTTTGGCGCGGCGTTATGCTCACCTCAAACTGCACACGGGGCATATCGAGAAAGCTAAGCCCAAGGAGAACCTTATCGGCAAAGCGCACTCCCGCTTGGCGACGCGCTTCGGTCAAAGCGTCGGCGCACTTCATCGCCTCCCTCGCAAGCTTTTCTTCTCGTGCGCGAAGCTCGCCCAAACGCATATCACTATCCAGTAAAAGCGAAAGGCGCTCCTTGGCTTTTTGACAAAACGCAAGTATTTCCTCAACCGTACCGCCATATTTACGTTTCATCTTTTCTATCGCCGCAAGACGCCCCTCCACCTGATTGAGAAGCCTTTCGGGCGAGGCAACTTCTTCATCGGCAAAGGCGTAGACACGCTCGGCGGCATCCTCGATTCGTACATAGCAATCGGAAAGCTCTGCCGCAACCGAATCGGCCTCCTCAATGACGTCGGAAAGCGAACGGATTGCCGCAATAGCACGGTCAAGAATATAGAGGACATTCGCCTTTTCTCCGGCGCGCAACGCGCGATAGGCAAAGGAGGTCTGCTTGACGATTCTTTCTATGCTTTTTAAGCGTTTTTTCTTTTCCTCAAGCTTCTCCTCCTCCCCATCGCGGAGAGAAAGGGCCTCAATGTCGGATATCTGATAGCGGAGCATCTCCACCTCACGGAGCCGCGCCGCCTCCTCTTGCGTAATTTCCTCAATGTCACCGCGCACCCGAGTCAGATCGTCGTATACCTCCTTGTAGGCGGTGAGGAGGGTGGCATTTTCAGCATAGTTATCCAGAATCGAAAGCTGCTTATCCCGCTCCCTCAAGGTATTGGTCTCATTTTGACCATGAATGCTCACAAGGGCCTCCCCGACTGTGCGAAGGATGGCCAAGGTTATCGGAGCACCGTTGATTCTTGCGCTTGAGCGTCCCTCGGCAGAAAGCCGTCGCTCAAGAAAAAGCTCCCCGTTTTCATCGGGTTCTATCCCCACTTCCGCAAGACGCCGCAAAACCGAAGGAGAAATA
Organism: Eubacteriales bacterium; assembly: GCA_045533505.1. Lineage (GTDB taxonomy): Bacteria > Bacillota > Clostridia > Oscillospirales > CAG-272 > UBA1740. Next base: position 18,245 of record JAZSHY010000002.1, on the reverse strand, counting down.
TGCGAAAAGAGAGCCCCTACAGTTGCCTGCTCGGTGCCCGAGCGCAAGAGATCGCGCCCCGCGCGGTGTCCAAGCAAGAAGCCAATGCTATCGATGAGAATAGACTTTCCCGCGCCCGTTTCGCCACTGAGCACAGAAAGTCCGTGTGAAAACTCAATGGTAGCCTTGCGAATCACGGCAACATTTTCAATATGGAGGGTTTGCAGCATAGAGGTAACCTCGCTTTTTACTTCTTTCTCTCCGAGTCAGACCTGCTCCATCATTTTGCGCAGCTTCTCCGAAAGCCCCGCCGCCTCATCACGTGAACGAACCACAACAAGAATGGCGTCATCCCCTGCCACGCAACCTATAATTGCGGGAATTTCAAAGGAATCGATGCAGGAGGCAACAGCCGATGCCATCCCGGGATAGGTTTTGACAACCAGAAGGTTCTCTGCCGTATCCATCTTCACAATAGACTCTGTTATCGAGCTGTTGAACTTAGGGGTTGCCATATGCTTACGGGACGGCAGCACATATTTATGAATTCCGCCCTCCCCTGTTCCCTTCATCAGCTTCAGCTCACGAATATCACGCGAAACGGTAGCCTGAGTGGCAGAAAAGCCTCGCTCACGAAGGAGCCGCAGAAGCTCCTCCTGCTTTTGGATTTCATAATTGGCGACGATATCAAGAATGGCCTCTTGCCGTTTATTCTTCATGGCTTCTCCTTTCAACAACGGGGTTTAAAAGCTGCATTTTGCGCGAAAGAACGCCGAGAACTGCATGGTTCTCAAGGCTTATCATACGTAAAATCCTATTAGAACGCTTTATTTTCACACAGTCTCCCGGTGATAGCAGATAGGGGGCGCCCCCGTCCAGCCTCACCTGCATATCTGCCTCACGGGAGGAGTTATTACGCAAGGTGATGGTGTAGTCGGGAGGAAAAATAACAGAACGGGAAAAGAGCGAATGGGCACAAATGGGCGTGACGCAGAAGGCAGAAAGAGAGGCATCTATAACGGGGCCGCCCGCGGAGAGCGAATAGGCAGTAGAACCGAGAGGGGTTGCCACAATCACACCGTCGGCAAGATACCCGATTTGATTGCCTACGCCATCCTCCATCTGAATTTCAGACATGCCTCCGCCCTGTATCTGGCTCAGCACCACATCGTTGACAGCAGGTCTTACAAGCTTTGTCTCTTCCCCGCCTCGCACAAGAGAAACCTCAAAGGTCATGTGCTCACGAAGCGAATAGTCCCCACGGATTAGGCGTTTAAACGGCTCGGGCTCATTGGGCTCAAGCTCCGCAAGATACCCCAGTCGTCCCAGATTGATTCCCAAAAGAGGAATGTCTGAGGCGAGCGCGAGAACGGCGGCATCCAAAACAGAGCCATCTCCGCCAAGAACGAGAATCATCTCGGCCTCGGAGGGAAGATTGCCCTCATAATAGTGTATGCCTTGAAGTGAGCATTTGTCCTTGTGGGATATATCCAAAAAGATTTGTGCCCCAAGGGATTGCAGCTGCGCCAAAATACGGTGGCTGCGAACATACTTTGGGTCCTTGTAGGAATTCAGCATTACGGCTATATTTTTCATAATCACTCCTTGATAAAGGCTGCAAGAAATTCGTGATTTCCATCGCCACCGAGTATCGGCGAATCCATTGTGCCAAGATGAGAAAGGCCTACCGCCTCAGCCGAAGCCAGAACGCGGCAGAGAGCTTCACGGCGCAGGTGCTCATCGCGTACGATTCCGCCCTTTCCAAGTCCTGAGCGCCCCACCTCAAACTGTGGCTTCACAAGAGAAATAAAGGCTCCCCCCTTAGGCAAAAGCTCGGCAATTTTCGGAAAAAGCAAGGTGGCAGAAATGAAAGAAACGTCCATCACCGCAAAATTAGGCGGAGTGGGAAAATCCTCATGCTTAAGGTATCTTGCGTTACAATGCTCCATGGAAATGACACGAGAATCCTCAAGCAAGGAAGGGGCAAGCTGTCCGTGGCCTACGTCTACGGCATAAACAAGAGACGCACCATAGCGCAAAAGGCAATCGGTGAAGCCGCCACTGGATGCGCCGATATCTAAGGCGACACAACCAGCGGGAGAAAGAGAAAAGGAGTCAAGTGCCGCCTTCAATTTTTCTCCCCCTCGGCTCACATATGGGTGAGCGTCGCGACGAATCTCCAAAAAATCGGCAGGCGTATTCTCGTCAATAGAAAAGGAAGGCTTGCTTCTCACCGTACCACAGACCGTAACTGCCCCCTCCTCAATAAGACGAGAGGCCTCGGTTCTGCTCTTAACAAGCCCCGCGCCAACCAAAAAAACGTCTAAGCGCACAGGGGTTATGCCTCGTTCGCAGTAAAGGGACGTGAAAGCATCTCTCCGTTTTCGCCCGCAAGCAAAATGCGGACGCGTTGCTCTGCGGTGTCCAGCCTCCCGTTGCAGAAGCGTACGAGAGAAACTCCCTCCTCAAACATCGCAAGAGAATCATCAAGCGAAAGCTTCCCTTCTTCCATCGCACGGACAATCTGCTCAAGACGTGTCACAGCCTCTTCGAAGCTAATGGGTTCTTTTATATCCATTGCATACACTCCTTATTGTGGTAGAACTCTTTTGTTAGTGACACCCGCTTCCACCATACCGTCTGAAAAACGGATGTTCAGGGTGTCTCCCGGGTTCAAGTCATCAGCACTGCGGACGATACTCCCCCGGTCATCAAGCGTGACCGTGTACCCACGGTTCAAGATAGCCAGAGGGCTCATTGCCTCCAGCTTGCCCGAAAGCTCTGTAAACCGCGCCCGACACATAAGAAGCGCGGCATCGGTGCCCGATGTCATTCGGTCCGAAAGATAGGTCAGCAGCATCCGTCGCTCAGCGAGAAGTGCCTCGGGGTCCCGAAGAGGTCGCGTGCCTGCCAAATCCGAAACTCGGGCTCGCGCCTTTTCTATCTTTCGCCCCAAAAGGAGCTCGGTGTGAGTGACGATATTGAGAAATTTTCGGATAAGCTCTGCCGTATCGGGCACGGCAAGCTCGGCGGCGGCAGAGGGTGTCGGCGCACGACGGTCTGCCACGAAGTCTATCAAGGTAAAATCGGTCTCATGCCCTACGGCGGAAATTACCGGAAGCTCCGATGACGCCACACGGCGTGCCAAGGCTTCGTCGTTAAAGGCCCAAAGGTCCTCTAAGGAGCCGCCGCCGCGGCCAATGATAATAAGGTCAACATTCCTTTCACGATTAAAATAGTCAAGCCCCGCAATCAACTGAGGAGGAGCATCGCCGCCCTGCACCAGTGCGGGGTAGATAAACACCTCTGCATAAGGGAAACGCCTCCCAAGAATGTTCAAAATATCCCTTATGGCGGCCCCCGTCGGTGAGGTGATTACCCCAATACGTGACGGTATTTTGGGCAAAGGGCGTTTGCGTGCTTCGTCAAACAACCCTTCTGCGGCAAGCTTTTTCTTAAGCTTTTCAAAGGCAAGATACAGCGCACCGACGCCATCTCTTTCCATTTCTCTGACGTAGATTTGATAAGAACCGTCGCGGACAAAAAGAGATACGCTTCCCCGCACCAAAACCTTCATTCCGTTTTCGGGAAGAAAGGAAAGACGAGAAGCATTTCCTCGGAACATAACGGCACGCAAAAGGCCGCCCTCGTCCTTCAACGAAAAATAAAAGTGCCCCGTACGATGATTGGTGAAATTGGAAATTTCTCCTCGAAGGTACACGTTGCGAAGAAACGGCGTTCCCTCAAGCAGAGCCTTGATATACTCATTGAGCGCCGTTACGGTTATGGGAGCCTCTCCGGTTGCGGGGGCTTTCCCCACCTCCCTCGCTACATCCAATTCTTGACTCACAGATATCCTCCGTGCCTACGTTGGCAAAGCAAGGCAATCCCCGCGGCGTTATCCGCGCTAAAACGCGGCTCCGCAAACGAGGGGGTACCAATAGACGAAAGGTGCGCGCGTATGCGCTTGTTGCACATCACGCCGCCTGCGTATAAAATCGGGACATTCCCGCATTCCCGCAAAAGCGAGCTTGCAAGCTGAGCAAGTGTTTCCGCCACACAGTCAAGGACAAATGCCGCCACCAGGGGGGCATTGCCCGTTTCGTGAAAAAGAGCCTCGGCTTTATTTTGAAATCCTGAAAAATGAGCCGTGGTTCCCCGCACCGATACATGCGGTCTCGGAACTCGTTCGGTGCATTCGGCGGCCAAAGCCTCAAGCGCCGGACCGGCAGGAAAGGAGAGCCCCAGCATAACCCCGATGCGGTCAATGAGCTGACCTGCATTCAAATCGGCAGTCCCGCCCATAAGCTGCACAGAAAATCCGTTTTCAAGTAAAGCGGGAACATACAGCATCTCGGTAGTACCGCCCGATACATGGAATGCCCCGAAGGGGGAAGAAAGCAGCTCAAGCCGTCGTGCCGAAAGGATAGCCGCCGCCAGATGTCCGCATTGATGGGAAAAGCGATAAAGAGGAACCTTAGCCGCCGATGCAGCGGCCTCAGCAGCGGCAACACCGGAGAGGAAACACGGCATATATGAGCCGGGAGCCCTGCGCGGTGTCTCCGAAACGCCGACGGCACAAAGGTTGTAATTCCCTATATACTCACGGATTTCTGCCATAAGTGACGGCATGTTTTTTACATGAGCAAACACGGCATCCGACTGACGGAGCCCACATTTCCCTTCCGCAACGGGAAGCGGTCTTTTGCAGTTGGCAATTACGGTGCCGTCTTCGCAAAGAAGCGCAGCCGAGGTGGTATAATTGCTGGTATCAATCCCAAGAAAGCAGTTAGGCTTCATCGGGTCTTGTCTCCTTTGCCTTGTGAGACAGTGTGTTGAGAATCCCGTTTACAAAGGCACGGGCACTCTCGTCGTCATACGCCTTAACAAGCTCTATCGCCTCATTTATCGAAACGCGTATCGGAATTTCGGGGCAAAAGAACATTTCATACGCCGAAAGCTTTAAAATAGAGCGCGAAATCTTGCTTATTCGCGAAAGATTCCAGCCTTTGGCCGCTTCCCCAATGGAAGCCTCAAGCTCTTCTTCATGAGCAACCACCCCCGTGATTACCGAGCGGACATACTTGCTCTCTTCAACGCCCCTGGTTGCCTTTGCCGTATCATACAGCTCTTCCATCGCCTTGTCTTTATCAAATTCGTGTTCAAATAAAAGTGCAACGGCCAATTCTCTTGCTTGATGTCTGTTCATACCTTCTTCTGCGGAAATCCGCAAACCTCGCTTTACTGATTTGGTTGGTTTTTGTTTTTTCGTAAAACCTCGCGCGCCGGCAACGCACGAGCGCGTTAAGTGCTTTAAGGTAAATATATTATATACCATTGCTTTCGCCTTGTCAATTGAAAATGCATATTTCCTCCCTTTTTTGCATAAAATTTCGCAAGTTTCATGAAAACACGCATTTCCGAGCACATCGGGCTATGCTTTTTGCGAAATCACTTGCAAAGCTTTTGCTTTTTTGGTATACTTAAGAGGAATTTGATAAGGAGACTGTCATATGTCCACTACACTTCGCTTCTTTTTGCGCCTTTATAAGACCACGGTTCGGGGGTGTGCCATTTCCGTTTTACTACAACTTGGCTTCTTCCTCTTCGGCCAGTTTATTGAAGACTTTCTGCCGGGAATGACACTCCGTTCCTTTATGATTCTTGTGCTCTTTTCCCTCTTCATTTCTTACGCGCATGAAATTCTTTCGGTTCCTTGTTGGTCGATGGTCTTGCGGCACCTTGTGCACTTTCTCACCCTCGCCGTTGGTTGCTTCTTTCTGATGCTCTCAACGACAAGGGCCTATCTTATCGGCCTTTTGCTTTATAGCCTTTTGTATGCGGCTATCACAGGCATTTCTCTCCTCATCCGTCGTCTGAGAAGGTCTCCCGACGGTAGCACTTCTCAGAAAACAGAATACACTAGCCGTTTTTCGTGACAGGTGCTGTCGGCACCCACAACGAGCCTAAAATCGAAAAAACAGGGAAATTTCCCTGCTTTTTCTATACTTTCCCAATGGACTCCCACCGTATGGGAGAAAGTCCGTGAGCTTTCAAAATTTCGTTGGTTTTTGAAAAGTGGCGGCAACCAAAGAAGCCCCGATAGGCGGAAAGAGGACTTGGATGAGGCGCGGTCAATACCGTGTGAAGCGGATTTTGGATTAAGGAAGCCTTAGAGCCTGCATGCGAGCCCCATAAGAGAAAAACCACCGGAGTCTCCTTTTGATTCAACGAGGAAATAACCGCGTCGGTGAAGGTCTCCCAGCCCTTTCCTTTGTGGCTCATGGGTGTATGAAGCCGAACCGTAAGTGTGGTGTTAAGCAAAAGCACGCCCTCCTTCGCCCATGAAAGGAGCGAGCCGGATTGCGGATGGGGGATTCCAATATCGGTTTCGAGCTCCTTGAAGATGTTTTCAAGCGATGGCGGAGGGGTAATGCCCGCTTGCACGGAGAAGCAAAAGCCATGAGCCTGTCCTTCGCCGTGATAAGGATCCTGCCCTAAAATAACTGCCTTAACTTTCGAAAAAGGAGTCATTTTTAACGCATTAAATATGTCATACATACCGGGACAAACACGGAAAGAGGCATATTCTTTTTTCAAAAAGTTTCTCAGGCTTTGGTAATATTCCTTTTGAAATTCTCCGCCGATTTTTTCGTCCCAGTCGTTCCCGATTTGCATAATTCCTTCCCTTCTTTTTCTCTCATTGTCATAATATCCGTATGCGATGGTAAAAGAAAAACAGGAGTCCACTTGACAAGCTTGTGAGTTCTCTGTTATACTAAAATTGCTAAAATCCTTTCCGTCGAAAAGGAGGCTCCTATGAAGCGCATTTCACTGTTTCTTTGCCTTATGCTCCTTGTGCTTGCCGTAGGCTGCTTGGCAACCTCATGCCGTAATACAGACCCTCCCGAAGGAACCAAAGGCACTACGGCCTCAACCACCGGCGTAACGACTGACTCGACAACAGCGCCCGCAACAACTGCCGCCGTAACAACCACCGCACCAAGCGCAAGCGATACCACCTCGCGTGATTACGAGGTCGACATCGAGGATATCCTCCGATGATAAAAAGTGTTCCTTAGTTGGAACACTTTTTTCGTTCAGCGCAAGCTTTAAAGAAGCCCGTAAAGAAGAACCGCAGCACCGAGTGCTATGCGATACCAGCCAAAAGCCTCAAAGGTGTGACGGCGCACAAAATCCATAAGAAAGCGGATTGCAAAAAGCGATACCAAAAAAGCAACGGAAACTCCCACACAAAGGATCAGTATTTCGGATGGTAGCATCACCATACCGCTTGAAAAGAACTTATAGCCGCGAAGGAGGGTAGCACCCGTCATAATAGGCAGTGCCATGAAAAATGAAAATTCAGCCGCAGCGGTTCTTCCCACGCCGATGAGGGAGGCCCCGAGAATGGTAGATCCTGAGCGAGAGGTACCGGGAATCAGAGAAAGCACCTGAAAGCCCCCGATAAGAAGGGCGTCACGAAGAGAAAGCTTCTCTATCGTTTCTACCCGATTTCTTCTCTTCGGTGCCAACCGTTCAAGAATAACGAACAGTATGCCATAAAACAGAAGAGCGCCCGCAACTACATAAAAATTGTAGAAATGGGCATCCAGCCAATCGTCAAGAAGAACGCCGACAATCCCGGCAGGCAAGCATCCTATCAGCACAAGACCCCAAAAACGCCAAGTGGCCTTTTTTTCGGAATCACTTTTCTTCTTTGCAAACGGATTCAATCGTTCAAAAAAGGCAACGCACACGGCAAGGATGGAGCCGAGCTGAATGACGACCAAAAAGAACTCCCAAAAGCCCTTGGTTTGGGTGTTGATTTTCACAAATTCCTCAAAAAGTATCATGTGGCCTGTACTACTTACAGGAAGCCACTCGGTAATTCCCTGAACAATTCCGATGAGTATTGCCTTTATTACATCTATCATCTAAAAAGCTCCTTCGTATTACTAAGCTCCGCTACGGAGCAAATCACCTTCGTTCAGTGGTAGCGGCACAGCCATTCGGAAACGCATTCCCGGGTGCGGTGCCGAAGAAATTTCGCCCCCCTCTTCATCGAACATAACCCCTGCCACAAAAGGGATGCCGCCACGGCCCGGCACAAGAAGCTCTACGAGATCTCCGCTTGAAACCTTGTTTTTCTGTTCAAATAAGGCAAGTCCCGTGGCGATATCATAAGAAAGAACGCGCGCCAAATACGCCTTTTCCCTCAAATAACCGTCTTTTTCGGTAATTTTGGCATGTGTATGGGGAGAATCAAAGAAATATCCCGTATCATACTCACGGTGGCTGACACTGTCCACCTCGGCAAGAAGAACAGAAAGGGGACTCTCTTCTCCTCTCTCAAAGGCATCCATGGCCATACGATAGGCATTGGTAATCACCGCCGCATAATACGCGCTCTTGATTCTTCCCTCTATTTTAAAGGAGGCAATCCCCGCACGGCAAAGCTCGGGAATATGCGCAATCATTGAGAGGTCTCGGCTACTCATAAAGAAGGTCTCGCCACCTTCCTCATATACAGGAATCGGCTCATCGGGCCTTTTTTCTTCAATGATATCGACAGATATCCGCTCGGCACGGTAATGCCACCGACAGGGCTGTGCGCAAGCACCGTGTCCCGCATCGCGGTTAGCAAGATATTGTGACAATAGGCACCGACCACTATAAGACACACACATAGCACCGTGAACAAAGACCTCTAGCTCCACCTCCGGAGGCAAAAGCCTGCGAATTTCCTTAATTTCAAGGAGCGAAAGCTCGCGCGAAAGCACAATTCGCTCCGCGCCGAGATTCGCGTACGCCATGGCAGCCTCTGCGGATACAACACCGGCCTGCGTGGATATGTGAATTGTGAGCTCAGGGTGGAGGCGACGCACAAGAGAAAGCACACCGATGTCGCCCACAATCAAGGCATCGGGACGAATCTCGGCAAGCAGATCCAAATATTTTATAAGAGCAGGATATTCCTCGGTTCGAGGGGCCGTGTTCACCGTCACATACACCCGAACATTACGCGCGTGGGCATAGTCGATAGCCTCTCGGAGCTCTACATCCTCAAAATTGTCAGCAGCAGCCCTCATCCCGAAGGATTTGCCCGCCAGATACACGGCATCGGCTCCGAAACGAATAGCCGCCTTCAGCTTTTCAAAATCGCCCGCAGGAGAGAGTAACTCAGGCATATATACCTCTTTTCTGTCCCATGCTTCTTGCAATACTCCTATTTTTGTGGTATAATCTGTACATATATACCTATCATATTAAGGAGATTATGCATGGATTGCTTGTTTTGTGAAATTATTCTCGGAGAAATCCCCTCTGCCAAAGTGTATGAAGATGACGAGGTTTACGCCTTTTGCGACATTCATCCTCAAGCCCCCGTCCATGTCCTGGTGGTGCCGCGCGAACACATTCCCTCCGCAGACGAAATAAACGAGGGGAACAGTAAAGCGGTAGCCGCGGTTTTTTCGGCTATCCCCAAAATCGCCGCCAAGATGAATCTCGCAAACGGATATCGCGTGATAACCAATTGCGGTGAGGATGGATGTCAATCGGTGCAGCACCTGCACTTTCACCTTTTGGGCGGTAAAAAGCTCAGTGAAACCATGTGCTAAGATTTTTTGTTGTTGGAAAAAGGCGGTTTTGAGAACGACACTCCAAAACCGCCTTTTTTCGTCATGAAACTTTCTTATCCACTTAGATTTTTTCTTTAACCTTGGCATCCTTGCCCACTTTGTCGCGGAGATAGTAAAGCTTCGCGCGGCGAACCTTGCCGGCGCGCACGAGAACCACCTTCTCAACATTGGGGGAATGGAGTGGGAAAGTCTTTTCCAGCCCGACACCGTAAGAAATACGGCGCACGGTGAAGGTTTCGGAAATACCGCCGCCATGCTTGGCAATGACAGTACCCTCAAAAAGCTGGATACGCTCTCTTGTGCCTTCCTTGATCTTGTTGTGAACGCGAACTACGTCACCAACCTCAAACTTAGGCACATCCTTCTTCAATTGCTCGCTTACAAAAGCCTGGATTTTGTCCATAATGGCCCTCCTTATTACAGAACATTCTTGCGGAGCATCGCAGCGGACTGTTCATCATTACCGACCACATTTCAGCAGTCACCACATGATTATAACACAACGCATTATAAAAATCAACCCTGTTTTGGCAAAAAAATTGACAAATTTTTTATTACTTTTTCATTAAATGTTCTTTTTAAACGTTGTAAACACTTTTTGTTTATGCTATAATAGTATGTAATTATACGAGCACACACTATATGACACTATATGTATTTTAGGAGGACCCATGAAATTTCTTGTCATTGTATACGACGGGATGGCAGACACGCCTATCCCCTCCCTCGGCAATCGCACGCCTATGCAGGTTGCCAATAAACCTTATCTTGACATGCTGTGTCGCACCGCCCGTGTAGGAACGGTGTGTAACGTACCGAAAAACATGGTGCCGGAAAGCGACACCGCCAATCTTGCCATTCTTTCCTATGACCCGCGTCTTTATTCCAAGGGCCGTTCGTCTCTCGAGGCTGTCAGTATGGGACTTTCCATGGACGAGGAGGACACAGCCATTCGTTGCAACTTGGTTGCGCTCAGTGACGAAGAGGGGGTTGCCTATGAGGATCGAATTATGCTCGATCACGGTGCCGATGAAATCACCACCCCCGAAGCAGATGTGCTTGTCCGCGCGCTTGAGGAAAAGCTTGGGAGCGATATGCGGCATCTCTACACAGGGGTTAGTTACCGTCACTGTCTTCTTTGGAAAAACGCAACCTGCGAGTATTCGTTTACAAGACCGCACGACATTCTCGGCAAACGGATCGGGGAATATCTTCCCTCAGGGAAGCTGGGAGAGCCATTCTGTCGTTTTATGCGTGACAGCTTTGATGTTCTTCAAAAGCATCCCATAAACGAAGAACGCCGTCGACGCGGTCTTAAAGCTGCCAACTCCGCTTGGCTGTGGAGCGCCTGCAAAAAGCCGTTTCTTCCCTCCTTCTATAAAAAATGGGGGCTCCGCGGTTCTGTGATATCTGCCGTTGACCTTATCAAAGGAATTGCGCTTTGCGCCGATATGGAGGCTGTCTCCGTCGAGGGGGCTACGGGGAATTTCAATACGAACTACCGCGGCAAAGCCGAGGCGGCCATAAGTGCCTATCGCCGCGGCTCCGACTACGTTTACATCCACGTGGAAGCCCCCGACGAATGCGGACATCGTGCTGAAGTGGAAAATAAGGTAAAGTCTATTGAGAAAATCGACAGTGAAATTCTTGCCCCTGTTTGCGAGTATCTCTCGCAAACGGGAGAGCCGTATCGCGTGCTGGTTCTTCCAGACCACCCCACGCCCTGTGCCATTCGCACACATACCTCCGACCCCGTCCCCTATATGATTTACGATAGCGAAAAGAGATATCCGGGACTTGCCTCCTTTACCGAGGAGGGGGCTGCTTCATGCCAAAATCTTATGGAGGACGGCACAAATATGATGGAGCTTTTCATTGGTAAAAAACCCAACTAAATCATGGGAGGAGTCATAATGGACGAACACCAAATCAGTTATGAAGAAATAGAACGCGAGCTTGAAGAGCGCGTCACAAAGTGCCGCAACCGTCTGCCCCACGACATCTTTGATTTCTCAGAGCTAATCCTTGTGGCGCTTACCCTTCTTTTGCTCCTCTCATCTTTTCTTTTTCGCCAGACTGTCGTCAGCGGAGCTTCTATGGATCCGACACTTTCCCAAGGAGAACGCCTTGTTATTTCAAATTTCTTTTACACGCCAAAGCAAAACGACATCGTTGTCTTTCAAGCGGATGAGAAGATTGCTTCTTCCGAAAAAAGCACGATTTCGCTTAATGAAGCCGTTATAAAGCGTGTAATCGCCACCGAAGGGCAAACAGTTTCCATTCGGGACGGACAGGTATTTGTGGATAACCTCCCGCTCATGGAAGACTATCTCGGCTCCCCTGTCGATACAGGCTCTCCTTATGCCGATATGCCGCCAACCGTTATCTCAGAAGGTCATGTCTTTGTTATGGGCGACAACCGAAATTGTTCGCTTGACAGCCGTGCTTTTGGCGAAGTAGATGTTCGTTATATTGTCGGCAAGGTTCTTTTCCGCTTCTATCCGTTTGCGCGCTTTGGGGGAATTTCCTAATGCAGGCCGATACAATTCAGTGGTTCCCCGGGCACATGGCCAAAACAAGGCGCATCATGGCCGAGTGCCTCCCTGATGTTGATATTGTGCTGGAGCTTCTGGATGCCCGCATCCCAAAAGCTTCCTCCAATCCCGAAATTCAAAAGCTTACCGAGGGGAAGCCGCTTCTAAAACTTCTAAACAAAGCTTCTCTTGCCGACCCGAACGCAACGGGAGCCTGGCAAGAGCATTATAAGAGCCGCGGCTTTGCCTGTCTTGCGATAGACTGCATCACAGGGCAAGGCGTTCGCGAGATTCCCGAGGCAGTGCGCACCGTGCTTGCCGAAAAGATAGAGCGCTATGAAAAAAAGGGCATGAGCGGACGACATCTAAGGGCAATGGTTGTGGGGATTCCAAATGTTGGAAAATCTTCCTTAATCAACTGTCTGGCCAGCGCAAAAAAGGTTGTGGTGGAAAACCGCCCGGGGGTAACACTCAGAAAGCAATGGATTTCCACCCGATGCGGCTTAGAACTTCTGGACATGCCCGGTGTCCTTTGGCCAAAATTCGAGAGTCATTCCACCGGGCTTTCTCTTGCCATCACAGGGGCTATCAAGGACTCCATTCTCGACCTTGAGGAAATTGCCTGCCGGCTTCTTGACATCATGCGTGAAAGCTATCCCGAAAGGCTGAGGGAACGCTATCGCACAACCAAAGAGGAAGAGGCACTTTCTGTTTATGACCTGTTTGAAGCAATAGGAAGCCATCGCGGCTTTTTGATGTCTGGCGGTGTCATACATAATGAACGAACAGCCAAAATGCTTCTCGACGAATTCCGCCGAGGTCTTTTAGGCCGTATTTCTCTCGAATGGCCACGGAGGAACGAACATGCCTGACTTTTCACACGAAGCCTTTTTCAGTAATCGGTATCACGCCATCTGTGGTGTGGACGAGGCGGGGCGCGGCCCGCTGTGCGGTCCGGTGGTTGCCGCTGCTGTCATTCTGCCTATGAATGCTTCCCTTCTTGGCCTTGATGATTCTAAGAAGCTGTCTGAAAAAAAGCGCGAGGCACTCTTTGACGTAATTACCGAAAAAGCAACAGCCTTTTCGGTGGGAATGGCGAGTCCAGAGGAAATCGACGAACTGAATATTCTAAACGCCACTATGCTGGCAATGCGCCGTGCTATTCTTTCCCTATCCCCCAATGCAGATTTTGCTTTGATTGACGGAAATATGGCAAGAAATATTCCGATTCCCTGTAAAACGGTTGTCAAGGGGGATGCCATATCGTGTTCTATCGCGGCAGCAAGCATTCTCGCTAAGGTAACAAGAGACCGCATATGCATCGAGCTGGATGCCCGATATCCCGAATACAGCATTGCCAAGCACAAGGGGTATCCTACGAAGGAGCACCGGGAAGCCGTGCTCAAATACGGCCCTTCGCCCATACATCGCCATACGTTTCTTAAATTTATCCATGAAGAGTGAGAAGTTGCCGAAGACAGCCCTTCGCGGCAAACTGGGAGAGAACGCGGCGGCACGCTATCTTTCACGGCGGTTTTATCGCATTTTGGAGCGCAATTGGTTTTTTTACCGTAAAGAAATCGATATCATCGCAAAACGCGGTACGGTTCTTGTCATTTGCGAGGTAAAAACACGTACCATGGATCCAGATGTCCCTTCCCCTTACGGCAGTCCTGCCGCGGCTGTTACAAGAGAAAAACAAAAAAATCTGCTTTCCGCCGCCAGAGCCTATGTCCGGTACGCCGGCTGGCGTGGCACGGTCCGAATGGATATAATAGAGGTGTATCTGGCCCAAAAAAATCCAAATAAAAAGCCAAAGGTCTCTCGCATCGTCCATATCAAAAATGCGTTCACCGCATAAACTGGACGTGAAAGGAGCCTTGCTATGCAGCTTTTTGACCTTCACGCCGATACCGCTACAAAGCTTTTTTACAATGGGCTTTCATTTGATGACACAGCCCTTCAGCTTTCAGCAAACGATCTCTCCGCCTTTGAAGAGATTCATCAGGTTTTTGCATGCTTCTCCAACAACCACTTGGATGATGAGCAGGTTTTTCTTGATTTTTTCTCTATGCGGAACCGTCTTCTTTCCCAAGTCGCCCCTTATCGAAAGGCGGGGCTTTCGCCGATTTTGGCAGTAGAAGATGCAAGGCTTTTGGGTAAGAAGCGCGATAGGCTCCGTATGCTGGCCGAAGCGGGTGTAGCAATTCTGACACTTGTATGGAAGGGCGAAACCCAAATCGGCGGTGCATTTGATACCGATGTGGGGCTCTCGGAATTTGGAGGAGCAATCCTCTTGGATTGTTTTTCTTGCGGAATAGTCCCCGATGCCTCTCATGCTTCGGTACCGGCCTTCTTTGAAATCGCGGAAGCAGCAGAGCAATCACACGCCCCTTTCATCGCCTCTCATTCAAACGCTCGCGCGATTGCAGATCATCCTCGCAATCTGACAAATGAACAATTTCTCGCAGTAAAGCAGGCACATGGTCTTGTCGGCATCTCGCTTTGTCCCGCCCATCTCAATGTTAAGGGTGAAGCAGACATCTTCGATGTTGCCTTGCACATTGAGCATTGGCTTTCACTCGGCGGAGAGGAAACCGTAGCAATCGGCACCGATTTTGATGGGGTAGATTCTCTGCCACGCGGCATTTCCCATTGCCGTGACCTTATCCGCCTTGCGGAACTTCTCTCGCAAAAAGGATACACCGATTCTCTGATCGAAAACATATTTTATAAAAATGCCGAAAGATTTTTCGGTAAATACAGAAAGAAGCAGGAACCATTATGAACTACAAAAGTACCAGAAGCTCCACTCCCGAGTTTGTAAGCTCGGCAACCGCAATCAAAAACGGCTTAGCTCCCGACGGGGGGCTTTATATGCCGGAAACTATCCCCTCGCTTTCCGGCGAAGCGATTGCTGCTCTTACCGAAATGGACTATCCCGAAAGAGCGGCCTATGTTCTTTCGCTCTTTTTAAGTGACTATACAAAGGAAGAACTCCTGGAGGATTGCCGTATTGCTTACGGAGACGAGCGTTTCCCGGGCGGTGCTGCGCCGCTGCATCCGATTGATGGGAAGGTTTTCTCGCTTGAGCTCTGGCACGGTCCTACCTCAGCCTTCAAGGATATGGCTCTTCAGATTATGCCTCGCCTTCTCTCTCGCGCCTTGACGAAAACAGGCGAAACAAGAACGGCCCTTATTCTGGTTGCTACCTCGGGAGATACCGGCAAGGCGGCTCTGGAGGGCTACCGCGATGTCGATGGAGTCAAGATGCTGGTATTTTATCCCACAGACGGGGTAAGCCATATTCAGAAGCTACAGATGATTACCCAGGAAGGAAAAAACTTGGCCGTTCGCGGTATCTTCGGCAACTTTGACGATGCTCAGAACGGAGTCAAGCGCATTTTCGGCGATACCGAAATGGCGCGTCTTCTCAATGAGGAGGGGGTTTTCCTCTCAAGTGCCAACTCCATCAACTGGGGGCGTCTGGCTCCCCAGATTGCCTACTATGTCTCAGCCTATTGCGATATGGTAAAGTCCGGTCAAATCAAGCAGGGTGATACTCTTGATGTCGCCGTGCCGACAGGAAACTTCGGCAACATCTTCGCCGCCTACATTGCAAAATCTATGGGGCTCCCTCTTGGGCACCTAATCTGCGCATCGAACCGCAACGACGTTCTGACAGAATTTTTGGAGACCGGAACATACAACAGAAAACGCACCTTCCATATGACGACGTCTCCCTCGATGGATATTTTGATTTCCAGCAACCTGGAACGCCTTCTTTACCTGATGTTTGGGCCGGAAAAGACCAAGAACTGGATGAAAGAACTTTCCGAAACCGGGGAATATTCTTTGGCAGAAGAAGAAATCGGAAAAATCCGCCAAACCTTTGTGGGGTACTGCTGCAATGAAGAGGAAACGGCTGAAAACATTCGACTCGTGTTCCATAATCACGGATATCTGATGGATACCCATACGGCAGTCGGCTACGGCGCTATCAGAAAATATTGCAACGGGGCTGAAAGCTCTGGCAAAATTGTGCTTGCCTCAACCGCCAGCCCTTACAAATTCGCTCCCGCCGTCTATCTTGCCGCCACAGGCATAGCTCGCGACGGTATCGAGGCACTGGAAGCCCTTGAAAGCTATTCCCATATGCCTATTCCCTCTCCTCTCTGCGGCCTTTCGCAAAAGGCGGTGCTTCATCCGTCTTCCATTGACCCCGCAGGTATGGCAGAGGAAACTCTTTTGTTTGCCCGTTCCTGATGAATCCCTATGTAGCGGGGATCCCCCCCGCTTTCCTATTCTTAGCGCGATGTGATATCAGCAACAGGATCATTCTTTGCCTTGAAGGTTGCACACACCGTCTCGCCGCTTGAGGAGGCATTGTGTGGGCCTACGGCAATTTCACTTGCGCAGCAGGTGTTCTTTTCTCCGTGGTGTATGCACTGGCAAGCATCACAGCTCACACCCTTTAAATGCTTTTTTGCCTTTCCGTTTTCCATGCTCGCTCTCCTTTCAAAAGAGATATCCTTAGTTTCCCTCACAAATTTTATTTTATACCGACAAGGAGGTCTAAAATGGCAACATACGTAATAGCAGACCTCCATCTTTCGGAAGCTGAGGGCTGTAACAAGGCGATGGATGTTTTTGGCCGCCGTTGGACGGGATATGTGGAAAAACTGAAAAGAAACTGGAGCAAGCTCGTGGGCGCGGAGGATGATGTTATCATCCCGGGCGATATTTCATGGGCGCTGACACTGGGAGATGCGGAGGCCGATCTCAGGCTTTTGGATTCACTGCCGGGCCACAAATATCTCCTTAAAGGCAACCACGATTTCTGGTGGTCAAGCATGACGAAAAATCGCGATGCCTGCAAGGTATGGGGGCTTTCCTCTCTTTCGTTTCTTCACAACAATGCTTTGGAAACCGAAGAGTATCTCCTGACGGGAACAAGAGGTTGGTTCTACGAGGAGGACGCATCGGGAATTCCCGATGGAGTCGATTTCAAAAAGCTCATTTTACGGGAAGCGGGGCGGCTCCGTTTAAGCCTTGAAGCAGCAGCCACCTTCCCTTCCTCAAAAAATAAGGAAACACTCGTTTTTATGCACTTCCCTCCCATTTGGAACGAAAGCGTAATAACCCCCTTTATTGATGTGCTCTGCGAATTCGGCATACGCCGTTGTTATTACGGGCACATTCACGGGAACTACACGGTTCCATCCGCAATAACATATCGGGATATTCAATTTTCCCTCATATCAGCCGATTATCTTAATTTTGTTCCCTATTGCATCCTGCCGCTTTGACTTTTTATTAAAATTTTAGATTACTACTTGACTTTCCTGACAGAATGCGGTAAAATAATACGACTGTGTGTCTTACTATTATTATTCATACTTTTTCGGAGGAAAAACCATGAGTCTCATCAAAAAGGAATTGACAGAAAAGAATCTTTACACCCTCACAATCGGTGTGAATAAGGAAACGTTCGAAGCCGCTGTCAATCGCGCCTACAAAAAGAATGTCGGAAAGATCAATGTCCCCGGCTTCCGAAAAGGCAAAGCGCCCCGCATCATAATCGAGAAGATGTACGGCAAGGGTGTTTTCTACGAGGATGCTATCAACGACTGCATCCCCGATGCCTACGAGGCAGCCGTTAAAGAGTCTGAGCTTTCTGTGGTGGGGCGCCCTGAATTCGATGTAGAATCTGTTGATGAAAGCGGTCTTGTTCTGATTGCCAAGGTGTATGTGAAGCCCGAGGTCACCTTGACAAGCTATACCGGCATTGAAGCCGTTCGTAACGAAACCCCCGTTACCGATGCCGATGTGGACGCGGAAATTGCCCGTATGCGTGAGCGGAATGCCCGCATCGTCGAGGTGACCGACCGCCCCGCAGCAATGGACGATACCGTTACCATTGATTTTGACGGCAGTGTGGACGGCGTCGCCTTTGAAGGCGGCAAAGCCGAAGGCCACGAGCTGAAGCTTGGCAGCGGTCAGTTTATCCCCGGCTTTGAGGAGCAGATTGTTGGAAAATCCGTGGGAGATGCCTTTGATGTCTCAGTCACCTTCCCCGAGGATTATC
>JAZSHY010000015.1:0-53544 GCA_045533505.1 Eubacteriales bacterium | reverse complement strand
TCTATCGTCATTTCGACAGTCGGATAGTGCTTGGCATACACATCGGTCACGGCACTCGTCACCTCGGCATCGGGGCAAACCGAAAGGAGGAGCGAAAGGAAGCGTGCCGTCGCCGCGAGGCACAGCTCGGGGTCCAGCATCTTCTCATAACGCATACTGGCGTCGGTGCGGAGACCGAGGCGCGAGGAGGTCTTGCGAATGGAAACTCCGTCAAAGCAGGCGCTCTCCAGGAGGAGAGAGGTGGTGTCGTCCTCAATTTCCGACTCAAGGCCGCCCATGACACCCGCCACCGCCACGGGAACGTCCCCCGAGGTAATCATCAGGGTGTTCTCGTCGATAGCACGGCTCTGCCCATCCAGTGTGTCAAAGCGGAAGGGCTCCGCAAAGCGCTGCACCTCGATTTTCCCGACACGGCGCAGGTCAAAGGCGTGCATCGGCTGACCGAGCTCCAGCATAACGTAGTTGGTAAGGTCGGCCAGGAGGTTGATGGCGCGGCTCCCACAGTAGAAGAGACGGATGCGCATATTCACAGGACTCACGTGGCGCGTAATGCCCTGAACCTTCACGCCTACGTAGCGGTA
Source organism: Eubacteriales bacterium (assembly GCA_045533505.1). Taxonomy (GTDB): domain Bacteria; phylum Bacillota; class Clostridia; order Oscillospirales; family CAG-272; genus UBA1740. Next base: position 52,963 of record JAZSHY010000015.1, on the reverse strand, counting down.
GGCGTGCTCCTTATCGCGCATGTCAATTTCGACAGGGGGGAGGGTGCGATAGGCCTCCGTATCCACCGCAGGCACAGGGCGGAGAGGTCTGTCGCAAAGGGCAGCAAGCTCACGCGCGATGCCGTAATGCCCCCAGAGGTCGGGGCGGTTGGTGAGCGATTTGTTGTCCACCTCAAACAGAATGTCGTCAATATCGTAGACACTCTTGATGTCGGTACCGAGCGGAATGTCATCGGTGATTTCGAAGAGCCCTGAGTTGTCGGCGCTGATGCCGAGCTCGGCCTCCGAGCAGCACATGCCGAAGGAGGGATAGCCCCCCACCGTCGCCGCCGCAATCGCATGGCCGCCGACACAGCCGCCCTCGGTAGCGAAGGCAACACGCATTCCCTCACGGACGTTGGGGGCACCGCATACGCAGTCCACAAGCCCCGCGCCCGTGTCAATCTTCAGAAGATGCAGCTTTTTCGAGCTCGGGTGGTTCTCCACCGAGGCTACCCTTGCCACAATGACGCCGTAGGTATCGGCGCCGCGCTCGATAATATCCTCCACCTCGGCGGTAGAGAGGGTAAAGCGCTGGATAAGCGCACGCTTGTCAAGACCGGAAAGATCGACAAAATCTCCGATCCAATTCATAGAAAGTATCATAGTGCCCCTCCTTACTCGCTCACAAACTGGGAAAGTGCCGCAAGACTTCCCGAATTGAAATCACGGATATCCTTAACACCGTACTTCATCATGGCAAGTCGGGTAAGACCGAGGCCAAAGGCAAAGCCCGTGTATTCATCAGGATCAATGCCGCCCTCCGAGAGAACATTCGGGTGAATCATACCGCAGGGGCAAAGCTCCAGCCAACCGCTGTTTTTGCAGGTCGGGCAGCCCTTGCCGCCGCAGATGAGACAGTTGATATCAAGCTCAAAGCCCGGCTCGGTAAATGGGAAGAAGCCGGGACGCAGCCGCACCTCGATGGGGCGGGCAAACACCTCGCTCAACATCGTCTTCATGAAATAGATGAGATTGGAGATGGAGATGTTTTTGTCAATCATCATGCCCTCCATCTGGAAGAAGGTGTTCTCATGACAGGCATCGGTAGCCTCGTTGCGGAAGCACCGCCCCGGGAAAATGGCACGAAGAGGGGCGCCGTACTTCTTCATAATGGCGTTCTGCGCAGCCGAGGTCTGCGTTTTCAGAAGCTGGCCGTTTTCAAGATAGTAGGTATCCTGCATATCACGGGCGGGATGGTGCTTGGGAATGTTGAGCGACTCGAAGCACTGATAGTCGTTGACAATCTCCTGATAATCCTCCACCGTAAAGCCCATGCCCGCAAAAATGCGTTCAAGCGAACGACGGACAAGGGTAATCGGGTGATAAGAGCCGACCTTCCGAACGCGCGGCAGGGTGGGGTTGTAATGCTTGGCGTTGCGGAGGGTTTCGGCAAGGGCCTCGGCGCGGAGACGCTCGGCAGCTGCCGCAAGCTCGGCCTCACACTCTGCCTTAAAGCGGTTGATAAGGCTGCCGGCCTCCCTTTTTTCCTCCACGGATAGGTCGCGAAGCCCCTTGAGAAGCTCGGTAACCAAGCCGTGCTTGCCAAGAAAAGCAACTCTCACCTCGTCAAGTGCCGCCTCGTCGCAGGCGGCAGTCGTGCGAGCCAGAAGCTCGGCACGCAAAGATGTAATCCTGTTCTCCATTATGCTGATTCCTTTCGTGAAATGCCCGCCCTTCGCGGGCATCACTTAATATAACAGTATAAAGTATAACAGAACCCGGGGCAATTTGCAAGAGGCAGGCGAAAACTTTTCCTGCCAAGAAGAAAAAAGGAAGGTGCAAGACGGTAAATGCCTCTCAATCCTTCCTTTTATCATTTTGTAACGTTTTGTTTACAGTACGACAAATTCCCCGTTATCCCCTATCACAAAGTGGCCGAGAAGCGCAACACCAAGGCCAAGAAGCGACTCCGCTATCATATCGGTGACGGCGCGGTCCTCATTTGAGGGGGTGGCGGCACCGTCAGGATGGTTGTGGGAAAGATAGGCAGAACGGGCACCCGAAAACAGCGCGTTTTCGGTCACGCGGCGGCAGGAAACGCCGGCCTCCCGCACACTGCCAACCCCCACAATGTGGCTCCCGATATGCCGTCCCTCACGGTTAAAGAGCAAAAGAAGCACCGTCTCCACCGAAACCGCACGGTAGTAGTCGGCAAGGTAGCGCCCTATGGCAGGAACATCGTTGCAGGCAGGCACGGGGCGCGCGAGCGAGCAATAGCGCGAAACGGCAAAGGGGAGCGACAAAAGCGTGGCCGTGCGCTCGTCAAGTCCAAGATAGCAATGCTGCGCGTAGGTGGCCGAAAGGAGAGGACGGAGCCCACCGTAGGAGGAAAGAAGCGAGGCAGCATCCGCCTTTATGTGGGCGGTAGCAAAAAGCTCGGCAAGCAGTGCTGCCTCTTCCTCCGAGGGGGCCTCGCTCTCCGAAAAGCACAGCCTGCCGAGAGCCTCGCCGCTGTGGCGGTAAAGAAGTGTCGTGTACCGCCGTCCCCCGACAATCAAATGCTCCAGCATTTTGATTCCCGCAGCATTCAGCGTGTTGCGGAGGAGGCGCGTTACGTGCAAATCCTCGGAGGCGGGGAGCGAAAGCCCGTCGCTGTGAAGATGGGCGACTGCCACCTGCGAGGCATGGCAAAGGAGTGCCTCGCCAACGAGAGAGGAAAAGGGAAAATGCGGAGAATGCACCGAGAGCTCGGTGCGACGGGCGGCAATCACACCGAAGTCGTTATCCATAAAAATGAGGAGCGTGTCTCCCTCCTTGCCGCCCTCAAGCTTCTGACAGCAATACCGTCCGAGACGGTCTGCGCTGTCAAGACGAAGACGCCTCCTCGACAAGGAAAGTGCCCTCTCGGAAAGCGACGAAAAGGCAGTCAGAAAGCGAACGGCCCCCTGCCCGATACCCAAAACCGAAAGGAGTGCCGAAGGGCTCGCCGACAGCACAGCCTCAAGCGACGGGAAGGCAGAAAGAAGTGCGTGGGCAAGAGGGTTTGTGTCCCTCCGGGGTATGGGATAGAAAAGAAGGAGCTCAAGGACGTTGTGGGCAGGAAAGTGGTCAAGACCTGCCTTTCGGAACTGTGCCCGAAGCCTCGCCCTGTGGTCTCTGTGGGGGTTTTTCTGCTCGCCCATCGTGCGCCTCCTTTCGCTTGGCCCCGCAAGCCTTTTGCGAGGCTCCTTTTTTCTCGCTTATACTATACCACAAGCCGTCCCTTATTTCAAGCGGTTTTTGCCGTGACCTGCCGTTGGAAGGCACAGAGGCCGCCTCGACACGTACCGATTTTCAGAAATCGGTCCATTTTTCCCTTTTTTTCTTGTTTGTGCCTATCTCTGCAAGCTTATTTTCGGAACCTCTTTACTTTTCCTTCAATTTGTGGTATAATCACGGAGAATACACAAGGGAGGCTCTTTTATGGCAAATGACACCGTTTCCAAAACCGTTGCCTTTGCCACGCTCGGCTGCAAGGTCGCACAGTATGAGACAGAGGCCATGCGGGAAGCCTTCGAGGCACACGGCTTTCGCTCCGTGACCGAGAATGCCGACTTTGTGGTGGTCAACACCTGCACCGTCACCGCTGAGGCTGACCGCAAATGCCGCCAAGCAATTCGAAGGCTTGGCGGGCGCCACCCGAATGCCGCCTTTCTTGTCGTCGGGTGCTACGCCCAATCGCACCCCGAGGAGCTCGCCGCCCTGCCACGGGTGGCCTACGTCGGGGGCACTGCCGACAAAATGAAAACGCCCGAGATAGCGCTCTCGCTTCGGGAGGCACAGGCTTCGCCCCTTGTCGGCGTACGCCCCTTACAGAACGAGCGCTATGAGCCGATGGAGGTCTTTTCGGCACCGCGCACCCGTGCCTATGTCAAAATTGCCGACGGCTGTGACTGCCACTGCACCTATTGCGCCATTCCCGCGGCACGGGGCCCTGTGCGCTCCCGTCCGCCCGAGGATATCTTCTCCGAGATAGAAAGACTTGCACGGCGGGGCACCTACGAGGTTGTCCTTACGGGCATTGAAACTGCGTCCTACGGGCGCGACAGACATGACAACTACCGTCTTATCGACCTTCTGGAGGAGGTCATGCACCTCCCCATTCCGCAGGTGAGGCTCGGCTCGCTGACGCCCGAGATTTTGCGCGGTGACTTTGCCGAGCGTCTTGCCGCCCTCCCGAGGCTTGCCCCTCACTTTCATCTTTCGGTGCAAAGCGGCTCGTCTTGGGTGCTTCGCCTTATGAAGCGCCGCTATCATGCAGAGGGAGCCATGGAGGGCATCCGTGCCCTTCGTCGCGTACTACCCCACGCGCACATCACCTGTGACATGATTGTGGGCTTCCCGGGAGAAAGCAAAGAAAACTTTGCAGAAACCATCGAATTCAGCCGAGAGGCTAACTTCCTTTCGATGCACATCTTCCCCTTCTCGGCTCGGCGCGGCACGCCTGCCGCCACCTTCCCGAACCAGGTTCCCGAGGCCGAAAAGGCAGCGCGCGCCGCTGCCCTCGCTTCGCTGGCAGGAGAAATGACCGCCGCCCACCTTGCCGCGGCGGTAAAGCGGGGAGAGCCCATTCCCTTCCTTGTGGAAACCGTGAAGGGCGGGGTGGCAAGAGGGCATTCCCCCTCCTTCCTCCCTCTTACGGCAAGAGGAAACGGGGCTGTCCCCGGGAAGCTCGTTCTGCTTCGCCCCACGGAGGTACGGGACGGGTGCGTTTTGGGAGAAATCGAAATACAGTAAATTCATACAGTGTGAAAAGAGAGGTTATTATGGAAAATTCGCAAAAAACAATGGAAAAAATCGTGGCACTTTGCAAATCCCGCGGGTTTATTTTCGCGGGCTCGGAGATTTACGGCGGTCTTGCCAACTCCTGGGACTTCGGCCCTCTCGGCGTGGAATTCAAAAACAACATAAAAAGGGCCTGGTGGCGCAAGTTCGTTCAGGAATCCCGCTATAACGTGGGGCTTGACAGCGCCATTATCGTCAACCCGCAGATTTGGGTGGCCTCGGGACATCTCGGCGGCTTTTCCGACCCTCTTATGGACTGCAAGGCCTGCAAAACCCGTCACCGCGCGGACAAGCTTATCGAGGACTATGTGGCGCAGAACGGCCTCAGCGACAATCCTGCCGGCATGTCGAATGACGAGATGGCCGTCTACATCCGTGAGCACGGCATTGCCTGCCCCGACTGCGGCGCCCATGACTTCACCGACATCCGCAAGTTCAACCTGATGTTCAAAACCTTCCAGGGCGTGACCGAGGATGCCACAAGCGAGCTCTACCTCCGCCCCGAAACCGCACAGGGCATCTTCGTCAACTTCAAGAATGTGGCGCGTACGACGCGCCGCAAGCTCCCCTTCGGCATCGCCCAGATAGGAAAATCCTTCCGCAACGAGATTACCCCCGGCAACTTCATCTTCCGCACGCGTGAGTTTGAGCAGATGGAGCTTGAGTTCTTCTGCAAGCCCGGCACCGACCTCGAATGGTTCGCCTACTGGAAGAGCTTCTGCAGGAGCTGGCTGCTCTCGCTCGGTATGCGCGAGGAAAACCTAAGGCTGCGCGACCATGACCCCGAGGAGCTTTGCTTCTATTCGAAGGCAACCACCGACTTCGAATACCTCTTCCCCTTCGGCTGGGGCGAGCTCTGGGGAGTCGCTGACCGCACCGATTACGACCTCTCTCAGCATGCGAACCACTCGGGCGAGGCGATGGATTACTTCGACCCCGAAACCAACGAGCGCTATGTTCCCTACGTGATTGAGCCCTCGCTCGGTGCTGACCGCGTAACCCTCGCCTTCCTCGTGGACGCCTATGACGAGGAGGTCATCGATGCCGAAAAGAACGACGTGCGTACCGTCCTGCACCTGCACCCCGCCCTTGCCCCGATGAAGGCGGCGGTCCTGCCTCTCTCCAAAAAGCTTTCGGAGGTCGCGCTTCCCCTTTACGAGGAGCTTGCCAAGCACTTCCCCGTTGACTATGACGAGGCGGGCTCTATCGGCAAGCGCTATCGCCGTGAGGATGAAATCGGAACGCCCTTCTGCGTGACGGTAGACTTTGACACAGCCGAGGACGGCTGCGTCACCGTGCGTGACCGCGACACGATGGAGCAGGTGCGTATTCCGATTGGCGAGGTGCGCGCCTACATCGAAGCCCGCATGGAATTCTGAGCAAAAAGCAAAAAGCTGTCTGAACCTTGTTCGGACAGCTTTTTTATTCCTCGGCGAGGTTACGGACGGGAATGCCGACGCGGCGCGCCATCGAAAGCGTGCTCCCCGTTCCGCTTGCCGGATTTTTCATATAAGCGATAAAGAGGTCTGCCTTCTCCACAAGCGCGGCGTTGCGGCTTTGCATAACTCCATCGGAATACCTCTCGTACAGAAAGACGTAGGAGTCGGCAAGCGACAGCATATCGGCATACCGCTGCCTGTTTCTCTCGCTCCAGCCCACGGCTTGTTCCCGACAGGGGAGGAGGAGATGCAGCGACATATCGGCATAGAAGGAATCCCGCAGATAGCATACGGTGGCCGCCGCCAGCATATCAAAGCCGAGGGCTCCTCCCGAAAAGAAGCGGCGGCAGCCCTCCGTATACGCCTGCCTTATAGAAGACTCGCAAAGGCGGCGAAGCCTCTGCCCCTCTGCTCCCCCGGGCAGAAGGCGGTGCCCCGTAAAACAGCAATTCTCCATGCAGCTGCCCTCCTCCTTTATTTCCTTTCCTTATTGTAGCCAAAAATCACACGTTTGTCAAGCGAAGAAGGAGGCTTTTTCTGTTTTTTTGAGACATTTTGCTCAAAAAGAAACGAGAGAGCCACAAGGAGCAAAAGGTAAAGAAGAAGCGAAGTGACAATAGCCCCTATCAGGGAGAGCAGGGTTTCACAGCCGAAAAGCCGATGGCAAACCGTTACCGAGGGAAGAAGGGCGGCAAGAGGAAGCAGCATGCCGCGCAAAAAGGGGAAGCGGAGGGGCAGCACGGCATAGAGCCCCGAAAGGCTCATAGAGAAATTGAAAAGCTCGGCAAGGAGAATGACGTAGACATACCCCACCGCCCCGAAGCGAGGCAAAAGAAGAAGCACGAGAAGAATGCTCCCGAGCGAATCGACAACATTCACCCCCATGGCATACACCTGCCGCCCAAGGCCCTTGAGCATCATATCCACAACATGGTCAAGATACATAATAGGAATAATAGGAGCGAGGAGGGCGAGGTAGTAGCCTGCCTCACGGTAACCGTAAACAGCATTGGCAAGGGGGGCGGCAAAGGCAGCAAGCACACCCCCTGCGGCAAGCGAAAACCAGAGCGTATAGGTCAGGGCTTTCTCGGCGAGGCGGCGGTTCCCCACCGTATCCCGTCTCGCCATTCCCTCGGCAAATTCGGGGACAAGGAGGCCCGCAAAGGCCGAAAGCACCGCCATGGGATAGAGTGCTATCGGGAGCGACATGCCAGAAAGCGTTCCGTAGGCACCGAGCGCCTCCTCGCGCGAGGCTCCGCCGCCCGTGAGCGCGCGGGGAATGAGCATATGCTCGGCGCTGACAAGGCCGGAGCGAACGTACGAGGCGGCAGCAGTCGGAAGCGTAATATGCAAAAGGGCGGCCAGAGGCGGCTTCCCTCTTTTTACGCGGCGGAGACGGCGGCTGTCAAGAAAATACAGAAGCCCGTGAGAAAGAGCCGAGAAAATCTCGGCAATTGCCGAGCCGCCGACAAGCGCAAGGCACGCATAGGTGATGCCGCGAGGCATAAGCGACGCAAGAAAGAAAACCGTCAGAGCAATCCTCACCGCCTGCTCAAGGAGAGAAACCGCAGCTGAGCGCGAGGGACGCCGCACCGCTGTAAAGTAGCCAGAAAATACCGAGGAAAGCGCCACAGGCACAAGGGCAAGCGACAAAAGCCTGAGGGCAGGCACCGTGCGCACATCTCCGAGAAGCCGTTCACCGAAGAAGGATGCACCCAAAAAAAGAACGAGCGACGCAAGGCTCCCGAAGAGCAAGGCATAACGGGTGGCCGTCCGCAGGGCGGCGCGTGCGCCGCCGAGGTCCCCCCTGGCATCGGCCTCGGCCACAAGACGTGTAGTTGCCAGCTGAACACCCGAGGTCGCAAAGGTTACCCCGAGGGTATAGAGGCTCATAATCAAGGAATAGAGGCCCATTCCCTCTGCCCCTATGACGTCCGTGACATACGCACCGAACGATACCGAAACCGTCCGCATAAGAAGCGCGGCTAGGGAAAGAGTGATGCCGTTTTTCAAAAATTTCCGTGTCCTATCCGTCATGCCCTTCCCCCTTTTTTCTTTATATCTATGCCAAAGAAAATGAAAAAAGCACCTCTTTGCTTGACAAACCCACACCTTCGTGCTATAATTTTCGTATATACCACACCGTGCAGTGCCAAAAGCACAGTCGGCCCAAAATCACAAGGGGTCGGGGGTAAGGAAAGGCGGGGAGGCTCCGCCGCAACAGCCATTGCCGTGATCACCGCGAGGTGTCAGCCGGAATGCTTGCCGCACGGTGCAGAAACCGCCCTTGGGCAACGGAGGGAGGGCTGCGTCCTTCCTTTTGGCGCGCTCTTCTTCGGGAGGGCGCGCTTTCTTTTGGGGAAAGGTTTATTATGAAATCCTCCTTCGCAAAAGCTCTTCTCCTGCTCCTCGCGCTCACCTCTCTCTTTGTCTCCTGCACGCCCGTGCCTGTCTCCTGGGAGGATGCCACGTACCAAAGGGATACCACTCTTGGGGATGGCGGCACCACCGTCACCGTGAAGGTGACTGCCGAAGAAAAAACCGTAAGCTTCACGCTCAGAACCGATGAAGAAAATCTCGCTGATGCCATGCTGGCCGCAGGCCTTTGCGCGGGGGAAGATGGTGCTTACGGCCTTTACATCAAGTATGTCAACGGTATCCGCGCCGATTATGAGCTTGACGGCGGCTATTACTGGCAGCTGAGCATTGACGGCAAAGCCGCTACGCAAGGTGCCTCGGCAACCCCCGTAACCGAAGGAGCGGTGTATGAGTTCATCCGCGCGCGGTAAGGGGGAGTCCCCTGCGGCGAGAACCGCGATTTTCGGGGTATTTTCTGCCCTTATGTTTGCCAGCAAGTATCTGATGGAGATTCTGCCTAACATTCATCTTTTGGCCCTTTTTCTTGGCGTACTGACCGTAGTCTACCGCCTGCGCGCCCTCATTCCGCTGTACGGCTATGTCCTTCTCGATGGGCTTTTTCACGGCTTTTCACTATGGTGGACAAGTTATCTTTACATTTTTCTGCCCCTTGTCTTCGGATATCTTCTGATTCCCACGAGGTGGCCGAGAGCCCTGCGCGCAGTGCTCTATTCGGTGGTGGCAGCCCTGCATGGCCTCTTTTTCGGTCTTCTCTACCTTCCGACACAAATTCTCCTCTTTGGTCTTGACACCCCCGAGGCCATCCTTGCCTGGCTGGCGGCAGGCCTCCCCTTTGACCTCATGCACGCCGTTTCCAACGCCGCCTTCGCTACCCTCATTCTTCCCATCTCCAAAATCCTTCTTGCCATACAAAAGGGAAAATAGAAAAGCGCAAGACAGCATGATTTCTCCCCACGGGCAGGTGATGGGCTGCGATTCGCTTCGCTCACGCGTGGGCGAGCCTCATGGCTAAAAGCTAAAACAATGCGAAAAAAGAGCAGACACACAAGATTCTCGTCTTGTGTGTCTGCTCTTTCTGCTTGTATGGCTTTCAAGGGGAATGAAGGCAACGGGCTCCTGTCAACGGACGGTGGCGAGCGCCTCCTCAGAAAGCACCTCGCCCTCCTCAGAAAGCACCTGAACGGTGCCGTGGGTAGCATCCAGAAGAAGCCTGTCCCCTGTGTGAACGGAGAGAGTTGCCCCCTTGACGTTGACCACGGTTGGCAGCTTATATTCGCGAGCAACCACCGCCCCGTGCGACAGCGCGCTCCCCACCTCGGTGATAAGACCGCCGATAATGGAATAGTAGGGAGACCAGCCGATGTCGGTAAAGGCAGCCACCATAATTTCACCACGCTGCAGCTGCTCGGCATCCGCCACGCTTCTTACGACACGGGCACGCCCCACGACACACCCGCGCGAAACGGGCACCCCGCAAAGCACCTCTCCCGAGGCCAGGGGCTCTGGCTCTATCGGGGCAGGCTTGCCAAGCGAGACGTCGGGGTAAACGAGCGCCTCGGCGTCGGGAAAGACGGCACGGCGCGAAAGGGCCAGCGAAGAAAGCGAGCACTCACCGGCGAGAAGCCTTGCTATTTCCTCATGGGTGAGGAAGTAAATGGCATCCTCGTCGGGAAGAAGCCCTATATCAACCAGCATGGAGGCAAGCCGTCTGTACTGCACCTTAAAGGCGTCGATGACCTTGATAATACGGGATTTGGAATATTCGCGCTCTGCGACGGCACGACGCGCATTCTTCGCTATCCAGGTAAGAGTGCGGCGCTTTAAGGGGCCAAAGCGGGCAAAAAGAGCCGCAAGGTCAACCTCTGTCTGCTCCTCCGTACGGAGGCTCCCCGTCAGGACGGCGCGAAGATTTCTCATGAGAGCAGCCTCGTCATCACGCCAGCCGCGACTGCGAAGCTCGGCCTCCTTGATGGAGCGATGCCCGTGCTTTTTCAGAAAGGCAGCGTAAAGCTCATGCAGCTCCTTGTGCTCGGCATCATGCATAAGCGCAAGAAGCTCCTCATCCGAAAGTCTCTCTGCCTCGGGGAAAATCCTGCGCGTCTCGGCAGAAAGCTCGGAAAGAGCACGGAGAATGTCGGCGCTTTCAATGCCATCAATGTCCGAAAGAATGGTAGCCACGAAGGCCTGATACTCCTCCTTCGCCGCGAACTCACCCGAAAGGCTCATAAAAAGAGCACTGTTCATAGAGCCCGAGAAGCTGGAGCATACATAGTGATGCGAGAGAACCTCGTTCATGGCGGGGAGCTTTTTGGTGATTTCTGCGTAAAGCTCCTCCGGAGTTGTGCATTCGGCAAAGCAAAGCGAAGAGGCCACCTCCTCGGCTGCGGCCTTGGCCTTTTTGGACGAAAAGAGGAAGCGGGCAAACTTCGGACAGTTAAGCACGCGGTGAATAAGGCTTCTCTTTTTTCCCTCCGGCTTCGGGCATGGCTCATAATACTCGCCCATAATAGACACATTCATGGCAGAGGGGGTTGCAAAAATCACATGATTCGCCATCTCGTGGATTTTCGACATATCGAAAAAGAGATGATAACCAAGCGGTACAATCACCGAAAAGGGCGGCATATCGTCGGCGCTTTTCATGCATCCCACCTTGCGAAGCATATCACGAATCCCGAAATCAATCGCAAGGACGCTTGTCGAAAGCGACAGAGGTGTCACGGCCCCGGGCAGCATTTCTCCCACATTGCGGCTGGTGAAGAGGTGCCCCGAAAGAGGCTCCTTTGGGTCGAATTCAAAAAGGTCTGCCACCGCCTCGACGGTGATGGGACGAAGCTGGAGCCAGAAAAGGGTGCCGTCGCCGTCAACTGCCCATTCAAGGTCAGAGTCGCACCCGAAGGCCTCGGCAATCGAAAGCCCCTCCTCGTAGATTTGCCTAAGAATCGCCTCGGAAAGATTTCCTCCTTCGGAAAAGGCAAAGCTCTCACGCGGCACGGAATAGGAAAAGGAGGCGCACCTTCCGCTGACGAGATTTTCGCCGAGACCGTTCACCGATTCAATAAGAACCGAGGTGCGGTTAGAAGGGTCACGGGTAAACATAACCCCCGCACACTCCGCCATAACCATTTCCTCAACGACAAGGCTCATCTCTGCCTCGCAGGAGGCCAGAAAGGTCTCGGAATAGGCGGAGGCACGACGCGAATGCAGCGAGCTTATACAACGCGCAATCGCCTCGTCCAGCTCCTCCTCGCTGACGTTCAGGCAGGTTTCGTACTGGCCCGCATTCGAATATTCGCCCCCGTCCTCATTGGTGGCGCTGGAGCGCACCGAAACCCTCTGCGCTCCAAGGGCACGGAAGGCCTCGTGAATGCGTGCCTTGTCCTCCTCGGTCAGCTCCTTTGCCTCTGTAATCACAAAGCCGCGGGCTATCCGATAGCCCCTCTTTTGCATAAAGTCAAGCCCACGAGCCTTTCCGCCCACCAAAGCGGCATCCTTCTCGCAAAGCTCCCCAAGCTGTATAATTCTCATGCTCAAACCCTTAATTTCTTGATTTCTTTTCCATTGAAGTGGCGTGTCTTATCACGGTTTTCACCCATCTCGATAATACCGCGGAAGCGAACCCCGTTCACAGTGAAGTGCCCCACCCCTTCAAGGAGACGGTAGCGGCCATCCTCAAAGAGATATTCGGTTGAAAACTCGCACTCAGCCACAACCGACAGGGTTTTCCCGCTTGCCATGCGGAGAGAAATCGCAAGCGGCTCCTTCGCGCGGGCGCCTATCACGGCACTGCGGTCATATTCGGCAGAGAGGACAAAGTCCATCTCCCCCTCTGCGGGCTTGAAATTTCCCACCTCAAGAATCGACATGGCAGGATAGGATACCATCGAAAAATTGAGCTGCTCCTTCTCGTTCACCGCCATCAGCCAAAGGTGGTTGTTCATGTAGTCCCAGATGCGCCTTCCAAACGAATGGTCGCGCACCGCAGGCAGGTCAAGCTCTGTGACGGCGCCCTCTATCGTCATTTTGCCAAAAAGACGGCCAAACTCCTCGTAGTGAACCTGGTTGTTCTTCTGCACCTCACCGAAAAAGCCGCGGCTCCATTTTTCTCCTGCCATGGCTATGGCAGTCCTTACGGGGGGCATATGAGAAAAAAAGTCAACGGCACAGGCTGTGGAAACAAAGTGCCCCTCGTACTCTGCCGAAAGGACCGCGCCGCTATCATCGGTAAGCTCGCCGCGGAAGCGAACAAGCCATCCGCCCGGCTCTCTTTCAACGCAAAGCGGAGCGTTCTCCTTGTAAAGCATGGTTTTGTGGGTATAGGTATGCTCCCCGTCGTGATACACAAACCAAACCTCTGTGTGCGAGGTGCGAAGGCCGAGCCGACAGTAAAGAGAACGCCCCTCCGTATCGTGCGCCGAAAAATAATAGCTGTTGTTGACGGTGGGGGGAGCATCCCCCGGAAGCTCATAGGCCTCACTCCCTGCAAGGTCAAACGGCTTCGCTCTCTGCTTTTTAGCTATCATCCGCTTCATAAACGCCCGCTTCAAGGAAAAAAACATACAACGCCTCCTCATCATGCTTTCGTTACGGGAACACTCGGGAAGCCCGAAGCACCGACATCTGCGGTGCTTTTTTATTATAGCACGGGAGCCTCTTTTTTCGTATAGCCAAAAGGATAGGTTTGTCGGTTTTTCCGACATTTTTGCGAAAATGTCGGTTTTTTTGTCGAAGGCCCACTGCCAATCCCATCCTCCCCGCGAGCACGAATGCCTCTTGCGGGTGAGGGGCATTGCCCGCTTTGATGAGGCACTTGCCGCAATAAAAAAAGAGGCCCCGCGCAATGTCAAGGTACAACATGCGCGACAGGTCTCTTTTTGGAAAGTAAGCTTTACAAAAAGCTCTTTGCTTTTAAGATTGCTGAGAGGGCCAAAGCTCCGGGCGTTCATAGCAGAGAATGGTTTCCTCCAGCCAATAGGTGAATTCCGTATGAGGGAAGGCCGCCTCATAGCTCTTGAAGCGGTGATACAGCTCTCTCCCGTCTCCGACGTCGTGCCAGATATCCGCAAAGGCGAAATCAAAGTCGCCGTCCTTCATATCCTCCTCAAGGAAGGCGAAGGCATCCTTCACCACAAGCCTCACCTTCTCGGGAGAGGGGAACTGCGGAAGAATATACTCCGAAAAGAGCGAGGCCGCAGAGTCCGAAAGCTCCACCACCGTCACACTCTCCACCTCGGGGCGGAGGGCGGCGCGGTAGGCAAAGTACCCAAGCCCGAGACCAAAGGTCACCGCCCTGCCGTGTGAGCGATGGACGGCGGGCAGGGTGGTCACGGTTTCATTCGGCATAAGCGTCATCCACTCACGCCCGTTCTGAAGCACGGCGGGATACGGGAACTCTTCCGCAAAAAAGCCGAGCGAGGGCAGCATCCTCCCGTCCTCATACACCGCAAAATCGTCCCGCACAAAGGCCTCGCAGGGACGAAGGCTCATGGTCTTCAGCTCCCACTCTCCCCTTACCGCATTCGGTATTCTGATGTTCCTGTAGTAGGGGTCGGTGAGGAAGGGTATCGGGTCCATCTCACGCACCATGGGGACAAAGTAATTCTCAAAATACACCCTGTCCTTCCCCGCTGTGCGCAGACCGCACGCGGTGGCCAGAATCGTGGCGTACACCAATTCGCGCGGAGCGTGAAGCTCCTCTGCCATCTCGCTGAGGGCATCGGGCGTAACGAAATCGGGCATAAGGTTCAGGTACAGCGAGAGAAGGTGCACCGTCTCTGCGTTATAATCACGGATTTGCTTCGGAGTGAGCCCCGACGTATTGGCTTTCATCTCGTTTCCTCTCATTCTTGCAAGAAAACGCAGCCAAATGGCTGCGTTTTCCTTTGTGGCGAGGGCTATCTCCCCCTTTGAGAGAGTCTTCCCCTCTCCTTATTTTTTCATTGCGATGGCAGCCTTGGCACGCTCGGCAATCTTAGCCGAGGTCAGGCCGTACATCTCAAGCAGCGGGGGAACCTTGCCGCTCTTACCGAAGGCATCGGCAACACCCACGCGGAGAACCGGAACGGGGTAGCACTCTGCGAGAGCCGCGGCAACCGCGTCACCAAGACCGCCGTTCACATTGTGCTCCTCGGCTGTAACGACAGCACCCGTTTTGCGGGCTGCCGCTTCAAGCAGGGCGGTATCAAGGGGCTTCACCGTGTGCATATCGATAACGGTGGCCGAGATACCCTCGGCAGCAAGAAGCTCCTTCGCCTCCATAGCAAGGTGGACCATATAGCCGCATGCCACGATAGTGACATCCTCGCCCTCCGCCATCGTAACGCCCTTGCCGATTTCGAAGCGATAGTCCTTCACCTCGGCGGTAAGGTCGGGGGTGGCGTAGCGCGAGAAGCGGAGGTACACGGGGCCCTCATACAGGAGGGCGGCCTCCACAGCCGCAAAGGTCTCGGTGGCATCCGAGGGGTTAATCACCACCATGCCGGGGATGGAGCGCATGAGCGCAAGGTCCTCGTTGCACTGATGGGTAGCACCGTCCTCCCCTACCGTGAGGCCGGCGTGCGTGCCGACGACCTTGACGTTGAGGTGGGGGTAGCCGATAGCGTTGCGAACCTGCTCGTAGGCACGGCCCGCCGAGAACATGGCAAAGCTCGAAATGAAGGGAATCTTGCCCGTTGTGGCGATACCGGCTGCTACCGAGGTCATGTTCGCCTCGGCAATGCCGCAGTCAAAAAATCTTTCGGGGAACTTCTTCTTGAAAACACCCGTCTTGGTAGCAGCGGCAAGGTCTGCGTCCAGCACGACAAAATCGTATTTCTCACCCAGTGCGGCAAGCGCCTTGCCGTAGGCTTCACGTGTTGCCATTTTTTCCATACCATTTACCTCACTTTCCTGCGCCAAGCTCGGCAAGAGCAATCTTATACTGCTCCTCCTTCGGGGCGGCACCGTGCCATTCCACGGCATTTTCCATATACGAAACGCCACGGCCCTTCACGGTACGGGCGATGATGGCTGTCGGCTTCCCCTTGACGGTGCGCGCCTCGCAAAGGGCGGCCTCAATCTCCTCAAAGGAGTTGCCGTCAATCGAAATCACATGCCAGCCAAAGGCACGGAATTTTTCGTCATGAGGCGTCGGGTTCATGACCTCGGTGATAGGCCCGTCAATCTGCAAGCCGTTCCAGTCAAGAAACGCCACAAGGTTGTCAAGCTTATAATGGGCGGCAAACATAGCAGCCTCCCAGACCTGCCCCTCTTCGCTTTCACCGTCACCCACAATGGTATAGACACGGTAATCGTCATTCGAAATCTTGGCGGAAAGAGCCATGCCGCAGGCAGCGGAAATGCCCTGACCGAGCGAGCCTGACGACATATCCACACCGGGAACGCCCTTCATGTCGGGGTGCCCCTGAAGGCGCCCGTCAAGGTGACGGAAGGTCTTCAGCTCCTCCACGGGGAAGTATCCGCGCTCGGCAAGCACCGAATACAGGCCGGGGGCCGTGTGTCCCTTCGAAAGCACAAACCTGTCACGGGACGGCATTTTGGGATTTTGGGGGTCAATGTTCATCTCCTGAAAATACAGATAGGTAAGAATTTCGGCAATGCCGAGCGAGCCGCCCGGATGCCCGCAGCCGGCATGATAGACTGCCTCAATGATACCGATACGCACGTGCCGTGCGTGCTCGGCGAGCTCTAATTTTTTTGCGTTTTCCATGCAAATTCCCTTTCCGGCTTTCGCCATAGGTTATAGTTCTTTACCATTATAATGTATCCTGTCGGGTTTGTCAAGAGAATCGTTCAAATCTCCTTGCGGAGCCGCCTGCCTCGCCGCGGTGATATCTCGGTTTGCGGTGGGAATGCTTATTTCTCGGGGTGCCTTGCCCAGAAGCGGCGCAGATACTCGGAAAGCGAACGGACATTCCCGGCGTAGGTAAGCCCTCTCCAGTGCGAGGGGAGAAGCCGCCGATAAAGGGGCGTCGCAAAGCGGTCATCTATCAGCACCACCACACCGACATCGCCCTCGTCGCGTATCACGCGCCCTGCGGCCTGTAAAACACGGTTCATGCCCGGATACACATAGGCATATTCACCGCCTGCCTCGCATTTTTCAGCAAAGTAGCTCGCAATTTCATGGAGCTCCTCGCTCGGTGTCGGTAGCCCCACTCCTATCACGACGGCACCGATGAGCCGCCGCCCCACAAGGTCAACCCCCTCGCTGAACACGCCGCCCAAAACGCAAATTCCAAGGACGGGCTCGTCTCCTTTCGAGAAGGCCTCTAAAAAGAGGGCGCGCTCCCCTTGCGTGAGCGTCCGTGACTGCAAAAGAATGCGGGGCGTTCTGCCTCGGGCCGAAAGCAGCTCGCCAAGGCGCGCGGCGTAGGAATAGGAGGGGCAGAACACCATATAATTCCCCCGTCTTGCCGAGACGGTAGCCTCCACCGCCGCCGCTACCTCGGCAAGCGTTTCCTCACGGTCAGCATACCGAAGACTGACCTTGTCGAGAACGGCAACCGCAAGGTTCTCCCTTTCAAAGGGGGACGGAAGCTCCAGAACCTCGGTGTCAGAGCTGCCGCCGAGCAAATCGCGGTAGTACACAATCGGCGAGAGCGTGGCCGAAAAGAAGACAGCACTCTTCCCCATGGCGAGGGCAGACCTCACAACGCCGGACGGGTCAAGGCACAGCGTGGCGAGCGAAGCACCCGCCTCCTCACGCGAGAGAACGAGGCGGAAGCCCCCGTCGTACCCCCCGAGGAGACAAAGCTTGTTTTTCAGCTCATAATACGAGCTGCGGAGCTGCTTGCGAAGCCCGGAAGGGAGGGTGCGGTTGCGAAAGAGCGCGACCATCGGCTCGGCAAGAGCGTGCATATGGGTGAGTAGTCCCTCAGGCAGGCTGCGGAGCACCTCCTTGCCTATGATGCCATCGGGCACAAGCGAGCGAAGATACGCGACCAGCGCGTCGCGTGCCGTCGCGGCATCGGTGGCCGCCCTCGGCGCCCCCTCACCGTCGGGCAGGGGGAGCGAAAGAAGCTCTCCCTCCGTGAGCCGTATCGCATAGGTATCACGCACGCGTGAGATGAGGTTGTGCGCCTCATCAATCAGAAAGCAGTAGCGTCCCCCGAGCGAAAAATACCGTGAAAGCCGTGTCACGGGGTCAAAAAGATAGTTGTAGTCGCAAATGACAAGGTCAGCCGTCATGCTGTACGAAAGCGCGAGGGCGTGGGGGCAAACCCTATGGCGTGCGGCCACCTCGGAAATCTCCTCAACACCGATAACGGCGGCATGGCGCAGAATAAGCTCCTGAACGGCCATATCCTCCCGCGCACCGCCCGTCGCACGCTCGCAGGGGCTGCCCTCCCGGCAGGGTGCGCCGCGGCTCGGGCAAATTCTTTCCTTTGAGGCCAGCATCACGGCGCGGAGCGCGCCCCCCTTGCCAAGAAGCTCTGCCTCCTCTGCCGCGGCGCGGGCCGCCGTGGCCTTCGCGGTCAGGTAGAAAACCTTTTCGCACTTCCCTGCTCCCATGGCCCGTATGGCGGGATAGAGGGTGGATATCGTTTTGCCAAGCCCTGTCGGTGCCGATGCGAAAAGGGTTTCGCCGCGCGACACCGTGCGGTACACCGCCTTCATCAGCTCCTCCTGCCCTAACCGCGTTTCGGGATAGGGGAAGGAGAGGCGCCGCATAGCGGGCAGGCGTTGCCTGACACGAGCAATCTCGGAGGACGCATAGAGCGCAAGCACCGAGGAGGCCTCCTCAAAGAAGCGGGCGATTTTCGCGGCACTCAGCCTGTCGTGCACCGTCTCGCTCGTGCCGAGCACGGGATGGTAGCAAACGAGGGTTACATCGGTGTCCTTCCCCCCCGCCAGAAAGGCAAGGAGGCTCGCCTCCGCCTTTGCCGCACGCAGGGCTGAGGGGTACGAAAGCCCCGCCTCGCCCCGCCCGGAGAACAGGAGCGTGAGCGAGAGCCTGCGCCCGGGAAGCTCAATGGCATCTACCTCTCCCCTTAGCGAAAAACGGTATCCGCCTGAGGAAAATTCCTTTTCAAGAGGCTGCCCCCGCGAAGGATAGCCGAGCTCCTCGCAAAGCTCCCCGTCGGCACGGGCAAGGGGGAGGAGCGCATCCTCGGGCGAGGTGCCCGTATAACGGAAAAGCGAGAAGGCAAGCATCTCACGCACGGTGAGATGTATGCATCCGCTTTCTTCCGAATATCGCATATGCCTTCTCCTTTCTTTTTTCTTTTTATATTGTATCACACGCATCTCCCGCGTGTCAAGGAAGGGCGGTGACAAAGGGGAGGCAGTCATAGAAAAAGGACTGTCAGGCACCCTTTGGGTGCGCTGGCAGTCCTCTTGCTGCTTGTCAGGCAAGCACAACGGTTTTGCCGATGGCCTCGCTGTAAGTCTTGTCGCCGCAGGTAACGGTGTACTGCCCGTCGCTGATGGCAAGCGTGAAGACCTTGTCGAAGATTCTCACATCCTCAAGACGGATTTTCCCTGTGGGAAGCACCGCCGCAGGAGTGATGGAAACGGTTCCGTCAAAGCCCGGCTTGATACCGCACATATTGAATATCATCATCTGGGCGCAGGCCGCCGAGCTGATGTCTGCCTGAAGCGGGGTATCCTCACGGTCCTCCAGCATGTTGGCCGCACAGGAGTCACCGAGGTACGGGAGCCTCGTGCCGAGCCAAAGCACACGCTTGACAATCTGAGAGGCGAGCTCAGCATAGCCCATGTTATAGAGCTGGCCGCAAATCTGCATGGTGAACTGCGTGCAGATGCCGCCGCCACCGTTGTCGATATCGACCTGGTCATACGCCACGTCCTTTTTGGACATGCTGTGGAGGCCGAACTTAGAGAGAAATTCCTCGTCGTTCAGGTGAGCAATCAGCTTTCTTCTCGTGTCATCGTCAATGACGGGGCTGTCGAGGAACTTGAACATCTGGACGGTATAGCGTCTCTGTCTCTCGCCCTCCCAGATGAAGTCGTACCAGCCGTCCTCATCGTCCCAAAGCTCACGGAGAAGGGGCTTCAGGGCCTCGGCACGCTCCACGAGAAGCTCATTGGGCTTTCCGACAAGGCAGGTGAGACGGTAGGCCTTCATGTAGTTCTGGTAGCGCCGTGCGTTCAGGTCGGGCATAACACCCTTGTACACGTACTTTCTGCGAAGCTCAAGGTGCGACTTGCCCTCATCGCCATAGTCCACAAGCCTCTGCGGGCCCGTCACATCGTCAAGCACGAAGGCGTGGAAGACGGCCCACTCCCAAATGGTGCGCCCGTCCACGGTTTCGTAGAGGAAATCCACCTCGCCCGTATGGAGCACATGGTAATAAATCATCTGAATGATTTTTTCCTGATTGATGTGGTACCAGGGGCCTGTCTTTGAGCCGTCAAGCGGCGTGATGGCAAAGGAGGTCGTGAGGTCGGCGTGCAGATAGGCACGAATCATATTCTTGTTGGATTCGGGGTCAATGAGGGGGTGCAGCATAAGACCGCCGCCGTAATCCCAGAGGTAGGAGCACATGCAGCCGCCGTTGATGCTGCCCGTGGTGTAAAAGGGCGACCACGCGAAATTCGGGTTTTCCCAGCGGTTGAGCGAATAGGTGACAACCGAGCGATAGTAGAGAGAATCGAGGCCGGGAAGGTCGGAGGAAAGCTTCGGGAGCCTTGTCAGGATGCGGTCTGTCTCGGACTGAAGCCAGGCAAAGGCCTCGCCGATTTTTTCGTCGCAGCTGAGGCTGACCTCGCGGCATTCCTTTTCGGTATCACCCGTTCTGCTTCCCAGACTCAGTGTGATGTCAAGCATGAGAGTTTCACCGGGGGCCACGGTACGCACCGTTTCAAGCATATCGGCCTGACGGAAGAGCTTCATACCGTCAAGCGAGCAGGAGAGGGCGAGCATTGCGGCATCCTCGCTGCATTCGCCTCCCTCAACGTCGCCGCTGTAGCCCGTGAGGCGGAGGTACGAGATACCGTCTGCCTCGTCGGCCTCTACTGCCGCATAATGACGGCTGACACCCTGGGGAATCGGGAATGCCCAATTCTCTACGTAGCGGGTGCCGCCCCCCACGATAATCTGAATCGGTGCGGAGATGGCCTCGTCCGAAATGTTCGTAAGCGCCATGCGGAGAATAGCACTGCCCGAGCGAGGCACAATCACCGTGAGGGTGGTGGCAGACCAGTTGCCGCGCTTGCCCTTGCGGAGAATGGCGTTCGGCAGCCATACCCAGTCACGCCCGGGGATTTGCTCGCCGTCAATACGCAGCTCCATGAAAAAGCCGGTGCCGGACCACGGGCAGTTTTGCATACCCGAAACCGCGCAGGCAAGCCTCTCGGGTGTCAGAATGGTGGCGCGGTCACCCGCAATACCGAGGTCACGCTCGTGCAGAATGCTGTTTTCGCTGTAAAAGCGGAACGGATTTTCTGAAAATGCGGGGTGGTTGAAAAAAATGTCCTTCATGTGGATTTCCTTTCTCTGCTTTTTCATGAGAATATGCGCTTTTTGCACGCCTCATTATACCATGGCTTTCCTTCCTCTGTCAATACAAAAAAGCCCTTGCGCCACAAAATATCGAAAGGCGCGGGGCAAGCCTTGACAAGAAAACCGCGCGGTGCTATAATTTTTTCTGAGTTCCGTTGGGACTGCACCCTTTTTATTTTTATTTTCAGAAGGAATCGAACCGTGAATAAACAGTTAAAGGGGAGTGTTATGCTCCTGCTTGCCGCCATTATATGGGGCTTCGCCTTTTCGGCACAGGAGGTTGTCGCGCAAAAAAACGTGGGGGTGTTCTCCTGCGGCGCCTCGCGCTCTCTGATTGCCTCGCTTGCGCTCACGCTTGCCGTTCTTGCCTTTGACCGCATAGAGAAAAACGGACGCTTTCTCCTTTCCCGAAGCAGACGCCCTCTCTCAAAGAGAGAGCTTGTCGGCGGTGTCGCCTGCGGCACGGCGCTTGCCGTCGCCTCTGCCCTCCAGCAGGCAGGCATCGGCACCTCGGGGGCGGGGAAGGCCTCCTTCATCACCGCTATGTACGTGGTGCTGGTGCCCGTCGCCGGTGCCGTTCTTTTTCGTCGGCGCGCCTCCGCCCACCTTTATCTGGCCGTCCTCCTTTCGCTTGTGGGGCTTGGCCTTATTACCCTCACGGGGGACCTCACCCTCTCGGCGGGAGATGCTCTCCTCCTGCTTTGTGCCGTTTGCTTCTGTGCGCAGGTGCTTCTTGTAGACCATTTTCTGCCCGGCTCGGACGGTATCCGCCTCTCTCTTGTACAGTTCATAACCTGCACCGTGCTGAACGGGCTTTTCGCCCTCCTGTTTGAGGAAGCCCCCTTTGCGGGGGTATGGGATGCCGCCCCCTCTCTGCTTTATCTGGGGCTCCTTTCAAGCGGCTGTGCCTATACCCTCCAGATTCTCGGTCAGCGGCACTGTCCTGCCACGCCTGCTGCCATTCTGATGAGTACCGAATCGCTCTTCGGCGTGATGGGGGCCGCCCTCTTTCTCGGAGAGAGGCTTTCCCTGCGTGAATACCTCGGCTGTGCCGTTCTGTTCCTTGCCGTCATTCTTTCCGAGCTCCCCCTATCGAGGCCTGCGGAGCGCGGAACCGAGAAAGGGAAAGGAGCAGAGGAGCCGTGAGGCCAATTTTCCAAAAGGAGCCGCTTATGAGGGAAAGAATGCTTTTTATTACGGTTCTGCTCTTTGCCGAGCTCGCGCTCGCCGTAACCTCGGGTGCTCTGCCTTCGGGCTGGCCCGGAAGGCTCGGCATGGCCGCCGCCCTTCTTTTGCCCCTCCTTTTTCTGAGGCATGCCCCCGCGGGTACCCCTCCCCTCCGCTTTGCTTTCGGCGAGAGGAGGAAGCTTTCAGTGCTTTGGCTTCTGCCGCTGTTTATCCTCGTTACCGCCCTTACCTCCCTCGCCTTCGGTGAAATCTGCCGCCTTATCGGCATTCCCTTGCGTGAGAGCGCGCCTCTTGCCTCCCTGCCGCTTGCCATCCTCCTGGATGCGGCTCTGCCTGCCCTTTGCGAGGAGCTTTTTTGCCGTGGCGCGCTTTTCAGCGTCCTGCGCCCGATGGGAAGGCGCACCGCCGTTTTCGGCTCGGCCCTTCTTTTCTCGCTCATGCATCTTAACCTCGCGCAGCTCCCGTACGCCTTTGTGGCCGGGGTGCTTCTCGCGCTTCTTTACGAATGGAGCGGCTCTCTGCTTCTGCCCATGCTCTTCCATCTTGGCAACAATCTCGTGTCGCTGTCGCTCTTTTTCGGGTTTCCGGGAGAGTATTTCTTTCCCTCACTTCTTTTGGCCTCGCTTCTTGGCCTTCTTTTGTTCCTGAGGGTTGCCTGCAAGCTGCCTCGCCTGTCAAGGGAGGGGTGGGGCGAGCCCTTCCCCTTGCGCGGCTTTTTCCTATCGCCGCTTCTTTTGTGGCTTTCGATTGCTCTTTGCATAACTCTTCTGTGAGGTGTCTTATGAATCAGGACGAGCTTGATATTTTCTACATGCAAAAGGCCCTTCTCCTGGCACGTGAGGCCGCCGAGGAGGATGAGGTCCCCGTCGGGGCGCTTGTCGTCTTTGAGGGAAGGGTGATTGCCGCGGCACGCAACCGCCGCGAAACAGACAGGCTTGCCACCCATCACGCCGAGCTTTGTGCCATCGAGGAGGCCTGCCGAAGCCGCGGCGGCTGGCGGCTCCCCGACTGCACCCTGTACGTGACGCTTGAGCCATGCCCCATGTGCGGCGGTGCCATTGTCAACGCACGCATTCCTCGCGTAGTCTTCGGTGCCTACGATGCTCGCGCGGGAGCATTCGGCTCACTCCTCGACCTCGCGGCCCTCCCCCTCAATCACCGCCCTGAGGTTAAAGGCGGCGTTCTTGCGGAGGAGGCGGCCTCGCTTCTCACCTCGTATTTCCGCGGGAAGCGGAAGGGGGGCCCCATCAAGCCTGGCAAAGGCGATGATTTGTAAAAATAACTATACAAAGCGCGCGGCCACAGCATAGCCGTGCGCCTTCTTTTTTCGTTTTTCTCCCGTTCCTTTTACTTATGGAAAAAACAACTTGAAAAAAAGCTCCTCATATGCTACAATAGTAGCGTATGAAGCTTGAATATCTGGAATGCGGAAAAATTCTCGCCCCTCACGGTGTGCGCGGGGCAATGAGAATGGAAATCTTTTGTGACTCCCCCGCGGTGGCCGCCGCCCTCCCTGTGCTCTACTTTCGCTCCGAGGCAGGGCTATACACGGGCAGACGGCTCCTGCACGCCTCCGGGCACAAGGGGGGGCTGCTTATCACGCTGGAGGGGGTTGCCTCGCCTGAGGAGGCCGCGCGCCTGCGCGGCACTGCCGTCTATGCGCGCCGCACCGACCTTGACCCTCGCGGCGAGCTCGTCTTCCTTGCCGAAACCGTGGGGCTCCCCGTGCACCATGCCGAAACGGGCGACTATCTCGGGCGTGTCAGAGAGGTGGATACCTCAAGGCCCACCACCCTTTATGTGTTGGAAACGCCGCACGGCGAGGTGCTGCTCCCTGCCGTACGGGAATTTGTGAAGGAGATTGATATCGAGCGAGGCCTTCTTGTCCTGCCGATACCGGGTTTGTTCGATGAAATTTGACATCATGACGCTCTTCCCCGATTTTATGGAGAGCTTTCTCTCTTACAGTGTTATCGGGCGCGGAGCCAAGGCGGGGCATTTCTCCTATGCCCTCCACAATATACGCGACTTTTCTGAGAGCAAGCACCGCAACGTGGACGACACCCCCTACGGTGGCGGCGCGGGCATGATTATGGCGGCACCGCCGATTGTTTCGTGCTACCGACATATCGCAAGCGGAATTGCGCCCGAGGAGAGGGTGCGCGTCCTTTACCTCTCCCCCCGCGGGAGGTGCTTCGACCAGAGGATGGCCGAGGAGCTTGCCGCGCTTGACCGCATCGTTCTGCTTTGCGGCCATTACGAGGGGGTTGACGAAAGAGCCATCGCGGCCATCGGAGCCGAGGAGGTTTCGGTGGGAGATTTTGTTCTGACGGGCGGAGAAACCGCCGCCTGCATCGTCACCGAGGCCGTCGCACGCCTTTTGCCGGGTGTTCTCGCCGAGCCGATTTGCCATCAGGAGGAAAGCATCTCCTCGGGGCTTCTGGAATATCCGCAATACACACGCCCCTTTGATTTCGAGGGCGAGTGCGTGCCCGAGGTTCTGCTTTCGGGGCACCACGGCAGGATTGCCGAATGGCGGCTTGCCGCCTCGCTGGCTCTGACGGCAGAGAGACGGCCCGACCTGTATGAGGGCTACCTTGCCGCTCACCCCGAAAAGCCGAAAAAGAAAAAAAGAAAAGAATCCGAGAAGCCGTCAGCCGATACCGAAGAATAAACCGACGGTGGACTGAATCAGCCAAAAGAAGGAAAGGAGGTGGCACAGATGTCAAAGCAACAGAACAGCCCGAAGCAAAGCTTGACGGGTAACGAGACAGAGACAGTGAGCATGCGGCTCCGTCATGCCGAGGCCACGCGCCTACGCACGGTGCGCGTTCTGCACCGCATACAGCTCTCCCCGCTTTACCGCTTTCTGCGGTATCTGCGTGAAAGAACGGCCATGACCGAGCTCCGTGCCGCCACGCTCCTCCTTGCCCCCATGGGGCTTGTCGCCCTCTTCCGTTGTCTTATTCTCCCCCTTCTGACCGACGATTTCCCGCTTTTGCTTGCCGACGGCATCTCTGGCATAGTTCTTCTTATCCTTTCTCTTACTCTCCTTCCCTTTCGCGCGCCGATTGCCCGTGCTCTGAACGAGGACCGCTTCCTTTCTCGCTTCCTCTTCCACACGCTCGGTCTCAGACGCCCCTATGCCTCGAAGCGCCGTCCGCTTTCGGGCTGGCTCATTCTTTTTTCGGGCCTTCTGCTATCCGTAACGGCACTTTTTTATTCACCGCTTACCGTAAGCCTTCTTCTTCTCGCCCTTCTCCTCGTTTGCCTTTCTCTGACTTCACCGGAATTTTCTCTTGTTCTTGCGGGAATTTTCTTTCCCTTCACGCCTCTTTCCCCCTACGGTATTGGAGTTCTTTCGTTTTTTCTGCTTCTGACTCTCTTCTCTTACCTTCTGAAGCTCATTTCGGGAAAAAGGCGGATTTTCCTTGAGCTTAGCGACCTTTTTGTCCTGCTTTTTGTTGCGGTTCTCGTGCTCTCCTCGCTTATCTCGGGTGTGGGGCTTCACAAGGGAGCCTCTGCCTTTGTTTCCGATGCCATTCTTACGGTTTGCGGCTATTTCCTTGCCGCCAACCTTCTTCTGACGCGCCGTACGATTCTCCTGTTTTCCAACGGACTTCTCTTTGCCGCCACCGTCCTCGGTGCCTTCGGCATTGTTCTCCGCTGTCTCTCTCTCTTTGCCCCCGCCGTTGCCGAAGGCGAAACAGCCTCTCTCCTGCTCGACGGCTTCCGTCTTCTCTTCCCCTCCGACGGGAGCTTTTCATCCTATCTTTTGCTTCTTTTTCCGCTTGCCCTCTCGCTTCTCCTTGAGGGAGGCAAGCTGCGGCCCCGCTATCTGCCGAGCCTCTTCATTCTCGCCGTGAGCCTTTCGCTTTCACTTTCGCTTACGACCTATCTCTCACTCCTCCTTTCGCTTCTTCTCTTTTGGCTTCTTGCGAGATGCCGCCCGACGCGCTGGTTTTTCCCCCTGTTCCTCATTCTCCCGAGCCTTCTCCTTTTTCTGCCGAGAAAGGCAGTGGAGGCACTTGCCTCGCTCCTGGCCTTTTCGGGAGTCGGAGAGACTCTTCTCTCCCTGCACGAGGTCTTTCACCGCGCCCTTTCTCTTCTTTGGAAATACCCTCTCGGCCTCGGAGCCGATGCCCTGCCGCTTCCCCTCTTGCTCGGAGCCGAAAACGCCGGGAATCTCTACCTGCAGATCGCGTTGCTCATTGGGCTGCCTGCGCTCGCCTTCTTTCTCCTGCTTATCCTCTATTCCCTCCGTTCGCTCCTCCCCGTATGCCTTTACGGGAGAGAAAACCGCTACCGCCTGATAACCGCAGGAGGAATTGTGGGATTTTTCGCGATGCTCTTCCCCGAATTTGCCAATTACTCGTTTGAAAGCCCCATTATCATGTTTCTCTTCTTCCTCTTTCTCGGCCTTCTTATGGCAATGCGGCGCGCCGCGCGTGAAGAAGAAACGCTTGCACTCAGTCGCCCCACCGAAACCGAAACGGCTACCACCTCCGTGCACCTTGTA
Source organism: Eubacteriales bacterium (assembly GCA_045533505.1). Classification (GTDB taxonomy): domain Bacteria; phylum Bacillota; class Clostridia; order Oscillospirales; family CAG-272; genus UBA1740. The sequence goes on along the minus strand of JAZSHY010000015.1, from coordinate 26,166 downwards.
CGCCGAGGATACCGGGGACGGCATTAGCTCTTTTCAGCTTTTTTGAGAAAATCCTTGACTTTTGGGATTACATTTTGTTATAATATTGTTATAAAGATATAGGAGTGAGGTGTTCCTTATGGTATCCTGCAATGTCACAGTTAAGAATTCTGTCGGTCTTCACGCAAGGCCTGCTACCTTCTTTATTCAGAAGGCAAATTCTTATAAGTCCTCCATCTGGGTAGAAAAGGGGGACAGAAGAGTGAATGCCAAAAGTCTTCTCGGTGTGCTTTCTTTGGCCGTAACACAAGGTATGGAGATTACTCTCTTAGCAGACGGTGCCGATGAGAAAACCGCAATTGCAAGTCTAAAGGAGCTTTTGGAAAGCGGCCTCAATGACTGACGGCACAAATAAAAGGCAGCCGGGTGACAGCTTCTCCCGGCTGCCTTTTTGGGAGAGAGGAGTGCTATGACCGACGAAAAGCTTATGGCTCTGCGGAAAAAGGCGGCGGCCCTCCCGCCCTCTCCCGGGGTTTATATCATGAAAAACAGCGAGGGGCGTATTATCTATGTGGGAAAATCCCGTGCCCTTCGCAACCGTGTGGGGAGCTATTTCGTTGGCTCTCACAATCGGAAGACAGCACGGATGGTGGCATCGGTTGAGGATTTTGACACCATTCTCTGCGGAAGCGAGATGGAGGCCCTGACTCTTGAAAATGCCCTCATCAAGAAGCACACTCCCTATTACAACATCAAGCTGAAGGACGCGAAGTCCTACCCTTACCTTAAAATTACAGACGAAGCGTATCCCCGCGTCCTCGTCACACGTGACCGTCAGGCCCCCTCAGGGGAATATTTCGGCCCCTACCCCGGGATGAGCGAGGCGTATGCCGCCCTTGAGGCGGTGACACGCGCCTTTCGTCTGCCCACCTGCCGCCACCGCTACCCCGAGGAAATCGGGCGGCATCGCCCCTGCCTGTATGCCGATATGGGACGATGCATGGCACTGTGCCGCGGGAAAATCACGCCCGATGAATACCAAGCCGTCATTCGCAACGTCCGCCGCGTGCTTTCGGGGCGGATTTCTGAAACTCAGGCCTCAGTCACGGCGGCCATGAAGCGCGCCGCGGAGGCCGAGAGATTTGAGGAAGCTGCCCGCCTCCGCGATACAGCCGCCGCCCTCGCACGGCTCAAGGACAAGCAGAGGGTAGTTTCGGACAGCGACGTGGAATGCGATGCCATTGCCGTATACAGCAGTGAGATGGGCGGAGGCGTGCTTTCGCTCCTTTCGGTGCGCGAGGGCATTTTGCTGGGGAAGCAGGACTATCCCTTCTCGGAGGGAGAGCTGGATACCCCCGATGCGGTCTTCTCCTTTCTTTGCGGCATATACGGCGCGGGGAGCATTCCGCGCGAGGTGCTGCTTGATTTTTCTGCCGATGACGAGGTCGTCTCGGAATTTGCTGAGAGCCTTACCGCCCTCAGCGGCCACCGTGTCGCGGTGCTGCTCCCCAAGCGTGGAAGGAAGAAGAGCCTCTGCCGCATGGCAAGCGAGAATGCCCGCCTGACCTATACGAGGCATGTAGCCGAAAAGGAAAGCCGTGACGAAACCGCCGTGCGCCTTGCCTCCCTCCTCTCTCTTGAGGTGGTGCCCGAGCGCATTGAGGCCTTTGACATATCGGAGCTTGGCAACGAGGCCATCACCGCCTCCATGGTGGTATTTTGCGGCGGCAGAAAGAAAAGCAGTGACTACCGCCTCTTCCGCATCCGAGGAACCGAAACGGTTGACGACTACGCCTCCATGCACGAGGCCGTAGCCCGCCGCCTTGCCCATATCGGGAAGGAGGAGGGCTCCCTGGGCGCGCGCCCCGACCTCATTCTCGTCGACGGAGGACGGGGGCAGGTGCATGCCGCAAGGAAGGCCCTTGAGGAATGGGGAGGCACCCTTCCCATCTTCGGCATGGTGAAGGACGACTTTCACAAGACGCGTGCGCTCACCGACGGTGAGGCAGAAATCAGCATTGCCTCGGACAAGGGCATTTACCGCTTGCTTTACACGATACAGGAGGAGGCGCACCGCTTCGCCCTTCGCAGCGTTCACGAGAAAAAGAGAAAAACCCTGCGCCACTCGTCTTTAGAAAGCATTCCGGGAATCGGGCCGAAGAAGGCCAAGATTCTTCTCTCGCATTACGGCAGCATCGCAAGGATACGCGAGGCCTCGGCTGAGGAGCTTTCCTCGGTCCCCGGCATTACCGTGTCGGATGCGCGGAGCATTTCCCGTTATTTTGAAAAAGAAGGTACAAAAGCAACATGATGCGTATTATCACCGGCAAGGCCCGCGGAGTAAGACTCACAACCCTTGAGGGAATGCAAACCCGCCCCACCTCCGAAAGGGTGAAGGGGGCCATTTTCTCCTCCCTGCAATTTGAGCTTGAGGGGCGGCACGTGCTCGACCTCTTTGCGGGCTCGGGGCAGCTTGGGCTTGAGGCCCTCTCGCGCGGAGCCGCCGATGCCACCTTTGTCGACGCCTCACCCGAGGCGATGGCGGTTGTCAAGGAAAACGCCATGCGGTGTGGCTTCTTCTCGCAAGGGAAATACCTTATCAGCGATTACAGAAACGTGATACGCAAGGAGGCGGGGCAGAAAACCTACGACCTTATCTTCCTTGACCCGCCGTATGAGAGGAGCGCGGCGGAGGACGCGCTCACCCGCATTCTTTCGGCAGGGCTTGCCGCCCCCCGGGCGCTTATCGTGACCGAAACCCCCGCCCCTCTTTCGCCCGAAGCCTTCCCCGCGGAACTTACCCTCCGTAAGGCCGCGCGCTATTCGGTCTCCCACATAGCGATATGGGAATGGGAGGGGAAGAAATGAAGGCCCTTCTGCCCGGAAGCTACGACCCCTGCACGCTGGGGCACCTTTCTGTTATCGAGCGTGCCGCCGCGCGCTTTGACAGCATAACGGTTGCTGTTTGTATCAATCCCGAGAAGCGCGGGCTGTTCTCCTATGCCGACAGGGTGGAATTCCTCCGCCTTGCCACAGAGCACCTCAAAAATGCTTCTGTTATCTTTTTCGACGGAATGGTAGCCGACTACGCCAAGGAGCATGCCTTTGACAAAATTGTGAAGGGCGTGCGAAGCCGTGAAGACCTTGCCTACGAGCAAGAAATGGCTGCCTACAACCTCGCGCGCGGCGGCGTTGCCACCGAGCTCCTTCAGGCCGAGGACGGGCTCTTTGCCGTCTCCTCCTCTGCCGTAAGAGAAGCGCTCTCGCTCGGCAAGGATATTGCCAGCATGGTGCCAAAGGCGGCGCACGACGCCATCCTCGCCTCCTACAAAGGGACGGTGAATGGGGAGGGCTCGGCTGTCCGAGAGGCATGCCGTGCGCACGAGGGCGCGCTCCGCGAGGACTATCTCTCGCGCGAGGAGCTTTTCACGGGGCACATTGCACACCTTGTCCGAGATACCGTACGCCTGCCGGGCGGTGCCACCGCCACGCGCGAGGTGATTCTTCACAACGGCGCGGTGGCCGTCGTCCCCCTCTTTGAGGACGGAACGGTTCTTATGGAATACCAATACCGCTACCCTCATGGGCGGGTGGTGTATGAAATCCCCGCGGGGAAGCTTGACAGAAATGGTGAAGGCCCACGGGCGGCGGCCCTCCGCGAGCTGCGCGAGGAGACCGGCTACACGGCGGCGCGCCTCACCTCGCTCGGGCGTTACGTCCCCTCCCCCGCCCTCCTCGGCGAGGTCATTGAGCTGTATCTCGCCGAGGGACTCACCCCGGGCGAATGCGAGCCTGACGAGGGGGAGCTTGTCGAGGTCGAGCGACGCCCCCTTGAGGAGCTCTGCCTCATGGCACTTTCCGGGGAAATTGAGGACGGAAAGACAGTGACCGCCCTTTTGAGAGCCCTGCATATGAAAAAAGGAGGCCTTCTATGAAAGAACATCTCTTCCCCACGGTGGGGCAGTTTTACAAGGCCAATCTGCATGCGCACACGACGGTTTCCGACGGAAAAATGACGCCCGAGGAGCTTAAGGCCGCCTACCTCGAAAAGGGATACAGCATTGTGGCCTTCACCGACCACGATGTTATGGTAGACCACAGCGAGCTGAGCGACAGGAGCTTTCTTGCCCTGCGCGGCTATGAAATCGCGGTGGAGGACGCACGGCAGCACGAAGGGGACGCCCCCTTCTGTCATCTTTCGCTGATTGCCGAGAGCACGCAGGTGGAAAGACAAGTATTCTTTACAAAGAACATTGCTTTTCACGGGAATGCGGCTGCCTTTGCCTCATCGGTTCTGACAACGGGTGAGCCGATTTACTCCTATCACTATTCTCCCGTGTTTGTCAACCGCCTGATTCGGGCGGCACGCGCGGCAGGCTTTCTTCCTATTCTCAACCACCCGAGCTATTCGCTCGGGACCGAGGCAGACCTTCTTCCCCTTGAGGGACTTTTCGGTATGGAAATCCACAACGGTGCCTCGCTTTCCTGGGGCTTCGGCGATGACGGCAGCACCGTGCTCTATGAGCGCATGCTCCGCGGCGGTCACACCTCGCTTTTGCCGATTGCCGCCGATGACACACACACGAGTCTCTCCTGCGCCGCACCCGGTGAGCTTTTCGCCGGCTTTATGATGATAAAGGCGCAGACACTCTCCTACCCCGCCGTTATAGCCGCCCTGAAGGCAGGCGACTGCTATGCCTCCCAAGGGCCGCAGCTCCTTGAGCTTTCGGTGGAGGAGGGGCGGCTTCACGTCGAATGCTCACGCGTGAGAGAGATTCTCTATCGCACGGCGGGGCGCGGTGCCATGAGGCGCGCCTCGGCAGACGGCCTCACATCGGCGGATTTCGCCGTCTCGGCCTCCTCGGGATACTTCCGCCTTGAGCTTGTTGACGGAGAGGGGCGGCGTGCCGTGACGCGGGCTTACCCCGTCGCACGCTACGGGAGATAAGCCAACTGTCAAAACAAAAGCAAAAAGGGCGGGGAAATTCCCCACCCTTTTTTATACTCTTTTCAAGGGGTAGTACCGCAAGCCGTACCCTTCACAAGCGGCTTAAAGCCGACAGCGAAGAACCCAAGAATTATAACTTCTTCGGAGCGTCACCGAAATCAGGCACATCCAGCGTAACACCGCCAAGCCTTGCCGATTCCATTGCCACAATTCCGGGGAGGTTGATTCTTGCTGCAAACCAGGCATTCAAAATAGGAAGCGTGCCGTCGTGAACAGCGGTGCAAAAATCATTAACCAACAGCTTGTGAGAGGCCATATGTCCGTTTCTCACCCCTTCAAACTCCGCGGGAAGCCTTGCGGCGTCCTTCGCTTGTACAGGGGCGAAGGAGTCCCCTTGCCATTCTCCGTTTGCCACCCTTTGCTTAAAGTCCGGAAGATGGCTGTTCTCCGTCATGGCTGCCGGGTTTACATAGCTGCTCAAATCGGTGAGCTTTACCCTTTCTCTGTGGCCCTCCTGATATCTTTCGTACAGAAGGTGCTGGGCGTTGCTGAATTCATAGCTTGCTTTCGTTCCGTAAAAGCCTGAGATGTAGGAGCTCGGCTTAACATAGCCGTAGCCGCGCGCCTCGGTAATGCGGGCAATACCGCCATTGGCAAGCTTCATAAGGAAGGTCTGGTTAATATCGCAGTTCCCCCAAGGATTCCCCTCCTTGGTAAAGGCTTTGTCTCCCGAACGCTCTTCGTTGCCAAAGCAGGCAACCTTTACCGCATAGGAATCACAGGCAGAGAGCACCATGGCAGTAGAGTGCGTGGGGTAGAGAAGCGGCGGCATTCCGCGCTCGGCAGGACGCTTTCCGTAAGAGATAGAGTCTATATGATGATAGTACTGCGCCGCGGCATACGCCATATCTCCGAACACGCCCTCACGGAACTTCTCGCGGCATACCATAGCGCACGGAAAGTAATAGCAAGTCTCACCGATCATGTAAGTAAGACCCGTCTGTCCGACAAGCTCTATAATTCTCTTGCACTCCTCGGCAGTGGACGCCATGGGAACTGCCGAATACACGTGCTTGCCCGCTTCCAACGCTCTGATTACGATATCACCGTGCTTATGGCGCTCGGTAAAGTTAGCAATACAGTTGATATCCTTTCTCTCAAGTGCCTCTTCGAAGCTTCCGATAGTCTCTATCCCGAAGTGTTCGCCCCACTTCTTCGCTTTTTCTTCTATCAAATCACACAAATATACCTTTTCCACATAGGGATGCGCCTTAAAAAGAGGCATAAATTGCTCGGAAAAACCACCGCAACCAATCATCGCCACTGTAAGTCTTGTGTTTTTTTTCATTTGCTTTCTCCTTTTCATGGTTTGTATATATTTTAACACTTCATAGAAAAATGTAAATGAGGATTTCGAACCTAAATTTGTGTTTTTCAATCCTATATGATTTGACAAAGTTGCTCAAACGTGTTATAATTGAATAACCGCGGCATGTGAATACGCAACGCAAGCTATTAAGGAGGTTGCTATGCTTTTATCCGATATTGCGCCGTTTGTGCGGCAAGCACTCATTGCCAGAGTAAACGCTATGACAGAATACGATATTTTCTACAAGCTTAAGGCACATGACGCAAGGCTTTACTACATTCTGGGCGGAGATGGCAAAATGACCATTGATGGGCACACCTATCAGCTTCAACGCGCAACCGTAGTCGTCTTTCGCGCGGGTGTGGAATACTCCTGGCATCCGTCTCAGAACAGTCATATAGAGTATATGACAGTAAACTTCGATTTTACGCAGGAATATGCTCACTTGATGCGCCCATATCATCCGATACACGCCGAGAGCTTTCCGCAAGGGGAAGAGCTGCTGAGCTCGGATATAGAGGATGCGAAGGAATTAAATCAACCCCTTATCCTTCAGGATTTTACCGATAGCGAGCATAGCTTTCGCGCGATTGTCACAGAGTATGCCGTAGGAGGAGAATTAAAGCAGCTTTTTCTTTCCTCTACACTTAAGGCTCTGCTCATCAGCGCAGTACGTGAAAGCCGCAAGCGTTCCGACGGCGGCACGGTATGCGGGAGCTCGCTTGCTTCTCGGATTGCAAACCACCTTCACAAATACTATATGAATCGCATTGACTATGAGGAGCTTGGGCGAGAATTCCATATGAGCCCAATCTATCTCAACCGCATATTCAGAAAGTACATTAAAACCTCCATCCACGAATACCTTCTCAATTACCGTATTTCGGTGGCTATGGACATGCTGCGCTCAAGCAATGCATCCGTCAAGGAAATTGCCTTGGCAGTCGGCTTTAATGATTTTCCCCACTTTTCAAAAACCTTTAAACGGATAACAGGCTGCTCACCGAAGGATTATAGGGAAGGCATTTAAAAAGCGTCATCGGATACCATAAAACACTATAATAAAAGCCATTGCGCCGAGGCGCAAGAAGCTAGGCTCAATGTGACGGAGCCAAAGAAAAAGGACACCCACGGGTGTCAAGCCATTCGTTACAGCAAGGCCGCTCATAAGAGGATTGCTCGCTTTGCGAGCTCACCCTCGCCCTGCGCCCGGTGAGCAAGCTCACACTTCTTCGGGCTGGGTGATCGAACCTATTTCTTGCGCCGAGGCGCAAGAAGCTAGGCTCGATGTGACGGAGCCAAAGAAAAAGGACACCCACGGGTGTCCTTTTTCTTTGGCTGCGGCACTAGGATTCGAACCTAGGTAATGACGGAGTCAGAGTCCGTTGCCTTACCGCTTGGCGATGCCGCAATGAAAGACCGCTATGTCGCGGTACTTTCCTATTATAGCATGTTTTGTGATTTTGTCAAGTGGTTTTTTTGTTTTTATTCCTGCTTTTTATATTTCCGTAGTCATTTTTCGGCAATCGGAAAAGAAGCCGCGTAAGGGCACGCAGGTTCAGGGGGATAAGCGGATAGAGATAGCTTCGGTTGCCGATGGTTCTGTTTGTGACAATCAGAAGAAGAATCACCAAAATTCCGAGAACAAGACCCGGGGTGTCGAAGAGCCCTATGAGGATAAGAAGAAGCATGCGCATAAACTTGATGGCGTAGCCAAGCTCATAATTCTGCTGGGCAAAGCCCGCCACCGCAACAAGGGCCATATAAAGAATCACATCGCCCGAGAGCCAGCCGGCACGCACGGCAAAGTCCCCGAGAATCAGGCCACCCACCACGCTCATGGAGCTTGCAAGGCGGTCAGGCGTGTTCATCGAGGCAAGCTTCAGCCCATCAATGGCAAGCTCGGCTAAGAACAGCTGTATAAGAATCGGCAGCTGCCCTGGCTCCTCGGGGATAAGAAAATGCAAGGCGGGAGGAAGCAGCTCTACGTGCCGAAGGAGCAGATACCAAACCGGGGTGAAAAAGAGTGCAAGCAGCAGCACGGCTTGCCTGACAAGCCTGAGATAGGTGCCTGTAAGCGGGGGGAAATAATAGTCATCTGTCTCCTGCATAAAGTCAAAAATCGAGGTAGGGAGCACCATAACCTGCGGGCTTGTGTCGCAAAGGACAAGAACACTCCCCTCGGCAAGATGGGCGGCAGCGGCATCGGGGCGTTCCAGCGTGCGGATTTTGGGGAAGGGATTGTACCACCGCCGCCGAATCAAACATTCCGAAAGGCTCTGAAAGCCCATGGTGAGCGAGGAGGGGTGCGCAGCCTTCAGCCGTTCCACCACCTCACGGACAAGCGCGGGGTCTGCCACCCCGTCAAGATAGGACACCACGACATCGGTGCCAGAGGCCCCTCGGAGGCCGATATACTGCATGGTGAGGCGCGGGTCACGGATGCGGCGACGAAGAAGCACGGTATTGAAAATCAAGGTCTCAACAAAGCCGTCCTTGGCCCCCTGCATGGCACGGTCACTGTCCGGCTCCTCGGGGGAACGGGCCGGGTAGGTGCGCGCATCTACCACAATGGCCGTATCGCCGAAGCTACTCCCAAGGAGCACCATAGCCCCCGACATCACAAAAAACACTAGGCGCGAAAGCTCGCTCTCGCACTCTACCTCCACGTACGGCACATTCGATGTCACGAAGCTCTCTGCCGCCCTCTCGCCGTGAGGCAGCCCCGAAAGCGAGAAGAAATGCTGAAACATCTTCTGCATGGACGCATCCTTGATAAAGCCGTCGATGTAGAAGGCGCACAGCTCGTCCTCCCCCACCGAAAGACGGCGCATAAGCATGTCAAAATTTTCCGAAACACGCAGGGCCTCGGAAAGCTCTCTTATATTCTCCTCGTATTCCAAAGAAAGCCGCATTCCCTTCCCTCTCTTTTCTTTTTTTGGTTAGTATCTCCTCTTTTTCCCTATTCATTCACTCGCAAAAAAGAGAAAAAGGGCTGTCAGCCTCTTGTGGGCCGACAGCCACTCCTTCAATTTTTGAAGAACTGATAAAGCGAGCAGGGAATCATACCGTTGTAAAGTTTTCTTTTCTTATCGGCGCGCTTCCCGTAATAAAACTCGAATTCCTGGTCGGAGGTTATGATGTAGACCTGCCAGGGAGAGAGCGAACGGAAATGCATGCCAATCTCCCGATAGAGGGCCTCAACACTCCGTCTTTCACCGAGGCGCTGCCCGTAAGGGGGATTGGTTACAATCGTACCGCGCCGCCCCTCTGCCTTGATTTTTCTGGCATCCGCCACGAAGGCTCGAACCGTGCCGAGAACGCCTGCCGCGGCGGCGTTTTCCTCGGTGATGGCCACCATGGCGGGGTCTATGTCCGAGGCAAATACCTCAAACGCTGTCTTCTCTGCCAAATCGGCGGCCTCCTCTCTTGCGGAAGCGAACCTCGCCCTCCCTATGGCAGGAAAGGCCTCAGCCGAAAAAGCACGGTGCGCACCCGGAGCAATACGGTTTTGCAGCATAGCCGCCTCAATAGCGATGGTGCCGCTGCCGCACATGGGGTCCCAGAACAGCACCTCCTCGCGTGGGCGAGAGATAGCAGCCATAGCGGCGGCGAGAGTTTCCCGCAGGGGGGCAGGGCCTGTCTTTTTGCGGTAGCCGCGCTTGTAAAGCGGCTCACCCGAGGTGTCAATCATCAGGGTGGCCTCGTCCTTCAGGATAAAGAACTCAATCTGATAAGAGACGCCTGTTTCGGGAAACCAGCGAATGCCGTATTTCTCGGTAAGGCGCGTGGCAATCGCCTTTTTGATAATTCTCTGACAGTCGGGAATGGAGTGGAGCGCCGACTGAATGGAATGCCCCTTCACGGGGAAGGCGTCCTCACGCCCGATAAAGGCCTCAAATGGCAAATCGCGAACCCCCTCAAAAAGGGCGTCAAAGCTCGTGGCGCGGAAGGAGCCAAGCTTAATATAGACATGCTCGGCATACCGAAGGAACACGTTGGCAAGGGCCACCGCCTCGGCATCTCCCTCAAAGGTCACACGCCCGTCAATCGTCGAGGTGCGCTCGTAGCCGAGGGCGTCAATCTCCTCGCCAAGAAGATGCTCAAGCCCAAAAAGGCAGGTTGCTACAATCTCAAATTTCACAGGATACCTCCTTCAAGGTCAATCGTCGGCGGAAAGCCGTTCAAGCATGGTCTTTTTTTCGCTCTCGCAGGTGTCACCGTGGCGAACAAACAGCATGGTGACAAACGAGCCCGCCACAAAGAGGGCTGCATAGGGGAAGAGGGCCGTCATGTCAAAGAAGTCCATAAAAAGGCCGCTGAGAACCGGCGTCACAATCTGCGCCGACATGGAGGCCGTGTAATAAAAGCCCGTATACCGCCCGACATCGCCCGCGGAGGAAAGCTCCACCACCATCGGGAAGGAGTTCACATTGATGGTGGCCCAGCCAATCCCCGCCAGAATAAAGAGGAGGTTGACAAGAAGGATAGAGCTGCCCGCCCTCAGGAAGGCGGCAAAGAGGAAGGCCGTGAAGAGGAGCGCAACCCCGATGAGGATGGACCTGCGCCGCCCGATTCTGGCGGCAAGAAGGCCTGCGGGAATATAAGAGAGGATGGCGGCGGCCTGGGCGATAATCAGAGTCATATTGTAATCGAGCCCCAGAACACTGCCTGCATAGACCGAATATTTGCTGATAACGGCGTTATAGCCCATGTACCAAAGTGCCACCGAGCCGAGAATCAGGAGGAGCGATTTCATCTGCTCACGCGTGAGACCTCGCGAGCTCCCCTCCGTCTCCTCCCCCTCCTCCGAAAGACCGAAGCGACGGTTCTCCTCCTCCATCTCCGCAACAAAGCGCGGCTCGCGAACCGTCAGAAGGAAGACAAGGAGAGAAAGAAGCATGAGGGCCGCTATGACAAGGAAAAAGACGGTATACGACATGAGGGCATTTTCGACCTTGCCCGTACCAAACACAATGCCAAGGCCAAGCACGAGAATTCCTCCCGCTGCCCCCATCAGATTGATGATGGCATTGGCCTTGCTGCGAAGCGGCTTTACGGTGACATCGGGCATCAGCGCCACAGCAGGCGAACGGAAGGTGCCCATGGAGATAAGCACCAAAAGAAGCAGTGCAATAAGAAGCCAAAGTGAAAGTGGACTCTCCGCCGTTATATCACGGGCCACCGCCTGCCGTGCGGGCACGACATATCGGGTGTAGTCGTCATTTGTAACCTCATGCCCCTCCTTGTCGGTGACTGTGACGGTAATGGACTTGAAGGCCTCCTCGGAAAGCAGGGTATCAAGCGGGCGCTTTTCGGTTCCCTGTCCGCTTGGAATTTCGGGGTTTCTCTCCCAGAGGGCGTCAAGCGACTCGGTGTAAGCCGTGCCCTCGGTTCCCGAAATCTCGGAAAGCTGTGCCCTTTGCATCGCATCCGGCACCGCCACCGTAACAAGAAGGACGGCGGCAAGCAACGTCCCGATGAAGATGAAGGGGGTGCGGCGTCCGTGACGCGAATGCAGCTTGTCCGAAAGGGCGCCGAAAAGGGGAAGCAGAAAGAGAGCAAACACATTGTCAAGTGCCATAATAAGACCCGACCACACCTGCTCCATTCCGAATTTATCAGTAAGTATCTTGGGCACAAGCGTGTCGTACACCTGCCAGAACATAGAAATCAGAAAAAAGGCGAGCCCGACACAAATAGTGCGTTTATAGTTCAGCTTCATGAGAAACTCCTCCGCAGTCTTTCATTCTTTTTTATTATACCATCGCTTCGCTTCACCGTCAAGGAGGAAGGCGGATTTTGACGTTTTTACGCGCATCCGAAAAGTGGCCCCCCTTGCAGTGAAATATGTGCTATTCTCATGGTAGGGCAAGGGGCTCAGCGAATCGCGCTCTGAAAGGCTACCGCTTTACCGAGAATTTTCACCGTTTCAAGATCCTCTCCCACATACACAAGCGGTGCATAGTGAGGATTTTCCGGCGAGAGGACAAGCTTTTGCCCCGCGCGGTCATAATAGACACGCTTGAGTGTGGCCTCCTCGCCGATGACCACTACGGCAATTTCACCGTTCTCCACCGTGTCGCACGCACGGACAAACACAATATCACCGTCATGAATACGGGCGCCTATCATGCTGTCGCCCACCGCGCGCAGGCAGAAATCGGCAGGAATACCCTCGCCCGCCAGCTCATAGCCGCAGAACTCCTCCTCGGCATACACGGGCTCACCGCAAGCAATTTTGCCGACAAGCGGCACCCTTTTGGTACGAAGCGGGCGAAGAGCGGCATGGGGCAGCTCCTCCCAGCCCATAAGGCTTGCCGGAGTCGTGCCGAGAACGCGGGCAATCGCCTCCAGCCGTGGGGTGGGAATGTTTTCTATCACACCGTTTTCATAGCGTTGAATCGTTTGCTTGCTGGTTGCGGTGGCGGATGCCACAGCCTCAAGCGTGAGCCCCAGCTCGCGCCGCCGTGCGCGAATGCGTTCTCCCTTTGTCATAGCTTCCTCCCAACATCTGTTTTCTTCCATTGTAACATAAAAAGTGAAAAAATCAAGAGTTTTTTCAATTTTTTCAAAAAAGTCACTTGACAAGATACATTTTGGGTGTTATACTTGTCACGCAACAGGTTCCAAATGAAAAAAAACACACCGTTTTCCGGAAGCCAGACTGAAAAACGGTGTCATTTTCGACAAAAAAGTCACTTAATAGGTGACACGAGAGAAAGGAGATATAGAAATGTATCATTACAGTCAAGAAACCCGCACCTCAGCAGGCTTCCTGTGGCGTGAGCCCGAGGACATCCGCGAGGAGCTTTCCTCCATTCGCCTTTTGCTTTCGGATGCAGAGGGGAGAATGGAGACAGCCGAGAGAGCCAAGGAGGATATCCTGGAGGCGCTAGGGGACGCCACGCCGACGCCCGAGCAAATCCAGGCGCTTGAACGCGCCGTAGAGGAATGCGCTAACCAGAAAACACGGCTTGAGGAGCTTTGGGACCGCACCGACAGCCTCGGAGAGGAGCTGGCCGACAGCCTGTTCCTTTTCCACGGGATACCGTACGGGAGGTGACCGTATGGCATGCAAGGATAAGCTCCCGATTGAGGTCGGGCGAGTGGTCGTCGCTCTTTGCGGCGATTATCAGCGGCGTGAGAGCATTCTCAGGAGAGGGTGTGCACCGCCCGACGTGCTCGCGCAGTACGAAATCCTGAACCGAAAAATCGAAAACGCGGTGGCAGAGGTTTGCGAGGAGGGAATCCGCCGTCAGATTCTTCTCGACATCGGCTCACGGCGCGGCGCGCGGCGCAGCCCTCTCTATTTCCTGAGCGAGGGTACCTACAAGAGGCGCAAGCGCGCCTCTCAGTACCGCATAGCCAAGGCCCTGAAGCTCGTGTAATTACGGACGAAGCCCCATGCCGCCCTCAAGCGTCACGGTCTCACCGTTCATATACTTGAAATCGGGCGAGGCGAGCTGAACGCAAACGCGCCCGATTTCGGCTTCCGGGTCACCGAAATGCCCTGCGGGGGGCGTCTTGACATTGGCAGCAAAGGCTTCGGGATAGGCCTTCTGGAAGCCTTCAAGCTGTGCCGTCCATGCCAGGGGGCAGACCACGTTCGTGTTGATGCCGTCCTTGGCCCATTCGGTGGCGGCCACGCGAGAGAGACCGCGGATGCCCTCCTTGGCGGCGGCATACGAGCACTGGCCGAAATTGCCGAAAAGGCCCGCGCCCGAGGCGAAGTTTATGATGCTGCCCTGCGTCTCCTTCAGGTACGGATAGGCGGCCTTCATATAATAGAAGGTCGCATAAAGACCTGAATACATAGCGAGGTCGAACTGCTCGGTTGTGTGGTTTTCAATCGTCACGCCCGAGGCCGAGGCCTGAGCATTGTTAATGAGGACGTCGATACGGCCAAGCTCCGACACGGCGGTCTCCACCACGCGGCGCGCGGTGGCCTCGTTGTCGGCCCCTGCCGCGATGTCGGCAGAAATGGCAATCACGCGGATGCCATAGAGGCGTTCAAGCTCCTCCTTTGCCTTCTCCAGCTTCGGCACCTGACGGCCCGTAATCACAAGATTGGCTCCCTCCTTGGCATATGCCGTGGCGATGCCGTAGCCGATAGAGCCGCACCTGCCGTCCGAAAGCTTGGCGTAGCCTGCGCCCGTGATAATAGCGGTTTTACCCTTCAAAAAGCTCATTCTCTGAAATCTCCTTTTTGTTTTTCTTGCAGTATGTGCTGTTCAAATCCTTACCATTTTTTATTATAGCATGAAAGGAGACGCATTGCAACAAATTTCCTCGCCTCGGCTTGACAAAGCATCAAAAAAGGGATATCATAAAGGGGAAAAAAAGAAAAAAGCGGGTTCCGATGCCGCGTCGCCCTGAAAGAGAGGCTGAAAGGCACGGGAGCCGCACGGGAGAGTCTTATGAACTATGCAGAAGAATCCCTGCGGAAGCATTACGAATGGCGCGGCAAAATCGAAACGGCGGCACGCGTTGCCGTTCACTCGCGTGAGGACCTTTCGCTGGCCTATACCCCCGGTGTTGCCGCACCCTGCCTTGAAATTCAGAAGGATGAGAAAAAGTCCTTTGCGCTCACACGCAGATGGAACACCGTTGCCGTGATTACCGACGGGACCGCCGTTCTCGGTCTCGGGGACATCGGCCCTGTGGCGGGTATGCCCGTGATGGAGGGCAAGGCCCTGCTCTTCAAGGCCTTCGGCGGTGTCGATGCCATTCCGCTTTGCATCAAAACCAAGGATGTTGACGAGCTTGTCCGTACCGTTTATCTCCTCTCGGGGAGCTTTGGCGGCATCAACCTTGAGGACATTTCGGCCCCGCGCTGCTTTGAGGTGGAGCGCCGCCTCAAGGAGCTTTGCGATATTCCTGTTTTTCACGATGACCAGCACGGCACCGCCATCGTGCTCGGAGCCGCACTTCTCGGTGCCCTCGCCGTTGTGAAGAAGGAAATCGGTGAGGTTCGGGTGGTAGTCAACGGCGCGGGGAGCGCGGGCTGCGCCATTGCCCACTTTCTTCTCGGCCTCGGGGTGCGTGAGCTTACCCTTGTGGACCGAGAGGGGATACTGCACGAGGGCAAGGAGGGTATGACCTCCGCCCAGGCAGAGCTTGCCGCCCTCACAAACCGCGAGGGGAGGGCGGGTACACTTGCCGACGCCATGCGCGGTGCCGATGTGTTCATCGGTGTTTCGGCACCCCGCGTCGTAAGCCCCGAGATGGTGGCCTCCATGAACCGTGATGCCATCGTCTTCCCGATGGCAAACCCCACCCCCGAGATAGAGCCCGAGCTTGCCAAGCAGGCGGGGGCTGCCGTGGTAGGGACGGGACGGAGCGATTTCCCGAATCAAATCAACAACGTCCTCGCCTTCCCCGGTATTTTCCGCGGTGCGCTGGATGCCCGTGCCACCGCCATCACCGAGGGCATGAAGCGTGCCGCCGCCCTCGCCATCGCCTCTCTTGTCAGCCCCGAGGAGCTTTCAGCCGATTATATTATACCGAACGCCCTTGACGAGCGTGTCGCCGCCGCGGTAGCCAAGGCGGTTTTCGAGGCCGCAAAACAGGAGGGAGTCGCGCGGCTTTAAGTCCTTCATACAAGCAAAACAGCAACCGCCATTTGACGGTTGCTGTTTCTTTTCAGGTATTGTCCTTTTTGCCGATGGCTGCCAGCTTGTGATGGCGGCGGTTTTTCACCTCGTCGGGCATTTCGTGAATGTCGCCTGCGCGAGTCAGCGCCCACTTGGTGGCAAGAGGACCGAAGATTTCATACACAAGAACGGCAAAGAGAGTGATGTTGCGGATGAGGTTCCCCTCATCGCCCAGCTGCATGGCAAGCGTGCACATACCGAGGGCAACTCCTGCCTGCGGAAAGAGCGTCACACCGAGATAGCGGCAGATGGACCTGTCGCAGCCCGTGACCTTGGCACTGAAATAGCTGCCGAAATATTTGCCAAGGCAACGGAAGACGATATACACAAGACCGATACCGACAATGGCGATATCGAGGAAGACATCCAGCTCAAGCTCGGCGCCGCTTATGACAAAGAAGAGAGCAAAAAGCGGGGACGTCCATTTGTCGCTCGCCTTCATAAGGTCCTCGGACAGCGGGCACCTGTTGCAGAACACCGTACCGAGCATCATGGCAACGAGGAGCGACGAGAAGCCGAAGTGCAAGGAGCCCACCGAAAAGGAAAGCTGCGAAAGAGCCGTTGCAAAGGTCACAATCGCAATCGTCATGTTGAGACGGTTGGTATTCGAATTGAAAAATCGCTCGGAGAAGGTGAGAAGCATGCCCATAGCCGCACCGAGGAGGAGCGAAAGCAAAATTTCGAGGAAGGGATTCACGAGAATGGACACGATGTCGAGAGAACCGAAATGCAGACTCTTGGCAACCCCGAAGCTGACGGCAAACACCACAAGCCCCACGGCGTCATCAAGCGCAACAATCGGAAGAAGCAGGCTCGTGAGAGGCCCCTTGGCCTTGAACTGGCGCACCACCATAAGGGTGGCAGCCGGGGCGGTGGCCGTGGCAATCGCACCGAGCGTCAGAACCTGGGCCGACGAAAGCTTGCTCGGCAAAAGGAGCATAACGCCGAAGAGCGCAAGGTCTACAAGAAGCGTGGCGGCAACTGCCTGAAGCACCCCGATGACAAGCGTCTGCTTACCGATTTTTTTAAGCTCGCTCATGCGGAACTCGCTCCCTATTGAGAAGGCGATAAAGCCGAGCGTTATCTCGGAAATAATGCCAAGGCTCGCTACCTCCTCGTAAGAGGAGAAGCCGAGGCCGGACACCCCGACGGCACCGAGGCAATAGGGACCGATGAGGATTCCGGCAATCAGGTATGCCGTTACTGCGGGGAGCCTCATCGGCTTAAAAATACGGGTCATAAGCAGTCCCGCAAGCAGTGCAATAGAGATGGATAATAAGATGTTCATAGCAGTGCTCCTGTCAATCCCACTCTTTTTAAAAACTTGTTTCTTTTTGTCGGCGATACCGCCGTACCCAACTATTATAGCACTTTGAAGAAAAAAAGCAAGAGAAAAAGCGGAAGAAGCGCATCCGATGTCCGTCTTTGTTGATTTAGAACAAAAAACCTTCAAAATACCCTGCCAAAATTTATCTTTCGAGAGAGTTTCCTCCCGAAAAAGGATTGACTAATTTGAATAAAAGGTGTATAATTGGGATGATTGTGCCGCTTATGCGACTAAGCTTTACAGAAAGGATGCGTCCTCTGACGCAAAATGACCATGGAAAGAGTCTACAATTTCTCGGCAGGTCCCTCCATGCTCCCTCTTGAGGTGCTGGAAAAAGCAAAGGCTGAGCTTCTCGCTTACGGCGAAAGCGGAATGTCGGTGATGGAGATGAGCCATCGCTCCGCCGATTACCTTCCCATTATCCAGGGGGCCGAGGCTGCCCTTCGCCGCTTGATGAACATTCCCGAAAACTACAAGGTTCTCTTCCTTCAGGGCGGTGCCTCGCTTCAGTTTGCCATGGTGCCCATGAACCTTCTCTCAAGCCATAAGAGCGCCGACTACATCGTGTCCGGTCAGTTCTCAAAGAAGGCTTTTGAGGAAGCGAAAAAATACGGCGATATGGCCTGTGCCGCTTCGTCCGCGGGTGCCAACTTCTCTGCCGTTCCCGAGGTGAAGCCGAGCGATATCCGTCCCGACGCCGACTACGTTCACATGTGCTTCAACAACACCATCTACGGTACGAAGTTCTACTATATCCCCGAAACGGGCAACGTACCGCTGGTTGCCGATATGTCCTCCTGTATCTGCTCGGAGCCTGTGGATGTCAAGAAGTTCGGTCTCATTTACGCAGGTGCTCAGAAGAACATCGGCCCTGCCGGCCTCACCATCGTCATCGTGCGTGACGACCTCCTCGGCAATGCCAGAGCCGATGCCCCCGCTATGATGGACTACAAGCTGATGGCCGACAACGATTCGATGTACAACACGCCTCCCTGCTTCTGCATCTACATGGCAAAGCTCGTGTTCGAATGGCTGGAAAGCATCGGCGGTCTTGAGGAAATCAAGCGCCGCAACGAATACAAGGCTGCCCTGCTCTACGATTATCTCGACAGCCAGGATTACTACATTGCCCCTGTCGAAAAGAAGAGTCGCTCGATGATGAACGTGGTGTTCGTCACGGGGAACGAGGAGCTGGATGCCAAATTTGCGAAGGAGGCCGCGAAGGCAGGTCTCAAGAACCTCAAGGGGCACCGCTCGGTTGGCGGCATGCGCGCCTCCATCTACAATGCTATGCCTGCCGAGGGCGTGGAAGCTCTCATCAAATTTATGAAGGAATTTGCGGAAAAGAACCCGAAAGCCGCACAGTGATATGCTATGAAAATCAAACTGATGAATAAAATCGCATCGGTTGGTACCGATGTGTTTGACAAAAGCCGTTATACCGTAGGAGAGGGGCTCCCCGCCGCCGAGGCCATCATGGTTCGCTCCGCCTCCCTGCATGACGAGGTCTTTGACCCCGAGCTGCTTGCCATCGCCCGTTGCGGTGCCGGCGTCAATAACATTCCCGTTGAGCGCTGTGCCGAGGAGGGCATCGTGGTATTCAATACCCCTGGTGCCAATGCCAACGGCGTGAAGGAGCTTGCCATTCTCGCCCTGATTCTCGCCTCGCGCGATGTGGTAGGAGGAATTGCCTGGGCCAAATCGCTCAAGGGCACTCCCGATGTTGCCAAGGCGGTGGAAAAGGGTAAGGGGGCCTACGTCGGGCACGAGCTGCTCGGCAAAACTCTCGGCGTTATCGGTCTCGGTGCCATTGGCGGCATGGTGGCTAACGCAGGTGTGAACCTCGGTATGAACGTCATCGGCTGCGACCCCTTCCTTTCCGTGGCGGGAGCCTGGTCGCTCTCGCGCGCCGTGCACCGCGCGGCAAGCTTTGACGATATCTACGCGAGTGCCGATTACATAACCCTGCACGTTCCTGCCACGCCCGACACCAAGAAGATGATTTGCCGTGACACCATTGCCAAAATGAAGGACGGCGTCCGTATTCTGAACCTTGCCCGTGCCGACCTTGTCGATGCCGAGGCCATTAAGGAAGGGCTTGCCAGCGGCAAAATTGCCTCCTATGTCACCGACTTCCCCACCGAGGAGACCGTGGATGTGGAAGGCATTGTCGCCATTCCTCACCTCGGTGCCTCCACCGTAGAGGCCGAGGATAACTGTGCCGTGATGGCTGCGGAGGAGCTCATTGAGTACCTCGAATGCGGCAATATCAGAAACAGCGTGAACTTCCCCTCCGTTTCCATTCCGCACAACGGGGCTGCCCGCATTTGTGTTCTGCACAAGAACATCCCGAATGTTCTCAACCAAATCACCTCGTTTGTTGCCGAGCACGGCATCAACATCGCCAACATGTCGAACGGCTCCAAGGGCAACTATGCCTATACGATTCTTGAGCTTGATACCGCTGTGCCGGAGGGCACCAACGCGGCTCTTGCCAAAATTGAGGGCGTGATTCGCGTTCGCACCCTTTGACAGCTTCGCACAAAGAAGGCTGCCCGGCACCGGCTCGGTGCCCGGCAGCCTTTTATCTTGACTTGTTTTTGCTTCTGTGTTATACTGATAGTGAAAGTACAGTATGGGGGTTTTTCCGTGGAACAGAAATATTTGAGCTTCCTCTATCCGAGCCGTGCCGCAGCCGATGCCGCCGTCCTCTCTCCCGTTCGCATTTCAAGCGAGGTGGCCGAGGAATTGGGGCTTTCCTCTCTTCTTTCGTTGAAGCACGGCTCCCTCACCTCCTTTTTCACGCAAGACCCCGAGGTCATCGCCTACCGCCAGGAGGTTTTCCGCGACCTTGAGGCATTACCCGAGCTTTCCCGCGTGCTCTCGGAGGTTCTGCCCCTTCTTTTTGATATTGTAGAGCTGAGACGCCTTGAAGCAAGCTATGAGCCGACAGGAGAGTCCTATCTTTACAGCATCACCGAGGTGGAGCTCTATGTGCAATGCGTGAATCTTCTGAGCCGTGGGCTCGCTTCTGTGAAAGACCGTCTCGAAAGCAAGGCCTTCCGCCTGTTTTTCAAAACGGTAGACGAGCTCACCGCAAGCGACTACTACAAAAAGCTCAACACGGACCTTGAGGCACTCAGCTCGCGCATCCGTGAGGTAAGGAGCGTTACCATAGGTGTCAATCTGGACGCCGCCATGCGCCCGCAGGAGGCAGGTGTCCTCTCGGTCAATTCGTCGCATTTCAAGTCGGGCAAGACGCTTGACAAGATTTTACGGCTCAGCTTCAAAAACGACGCCATGACCACCATTGCCCCCCTTACACCCTTTGACAAAAAGCAAACCGAAAACCGTCGCGACGCCCTTGCCGCCGCCTTCAACGGCGCTCTTGACGACGTCTTTCGCGCCTCGGTGCGCGGTTGGCGCGCCATTGTCGGGGAATATGTTCTCGAAAACACCGATTTTCTCCTTCGTGCGCTCCCCGAAATTGAGTTCATCACCCGCGGTGCAGAGCTGTGCCGCAATCTTCGCGAGCGCGGCTATCCCCTTACCGTGCCCGCTCTCCTTCCGATGGCAAGCAAGGACCTCCGCCTGCACGGCCTTTACAACCCCTCTGTAGCCATGCGCATAGAGGATAGGGTGGTGGACAACGACTTTTCCTTTGACGAGGGAGGGCGCCTCTTCATTCTCACGGGCCCGAACCGCGGCGGAAAATCCGTGATTACCTGTGCGGTTGGGCTGTGTCAGGCCATGTGCCAGCTGGGGCTCCCCGTGCCCGCCGAGGAGGCGGCCATAAGCCCCGTCAGCGCCATCTTCACGCATTTTCCGAAGGGCACCGAGGACACCCTCGATAAGGGACGCCTGGGGGAGGAGTGCGCACGCCTGCGTGACATTTTTGATGCAGCGGATGAAAATTCGCTCATCCTGCTTGACGAATCGCTCTCCTCGACGGGTGCCTTTGAGGCCTCGTATATTGCCGCCGAGGTTCTCGCCGCGATGGCGGTGCTTGGAGCACGGGTGCTCTTCTCTACCCACCTGCACGACCTCGCCATGAAATGCGAGGAAATCAACCGCCGTGCCGCCGCCCTCGGCGGAGGGCGCGTGGATACCCTTGTGGCGGGAATGGAGGAGGGGCGCCGCTCCTTCAAAATTTACAGAAAGGCACCTGACGGACGCAGTTACGCCCGTGACATTGCCGAGCGTTACGGACTTTCGCTTGAAAAATTAAAAAAATCTTAGTTCTTTTTTCTCTTGTATTATAAGAGCTTTTCTTCCTTCGTGCTTTGTTTTCCATAAAAAAGTAACAAAACCTATTGACAAACAAAAGCGGTTGTTGTATAATGTATATACTTAGATTACTATGCAAAGGTTTGGTGATTGCTATGAAGGAATTGTATACCTCTCCTGAATTCGCCGTTATTTGCTTCTCTACAGAGGATAGCATCACGGTCTCTTTTGACAAGGACATTGATGTTTCTATTGATGACCTGAGGAATTCGTAATATTCGCCGCTTTTCGTTTTGCGCGCAAAAAATAGGACGTTCGGCTCTTTTCGTACCTCGTACAAGCCTCGGCTTGGGAGGCATGTTGGCCGAAAAAAGAAAAATCCGCACCGTTTCTTCGGTGCGGATTTTTTGTCGTGTCTCTCCTGATGTCAGACATTTGCCTTTTATACGGTTTCATTGGTTAATTTTATGACTTCAAGGATAAATTTCTTTTTCTTTCCGTTGAGCTTGCGAATTTCACTCAAAAGCTCAGATTCCCTATATTCGCTGTAATTCGTAGCGCTTTGGGCTACAAGGCTTGCTATATCACAGTTCAGTATGGCGGAAATCTTCCCCAAAAGGTCAAGGCTGATTTTGGTTATCCCGCGCTCAACCTGGCTTACATAGCCTATCGAAACACCCAGCCCTTCAGCCAAAAGCTCCTGTGTCATGCCCACGGATTTGCGAGCTTTTTTTATTCTTTCACCTATCAGCTTGTAATCGATATTCATGCCCTCTCCTCTCTTCGCGCCTTTGATATGTAAACTATACAACACTTATCGCTTCAAAAGAAGATATTCATAACTTAATTTTTAGTTATTTGTGTTGACAAATTCTCCTTGTTATGATAGTATATAAGCGCAACACTGTAACTGCAAAGGAGATGTGAAATGAAGCACTGTATTAGCTGCAAAAAAGAAATTTCGATTGAGGCCGCCTTCTGTCCGTACTGTGGCTTGAAGCAGACGGATGAGAGTGCCGTGGCATCGGCTTCCGAGGCGGCGAAGGCCACCCCTCCTGCTTTTGAAAAAACGGCAAAAAGGGGGCTGAGAATTACCTCCATAATCCGAAATTCCGCCATATTAGCGCTGGCTGTTCTTTTGCTGGTCGGCTCGTTTTTCCCGATAAGCAGGCTTAATGCAAATGAAATAGCCGAAAACACAAATACGAATGATTTTAAACACTCGGATGTTACGCTTGGCCTGAACACCTTTCAGTACATAACCTTGTTTTTTGACAGCTTCAAGGATGCGGAAAACCCTTGGGAGCTGCAGGAGCTATCCCCCAAGCTCTATGCCGAAATAGAGGATCTCGCAGAGGACCTCGAGGATATGCCTTACGATATTGAATTGGAAGCCTTGACCGCGAAAGAAAAGCGCATGGTGAGCAGGCTTCTCTATCTCACCATGAGAGGCGTCACACAGCTTGATACCAAAGGCCCCTCTGTGTCGCTTGTGCTTTGCGCGGTATTCGGCATTCTGAACATTCTTGTTTCCGTGGCTCTGTTTGTTTTGTCCCTGTTAAACCTGCTCGCAACCTTTGACCTGATTTCGAGGGGGAAGGCACAGCTTTACAGGTGGACCGCAGCATTAACAACAGCCACGCCTGCCGTGATTTTGGCTTGCCACCGTGTAGGTCACCTTTATCTGGGGGGGAGCCTCTCCTCAATGGCATGGTGCTCTCTCATTTGTGTCGGTGCGGTTGTAGTCCTGTGTATGATTCTTCGCTATATATTCTCCAAAAAGGACACCACAAGGAATATCGTAGCCCGCTCGGTGGCTCTCGCGCTTTCCCTGGCCGTATTCTGCCTTACCTTTGCGCCTGTATTTTCGGCAAGCCTTGAGGTTCCTTACGGACACACGGAAGCAAGCATCACCCATAAAGCAGACTTCTTTGAGAGGCTCAGAGCAAGCGAAGAGGACGAAGAGCTGTTTGATTCTTTGATAGAAAAGTCAGCAGCTGCCAAAAAGGACTATCTGAAAGACAAGCTGAGTGATTCTTTCGGCGGCATGTCAAAAAAAGAGATACAGAGTGATTACGGTGCGAAATTGAATGCTGATCTCCTTTTCGAGCTCTTGGGTATGAAATTGGTGCTTCCGGCTCTTACTCTGTTTTCCTTAACCACACTGTTCTTTATTCTCACCGCTGTGGGGGCGTTGCTTATCCTTTGGCAAGGCTTATACTTTTTTGTCACAGGCAGGCAAATAACGCGCGTTGTTTCCATTGCCAAAATAGGCTCTGCGACGGCAGCAGGGGTGGCACTGATTATGACCGTGGTCTTTCTTATTATGGCCTCTTTCTTTGCCGGCACTTATATTGGTTCGGATTATAGTTTGGGCATATGTGCCGGAGTTATCCTTATGACGGTATTCGCTGTCGGCTCCCTGTTCTGTCCTGCGAGGCTTACCAAAAAAGAAAGAAAGATGCGTATAAGAAGAACGGTGTCTTCCTACGAGGATTTTGAAGCGCAGTTCTGATTCCAACAACAAAGAGGGTTGCCGTGGGGCAACCCTCTTTGTTACGATGCCTTTGCCAGGGATCGGCCTGCACCCTCCGCTGCCGACAGCATATTTTCAATATAGATGCCGTAGCCGCGGGACGGGTCGCCGATAAGAACGTGCGTCACAGCTCCCACAAGCTTACCGTCCTGAATAATGGGTGAGCCCGACATGCCCTGCACGATGCCTCCTGTTTTTTCAAGGAGACGCGGGTCGGTAATGCGCACAGAAAAGCTTTTTGTGCTGTCGCGCTCGCCCCGCAAATCGGTAATCTCAATCGTGTAGCGCTCGGTAACACCGTTCTCAAGCGTGGAGAGAATTTCGGCCTTGCCAAGTCGGACATCGTCCCTAAGCCCCACGGGAATGGCAGGCTCGGAGGGAGGTGTCAGGAGCACGCCGAAAACCCCGCAATCGGTGTTTGAGAGGAGGCTCCCTATTTTTTCCGGCTCAAGATGGCCGCGAAGCTCCCCGGGCGCCCCTGCCGCCCCCCTTGTAATACCCGAAAGCCCAACCTTTGTCACCACACCGCGAGAGAGTGTGACGGGCTGCTTCGAAAAACCGTCATACACACCGTGGCCGAGACCGCCAAAGCTGCCGCTTTCTGGGTCGATGAAGGTAACCGTCCCGATACCGGCTATACTGTCACGCACGAAAACACCGATGCGGTAGCCGCGCCCTTCGCCAAGCGAAACGGGCTGAACCGAAACCGTCAGCTCTCTGCCCGAGCGTATCACCGTAAGACAAAGGCTTTGACCGCCTGAATTTTCCACCGCCTCCGAAAGCTCTGTCGCTGTGGTTACCTTCCGCCCGTTGACGGCGGTGATAAGGTCGCCCGATATGAGCCCGCCTGCTTTTGCGGGCTGATGCACACCGTCACCCGTGCTTACCTCGCCCACCGCCGTTACCAGCACGCCGTCAAGCGGGGCTCGGAGCCCAAACACGCCACCCCCGGGACACAGCACCTTGTGCCGAAAGCTGTTGACCTCTATTTTTTTAATAGGAAGAAAACCGAAAAGCTTCACCGTTGCTTCACTTTTGCTTCCGTGAAGCGTGGGAACCGATTCTCCCATAGCTATCGTTGCTAAGCTCCCGCCTATCGGTTCTTCATCACAAAAAACCGAAATGCTGTCGGGAACCGTATAATCTACAATGCCGGCCATGCTTGCCGTAACGAGGAGCGTGGCCAATAAAGCCGCCGCGCCGACAAGCACGCCCTTCCGCAATCGTTTCATTTTGCCTCTTTGCCGCCTTTCTTGCTTTTCCTTTATAATGTGTACGCGCGAAAGTCCTTTTATGTGCATGCGGAGGGCAAAACAAAGTGGCAGATTTGCCAAATGCAAATCTGCCACAAATTAGAAAAATCAATAGGTAAAGCGGCGAAGCGGAAGCATGAAGGCCGCATACAGCGAAGGGTCCACCCCTGCCATAAGCGTGAGTATGTCGCCCTCCGACCTTGGCATGAGAAAGTGTGCCTCGGTTGCGCTGTCACCCGGCACGAGAGAAAGCGAAAAGCCACCCTTCTCGCAAAGAGCCGTGAGAATAGGAAGACGCGCCTCCTTCAAAAGCCCGAAGACGGCGGCAGCCTCCTCCTCGGTACGCGAGGGGTACGGCACCGAAAGAGTAAGAGACGGTGTTTCCCCATCCTCTGCCAAAATGCTTACGGGGAGCCCCGCGGCAGCCGTATGGTATACAAGCGTTGCCACCGAAAAGAGGAGCGCGTGTACCGAGAGAAAGAGCGTGGTCCTTGCGGCAGTATTCTTATGCACCGTTACCGAGGAAAACGATGCGCAAAGCTCGGAAAGCGCGAGGAGAAGGTAGTCAAGCGTCACACCCCTCGTCTTGGAAAGGGCGTGCGTATGCGGAGAACCGAGCTCGTTGAGAATATCGTCGGCGGTGTGCAGGGCATACTCCTCATCGTCGTAACGGAAGGGTGTATCAGCTGCCACAGAGGCGGCCCCCACGGGGACCTGCGGTCTGTCGTTCGGCAGGCTCCGCCTGTCGTCCAGCCTCTTGTCCTGTGAATAAAAGAAATAAGAATTACGTTTCATACAAATTTATCTTGTCTTGCTACTCCATTTATGAAACAAAATCGGAAAAGGTAAGCTCAGCATAGCGCGTTTCGTA
>JAZSHY010000022.1:0-21399 GCA_045533505.1 Eubacteriales bacterium | reverse complement strand
GGGCATGAAGACGGTTGAGGTGTATGTCAGAGGTCCCGGGTCGGGCCGTGAGTCGGCTATCCGCGCCCTGCAGACCGCCGGCCGTGAGATCACGCTGATCCGTGATGTCACGCCGATCCCCCACAACGGCTGCCGCCCGCCTAAGCGCAGACGTGTTTAATCCAAGGGAGGTATAAAGAAATGGCAAGATATACTGGTGCTAACTGCAAGCTTTGCAGAAGAGAAGGTAAAAAGCTGTATCTCAAGGGCGATAAATGCCTTTCCGGCAAGTGCCCCGTCGAAAAGCGCGGCGCTGCCCCCGGTCAGCACGGTGCTGCCCGTAAAAAGGTTGAGGATTACGGGAGACATCTCCGTGAGAAGCAGACCACAAGGCGTTATTATGGTGTTCTTGAAAGACAGTTCAGAAAATACTATGATTTGGCAGAGGCGAAGGAAGGCATGACAGGCTCCAACCTGCTTGTTCTTCTTGAGCGTCGTCTTGACAATGTCGTGTACCGTATGGGCATGGCGGAAAGCCGCAAGGAAGCCCGTCAGCTCGTTCTGCACGGTCACTTTACCCTCAACGGACAGAAGGCTAATATTCCCTCTATGCTTGTGAAGGCAGGGGATGTTGTCGCCGTGAAGGAAAGCCGCCGTGACGGTGTCAAGATTAAGGCACTGGCCGAGACTGCCGCCACTAAGGTGAAGCCGAAATGGCTCGATTTCAACGAACAGGCTCTTTCCGCGAAGGTGGTTACTCTGCCTGCCCGCGAGGATATTGACTTCGAGTTTGAGGAACAGCTCATCGTTGAGTTCTATTCCAAATAAGCCTCCGAGTGCCATGGCAAGGCTGCGTCCTCGGCGTGCTTGTTGTGGTATTCCAATAGCCAGCCTTCCCCGACAAGCTTTGTTGGGGTAGCAATCCGATTTATTGTGTATAGGAGGAGCTTCCCGATGTTTGAGAAATTCAATATTACCACTACCGAGATGAACGATGGTAGCGAAGGCGAGTTTGTTGCCGAGCCTCTTGAGAGAGGGTATGGCATCACGCTTGGTAATTCGCTTCGCCGTATTTTGCTCAGTTCTCTGAAGGGTTATGCCGTTACCTCTGTGAAGATTGAGGGCGTAAAGCACGAGATTTCCACTGTGGCGGGGGCGAAGGAGGATGTCCCTGAAATCATTCTGAATGTGAAGGGCATCATCGCAAAGCTTTACACAGAAGGTCCCAAGACCGTCTATGTCGATGTTACGGGCCCCAAGGTTGTCACCGCAGGTGATATTGCTCCCGACGCCGACATTGAAATTCTGAATCCTCAGCATGTCCTGGCCACCATCAACGATGGTTCCCGCTTCTTCATGGAGCTGACCTTCGATTCGGGCCGTGGCTATGTTTCGGCTGAAAAGAACAAGCAGAATTACACTTCATCGCTCGGGTTAGGTGTAAGTGCCCCGATTGGAACCATTTTTACGGATTCCATTTTCACCCCTGTTTACAAGGTGGAATACAAGGTCGAAAATACCCGTGTGGGCAACATCACGGATTATGACCGCTTGACCCTGCATGTGCTTACCAATGGCACACTGAGTGCGAAAGAAGCCATTTCGCACGGTGCCAAGCTTCTCAACGAGCATCTCAACCTCTTTGTAGAGTTGACCGATGCAGCCAGCATCCCCACCGTTATTCAGGAAAAGCCTGAAAGCAAGCTGGGACAGGTTCTTGAGATGACCATTGAAGAGCTTGACCTGTCGGTTCGCAGCTTCAACTGCTTGAAGCGCGCCGGCATTGATACAGTCGAAGATCTGATTAACCGTACTGAGGAGGACATGATTCGTGTCCGCAACCTTGGCAAGAAATCTCTTGAAGAGGTAATTCAGAAGCTTCATTCCCTGGGCCTCGACCTGAAATCGGTTGAGGAGTGACCATTAACTGTTTAGGAGGAAAGAACAATGCCCGGAACGAGAAAACTCGGTCGGCCTACCTCTCACAGAAACGCTATGCTTCGCGGCATGGTAACCTATCTGCTTGAGAACGGCAAGATCGAAACGACTCTGACAAGAGCGAAGGAAGTTCGTGCAATGACCGAGAAGATGATTACCCTCGGCAAGACGAACACCCTGGCCTCGTATCGTCAAGCACTTGCCTACATCACTAAGCCTGATGTAGCGAAAAAGCTTTTCGACACCATTGCCCCCGGCTACGGGAAGAGAACAGGTGGCTACACCGCCATCTACAAGCTCGGCCCGCGTCGCGGTGATGCCGCCGAAATGGCCCTTATTAAGCTGGTTGCCGCCGATGCGGCTGATGCCGAATAAGGAACAAGAAAAGAAAAGCCCTCCTTATCCTTCACGATAGGGAGAGCATAAAAAGGATAACCCCCCAAAAGCCGATATAGCTTTTTGGGGGTTATCCTTTTTTCTTTAAGATAGGCTCTTAAAGCCCGCAGTCCTTTGCCAGCTTAGCAAAGGCGGGGAGGGCCCTTTCCACGGTTTCGGTGGCAACGCAGTAGGAGATGCGTACATAGCCGGGACAGCCGAAGCTGTCGCTCGGCACGAGGAGGAGCTCATACCGCTTCGCCATTTCGGCAAAGGCCGCAGCATCTCCCGAGGGCGCCTTCATGAAGAGGTAAAAAGCACCCTTGGGCGGCACACAGCAAAAGCCGTAGGAGGTGAGCGCCTCAAAAAGCAGGTCGCGGTTTCTCTGATAGACGGCAATGTCGGAGGTCTTGCCGAGGCAGGAGGGCAGGAGGTGCTGGAAGAGGCTCGGCGCGCAGACAAAGCCAAGGGCACGGCCCGCACCGAGAATGGCGGCATAGACGCTCTCGGCATCGTCTGCCTCGGGAGAAACGAGGAGATACCCGATTCTCTCTCCGGGGAGCGAGAGCGACTTTGAGAAGGAATAGGCAACAACAGTGTTCCGATATAGCGAGGGCAGGTAGGGCACCTCGGTGTCACCGTACACAAGCTCGCGGTAGGGCTCATCCGAGATAAGATAAATAGGGTGTCCATGGGCCTTTTCCGCGGCACTCAGCACATCGGCGAGCCCCAAAAGATTTTCGCGCGAAAGCACGGCGCCCGTCGGATTGTTGGGAGAATTGACGATTACCGCCTTGGTGCGTGGCGTAATGGCCCCCCTGAGGGCCTCAAGGTCAATCTCAAAGTCTGGCTCACGGCAGGGCACGGGAACCACCCGTCCTCCCGCCGCCTCAATGAACACGCGGTATTCGGGGAAGAAGGGGGTAAAGACAATGACCTCCTCCTCGGCGCCGTCCTTGAGAAGAGCACGGAGCGAAATGGTAAGGGCCGCGGCGGCTCCCACCGTCATATAAATAAGGCTTGCATCTGCGGGAAAGTCAAATTCCCCGCGTATGTAAGCGGCAATAGCCTCCCTGACGGCAGGTGAGCCGGCGGCGGAGGTGTAGCCGTGAAGAGATGTCGGGTCCTTAGATTGCAGAAGTGTAATCAAGGCTTGACTAACCTCCTGCGGTGGCGGAACACTCGGATTCCCGAGAGAAAAATCAAACACATTCTCGGCGCCGATTTCACTGCGGCGGCGGTTGCCGTATTCAAAAATTTCACGGATAACCGAGCGGTGACGTCCGAGCAGCTCCATAGATGCAGAAACCATAATAAGCCTCCTTCGCACGGGGGCATTCCCCGCGCGATACTGTACTTTGTATACTAATTATATACCCAATGTGCTTGCTTTGTAAAGGGGGAATGCCGAAAAATATACTTTCTCGGCGTTTTTTTCTGGCCGCGAGGAGGGGAATTCCGGAGGTGACCTTGCAACGAGCCTCTGTATATGCTATACTGGAAAAAGAAATCAAAGAAGGGCGAAGGGAGAAGATTATGATAGAAATTGTTGGCACCTGCAATACAGCCGTTGTCTATGCGAAAACGGTAGACGACCTTGCCAAAGAGCAGCTGAGAGCGCTGTGCTCACGCCCGGAATTTGCCGAAAGCAAAATCCGCATTATGCCGGATGTGCATGCGGGGCGGGGCTGCACCGTGGGTACAACCATGACGGTCACCGACAGGGTGCTTCCCGCTATGGTCGGGGTGGACATCGGTTGCGGCATGGAAGTCATCGCCCTTGCGGAGCGCACCCTTTCACTCCGTGATTTAGACCGCCTGATTCACGCCGCTGTTCCTGCGGGGCGTGAGATTGCCGATACGCCCTCCCCCCTCGCAGAGGAGCTTCCGCTCACCTCGCTTTTCTGCCTTCCTGCCGTGAACCTTGACCGCGCCGCACGCAGTATTGGCAGTCTTGGAGGCGGGAACCATTTTATTGAGGTTGATAAGGGTGAGGACGGCAGGCTGTATCTCGTCATTCACACAGGCTCGCGCCATCTCGGGTGCGAGGTAGCCGAGTACTACATTCACGAGGCCGCCTATGCCGAGAGGGGGGCCTCGCACCGTGAGCTTTCCGAGATGATTGCCTCTTACCGCGCGGCAGGGCGCGAACGCGAGATAGAAGGCGAGGTGCGGCGCATGAAGGCGCTGCGCGAGGCACCGCTCCCCAAGGAGGATGTATGCCTCCATGGCGAGCTTTTCGAGGCCTATCTTCACGATATGAGGATTGTGCAGGAATTTGCTTCACTCAACCGTCGTGCCATTGCCAAGACCGTTATGGAGGGCATGGGGCTCCACGCGGAGGACAGGTTTGTGACCGTTCATAACTACATCGACGGAAAAAGCCGCATTCTCCGCAAGGGGGCCGTGTCTGCCGAGCACGGAGAGAGGCTCCTCATTCCCATCAATATGCGCGACGGAGCCCTTATCTGCGTCGGACGGGGTAACCCCGATTGGAACAGGAGCGCACCGCATGGGGCGGGCCGTCTTCTTTCGCGTCACGCGGCGGCAGAGCGCCTGAGCATAGAGGAATATCGGCGTGAGATGGAGGGCATTTACAGCACCTGCATCGGCGAGGGAACTCTCGACGAATCGCCAATGGCCTATAAGAGCATAGAGGAAATCAGAGGGCTCATTTCCGAAACAGTAGAGATACAGGAGCAAATCCGCCCTATCTACAATTTCAAGGCAACAGACACATAAGCCGGAAAAACAGAGAAATGTAAACAAAACCACTCAAATAGCAGAATTCCTTTTTATAAAACAGAGGGGGGCGCACAGTCCGTGCGCTCCCCTCTCCTTTCAGAGCCTTTTCGACCTTCCGCGGCAGAAAAGAGCGGCTATATAGCCAAAGATAAGGGCTGCCGCCGTGCCGCCCGACGCCGCTTCAAGCGGTGCTGTGAGGGCACCGATGAGCCCCTTTTCCTCCACCGCTTCGCGCACGGCCAGCGCGATGTTCCCTCCAAACCCAAGGAGGGGCACGCTTACCCCTGCGCCGAAAAGCTCCCGCATGGGCTCATAGAGTCCGACGGCACCGAGGGCAACCCCTCCTACCACGTAAAGGACTAAAATGCGCGCCGGGGTAAGGCGCGTCAAATCCAAAAGGAGCTGGGCAATGAGTGAAATAACTCCCCCCGCAAGAAAGGCGAGAAGAAAATCAGAAGCACCCGACATACATTACCTCCGAATTTTTATGGGATATCAGGTCACGGATGATGCTGCAATACGCACAAGGTGTGCAATTCCCGCAATAGCCCGCCCCTCGGCAAGATACATAGGATTCATAAGGGCTCCCGTGCCAATCGCCAGCATGCGGCGCACACGGCCCTCGCGGCAGGAGGGAAGAAAATGGGCTGAAAGAAGCGAGGCGATACAGCCGCAGCCGCTTCCCCCGGCATGCACGTCCTGGATATTGGGATTATAAATCAGGCAGCCGGCATCGCGGTGTACCTCCTGAAGCCCCGGGAGTCTCTCGCCGACGAGCGAATAGAGAAGCGCGCTCCCCTCCTTGCCGAGATCCCCCGTCAGAATAACGTCAAAATCCGAGGGCTTCTCCCCGGCTTCCTCAAAATAGGCAAGCAGGGTGTCGGCGGCGGCAGGTGCCATAGCAGCACCCATGTTGGCGGCATCGTTCACCCCGGCATCCAGAACCCGCCCGGGCAGAAAGGCTTCAAGAGCCACCCTCTGCCTCTCGGGGGTGAGAAGCACAGCACCTGCGGCGGTGGCGGTCCACTGGGCCGTGGGCGTCCGTTGCCCTCCGTATTCGAGAGGGGTGCGGAACTGTCTTTCGGCGGCAGCGTAATGGGAGGAGCTGACTGCCCCCACAAGAGAGAGCCCCACATCGGCAGAAAGGCTCAAAAGCCCGAGGCCAAGCCCCTCTACCATCGTGGAGCAGGCGCCGAAAAGCCCAAGGAAGGGAGCCCCGACGGAGGCAGGCCCCCCCGATGTCGCTACGCACTGATTTTGTAAATCTCCGCCAAAAAGGAGAGAAAGCTCTCCTTCGCTGCGCCCCGCCTTCTTGAAGGCAAAGGAAAGCGCAAGCCGCGCCATCTCAGCCTCGGCAAGCTCGTAGGTGTCAGCCCCAAATTGGTCGGTATCGTCGCAGAAGTCAAAGCTCTCCCCAAAGGGGCCCCTTCGTTCCTCATATCCGCCTACGGCAGCCGACGCCAGAATATAGGCAGGGCGGCGCGGTGTGAAAAGTCTACCCATAGCTTCTCCCTCCGAGGCCTTCCCGAAGGAAGCCTCCTCTTTTATTTTGGTACAGACCCTGCGCTCTCAGAGCTGAAACAGCCAGAAGAGAACGCCGTATGCGCTGCCGGCAAGCACGGCATAAAGCAGAACAGGCCCCGCTACCGTAAAAATCTTTGAGCCCACACCGAGAATCAATCCTTCCCCGCGCGTATCTAGGGCAGGGGAGGCCACGGCATTTGCAAAGCCGGTAATCGGCACGAGGGTTCCCGCCCCCGCAACCCGCGCTATTCTGTCATACACGCCGAGCGCCGTCAGAAGAACAGAGAGAAAAACAAGGCTGACTGCCACAAGAAGTGCAGCGGTTTTTTCATCGGCACCGATAAGGGTGTAGAGCGAAAGAAGCGCCTGCCCGAGGAGCGAAAGGCTCCCGCCCACCAAAAAGGCGGCTGCCCCGTTTTTTCCGATAGGGGAGCGCCCCGCCCGCTTTTCTGTCATTCTTTTGTATTCCTCGCGTTTCATACCTGCCCTCCTTTTTTCTTCAGTATCTCCCGTTTCTTTTTTTCTATTCCCTCTTGAAAAAAGAGGGGAAACGAGATATAATGAAAGAGAAGTCACGAACTCAATTTCAAATAGAAAGGATTTGACTATGAAAACAAATCAACAGCTTCGTGCGGCAGCACGCGCGCAATTGGGAGGCAATATTTTCTCCGACAAGTGGCTCGCGGCCCTTGTCCTTATGTTGGTGTATGGCGTCATCGCCTCCTTCCTCTCCTCCCTTTTGGTCACTGTTATTTTCTTAGGTCCTGTCCTTGTGGGCGTTTCGTTTGTCTTCCTCTCGTCGGCGAGAGGGAAGGAGAAAATTACCCTTCAGGATCTTGCCAAGGGCTTCCAGGACGGCTTTTTTGGACGCGCCGTGCTTCTCTATGTGCTTCAGTTCCTCTATATTTTCCTTTGGAGCCTCCTTCTTGTTATCCCCGGAATTATTAAGACCTACTCCTACCGTCTTGCCTATTACATCTCCATCGACCACCCCGAGTATACCGCAAGCCAGTGCATTGCCGAAAGCTGCAGGCTTATGAAGGGCTACAAGTGGCAGGCCTTCCTTCTTGACCTTTCGTTCATCGGCTGGTATATTGTCGGCTCTCTTGTCTGTGGCATCGGTACTGTTTTTGTGACTCCCTATAATGAGGCAGCCTTTGCCAACTTCTATGTGGCGCGCCTTGAGACCGAGGATGGCATTTACGAGGCGAGTGTCACAGAGGAGCAGAATCCTCAGTAAAAGGGGCCTGAAGGGCACTCTTTGCTAAACCGAAAGAACGGAGAAAAAGGAATGAATTTCAGAGAAATAGCAGAAGCGAGATATTCCTGCCGCCATTATGACAGCACCCGCCCCGTGGAGGAGGAGAAGCTGCAGGCCATTCTTGAGGCGGCTATGCTGGCCCCCTCTGCCTGTAACAGCCAGCCCTATCATATCACGGTGTGCCGCGGTGAGGTGGCAAGGGCGGTGGGGCGCTCCACCCGTGATGCAAACATCAATGTCTTTGCCGAGGAGGCTCCCGTCCTTCTTGTGATTTCCGAGCGCCCCTACAATGCCCGTGCCGAGCGCGGCTCCTGTCTCAAGCAGAACGATTACCGTTCTATCGACATCGGTATTCTCTCTGCGTACATCACGGCAGAGGCTACGGCAAGAGGGCTTGCCACCTGCATCATCGGTTGGCTGGAAAGCGATGAAATCGTGCGTCTTGCCGCGCTCCCTGAGGGGAAGGTACGCCTTGTTATCACGCTTGGCTATGCCAAGGATGAGCCCCGCCCGAAGCATCGCAAGCCGCAGGAGGAAATGATAAGCTACCGTTAAGCCGTTCATACGGCAAGAGGGCAAAGGGCTTCTCATAAAACAAAAATCACCGCGAAGACTTTCGCGGTGATTTTTTGTTTTATGAGAAATTACTTGCAGGCTTCCTTAATGGCAACAGCCGCTCCCTTATCGGATCTCCTGCTCAAGATTTTCAAACAGCGGGGAGGAGAAGAAATCCAAAAGGGATATTTCAAGCCCGTCACATATTTTTTTGATGGTTGAAACGGTGGTGGTGGAGTTTCGCCCACTTACAATGTTGTTCAAGGTGGATTGGGTAATCCCACAAATGGTGGAAAGCTTATTCAGGGTGATTCCCTGTTGGCGGCATAATTCCGCAATGCGTAACCTGACGGCTTCTCCGACACGCATAGTCCTTTCTCCTAACTCAAATGGGTTAGTTCCATTGTAGCCGTAATAAAGAAAAAATATTACCCCTTTAGGGTTGACAAGGCACGAAAATTGTGATATTATAGCAACATAACTCAAAAGAGTTAACTTAAACGTGTATTAAAGGAGATTTTTAAATGACTGCTGCTGCTTCAGGAACGTCACTTCCTATGATCGTGTTTTGTGCTCTACTATGTGCGGTTGCTTTCTTCCTTGCTTTTTTCAAATTTGATAAATTTATCAGGATATTTGACTTTGTTTTACAAAAGGTGCGTGCGGCTTTTGCAGCGATGAAGCGTCGGATTACACGCATGACGCAATCGGGGGCTGATACTACTGCGGCTCCTGAGGCTTCTCGCTTCACCGGGAGTGTTTGGGGTTGGTTTGGTGTCAGGATAGTTTTTATGCTCGGCATGATGTTTTCATTTGGTGTGGCTTTCCCTTGGCTGGTTTGCTATCGAGAACGGTATATCGCCAGCCGCACTCGTATCAATGGGAGAAGAATCTATTTTGACGGCACCGGCGTTCAGCTGATCGGTAAATATATTCAATGGCTTCTTCTCTCTATTATCACTCTCGGGATTTACAGCCTTTGGTTGCGCTTGAAGATTAAAAAATGGGTGCTTTCTCACACGCACTTTGAGGGTGTCGAGAAGGGAAAATCGGATTTTGACGGCGGATTGTTTGCTCTTACCGGCATCAGCATTGCATCGAATTACCTGTCTCTTGTGACGCTGGGGATTGCGTCCTATTGGATGCATTGTTGGAAGGAGAGATATATTACCGGTCATTCGGTGATTGATGGACATCGGCTTTATTTTGACGGAACGGGAACACAGTATTTTGCCAAAAAAATTGTGTGGGTTCTTTTGACTGTTGTGACATTCGGTGTATATTCCTTCTGGCTTGCGCATCGGTCTAAGCAATGGACGGTAAAGCATACATGGACGCAAAACCCAGAGACAATTCCGTTGGATTTTGAAAAGGAGTGCCAGCTGGTGTCAAAAGAAACGGAGCTTGCGGAAGAAAAGCTGGCAAAGAAGAAGGAAAAAAGGGAAAAAGCTTTGGAAAACAGGAAGCACCCCCTTTTCAGGCAGGCCGTGCTGTGGCTTATTCCTGCTACGCCGGAGATATTGATGAGCTTTATGCCTGATGCCGGAGGTTTTGGTTTTGTTCCCCTTATCTTTGCAACAATTGCCATGAAAAAGGCGAAGGAAATTCAGGCATTTTCGCTTTTCATGGTTTCCAATACGTATTTTGCATTGGCAATTATCGGTATTGTATACGTTTTTGCCACTAATATGTTCTTCTTTGGTGAATTTCTCATAGGATTTAAGCTTATCTTTTTCATTTTCGCGCTTGTTTTCTTGATTATCTATTTATTGGTGGCAAGAAAATTTTTTGCAAAGAAGCAAGATAAAGAATAAAAGAAAATACCCTGTGCGCAAACTGCGCACAGGGTATTTTCTTTTGTGTTAGTGTGGTATGAGCGGAAGTGTATTACTTGCAGGCTTCCTCAATGGCAACGGCAACAGCCACGGTCATACCAACCATGGGGTTGTTACCTGCGCCGATAAGACCCATCATTTCCACGTGCGCGGGCACCGAGGAGGAGCCGGCGAACTGAGCGTCACCGTGCATACGTCCGAGGGTGTCGGTCATGCCGTAGGAGGCAGGGCCCGCAGCCATGTTATCGGGGTGCAGGGTACGGCCCGTACCGCCGCCCGAGGCAACGGAGAAATAGTTCTTGCCGTTCTCCTGGCACCATTTCTTGTAGGTACCGGCAACGGGGTGCTGGAAGCGGGTGGGGTTCGTCGAGTTACCGGTGATGGAAACACCGACGTTCTCAAGACGCATGATTGCCACACCCTCGGGAACGCTGTCAGAGCCGTAGCACTTGACATCGGCACGGGGGCCCTTCGAGAAGGCGCGCTCGGAGAGAACGGTAACCTCCTCGGTATAGGGGTCAAACTTGGTCTCCACATAGGTGAAGCCGTTGAGGCGCGAGATGATGTAGGCGGCGTTCCTGCAAAGACCGATCAGGATAACGCGCAGGGGGTTCTTTCTGACCTTGTTGGCGTTCAGAGCAATCTTGATTGCGCCTTCGGCAGCGGCAAACGATTCGTGCCCCGCAAGGAAGCAGAAGCAATCGGTCTCCTCGGAGAGGAGCATTTTGCCGAGGTTGCCGTGGCCGAGACCGACCTTGCGGTTTTCGGCAACCGAGCCGGGAATGCAGAATGCTTGCAGGCCGATACCGATAGCGGCGGCGGCATCAGCAGCCTTCGTGCAGCCGCGCTTAATGGCGATGGCAGCGCCCACCGTATAGGCCCACTTCGCGTTCTCGAAGCAAATGGGCTGGGTTTCCTCTACAATCTTGTAGGGGTCAATGCCACGGGCGGCACATATATCGCGGCACTCGTCAATCGAGGAGATGCCATATTCCTTCAGTGCGGCGAGGATCTTCGCCTCGCGTCTTTCGTAACCTTCAAACTTAGCCATGTTTCGTTCCCTCCTTAATCACTCTTTGCGGGGGTCAATGTACTTGACGGCGTCCTGGAATCTGCCGTAGGTACCCTTGGCCTTCTCGTAGGCTTCGTTAGGCTCCATGCCATTCTTGATGAAGTCGGTCATCTTACCGAGCGAAACGAACTCGTAGCCGATTACCTCGTTATTCTCGTCAAGAGCCATTCTTGTGCAGTAGCCCTCAGTCATCTCAAGGTAACGCACGCCCTTCTCACGGGTGCCGTACATGGTACCGACCATGGAGCGCTCGCCCTTGCCGAGGTCCTCCATGCCGGCACCGATGACAAGACCGCCCTCCGAGAAGGCAGACTGGCTGCGTCCGTATACAATCTGAAGGAAAAGCTCACGCATAGCCGTGTTGATGGCATCGCAAACAAGGTCGGGGTGCAGGGCCTCAAGAAGCGTCTTGCCGGGAAGAATTTCGGCGGCCATGGCAGCCGAGTGCGTCATACCCGAGCAGCCGATGGTTTCAACGAGGGCTTCCTCAATGATACCGTTCTTCACGTTCAGCGAGAGCTTGCAGGCGCCCTGCTGAGGGGCACACCAGCCCACACCGTGGGTATAGGCGGAAATATCGGTGATCTGCTTGGCCTCAATCCACTTGCCCTCCTCGGGAATGGGGGCGGGGCCGTGGTGGGGGCCCTTGGTAACCACGCACATGTGCTGCACCTCGGTGCTCATTGCGTAAGGGGCTTCACTTACTTTGCTCATTATCGTATCTCCTTTATTAGCTTGCTTTTTAGGATGGTTGCAACCTTATTTCACAATCTCACCGAACACCTCACCGGAGGCCGAGGCGGCGTTCGATTCGTCAGTGTCGATGTGCATGGCCAGCGCAAACTTCTCGCTCACGCGGACGACAACACCGCCGAACACGAGGGGACGGGGGGTATCCAGCTTGACAGAAACAATCTGCTTGTCCGAAACACCGGCGGCAGCCGCATCGGCAGGCGTCATGTGAATGTGGCGCTGTGCCGCAATCACGCCCTCCGAAAGCGTAACCTCACCGGCAGGGCCGACGAGCTTGCAGCCCATGGTGCCTGCAATGTCGCCGCTTTCACGCACGGCGGCGGTAACGCCGATGGCGCGCGCATCGCTGAGCGAGAGCTCCACCTGGCTGGCAGGACGGGCGGGGCCGAGAACGCTGGCGGTAATCTCACCGCGCGGACCGACGACCTTCACGCGCTCCTCACAGGCAAACTGCCCGGGCTGGCTCAGATCCTTCTTTTTGGTCAGGGTGTGGCCGGCGCCGAACAGCGTCTCCACGTCTTCCGCCGTCAGATGAACGTGACGGGCAGAGGTCTCAACAAGAACCTTCATAAGTACTCTCCTTTATACATAATTCTTACCTTGTCTATTATAACACCGAAAACCCGATTTGTAAATGAGTAAAAGCGAAGATTTTTGCAAAAACTAAAGAAAAACAAAAAAAGAGGGTAAGGTATGGAGGAGCAAAGGACAAATACGGACACAAGAAGCGAGGAACGCGAGGCAATCCGCGATATGGGTGTCTTGGCAATTCCTTCGCCGCGCGACAAATTCTTCTGTGTGAGTATTGTCGGTCAGGTTGAGGGGCATTCGCTCCTTGATCCCACTCAGAAGACAACCAAGTATGACCATCTGATTCCGCTTCTTGTCTCGCTGGAGCAGGACGATGCCGTGGAGGGCATTCTCATTCTCCTGAATACCCTCGGCGGTGATGTGGAGGCGGGGCTTGCGATGGCTGAGGTGATTGCCTCGCTCACCACCCCCACCGTTTCGGTGGTGCTTGGCGGCGGTCACTCCATCGGTGTGCCGCTTGCGGTAGCGGCACGTAAAAGCTTTATTGTGCCGAGTGCCACCATGACGGTTCATCCGGTTCGTACCTCGGGCATGATTCTCGGCGTCTCGCAAAGCTTTGATTATCTCGAAAGAATGCAAAACCGTATCCTGCGCTTTATAGCGGCCCATTCCCGAATCGGCGAGGAGGACCTCCGCGCGCGCATGCTCCGAACGGACGAGCTCGCCAACGATATCGGCTCGGTTCTTGAGGGGGAGGCAGCGGTGGCGGCAGGGCTCATCGACGCCGTCGGCGGTATTTCTGATGCCCTCTCGGCCCTGCGAGAGATGGCGCACAAGACGTGAAGGCAACCAAAAGGGCTCCCTCTTCGGGAGCCCTTTTTATGAAAGGCTTATAGCGTTTTGATGTAGCAACGCCGCCGCTTGTGCTGCTCCTTATCAAAAATATTCCACTGCGAGAGGATTTTGATATTGGTTTCCAGCTGGGGGCCCGTTTCGGCGTAGCGAATGCCGGTCTTCCATGCATTCTTCATGATATGCTCAAGAATAACGGCGTTTATGCCAACGCTTTGCCAATCGGGATGGACGGCGATGAGAAACATATCAAGGGCGTCGTTCTTATGAAGGGCGCGCAAAACCCCTATCCAACCGAGAGGAAAGAGCTTGCCGTGACTCCTTTTTAGGGCGGCGGCCATAGAAGGCGCCGTAACGCCGAAGGCCACAAGATTATCCTGCTCGTCGAGAATAAAGGCGGTGTATTTGGGGTTGATAAGAGGAATGAACTTGTTGGCGTACCGTGTCACCTGCTCATCCGAAAGCTCCACCGTTCCGTAAAGATGCGAGTAAGCCACATTGACAAGCTGAAATACCTTGCAGATAAGCGGCTTATAGTCACGCTTCGAGCGCACCTTGGCAAGGTGCAGGTGATTTGCCTTCAGAACGTGGTTGGCAACGCGGGAGAGCATGGCGGCCTGACGGCTCCCCTTTTCGGGGGTAAACACCTTGTATTCCAGCCAGTCCACCGATTTTCGGTAGCCAAGACGCTCCATGTGAGTGAGGTAATAAGGGTGGTTGTAGTAGGTAATGAACATATTGCGCTGGTCAAAGCCCTCCACGAGCATACCCTCGGGGTCAAGGTCCGTAAAGCCGAGAGGGCCGTGAACCTCGTCGCAGC
The DNA here is from genome assembly GCA_045533505.1 of Eubacteriales bacterium. Taxonomy (GTDB): domain Bacteria; phylum Bacillota; class Clostridia; order Oscillospirales; family CAG-272; genus UBA1740. The sequence continues at coordinate 7,159 of JAZSHY010000022.1, read as the reverse complement.
CCTTCCTCTTCGCATAGTCTTCAACAGCGGCAAAGAGTGCGCGAGAGACCTCGTAGTCATCAATAAAATCCACCTGTGAGAAGCGCATACGGTTCTCACCGAATTTTTGATTGGCCTTGTGGCTGAGTATGGCGGCAATTCTGCCCACGACCTCACCGTCCCGATAGGCGAGAAAGCACTTTGCTTCGCAATACGAGAAGGCGGGGTTTTTCTTTCTGTCCCAGTTTGCCATGTCGTCACCGTACATGGAGGGGACAAATTGAGGGCAGCCGCGGTATAGCTTCTGAGGATACATCACAAAGGTACGGAGTGCGCGCTTTGTGGTAACTTCTCTGATAGTAACCATAGGCATTCCTTTCGCGGTGTAAAGTCACACGAGAGTATTATATCGCATTTTACACCGTTTGTCAAACCAAAAATTTCCACATGCTTTATCGCATGGAAAGACGGAAAAAATATCAACTGTCTTGCTATTTTTTCTCCGGTATGGTATAATGAATAAAAAGACCGAAGGACAGGGCTCCGCATGGATTTTCTGGGGCCGCGAGAGGGCCGAAAAGGGGAATGTTATGAGAAAACGGGTATTGCGCCACCGCATTCTTTTGACTGTGACAGTCATTCTTTTGCTGGCGGTTGTCGTGATGGCGATTGTGTATTTCGCCACAAGAGAAAGAGGGAAGGGGACTCTGGCAGAGGCTCTTGTGGTCAGAGCGTCGCTTTCCAGCAACCTTTCGTCAACGGGCACCATCAAGGGGGTGGCCACAAAGGTTAAGGTTCCGCTTGCTGCCCTGATTGCCGAGGACACCGAGGCAATTGGTGATATTGAGGAAAACGATTACACCGTAAACCTTATGACGCTTTTCGGAGAGGAGGGCGAGACACCTCTTATCTGGCGGGTTAAGGAGGTTGCTGCCGACTTCCGCAAGAAGACGGTGGAGCTCTCTACCGAGGACGAAAGCACGGTGCTCATGAGGCTTGTTCCGGTTTCATTCGATTGGGAGCGTGCTGCCACGCATTTTGAATCCGCGCTTGCCGCTGGGAGCACGGGGGCTTCGAGTCTTGAGGAATATGTCCTCTCGCTTCTTCTTCGTGCGGGCGGCTCCGAGATAGACACCGGGGTTTTTCCGGACGATTTCTGGCGTGAGGTGCCCTCGGAGGCGGTTTCTGTGGAAAGTGCCGCCATAAGCGAGCTTCTCCTTGCCGAAATGCCCTATCTTGACAGTCTTTTCTACGAGATTTCCTCGCTCACATGGGATGAGGGGGACATGCTTGTGTTGGACAACAACCTGTTTACGGTGGAATACAGTGAAAAATTCGTCGGCATGATGCTGAGTGAATACGATGTGGCTCCCATACACGCCCGCATGAGCCAAGGGGAGCGTGTTTACGCTGCGGTTTCGGTCAATGCGCTTTCGGGGCGTGAGCTTTTGGCCGAGATTGTTCGCATCGGTGACGGGAAGGCGGTTTCCGGGGTTACCTATTATGAGCTCCTTGCCCGCCTTGTGTTCCCGGAAATCACCAAAAACGCCGATGGCACCGAGCTTGGCAGCTATCTCTACTATGATACCTTCCTCACCGAGGATACCGTTCGGTATCTCGGCATCAACCTTCGCGAAAATGTGACGGAGGAGGAGCTTCTTGAAAATTATTCTGTCACGGTGACGGCACAGAAGAACGTGGTGACCGACACCCTGATTGTTCCCACCAAGTGCATTTACTACGATGACAACCGCAAGCCCTACGTGGTAGTGCTGGATGCTGACAAAAAGGAAAGTCGTGTTTACATAAAAATCACACTCTCTACAGGAACCGATGCGGCGGTTACGGCTGCGGACGGCTATGTGCTGAACGTGGGAGATGTCATGCGCTACGTGGCCGAGGCTTCGCTTTTGGGGTCGCTCTTCTGATGGCCGCCTCTCATCCTCTCCTTTCCCTCAGGGAGATTACGAAAACCTACCGTATGGGGGAGGTGCTCTTTCCCGTTCTCCACGGCATCACCCTTTCTGTGGAAAGGGGCGAGTTTGTTTCGGTGCTTGGGCCCTCGGGCTCGGGGAAGTCCACTCTTATGAATATCATTGGCTGCTTGGATGTTCCCGACGGCGGAACCTATACCCTTGGGGGCCGTGCGGTAGCAGGCCTTTCCGAGGGCGTTATGGCGCGAATCCGCAACCGTGAAATCGGTTTTGTGTTTCAGCATTTTCAGCTTTTGCCGCGCCTTTCCGCGCTTGATAATGTCATGCTCCCCTTGGTTTACGCCTCGGTGCCAAAGGCACGGCGCATTGCCCGTGCTCGCGCCGAGCTCCAACGGGTGGGCCTTGCGGAAAAAGCCTCCAACCTGCCGCGCCAGCTTTCGGGCGGTCAGCAACAGAGGGTGGCGATTGCCCGTGCTCTCGTCAGCCGTCCTCGCATTCTCCTGGCCGATGAGCCAACGGGGGCGCTTGACCGTGCCACGGGGACACAAATTATGGAGATTTTCCGCGCGCTCAATGAGGAGGGCATGACGATTGTGATGATAACGCATGATCCGAAGGTGGCCGCGTATGCGGGGCGCACCGTGCACATTCTCGACGGACGTCTTTACAGCGCGGAGGAATATGCCGCGCTGACAGAGATATGAGGAGGTGACGGCATGATTCTATGGAATATCATTGGCATGAGCTTTAAGAACCTGCGCTCAAATGCTATGCGAACCTTTCTCACCATGCTCGGCGTTATCATCGGCATTTCCTCCATTATTGCTCTTTTGACTATCGGACAGGGGGTTACCGATTCGGTTCTTTCCCAGCTTTCAGGGCTTGGCGGCAACCGCCTCAGCGTTTCGATTACCGACAATACGGTGAAGAAGGGCTTCACCGAGAGAGAGCTTGAGCGTTTTGCCGCTCTTGAGGGTGTGGACGGAGTAGCTCCCACGCTCTCCGCAACACGCACTCTCACGCTTTCGCCCGAGCAAACCAAGAGCAAATACGACGGCGTTTACACGATAGCACGCCGTGTAATGGGGGTAAATGATTATTATTTCTCCACGTATACGCGCGACGTCGGTATGCTCTATGGCAGGAGCCTTTCGGCGGACGATGTCACCTACCGCACCAACGTATGCGTGCTTGGCTACGACCTTTGGCAAAGGCTTTACGGCAACTATTCGCCAATCGGTGAGGTCATCAAGGTCAACAACACCGACTGCACCGTGGTAGGCGTCATGAACAAGCTTGTGGGTATTGATACCACGGGCAATTCCTCTCTCATTGTTCCCTATACCACGGCAGTGGAAACCTTCACAATGGGGCTTCCCCTCGGCTTTGACCTTGTGGTTTCGGGTTCGGCTGATATCGGGGATGTTACCGTGCGTGTCACAGACCTTTGCACGGTGCTGCTCAACAGCCAAAGCAACATTAAAAGCTTTGCGGTATACAACCAGGAGGAGATTCTGGATATGGTGCTTACCATATCCGACCTCGTTCTCGGTATGCTCGCAGGTATTGCCGTCATTGCTCTTGTGGTCGGCGGTATCGGTATTATGAATATGATGCTTGTCACCGTGTCCGAGCGCACCTCCGAGATTGGCCTGCGCAAGGCTCTCGGCGCGCGCCCCTCGATCATTCTCGTGCAATTTCTGATTGAGGCGGTGATTATCAGCCTCATCGGCGGTCTTATAGGCGTGGCCTTCGGTATCGGGATTTCCTACCTCGCCGCAATTCTTATCGGCTATGCCTTCTCCTACAACCCCATGACGATCTTCCTTGCGATTGGCTTTTCGCTTTTTGTCGGTGTGGTGTTCGGCCTGCTTCCCGCGCGCCGTGCCGCCCGCATGAATCCCATTGAAGCTCTCCGCAACGAGTAACAAGCGAGCCGCATCGCGGCTCGCTTGTTTTCCCTCTCCTCTGAGACCTGCACCGCAGATAAGCCCTCGCTTTGGGTGCTTGCGGTGCCGAGGGGGCCAAAGAGCGCGGGCACCCCTTCTTCGCTAGGCAATCTCTCTGAAAAATACTTGAAAAAAGCAAAAAAGGGCTTGACAAGAGGCGGAGCGTATGCTATAATCTCTGTGTTGTCAGCGGTACGCTGGTGTAGCTCAGCTGGTAGAGCAGCTGATTTGTAATCAGCAGGTCGGGGGTTCGAGTCCGTCCACCAGCTCCACAACATGTTCATATGGGAGCGTTCCCGAGCGGCCAAAGGGGGCAGACTGTAAATCTGTTGTCACTGACTTCGGTGGTCCGAATCCACCTTCCCCCACCAGAAAAAGACCTTGTCGAAAGACAAGGTCTTTTTCAACGAAATAAATCCCTGCGGGATTTGTGAAATGCACTTCGTGCGTGAAATACGCCTGCGGCGTGTGAAATGCCTGCGGGCGTGAGTGGATTTATTTCATTTCACTTTCTGCTTTAGCAGAAAATTTCACAATTCACAAAGTGAATTATTTCACCGTGAGCGTAAGCGAACGATTTCACTAAAAAAGAACGGTTATGCAAGAGTTCGAATTCATACGCAAAAACTGAAAAATATCTTTTTTGTAGCCCATAGACAGAAAAAAGCATCGACTTTGTCGGTGCTTTTTTCAATTATCTTGTATTTGTCGATTAAAGCTGGTATAATGAAAAAAAACGAAAAGGCGATGAATATGAAATTACTTTCTGCAATACTTGCATTCCTGTTTCTTTTATTTGTAACACCGACGGCTTTTGCAACCGGCGAAACGGAAGCAACTCCGATCACAACGGTTGACGAGCTTCTGGCGATTGAGAATAACCCGCAGGGAAGCTACGTTTTGATGAGTGATCTGGATCTTGCGGGAATTGAATGGCCGTGCTTGAACTTTAGCGGAACCTTTGACGGAAACGGACACGCTTTGCTGAATCTTGAGCTTTCTCAAACCGCCGAGGAAACCGCTGTATCCTATGACGGCAATTTAAAAACCTATGATACTTATTTTGCAGGCTTTTTCGGTCAGCTTTGCAATGCGCAGGTGAAGAATCTGCATTTGTTGAACGTCCGCGGTTTGGTGGAGACGGATACTCCCGTCTTTTTGGGCGGCCTTGCCGGCTATTCTCTGGATAGCACGATAACGGGGTGCACCGTTACCGGTTTTATGGAGCTTCGCGCTCACGACCGTATGTTTGGTCTCGGTGGCTTAATTGGCTACGGTAACGGCACCGTTCAGCAATGTAAAATTGACGTGACCTTGATCTGTACCGATACGGATTCCAAAACCAAGGACGAGCAGTTTATGGGCGGCGTTTTTGCGACGGGTTACATGGACGTTTCGGAGTGTGAGATCAATATTGACGGATATAGCTCCGAATACGGATATGCTCATAACGGCGGTATTACCGGAATGTATATGAGAAAGCCCCTCGGCGCCAATTATGAGGGCAATTTGGTAGATAACAAGATCACGGGTAAGATCACCTTCTTTGAGCGTAATAACAACAGACGCGCTTATTGTGCCGCGGAAGCGGGTGAAAAGCTTGGCGGCTATAAGAAGATCTCCAACACCTGCAATTTTATTCGCGATGAGCGAAAGACCTACGATGTGGAGCTGCGTCCCGAAACCTGCGCAGAACCAATCTACGTCGAGACGATCGTTCCGTCCGGATGTGACACTTACGGCTATCGGGAATACAAATGCAGTCTTTGCGGCTATACGTATCGCGACGAATATACGCTCTTCACGCACCAGGTCACGAAATGGACCGTCGTAGAGGAATCAACTGCGGAAAAAGAAGGATTGAGCAAAGCAAACTGTGATCTCTGCGGATTGGAGTTTAGCCGTGTTGAACCGATTTTAGAAAAGGTTCCCGAAGAACCTACGGTGACCACGAAAGTGCAGGTTTCTTCTACTGCTCCCGGAGAAAACAAGAAGGAAGCACCTCTTGGGGGAATCCTTGCTTTGTCAGCTTCCGCGCTTATTGTGATTTTGTGCATCGCATTGCTGATGAAAAAAGGCGGTGGCAGAGCACGCAAGCGCTGAGCGTTACGCTGAGCCTCGGATCGCTATGGTTCGAGGCTTTTTTATTTCAAAAAAATGCGAAAATTTTCTTGTCTCGTAATGCTTTTTATGCTACAATAAACAAAATTTCTATAGGTGGATATTTATGATCAAGGATATGTTTGGCAACTGTCGGTATAAAGTGGGTCTTCATTTGCATACGACCTTATCTGACGGTCGTTTTACACCCGAGGAGGCTGCTGCGATCTATAAAGATGCAGGCTTTGATGCCGTTGCGTTTACAGACCATTGGGTTTACGGTGAAGGCGGAGAGATCGACGGTTTGACGATCCTTTCGGGGTGTGAGTATAATCTCGGTGCTGCAGATACGATCAGCGGTGTGATCCACATCGTTGGTGTCGGTATGAAGGCAGAACCGAAAATGGATCGCGCAGAGGCAACGAGGCAGGGGATCGTTGATGCAATCAAACAGCAGGGCGGCGTTGCGATTTGGGCACATCCTGCCTGGTCTCTTAATACCCTCGCGGATGCACAATCTCTTTCAGGATTTGACGCAGTGGAAATATACAATACCGTTTCTGCGGCAGGCCAAAGCAGCAGACCTTATTCAGGTTACTTTGTAGACGTTTTGGCGAATCAAGGCATCATATATCCCCTTGTTGCTGCCGATGACACGCATTTCTATAATGAAGAGGATAAGACACGTTCCTTCGTTATGGTAAAGGCTGCTTCCGGAAGCGCATCTGACTTGACCAAGGCTTTGCTGTGTGGTGATTATTATGCCACGCAAGGCCCCGAGCTTCACGTGCGGCGTGAGGGAGATCGGATCGTAGTGGATTGCTCCCCTTGCGTAATGATCAATTTTCTGTCCAATCTTTCCTTTGCCAGAGAAAGAAAGCTGAGAGGGAAAGATCTTACACACGGCGAATATTTGATTAAGCCTGCGGAAAAATGGATCCGCGTTGAAGTTATGGATGTAAATGGGAATTATGCCTGGAGCAACGTAATTGAGATTCTTTAAGTAAAGAAAGGTAATCTTATGAAGAAAATCGTATTTCAAAAAGACGTTGAGGTTTACGGTGAATACGACGTTGTAGTGATTGGCGGTGGTCCCGCGGGTGTTTGCTCCGCGGTATCCGCTGCACGAAAGGGAATGAAGACGCTGCTTGTTGAATCCTCGTCTGCTTTGGGAGGAATGGCGACAAGCGGTCTGGT
>JAZSHY010000019.1:0-21328 GCA_045533505.1 Eubacteriales bacterium | reverse complement strand
CCGACATAGCCCCTGTGCGTGGCTACCAAGTGAGTGGCGAGGACATAGCCTACCAAGGGGAGGACATAGCACCTATCGCGCCTCCTGTGGACACTTCTGTGGATACTGTGGATATTGCACCTGTGGCTACGGAAGCTGCGGATGTGGCAGAGGCACCTACGGCAGAGGATATCGCGCCTGTGGAAACAGAGCATAGGAAATCCCTCCGTGAGAGATTGGAGGCAAGGCTTGAGAATAGCAGAAACGAGCTTACCAATCTGCAAACGAGGAAGGCTGAGTATGATGCCAAGCTTGCCGAGCTCCAAGCGCAGTATGATGGCAAGCCGAACAAGGACACCAAGACCGCTACCAAGCTATTCCGCAGAATCGAGCAGATGAAGCGTATCAGCGCGGATATGGAGGCAGACCTCAAACGCAGGGTGCCACAAATCGAGAAGCGCATTGCCGGGCTTGAAGAGCAGTTGGCACATCCTCACACGCTTGAGAAGAAGGATGCGCTTGAGGTAGCCCTTGAGAGAATCGACACAAAACTTGCCGAGGACAAGGCCGCGCTTGAAGCCGACTATCCTCGCAAAAAGGCAGAGGCAGAAGCCGAGGTCAAAGACTACGGTCAATGGGCAAGCAAGAAGGCACGCGCACTCTATGACGAAATCCTTGCTATGCGAAAGGGAGAGAGGGTATCCGATGACCTTGCCTATCTGCTTGACCAATGTATTGTGCCGAGCGATGAGAAGACCAAGAGCGAACAGTACAACGAACTGAAGCGTGCACTCCTCAATATCGTGAAGAACCCCGAAGCAACGACAAACGAAGGGCTTTCTATCGAGAATATCGCAAGAGAACATCTTGATGACCTCTACAACACAAGGGTAGAAGAGGTCGAAGAAATGGACACCGCACACGCAGACGAGCTCTCAAGGCTTGATGCGGAGGCTGAGATCATGAGAGAGGCGGCGCGAAAGGAAAACGGAAGAATCCGCAGGAAAGACCTGCACAATGGCATCATTGAGCGTATCAAGAAAGCATTCAGCGATGCGGCACTCGACTTTGATAATGTGCTGAAGAACGCGAAGAACAAGCGCACACTTGCCTCTGTGGACAATACGCCGCAGAGATTCCAAGAGAAGACATTCGGATACAAAGCAGGACAGATTTTAAACGATCTTACCGTGAATAAGGTAGCATTGAACGAATCTGCCGCCATAAAGTGGCTGAATGGGCAAGTATCAAAAATCCGCGAGATTTCCAAGAAGTATGGTATCAAGCCTAACTCTAAGGAGAGCGCGGCGGCACAGATGTATGGCGAGGGATTTTATGTAGACAAGAACGGTGATTATGTCAAGTATGGCGATGCCGAGCTTGCCGTAGATTTCCCCGACACCAATGTCCAAGCGAGAATCAAGGCCCTTGCCAAAGATGCCGATGTGAGACGGATGTATGACGAAACATTGGATGCCATTAACAAATCGAGAGTGAGAAACGGCTACCCAGAGATTCCGAAGAGACAGGACTATTTCCTTCACTTTAGAGCGATGGACGATACCTTCTCACGCCTCGGCATTCCTTTCAGCCCGAATGACATCAAGGCGAAGAATCTGCCTACCGACATAAACGGCATGACCGCAGACCTTAAGCCGGGGCAACCTTACTTCGCAAGCGCGAACAGACGAAGGGGCCACGATACGACATATGACCTTCTAGGCGGTATTGAAAGGTATATGAACAGCGCGAAGAGCCAAATCTACCACATTGACGATATCCAAACATTGAGAGCATTGAGGAATTACATTGCCGATATGTACGGACAGGCCAATGGACTTGAGGATTTGGATGCCTTGGAAGCGGACGAAGCCTTTGACAGAATCTCGAAGGTGTTTGACGGCCACCTGTCTACATACGCAAAATTTCTTAACGAAGAGGCGAATATCATAGCAGGCAAGACCGCGCTTATCGACAGAGGTCTCGAGGGCATCATAGGAAGAGAGGGCATTCAATTCCTTGGCACCGTGAACTCGCAGGTAGGCAAGAACATGGTGGGCTTCAACATTTCCTCTGCGCTGACGAACCTTGTTTCCTTAACACAGGCGGTTGCTAAAATGCCTAAGAAGTACATCATCAAGGCATTTGCACAGACCATTGCCAACAAGCGCAAATCCGATGGCTTCACAGAACGGAACGAGGCTTTGGTAAGAAGGCGTGGTGCCGATAAGTTTGACAGAAAGCTTTGGGAGAAAATATCCGATGCTGGGTATGTATTCGCAGGCGCGATTGACAACCTGTCCTCGGAGGTTATCGTCAGAGCGAAGTACAACGAGCTTGTCGAGAAGGGCATGGATAGCGACCAAGCGCACATCAGAGCAGGCGAGTGGGCTATGAGGCTTCTCGGTGACCGTTCACTTGGGCAGATGCCTCAAATCTTCAATTCAAAGATGCTTGGATTGTTTACCAAATTCCAATTGGAAGTACGAAACCAACTTGACAGTATGGTTTATGATACTATCCAAGAGACGATGGAGGGCAACGAGGGTATCGAGGATGCGAGGAAGCGCAATGCAATGACCGCCGCTAAGGTGACATCTACATTCGCGCAGCTTGCGGTATTTCAACACATCTTCGGCATGGCATTTGAGAGTGTGGCAGGGTATAACCCGGCATTCGATATCGTCAGCACAATGGCTACATTGTTTGGGTGGGATGATGACAAGGAAGAGAGCTTCGGTGAAAACGCAAACGAGGCTTGGAACGAGCTCCTTGATGACCTACCCTATATAAGCCTTCTTACAGATGGCGGTAGAATTCCTATCGGCTCTGCGCTTCCTCTTGGTGAGATTATTACAGGCAAGGACAAATGGGGAGGTGATACATCGCGCCTTAAGACAATAGGAGAGGCTTTGCCGTATTATGTCTTGCCCGGTGGCTATGGCCAGTTGAAGAAGACCTTCCAAGGAGGGAAGATGTATTCGCACGATGTACCCGGTTCATATACCGACAAAGGCGATATGCGTTTCCCTGTGGATGATGCTCCCATTGATGTAGCGCAGGCACATCTCTTTGGACAGTATGCAAGCAAGAATGCGCGTGAGTATTTCGACAATGATTACGCACCTATCGGGAAGAATCAAGTGGAGGACTTCATGGCTTCGGGTATGACCTATGGCGAATACCAGAAGGCGCGCAAGAGTGGAGACACCAAGCAGAGCGCATTGTCAACCTATGTAGAGGGATATGCGGAATATGCAAAAGCATTGGACGGCATCGGGACCGAGAAAGGCCCATACGGACACACATATGGAGGCGTGAGGAAGGCCAAGGTTGCCGAATATATCAATAACCTTGATGTGGACTACGGAACAAGGCTTCTCTTGTACAAATCGCAATTCCCGACAGACCACACCTATAATCAACAGATTGTAGACTATCTCAACAGAAGAGATGACATTACCTATACGCAGATGCAGGCTATCCTTGAGGAATTGGGGATGAAGGTAGCTGCGGACGGCAATGTCACTTGGTGGTGAGAGGGGGGCAACCCCCTCTTAACCGAGAAAGGAGAAATCAATGAAGGCACCAAAGCAAGACAGACCCCTGCCGAGAAGCACCGAGGACTTAGTACGCAAGTACCAATTTGCCAAGGGCTTTAGAGAGGCCAAGAGAATAAGCCACGACATTGACCAAATACGCGAGTCTATGGGAGGCGGCATGCCCAATATCCCAACCAGGGTGAGTGAGCTTGAAAACGATGCAGGCTATATCTCGTCAATAGGGGCATATCTTACGTGCGCAAATGAGACAGGCGATACTGTGATAGGGCCTGTTCTGTCTCTTGCCGCTAACGAACACGGAATTACTGTTGTAGTATAGAAAGGGGAAAAGGATGAGTATAAACAAAGTACAGGATGTCTATGGCAATGTCTTGCTGGACGTATCCGGGGACACCGTAACAGAGGATGATGTTTCCGAAGGGGTAACATTTCACGATAATACAGGCACTGCGAGGACAGGTGCATTTAATGCAAGCGTAATTTTGAGAGTGCTAAATATTCAAAACGGTAACGAGGCAGGTTCTCTTGTGCAAAAGCAAGGTGGTGCGGTTTCTTCAAGTGGAAGCCCCGAAACCCAATCAATGGCCGAAGGGATAAACGCTGCGGCTTTTGGTAGTGGCAATAATGCCAATGGCGATAATAGCATCGTAGCAGGGAGAAAGTCAAATTCTTATCAGAACTGCGGATTTGCATTCGGCGCCGCGTGTATTGTGGGGGACGGCGATAAGGCGGCACAACTCGCGGCGATACTCGCCGAATTGAAACAAGCCTATCCTCAAAATTTGGGCGAAACCGACGAGGCGTACACAAAGAGAATATACGGCTACCTCACGAGCGAGGAAAAGAAGTTGGTATATTCCTTTGGTTTTGCGGCGAACAGCGGCAGTAAGGCACTCGGCTATAACTCCACCGCCTTTTGTGGCGGTACGGCAAGCGGAGAAGGCTCGTTTGCCGCAGGAGTCTATACCGAAGCGTCGGGTCGAAATTCATTGGCTCTTGGTGCAGGAGTGGCTCGCTTGGGTGTTCAAGGCACAGTTACCGCTTCGGGTAATGCCGCAGCGGCGCTCAATGCAAATACCGAAGCAGAGGGCGCATATTCTCTCGCCACAGGTTTTGGTACAATAGCACGTGGAACTGAAGCCTTCGCGGCTGGGCTTGACACTCTTGCAAGTGGAGAGAAGTCTTTCGCAGCAGGACAAGATACGGTTGCGGAGGGAAAGCGTTCCGTGACCTTTGGGTACAAAACGGTAGCCAAGAACAACGACCAGTTTGTCAGAGGCAGAGCCAACGAGGAGGAGTCAGAAGAATTTGTTGACATTGTTGGTTGGGGCGATTTGAACGAGGAAACGAGTTCAGTGCGCCGCCGCAAAACCATCTACAAACTTGATAAAAACGGAAACATTCACCTCCCCATTTTGGGTGCAGGCATTACATTAACATCACCAAATGGAACGAAGTACAAGCTGACCGTATCCGATGATGGTAAGTTAACAATCCAAGTATATTAAACAACAAAAGGTCTATGAGCAATCATAGGCCTTTTTTAGGGCTATCCGAACACGTTGGTATCGTTGAGTCGGTATCAAGTGGCGTTATCACCGTCATAGCCGTACAACAACGCTGTCAAGCGCAGGTAGATACATCAGAGGCTTTGGAAAGGTATAAAGAAAAGCAATTACTATTCGTGGGTGCTTAATTTATTATAATAAAAAGCAATTTGGCGGCCCCGACGGAGAGCTCGCCGCCTCCGCACGCTATCTCTCACAGCGCTATGCCATGCCGTACCGCGATGTCGCCGGTACGCTTACCGACATCGGGACGGAGGAGCTCGCGCACCTTGAGATGATTTCGGCCATGCTGCATCAGCTGACAAGAAACCTCAGCGAGGAGGAAATCCGCGCACAGGGCTTCGATGCCTACTTCACCGACCACACGGTGGGTGTCTATCCGCAGGCCGCCTCGGGTGTGCCGTTTGACGCCAAGTATATCGGTGTCAAGGGCGACGTGCTGTGCGACCTCCACGAGGACCTCGCCGCCGAGCAGAAGGCGCGCGTGACCTACGACAACCTTCTTCGCATGATTGACGACCCCGATGTACGCGACCCCTTGAAATTCCTGCGTGAGCGCGAAATCGTGCACTACCAGCGCTTTGCCGATGCCCTTCGCCGCACCCAGGAGCGCCTTGACAGCAAGAACTTCTACGCCTGCAACCCCGCCTTCGATAAGGACTGCGGCAAAAAGTAAGCCAAAAAGGGAATGACACCGTTTTGCGGTGTCATTCCCTTTTCTGCTTGCCACTCCTTCTTAAGACAGGGGAAGGGGAGGCGTTCCCTTTCTCTCGTTGGCAGGGCGCGTTACGATGGTTTCCCCCTCGGCAAGCGAGTGGGTGAGCCACACGTTCCCTCCTATGACGCAGTGGTCGCCGATGACGGTGCGCCCGCCGAGAATGGTGGCTCCCGCGTAAATGACAACGTGGTTGCCGATGTCGGGGTGGCGCTTGATTCCCTTGACGAGCGTGCCGTCAGGCCCCACCTCGAAGTTCTTGGCACCGAGGGTTACGTGCTGATAAATCGTGACGTGCTCCCCTATCGTGGTGGTTTCGCCGATAACAACCCCTGTGCCGTGGTCGATGAAGAAGTACCGCCCGATTTTGGCACCCGGGTGAATGTCAATCCCAGTTTTCTCGTGCGCCTCCTCGGTCATCATGCGCGGCAGAATCGGCACCCCGAGGGCGAAGAGCGCATGGGCGAGACGGAAGGTGCTTATGGCGGTAAAGGCAGGGTAGGAAAGAATGATTTCGTCGGTGGATTTGGCAGCGGGGTCGCCCTGATAGGCGGCCAGAATATCGGTTTTCAGCACATCAAGGATAGCGGGCAGCTCGCCAAAGAAGGCATCGCTCACGGCCTCGGCCCCGTCGCCCTCCTCCATCACATACGAAAGAGCGCGGAGAAGATGGGCGCGCGCCGCGGTGAGACGGGCCTCTCTGAGGGCGGGGCTATCCTCTCCCCCCTCTCCGAAATGGCGGGGGAAAAGGGCTTCGGTGAGTGACTGCAGGGCATCGCTCACCGCTTCGCGCAGTCCGATATAGGATGGGGCGTTTTCCTGCCCCGCGGCGAAAAGGGCCTCAGCGGTGCCCGAAAGTACGGTATGACTCATGATAACTCCTTATTCGGTATAAAGTGAGGAGAGATAGCGTTCGCCCGTGTCGGGCAGAAGAACGGCAATTCTCGCGCTTCGGTATTCGCTTCTTTCGGCAAGGCACAGAGCAGCCGAGAGGGCGGCCCCTGAGGAAATCCCCACGAGAAGCCCCTCGGTCTCGGCAAGGAGATGTGCCGTGGCCGCGGCATCCTCATCCGAAACGGTAAGCACCTCGTCAAGGAGCGAGACGTCAAGGGTTTTGGGAATAAAGCCTGCGCCGATGCCCTGAATGCCGTGAGGAGCCGCAGTCCCCCCCGAAAGGACGGGAGAGGAGGCAGGCTCGACACCCACCACCTGCAAAGAGGGCTTTTGCTCCTTCAGGTATCTTCCAACGCCGGTAAGGGTTCCGCCCGTTCCCACTCCGGCAACAAAAATGTCGATTTCCCCGTCGGTGTCCCGATAGAGCTCGGGGCCTGTTGTGCGGTAATGGGCGGCAGGATTTTCCGGGTTTTCAAACTGTGCGGGGATAAGCGAGCCGACAATGGTATCCGCAAGCTCCTGCGCACGGCGAATGGCGCCGCCCATGCCCTCGGCCCCGGGTGTGAGCACCACCTCGGCCCCATAGGCGCGCATAAGCTTTTGCCTCTCGGGTGACATGGTGTCTGGCATTACGATGATGGCACGGTAGCCCCGTGCGGCGGCGAGGGCACAAAGACCGATGCCCGTATTCCCCGAGGTCGGCTCAATCAGCGTGCCGCCCGCGGTGAGCCTGCCGCTTGCCTCTGCTTCAAGAATCATCGAAAGAGCAATGCGGTCCTTGGCAGAGCCCGTGGGGTTCCGCGATTCCAGCTTGGCATAGAGGGTGGCACCGAGGCCGAGCCGCTCGGTAAGGCGTGAAAGCAGGAGAGTGGGGGTGTTGCCGATGAGGTCTTCCACTCCGCGGTACAGTTTCATAGCGATAGCTCCTTTTGCAGTCTCTTCATTTACGATTATAGCGCATTCTCCGCCGTTTGTCAATGCGCGCCGCCACGGTCCTCTCACCGCCCTGCGGGTACGGCACCGAGAGAGGCGAAATCGGCTAAATGCGGAAGAAACATTGACAGGCGGAGCATAAGGTGCTACAATAAAGCAAGACAACCGATACACAGGAAAAACAAAAATGTAAGCAAAACTTATCAAAAGGCGGTTTTTATGAAGGGGAAAATACTTACAGAGGAGCTTTTGGCCTATGCCGAGGCCCATCTTTCGCTTGACACCTTAGACACTCCTTGGCTTCGCAACCGTATTCTTTCGGCTCTTGCGCTTGACGGTGCTACCTCGGCGGAGGTGGACACTCAGTGGGTGCGCGAGCTTTCGGTGCCCGATGCGCTGATAGAAAAGCTCCGCGCGTACGCTCGTGAGGAGGGGCTCTGCGAGGAGGGTGAGGAGGGGCTTTTTGCCTGTGAGGTGATGGGGCTTCTCACGCCGCCCCCCTCTGCCGTGAACCGTCTTTTCGAAAAGAAGCGTGAGGAGCTCGGCTATGAGGCAGCGGTTGCGTGGTTCTACGCGCTCTGCATCCACAACGACTACATTCAGAAAACGGCGATAGAGAAAAATCTTGAATGGGTATACCCCGACGGAGACAAGACTCTTGAAATCACCGTTAATCTTTCAAAGCCGGAAAAAAGCAACAAGGAGATTGCCAAGCTCCTTACCATGAAAAAGCAGGAGGAGAAGTATCCCGCCTGCCCGCTTTGCGAGAGCAACGAGGGCTATCGCGGCACCCTCTCACACCCCGCGCGCGGCAATCTTCGCACCCTCTCTCTTAAAATGGGTGGTGAGGATTGGTTTTTGCAATACTCACCGTACGCCTATTACCGTGAGCACTGCATCGCCATCTCGCGCTCGCACACCCCGATGCGCGTCGATGCCACCACTCCACGGAAGCTTCTTGACTTTGTGGACGCCTTCCCCACCTATTTTATGGGGAGCAACGCCGCCCTGCCAATCGTGGGCGGCTCGATTCTGAATCACGAGCATTATCAGGGCGGCGGCGTGCTCCTGCCTATGCAGAAGGCACCCGTCGAAAGATGGTACGAGGTCAAGGGGGAGCCCTCGGTATCGCTTGGCCGCCTCGCATGGTACAACAGCGTCATACGCCTTGAAGGCCGTGACCGTGAGGCTCTTGAACGGGTTGCCGTTCGCATTATCCTCGCCTGGTGCGAGTGGTCGGACCCCGAGGTGGGAATTCTGTCTCATACCGAAGCGACACCCCATAACACCCTGTCTCCGATTGCGCGGCGCGAGGGTGACAGATACATTATGGATATGGTGCTTCGCAACAACCGCACAAGTGACGAATATCCCGACGGCATCTACCATGCCCACCCCGAGCACCATAACATCAAAAAGGAGGGGATAGGGCTGATTGAGGCGATGGGGCGCTTTATTCTCCCCGGGCGCCTTAAGGCCGAGCTCGCCGCCGTTTCCGAGTATCTTACGGGGAAGGCTCCCTACGATAAGGTGTCGCTCGGGCAGAGCGACCACCCACTCCATGTCCACGCCGCCATGATAGACTGCCTCGTCCTCGCGCATGGCACCTCGCTTTCCGAGGAGGCCGCCGAGGCTGCGGTGCGTGACTATGTCAACAGGACCTGTGCCGCCATTCTCGGCGACACCGCTGTCTTCAAGAATGACGGGCGGGGCCTTGCCGCCTTCGAGCGCTTCCTCCGCTCGGTTACCGAATAAAGCATAAGGGGCGGATGCCCTCACGGCATCCGCCCCTTTCCTTTGCCCTCTTGTCGCCGCCCGTGAAGGCCTCGCCCCCTCGCGGCTCCACCGTCTCGCCCCCTCGCGGCTCCACCGTTTCGCCCCTTGTCACCCCCGTTGCCGCTCCCCATTTTTTCTGCCGTGCGGCGCACAAAGCAAATCGAGTCTTTACAAAGGCGCGTCTGCGTGCTACAATATAAAAAGAAATCTAAGAGAGGGATACAGTATATGGGCAGAGAAGAAAAGGGCCGTGTTTTCGGTGTTGACTACGGCGATGTCCGTACGGGAATTGCCGTCTCGGACGAGGGACGGATTCTCGCTTCGGGAATTGCCACCCTTAAGGAAAACGGCATGGTAAAAACGGCAGAGCGTGTAGCGCAGGAGGCGGTCTCTCGCGGCGCCACCCTTATCGTGGTGGGGCTGCCGCGCAATATGAACGGGAGCGAAGGCCCGCGTGCCGATGTCATTCGCGCCTTTGTCGGCTATCTTGAAAAGGCTACAAGCATTCCGGTTGTTCTTTGGGATGAGCGTCTTACGACGGCGGAGGCTCATCGGATTCTCTCGGCGAGTGAGGTTGGCAGCCGTAAACGCCGCAAGGTGGTAGATACGCTGGCGGCTGAAATTATATTGCAAAGCTATCTGGATGCCCACCGCTGAGTTCAAACAAAAGATACCGTGGCTTCACATAGCGGTCACAATAGAGAGGTATACTGGTATTGCAGTACCGCAATATTCCATTTGACGGAGGTTATTATGAACCATACAAAGCAGGTGCGCTCAGGCTTCTTTCGCATAGCCGTGAGGGCAGGCGTGCTCCTTTTGCTTGCCGCTTGCCTTTTTGCATTTTCGTCCTGCGGGCTTCTTGAGCTTGATGTGGGAGGCGGTGGGAAAGACCCATCGGCTACGCCTGTTACCACGGTGCGCAACCCGTCCCTTTATCAGCCCTTGACCTTTGACCAGTATCTCACCCCCGAGATACCCAAGGAGGCGGGGACCTATGTGTATGCAACCGAGGTGGCCGCCCCCTCCGTCGTGTCCATTTCCACAGAAGCCATCGTGTACAGCCCCTATGACGGCAGCTACATCGAAAGCGGGGCCGGCAGCGGCGTCGTATGCCATGTTGACAGTGAAAAGGGCGTCACCTATATCATCACCAACAACCATGTGGTAGAGGGCTATTCCTCTATCAGTGTATACAAAAACGGCTCGGCAACCGAGTACCCTGCCGAGGTTGTCGGAACCGACTGGCAAACCGATATCGCCGTGCTTTGCGTGGGCTCCGCCGATTTCAAGGCGGCAACCTTCGGCAATTCCCATCAGCTCCTTGTTGGGCAGGAGGTGGCGGCTATCGGCAATCCTCTTGGCCTTCTCGGCGGCACTATGACAGACGGCAGAGTGAGTGCCCTCGGACGGCGGATTGAGGTAGGCGGCGTTCTCATGACCTTGATTCAGCATTCGGCAGCCGTGAGCCCCGGGAACTCGGGCGGCGGGCTTTTCAACCTTTACGGT
Organism: Eubacteriales bacterium; assembly: GCA_045533505.1. Taxonomy (GTDB): domain Bacteria; phylum Bacillota; class Clostridia; order Oscillospirales; family CAG-272; genus UBA1740. The sequence goes on along the minus strand of JAZSHY010000019.1, from coordinate 10,391 downwards.
CAGTGCGTGGGCATCGTCAACGCCAAGTCAACGGGCACGGGGGTTGAGGGGCTTGGCTACGCCATTCCCATTGACCTTGCGCTTGCGCGCGCGGGCCAGATTATCGAACAGGGGTATGTATCGGGTACCCCCTTCCTGGGAATCACCTACGCTCAGTCCTCTTCGGGTGTCGTAGTGTCAAGTTATCTTTACAATTCGGAGCTTGAGTCTTCCTCGCAGACGGCTTTGCAAAGCGGCGATATCCTCTATTCGCTTAACGACGTGCAGATTGCCGAGGTCGAGGATGTGCGCAAGGTGCTTTCTCGTTGCGAAATTGGGGATACGGTGTCGGGCGTCTTTTACCGTTCCACGGCCTACGGGCGTTACACGAAGATAACGGTGACTCTTACCGTCCACGAATATATTCCCACAGAGACCGAGACACCGTCCGGCGGCTCGGGCGACCTCGGTTGACGGGAACCGCGCTTCGGGGTGGGCCCCCGTGATATATAATAATGTTAAGGAAGCGCATGTGCATTTTTCATGCCGTAATAGCCCCTGAAAGCCCCTTTTCGGGGGCTTTCTTTATTTCTTTTTAGGGTGAAGATATTAGGGGCCTTTCGAAAAAATAAAAATTTTCAAAAAAGGGCTTGACAAAGCCGCTTTACCGTGCTAAAATGATAAAGTACTAAAAAGCCGAGCGCAAAGCCGTCTCGGAAAAATTGAAAAGAGGATAGTATCATGAAAAAGCTTGTATCTCTTGTCCTTGCCGTTCTTATGCTGACGGTGTGCGTTCTTTCCTTCTCCTCCTGCGGGAAATCCGATTTTGCCAAAATCAAGGAAAAGGGCGAATTTGTGGTGGGCTACACCGTGTATGCCCCGATGAACTACTGGAGCACCAGTGCAGACCTTTCCGAGGGCACGGTTGGTGAGGGTGAATTCATCGGCTTCGATACCGAGCTTGCCAAGGCTGTTGCCGCGAAGCTTGGCCTTGACGTAAAGTTTCAGCTGATTGAATGGGGCCAGAAGTATTCTGAGCTCAATTCGGGTGCCATTGACTGCATCTGGAACGGCTTCACCTCCAACGCGAAGGATGACGACGGAATTGACCGTTCCGAAAAGGTTGACTTCTCCTTCCCCTACCTGGACAATGCCCAGTGTGTAGTGGTAAAGAGTGCTGACCTTGCCACCTACAGCTCTGCCGCCGCGCTTGCCGGTAAGAAGGCTGCCGCTGAGGATGGCAGTGCCGGTGAGAGCTATGCCAAGAGCGTGACCGATGCCTCCAAGGTGACGGGCAAGACCTCGCAGATGGACACCTTCCAGGACCTGCTCTCGGGTGCTGTGGATTTCATCGTGGTGGATAAGCTGCTCGCCGAGAACGCTGTTGGAAAGGGCAACTTTGCTTCGCTTGCTATCGCCACGGGAGTGGAAATTGACAACGAGGTGTATTCGATTGGCTGCCGCAAGGGGAGTGATTTCGATGCCAAGATTAACGAGGCTCTTCTTGCTCTTCTGAACGACGGTACGATGGAAGCACTTGCTGTTAAGTACAATGTGCACATCACCGATAGCATGACTGCGAGAAAGACTGCTGAATAAGCAAGAAAAAGGTTACATATGGCCATTTTTTGGGAAGTCACTCTGGCTCTCCTCAAAGGATTCGGAACGACCTGTTCGATTTTTGGGCTAACACTCGTGTTAGCCCTTCCTTTGGGATTGCTCATCTCCTTCGGGACGATGTCAAGGTTTGCTCCGATTAAGGGAGCCTTCAAAACCTTCGTCTGGATTGTCCGCGGTGTACCGCTGATGCTCCAGCTTTTCGTCGTTTTTTATGTCCCGGGGTTTGTCTTCGGCACACCGATTGCCAGCCGCTTTGTTGCCACGATTATTGCCTTTGTTATCAATTACGCCTGCTATTTTTCCGAAATCTACCGTGCGGGCATTGAGGCAATTCCTCTCGGTCAGGCCGAGGCGGGGCAGGTGCTTGGGATGACCAAATATGAGATTTTCTCGCGTGTTACGCTTATGCAGGTGATAAAGCGGATTATTCCCCCTATGGGAAATGAAATCATCACGCTTGTGAAGGATACTGCTCTTGCCCGCGTGATTGCTGTGGTTGAAATTATCAAGGTGGCAGAGCAGTTTACCTCGCGTTCACTCATCTGGCCTCTCTTCTACACAGCAGTGTTCTATCTGATTTTCGTGGGCTTGCTCACGCTCCTTTTTGGGTATCTTGAGAAGAAGCTCTCGTATTTTAAGGTGTAAGCTATGGCGTTTTTAGAAGTAAGCAATATAAGAAAATCCTTCGGGGATACCGAGGTTCTGCGCGGCATTGATTTTTCGATGGAGCAGGGTGAGGTGGTTGCTGTCATCGGCTCGTCGGGCGGAGGGAAGACCACCTTTCTCCGCTGTCTCAATTTTCTCGGGCTGCCAGACGAAGGCAGCATCAGGGTTGACGGGGAGGAGCTGTATAACGCCGCGGAGCGATATACCGATGCCGAAATCCGCATGAAGCGGCTTCGCTTCGGTCTTGTGTTCCAGTCCTTCAATCTCTTTCCGCAATATACGGCACGCGATAATATTGCGATGCCGCTTGCCCTCCGCATGGCAGAGCAGCGTGGGCTGAAAAGGTTTGCGAGCCGTTCTGAGCGGGCCGAAAAGAAGGAGATTCGTTTCTTGGCTGAGGCGCGTGCCGAGGAGCTTCTTGCCGAGGTCGGCCTTTCGGAAAAAGCCGGCTTTTATCCGCATGAGCTTTCGGGCGGTCAATGCCAGCGTGTGGCCATCGCCCGCGCCCTTGCTCTCTCTCCCGACGTGCTTTGCTTTGATGAGCCCACAAGTGCGCTCGACCCGGAGCTGACGGGCGAGGTTTTGCGCGTGATTCGTGCCCTGCGCGACAAAACGCGCACCATGATTATCGTTACTCACGAGATGGAGTTCGCAAGGAGCGTTGCTGACCGCGTTGTCTTTATCGCAGACGGCATGATTGAGGAGGAGGGGACACCCGAGGAAATCTTCGGTGCTCCGAAAACCGAGGCCCTTCGCGCCTTCTTGAACAAAACAAATGAATTTTAAAAAAGGAAGGCTTGTGCCTTCCTTTTTGGAGAATAATCCATGAGAATGAGAAAGAAAAAACATGGGGCAGAGCGCCTCCTTGCCTGCGCGCATCTGCTTTGCGAGCGCCCCGGGTCTCCCCTTGCCGAGCCCGCTCAGCTTTTTGGGCGTGACGGAGCCGTGTATCTGGAAATCGGGTGCGGCAAGGGGGGCTTTTCCTGTGCCATGGCGGCGAGATATCCCGAGCGCAGCTTTCTCGCCATGGAAAAGGTTTCGGACGTTCTTGTGCTTGCTGCCGAGCGCGCCGTGCGCGAGGCAGAAAGCCGCCCCGACAACCTTCGCTTCATCAACGGGGATGCCCGCGACCTCTCGCTCTGGTTCTCGGAGGGGAGCCTTGACGGCATTTATCTCAATTTCAGTGACCCGTGGCCCAAGGCAGGCCATAAGAAGCGCAGGCTCACGCACCGCGATTTTCTCAGCATGTACTTCTCGCTTCTTCGCGAGGGAGGCTCTCTCGTTTTCAAAACCGATAACGATGGGCTTTTTGCCTTTACGCTGGAGGAGCTTGAGGCCCTCGGCTATACTCCGTGCTTTGTGACCGACGACCTCCACGCTTCATCGCGGGCCGCTGACAATATTATGACCGAGTATGAGCGTGCCTTTTCGGAGCAGGGCATGAAAATTCATTCGCTTGAAGTGCAAAAGGGGAAGAAATAGAAAGCGTCGGACGGACAAGCTCCATTCGGGTGGCGCGTGCCTTTTCCCTTTGAGAACGCAAAAAGCCGTTCGCGATAAGAAAGAAAAAAACAAGGGCGGCCAGAAGAAGCAGAAAAAAGAGAGGAGCATTGCGGTTTCTTCGCATAGCGGTTCCTTTCATACGGCGTATAAAATTCTGCCCATCTGACAGAATAAGGACAAGGGGAGGAGGCCGCATTTTTTGTTTTCCTTTATTTTTTCTCACTCCTTCCGAAAATATTCTTGACGACCTTTTGTTTTTATGGTACAATATGGATAGAAGACAGATACTTGCGATGGGAGGAATACTTTCTATGCTTGATGGAAAATTTGAAGTATTTGACGATGCCCGCGGTTTTATGAAGCGTTCTCGCCCTATTTTCGTTGAAAAGCATGATTTTTCGGCCAAGCTTTTCAAGAACAAGCAGGCTACCGAACCGAGCTTTTCCCTGGCCGCTTGCGGTGAGCACACCGTTGACATTTACAAGATAGTCGGCGGAGTCATTCTTTTCTTTATTTGGTTTTGCTCTACGAGCCTTTATTTCTCGGTGCGGCGCGCACGCCGCCGCCGCAAAAAGGAACTGAAAAAAGCAATGCGGCAAAAGAAAAAATAAAACTCTCCCGCGTCATAAAGGACGCGGGAGAGCTTTTTCTTTATGCTTCGTCAAGGAAGCCGAGAAGGATAAGCCACTTATGAAGCAGGCCCGACCACCTGGAAAGATAGGCGTTGTCACGTGCCAGCCCCTGACCGTGAGGGCCGAAGGGGAAGATGTGCATTTCGCACGGTATATTGTGGCGGCGAAGGGCGGCGGCATAGCAATAGCTGTTGGTCACATTGACAACACCGTCCTCGGAGGTGTGCCAGATAAAGGCAGCCGAGGTTGTGTCCTTCACAAGCAGCGAGGGGTCAATGCTCGGCCACTCCTCCCGTCTCTCTTCTCCCAAAAGGTTCTGATAGCTTGCGAGATGGCCGAAGGACGGATGGCAGGAAATGACGGGATAGCAGAGAATTTGGCCGTTCGGAAGATAGGGCTGCGCGTCGATTTCATCGACGCCCTCCCCCTCCAAGGTCTCCGTGTAGGTGGAAACCAGCGCGGCAAGATGCCCTCCTGCCGAGGAGCCCATCACAAGGAGCCGTTCGGGGTTAATGCCGAATTTCTCGGCATTGGCCCTCACAAAGCGGATGCCGCGGCGCGCATCGAGGAGCGCGGCGGGGAAGGGCGCGGGGGCGGGCACGGGTGCCACGCGATACTGCACCACAAAGGCGGAAATTCCAAGAGAATTCAGATATTCGGCATAGCCCCCTCCCTCATGCAGAGAACGGTGATGGTATCCTCCGCCCGGGAAGATGACCACAGCAGTATCCGAAAGCTTTCTCTCGGCGGGATAGTATTCTATGACAGGAACCTCGGCGTCACATCCGGGGGCCTTGCCCCTCCAAAGCTGATATTGAACCATACAGGTGCTCCTTTTTCATTTTCGTGACAGCCGTGGCTATCCAATGCCGATTATAGCACACACGCCGGTCCCTGTCAATTAAAAAGGGGCAAAATACCACCCAAAAGGTGAAATTATCCGCCCCTTTTCTTTTTCGCAAAAAAATTGAAAAACCCCCTTGCATTTTCAGACCTTATGTGATACAATGTACATTGTTATAGGGGTATAGCTCAGTTGGTAGAGCAGCGGTCTCCAAAACCGCGTGTCCAGAGTTCGAGCCTTTGTGCCCCTGCCAAAAATCGACAAGCTTCGGCTTGTCGATTTTTTTATCCAAGCCGCAGTTTTTTGCGACTTGCGATGCAATCCATTTCACACCGTAACAAGGGACAGATTCTAAGCACGCCTTACGCAAACTCCCCGAAGCAGTTTTTGCCGTTTTTTATGTAGGATTGCCCTCCGGCAAGACGCCCGTATGCAATTTTATCCGATATGATATCCCGTTGTTGTGACTGTTGCTACGAGATTCCCCAAATCATCTGTCACGTCCACACGGTAGCAAGCCGTCCTTTTGCCGTCCTTTATACAAACCGCGCTTGCTATCAGCCTCGTGCCCTTAGCAGTACCCAAAAAAGAAATGTCGGAATGCAGCGATACACAACCCATAGCCTCCCGGTTCGCGGCAACGGCGAAGGCAAAATCAGCCAACATGAAGTATACGCCACCCATTACGGCACCCATAGCGTTGCGATGTGAATCGGTAATCACCAAGCTGCACCTTGCGCTGCGGTTGCCGATTTCTTCTATCACGGCTCCGCTTTCGGTTGCAAATCTGTCACCCTCGAATATCCTTCGTACCTCTTCCAGGTTTTTGGGGCTTTCCATCTGTGCGTTCCTCTCTTTTTGTTCTTTCATTCAAACAGAAACGAAAAGTTCCTTTGCAAAAAGGAATGAGCTCGGGAAGCCGAGCTCATTCGCCGTCCTTCCCCGTTTGTGCGCGCTCCTATCAGTCTGCCGCTTTTGAGCGTGAAGGCTTTGTGCTTACCGAACGGCTATCCGCTCCGCCACAATCTGCGGCGGATAGCTCATCATCACCTGGCCGCCGTAGAGAATTTCTATGGTGTCGCCCACGCGGATATCGGTGCGCCGTATGGCTTCGCCGTTCTTACCGCTGTAAAGTGTTCCGTCGGAGGTCCGTACCCAGAATGGGCCGGACATACCGTAGTCACTCTCGGTGACTTCAACCGAAATGACCGAGTTGTCAATATCGCAAACTCTGGCCAGCATGCGTGCTGAGGCTGCGCCGCCTCCTGCGGGGAGTGTTTCCTCGGGCATTTTGCCACAGGCGAGCAGCAGGGGCAGGAGAAGCAACAGAAAAAGGGGCTTGAAATATTTTTTCATAGAGTGATACCTCACCGTTAGTCTTTTCCCATGTCTTTTTTCTATTCTACCACATTCTTCCCCCGCCTGTCAAACCAAAAAGACGAGCTCACCCTTGGCTTCGGGTACGCTCGTCTTTTTTGCTCAGGCTTACTTCTCGCCTTTCTCCTCCGCAGATTTTTGCAAGCGCGCTGCGCTTATGCGGTTAATGGTATAGTTGAAGAGGAGGGTAACGCCGATAATAATGCCGATAATGAGAAAGGTTCCGAGAAGCCCAAGTCCCATGTATTTCAGGTTGTTGACAAATTCCATAGGTTCAAAATGAAGCTTATCCATGTCTTTTCACTCCTTACTTAAAGAAAGAATCCGAGCACAAGAGAGCCTGCGATGACCGAGGCGATCTGCCCCGACACATTGACACCGATGGAATGCATCAGCAGGAAGTTCTGGGGGTCCTCGGCGAGAGCCATCTTGTGGACGATGCGGCCCGACATCGGGAAGGCGGAAATGCCCGCCGCGCCAATCATCGGGTTGATAAGCGGGCGGCCCATGAGCCTCGCAAAGAGGTTGTAAAGCTTACCGAACAGCACGCCGCCGGCGGTATCCACAATGAAGGCGACAAGACCAAGCCCCATGATAAGCAGAGTTTCGGGGTTCAGGAACTGTGAGGCCGTCATATTGAACGCGATGGTGATGCCGAGGAAGATGGTGATGAGGTTGGCAAGCACCTTCTGCGCGGTTTCGGAGAGAGAATCCAAAACGCCGCATTCGCGGATAAGGTTGCCGAACATGAGGAAGCCAATCAGCGAGCCGGCACCGGGGGCAAAGAGGCATGCCACAATCGAAATGACGATGGGGAAGAGAATTTTCGTGGTCTTTGAAACCGTAGCCGCTTTGTAGGGCATGCGGATTTTGCGTTCCTCACGGGTGGTGAGGAGCCTTATGACCGGCGGTTGGATAATCGGGACAAGAGCCATATAGGAATAGGCCGCCACCGTAATGGCACCGATATAGTTAGAGCCGAGCTTGTTGGCCACCACGATGGAGGTCGGGCCGTCTGCGGCACCGATAATCGAGATGGAGGCAAAGTCCTTGGCTTCGGGGAAGAAGACCGAGGCAAGGCAGAGTGTGAAGAAAATGCCGAACTGAGCCGCCGCACCGAAAATCATCAGCTTGGGGTTCGAAAGCAGGGGGCCAAAGTCAATCATCGCGCCAATCCCGATGAAGAGAAGCAGAGGGAAAAGCTCACTGGCAATTCCTGCGTGGTAAAGTGTTTCAAGCGGTTCGGCAATGCCGGCAAAATGCGCTTCTGTCGCACCGCCGCAGTCGCAGACGGCGGTTGCCGATGCCAGTACCTTCTCACAGGCGTCACATGCATAGGTCACAACCCCGGGGAAGTTCATAAGAATGGCACCGAAGCCCATCGGTAAAAGGAGAGTGGGCTCCATCTCCTTCTTGATGGCAAGGTAAATCAGAACGCCTCCGATAACCCACATCACAACCTGCTTCCAGTCGAGCGCGGCTATCGTCTCATACAAAAAACTAAAATCCATACCGTACTACCTCATGCGTGTAATAAAAAAGCCTTTTTATTATAGCAAAAATGCGCTCCGCAATTGTAAACGGATTGTTAACAATCGGAGCTTTGCGAGCCACAGGCTTCTTTGGGCTCACGGTGCTCGTAGATGGGGCAGAGTGCCACGCGATTTCCCTCCACCTCTCTTGTCGCGGTGTAGCCGTGCTGAGAGTTTTGATAGAGCAAAATTGACTTTGGTCCACGGAGGGCGTGGTAGGTCGCTATCACGCCCGAGGGCGGGCAGATGTAGTCACCCAGGCCGCAAATCGGAATATCGACAGGGGTGTCGATAAGGCTCGCGAAGCAAACGGCGTCAAAGTAATCCATGTTTTCGGTGTAGCCAAGGCCGAAAAGGTTGTTGATGCGTCCCCCTGCGGCATGACCGCTGAGACCGCAGAAGGCAGGGCAGGACGCGACGGAGTGACGGAAGCGAATGCCGAGGAGGCGTGCGAGCGCGGTTATGGTGAGGGCTTGGTAGCCTCCCATGCTGCCGCCGCTGCACGTGACCTCGCCGTTCCACGCCGCTTGAAGGCAGCGGCAGAGCTCGGCAAGCGTTTCGTTTTCAAGCGCATCGGGGTTTTGGCTTCCGCAATCCGTAAGGAAGCGGAGAGCCTGGAGGTTACGGAGAAGAAGATACAAAAGATAGCAGTCGTCAGGGTGGGTATAGCTGCTGTTCGGCCTCCCGTTTTCCCGTCCGTAGGAGCCGAGAATGCCGTTCCCGTTCAAATCCGAATAATAGGGATTTTCGGGCTTTCGGCATTCATAGCCGTGATGCGTGAGGCTGAAGCCTATGCCGTTGGGAACCGAGCTCACCCACGCGGCGTGCGCGCTGTATCCTGTGAAGAAAAGGTGGGCGGGGGCGTTTTTGTCAAGCCCCTTTGCGATGGAGAGAATGCCGGTGACAGGGCAGGGGCCGGGCGCCTTGAGCGAGAGCTCAAAGATGTCAAATGCGGAAAATTCCTCGTCACTTGCGGAGTTGATGCCGAGGCGGCGGTATTCTGCCTGAATCTTTGGTGTCAGCTTTTCAATTTTGAAATAGTTTGTCAGGTCGATGTCATAGGCGAGTGTGATATCGGGGTGCTCACCCGCGCTTTGGTAGCGAGTGGTCTCGCTCGGCCTTTCTTCATCAATAGGGCTCACGGCAAGCATGCGCGCAATCTGCCCTTGCCAGAATTCGGTGAAGTCGTGGGGGCATTCCTTCGCCGCGCTCACCCGTTCGAATTCCACAACGGCACCGCCACAGTAGCCGTGGCCGTGGTTCCCCTCCACAGAAAGAACCTCGCGCTCCGAGAGGGGTGTGACCTCCAGCTTGATGAGTGCTCCCTTGCCTGCCGTAAGGGTTCGGGAGGCCGCAATCTGCTCTCGGGGAACGGTGAGCGTGAAGACGCCGCTTCTGCCGTCGGCGACACCCTCATAAGCACCGTCTACGCCGTCAATTTCATAACGGTAGGCAAAGCGGTCACAGGGGTAGAGGAGGTCAGTCTCCTTCTGTCGCAGCTCAATACGGAAGAAAACGTCCTCTCCGCGGCGGTAGCCGGAGGCATCGCGCGGTGACGCATCCTTGCAATGAAGAAGCGGGCTCCCCTCGCCGCTTCCGAGGAGAGAGGGGCGTATGTCAACGCCGAGCTTTGCTGTGTAATTTTCAAAGAAATGAATAATTCTTTCGTAGAGGTCGGAGGATAGCCCGCAGGGGACCTCCTTATGGAGGAGCTCGGTGTAAGAGCGCATGCTCTCGCGGATGGCATTGTCGCACTCGGCCTTCTTCTGATAGGTATAGAGAAGATTGAGGTCATCGAAAAGCGGCTCATCTTGCATGGGCTCCAGCCGTTCAAGAACCGCAAGCACCTGGGAAAGGGTTTTCTTGTCCATAGGGGTTCTCCTTTGCAGCCTGTAAGGTTGGCGGCCTCAGCCGCCTCGGTATATCCTAATTGTAGCGGTATTCTCTGCGGAAGTCAAGACACAAGACACGGATTCTCATAATATAAATAGGAAGTTTATGGCTTCCTACGGGCAATAGTCTCACGGAGAAGACGGCAAAAGGCAGGAGCTGCGATAAAAAAACCAAAAAACTTTCAAAAACCCCCTTGACAAGGGAGAAAAAGGGTGATATACTACAAAAGCCTCACGAAAAAAGGGGGCATATACGCAGAACCTCGGCGCGGTTAAAAACTTTTTTGAAAAAAAGCGAAAAAGGGCTTGACAAATGGCGAGGAAGTGGATATAATAGAAAAGCTGT
>JAZSHY010000005.1:0-40908 GCA_045533505.1 Eubacteriales bacterium | reverse complement strand
GCTTCAATCTCAGTCTTGATTTCTTCAAAAGCATTTTTCCATGCTTCATCATAAGGTACGACCACAACCCGTTTTGTTCTCATCGGCACCCCCGTCAAATTCTTATTGATTCATCCCGTCCACCGTCTCGCAGGGCTTCGCCGTCATTTCAACCCACGCGGGACGGAAGCCACATCTTATGGCGTTGCGAACGGATTTGATGTTGCACCAGGCAGCGCAATAAAACGGTACTTTCCCGCGATTCAGAATCTCAATGGCAAGACGACTTGTCAGCACCGAGGCAATTCCCTGTTTGCGATACTTTGGAAGCACGTCAATGCCGATCTGCCACATGGTATCGCAATCGGCGGAGCAACCTGCAAGCCCGACAAGCTTGTCACCATCGTATGCGCCAACGCCAAGAATGTCAAGATGCTTTCTGTCCTTGCAAAGCGCATTCGACCATTCGGGCAAGTATAAGTCGGCAAAGTCGGACTGTGTCAAAAGCCGCATTTCGTAGGGGCAATCGAGCGCACGCAGAGCGCCCATGTCGGGCAAAAAATACTCCGCCATAAAGCAGATCTTTTGTCCTTTTTTCATCAGCTCATCATTCAGAACGTGCAGATTCGGCGTTTCAAACAGATGCTCGACGGGATATTTGTTTATGTAACTTTCTGTGATCTCTCGAAATTCAGGAGACACCGATGCCACCACGTTGTTGCCGTAAGACACGAGCTGACAGGAAAACGGAAGCTTCAAATACCGCCTCGCACCGTCACTCTCGCGCGACGTCACGACCACGTTTTCGCTCTTTTCAAAATCACTCGCATCCGCCGAGAGATCGAGTGCAGACTGCGCCATCGCAATCTTCAAAATTTCTTGGTTGGTCATATTTTTTCTCCTTTACGGAGCATAATTGTTTACAATTTCCATAATATCACGCTCATACACGTTGCCGCCGAGAACTTCGCCGTTCGGCTCGAATGACACACAGCGCACGTCGCGCGGATCTTCCGCGTACGGATTTTCGGGATGCTCGTCCGTGAAATACTCGCTAAGATATTTGAGCGCATTTCCTTCGGGGAAAATCACGTTTCCCTCTCCTACGGGAAGCTCCAAATCAGCAAAGTTACCGAGAATTTCTCTTGTTTTTCTGTTGTAAGGATTGTCATCCGTCACGCTCACAAGCCACGCCGGTGAGAGGCGAATCGGGATGCCACACTTCTTTGCTTCGGTGGCAAACAACTTCACCACATCAAGCGGTATCGTTTCCTGATGGAACGCATCCACTGACAACAAGAGATCGTTCACGCCGCACGCGGCAAGTCGCTGTGCGGCCTCGCGAATTTTATAGGCATTCTTTGAAAAATAACCGTTGGTGATGACCTGTCGTTTCGGGATATTCAGTTCCTTTGTGGCGGTCATAATCGCATAGACCGCATCCGTGTACAAAAGCGGCTCACCGCCAAAGGTCATGACGGTCTTGATGTCGTACTCCGCCGCAATCTTACGCACCGCATCCGCGGCAATCCCGGGATCGATCCGCTCACCGTAAGCCGTGTGGTCGCCCTCGGAACAGTGCTTGCACCGCCCCGTACAGGCGTAGGTCACGACGAATTCTATTTTGTTTAGGTTTTTGAGATATTGGTTCATATTTTCTTTGTGTAAGCGGCAATCGCATCAGCTGCAAACTCGGCAGTTCCCTCGCCATACTTATCGATGTTCTTCTTGAATCGTTCGTCAGCAATATACATCTTGCCAAGACCTGCGAGAATTTCGTCCGTGCAGGTGTAGTAGTTCTCGGTGATGTGCGCCTGAAGCTTGGCAACAAGTGCCTGCGCTTCGTTAGAATCATCCTCTGCGCCACTCTGCTTGCAGGCTGCGAACTCGGCAAAAACAGCCATTAAGCCGTCGTTCGCTTCATCCCACTTCTCTTTTGTGTAATTCTTTGTTTTCTGCTCGTGCTCGCGATACGCTGAGGTATCACCCCAGCGTTCACGGGCTTCATTCTCATGGTTTTTCATTTGTATACCTCGCAAATTCTTGCAAGTATTTCTTCATCCGCCGGGCAGAAGTCATAGTTCGAGATCTCACGCGGTGTAATCCATTGGATATCATTATGCTCTAACTTTTGCGGTTCTCCCTCAGCTATTGTCGCGATGAACAAAGTCAGATGCACTGTCAAATCGGGATACTCGTGGACGACATCCATAAACACGTCACCCACAGAAAGAAGAACATTCAATTCTTCCTTGCATTCGCGTATAAGTGCCTGCTCTTTTGATTCTCCTAGTTCAACCTTGCCACCGACAAACTCCCAAAGAAGTCCTCTTGCCTTGTGTGCCGGGCGTTGGCAGATCATGAATTTATCGCCCTGCCATATAAGTGCTGCTACAACTTCAACCATATATCAGAACTTATACTCTGATTTCAAAAGGTCAAAAAGAAACTTTGCAGACGTTTCGTCAAGCTGTATAGACTGACTAATTTTTCCTGGTTGCTCTCTATCGCTACGGCCATACGTATCTATCTGAACATAGTGTTTTCCGTAACTATCAAACGTGGAATATGTAGAGTATACCTTTTCATGTACTGTGTTTCTATCTTTATGCAATTTTTCAATTGTTGCTAAATCAATCTGTGCCATAATTGTTCTCCTTTTTATTCAGTCATTCTCAACTTGCTGACTAGAAAATATATCTTGGATCCATTCTTATCCAACATTTAGCCAAATACTACTTTTGCCTTTTTTCATACCGTGCACTGTAAACGATATTCGTATTTAGGCAAACAATCTGTGGGAAAGTTCCTGATTGCTACACACCTTCAAATTACTTGCATGTAAAGTCAACAAATCCATCGACATATGCTCAGTGATGAAAGGTATACTCCATGAGTCATCTGGAATTTCTGCGGCAAACGCTAAGACAAGCCTGCGGTTTTCTGAGTAAGTGCGAGGCAACAAGTAATTGTACTGATGAACTTGTCCAATAGCATACCTAAGACGTGCAATAAAATTAGATGGGGTAATGCTTTTGACTTCAATAAGATACTCATATCCAGAATATCTCGCACACAAGTCCACGGTTCTGGGATCTGAAAATACATTTGCACCATTTGCAACACATCGTTGTGCAATCAAATTCACCATGCTATCATGGAGATTTCGACCTTTTTGAGATTTTCTATAGTCATATTCTGAGACAATTCGAAGACGATTTCCGGATACGTCGGAGTGTTGAATTTCTTCAAACGGTTGCAAATTAACATTTCGTCCTGTAGGCAACTGAGTGTCATCTTCGCCAAAATTAAATTGCTGTTGAGTTGTGTTTTGATCAACATTGGTCTCAACATTAGGAATAAGAGAAATCGAGAGATCAATATTCCCATAATAAGCGAACCAATCCCATTTGTATGTCGTACCTATCGGCATCCAAAAAGTCTCGGGATTTGACAATGTCTGACACATATCCCACAATTCGTCTATATTATCTATAGAATAAGCAGAGAGACAGAGGCTGTTGTTGAGAATATTAAATAACGGAGTGGCACCCAATAATTTCATCCAATCCTGCATATTGCGTCGCGCTCTTGATAACGGCTCACAAGAAAAAGTTCCTGCTCTACTTGCAATGATTGCGGATGTACAAGCGCTGGCATCACTATTTTTTGTTGCGCGAACAAGATATCTTTGCATTTCATCAACAGAAACGCTTGGATCAGCCCCCCGTTGATAAAGTTGCATTAAAACCGTCCAGATCAGGACGGCAGGACGCACTTGTATGCCGTTTAATGCTTGCATATGGGCAACAGACTCATAGTCAAAGGCCCCCTCGGGAAAACTATTTCTCAAAGAAGGACTAATTTGTGTTTTATGTCCATTTGGATATTGGTACTTAAACAACTGTAACGTCAACAATTCCTCGAATGAGATCGTTCCATCAATAAATGCAACAGATACAGGTGTTAGCAACACTTCATTGGAAACTGCTGTAGAAAATATTAAACCAAGTTCGCTCAATATCTGCTGATAATCTCTCCATGCATCCACCTGCTGTGAGTCCGTACGGAAATTTGCTGTAAGGATTCCGTTATCAACCAGATATGCATTAATTGCCGTAGGATTTGCTCGTTTTCCAGCGCACAAAGAACATGCTTCAAGCAAACCTCTCAGAACGCTCTCCGAGATAACGCCTGCATGCTGCGTTATCGGCCAAGTAAGACCATCATATGGAATTTCAGGGTACATACTATCCCTCCAATGCTTTTCTAATTTTCATAGCAAGTTCATAAGCCATTAAAGGAGGAACGGCATTACCAACCTGTCTATACTGCTCTGTAGAAGAACCAGAGAATATATACCAATCAGGGAAGCTTTGCAAACGAGCTGCTTCTCTAACTGTGATTACTCTCGGTTCGTATGGATGAATATGTGGGCGACCTCCACCGGCAGAGGAACCAACAAGCACAGTACCAGAAGGTCTCTCTGGATCAATTCTATCAGTATGATCTACGCAGTCTCTTTCTCCGGGAAGAATTTTTTCATATCTGCTACGTACACGATCACCATGAATTCTAACATCGTGATTAGGCAAGCCTTCCACATTTTCCAATGCATATTTACTCGGCATCGATGATGTTAATTTTTCACTAAAAGCGCCTGTCGGAATTTCAGGAAACGAGAAACTATCAATTTTCAGATCCGGACGAAATCCTACAATAAAAACACGTTCTCTGGATTGAGGAATGCCAAATTGCATAGCGTTAAGGCGCGTCTTGAAAAGCGTATACCCTGTTGTTTCTTTTGCAAAGTCAAACAGATTTTTGAAATCCTGCCCTTTATTTACAGTAAGTATTCCGGGAACATTTTCAAAAATAAACGCTTTTGGTTTAACCCCAGCAATAAGTTTAAAATACTTAATCGTTAATTGCCCACGCGGATCCTCAAGTGCTTTGCGTTGGCCAAGAATACTAAATGATTGACATGGAGGACCTGCAACCATCAAATCTACATCTTTGGCATCAGCTAACTGTAGGATTTCCTCAGGAGTTAATACCGTGGCATCCTTTGTATATGTTTTTACGTGAGGTAAATTTTGTTTTATCGTATCCACATATGTGGGGATTAAGTCGCTTACAAACAAAGATTTGAATCCTGCTAAATTAACACCCAAATCCAAACCGCCACCACCACTAAACAAGCTAATTGCAGTAAATTTATATTGAATATCCGATGTAAAAGAATTCAATCTTTTCAAATACAGATTGGTGTTCGAACTTTTGCTATTATGTTCCATTTTTATTTCTCCCAGTATAGTTGTTTCATGAAAATTTTGATCTATAAGCCCTTGTTTTCACTTATTGCATGTTAAAGCTTATCTGCTCCTTCAGTTTTCTACATTGTTAGGTATTATCTCTACGATATCGTCCATTGTACACTGAAGTGCAGTACAAATTTTAACAAGAACATCACTCGATACGGTTGCACCATCCTTTTTCATCTTCGCGAGGGTTGCCGGGCTAACGCCTGCTTTTGCGGCAAGATCCTTACTCTTCATCTCGCGGTCGATCAACATTTTAAATAGTTTCTTATAGCTAGCAGCCATTTTCCACCTCATAAAAATAAGTATTTTTATACATTTATCATTATATCACTATCCTCAACAAAATGCAAGTGATTTCCTAAAATAAATTACACGAGCGTTGAATTTTTTGCATCTCCGCAAATCATTGTTTCGCATTACTGATATCGGCACCGATATATCCGCTCAACTGTCTATGATTGCTATCCGTGTGTCTTTTCTTTGCTTACTGCGTATCAAATTATGAGTGCCGTAAAAGAAATATCCGAATTGTCACGCAAGACAATTCGGATGTTTCAGATTTCAGTTTTTATCGTACATTTCGTTTATAGTTTCCGCGAATATTGACCGCGAGTGTTTACTCGGGTCAGTGTTGTTATTCTTTTTCTCTATGTAATAATCTCTGGTTTCTCCCCATAAACTATTTTCTTTCAGCCAGTCTATTTTTTCATCAAGACCCACAAACGGTCTTGGTTGTAATGCCCAAACATATTGGTTTTGTTTCTTTTCAAAACGAATATACTTCTGATCCTCGACTCCATCAGCGTTTGTGAAACTTTTTACCATTGCAATATCACAGCTATGGATTATTTTTGACCGTTCATGATCGATTTTCTTAATAGTTAATACTCTGGTAGAATCTTCACAAGGACTGTATCCGTACTTTGGCGCCACCTTATCAATCGCTCTCTTTATCGTTAGGCGAATATCTTTAGGAGTGTACTTCTGCTCATCGTCATTTACTTCAAAATTCACATCGAAGTCGAATCCAATATTAGAATTCAAATCCTGAGTTATCATATTGCGGCTTGAGCTTCCTATGAAGTCATATCTAAACGTAAATTTCTTTCTTACCTCGTCTTGAACCTCATGAATCAGCTGAAGCAATTCTTCTTTGACCGGAGCGGCCGTTTTCTTAGTTACATACTGAAAATCATGCATGATTTTTCTCCTTATTTTAATTTGCCTCCAACCTACCAAATAACGTTTCCGTTAAATCGTTATAGAATACACTATGTTCTTTGTTTTGTCAATAGCTTTCTAAAAAGTTTTAGTCGATTTTTATAATTATCTGTTCTATCAAGTCCCATTCAGTCTGATACTGCCATTTGTTTTCTCTAAATTCAGAGCTTGCGTTTAACTCTCTTGCAAAACTATTCCGTATTTCTTCAGGCAAATGATTGTAGAGGTTAATTATGTTCGCACGCAGCGAATGTTCTTCGTATCCTGTATTCTTGCACGGTCTGAATTTTCTGTGAAGCAAAAACCTATTGTGCGAAACTTCATTTCGCAACTCAATAATTGCATCCAAATGCTTATGGCTTATAGAATCCGCAGAAAAAAGTTCCTTTTTTTCTTCTTCAGTCAGCTTTTTGGATTGAAGAATAAGCTGACCGAATGAAATTTCTGATAATGATTCGTACAGAGAGTATGTCTTGAGATTGTTTTTAACCGTATATGTAAGTTTCAAGCAATCCGTTTTGCCAGAATATCTGTTTGAAATATATGCTCGGATTCTTTCTTCCAAGTACCCGATGTATTTGTAGAGTATTCTCCGGATTCTTTTATCGTATCTTAATGCTGTGGCAACTTCTCGGTATGAAACTTTACCGGCTTTATAGCTCTGCAAAAACTCTGCCACTATAAGATGCTCTTCGACACCCCTGACATCCATATAATGGCGTGCGCTTTCTATATCTTCCGCAGCACAATCAACTATATCTAAAAATGCCTTATATTCCATATTGCATGCCTCGTTGATAACAGTAATCTTAATAATATTTTACCACAAATTTGTGAATGTTTCAATACAATTCGCAAGAGTGATGAATTTTTAATTAGTGCTTGACAAATACGTTTTTCTAAGTTACAATACAACACCTGCAGAAGAAGGACGAGGCAGTTCTCTGCTCTTGGCTGCTTGATTTTTCTGACCACATGTTTATCATTTCTTTTCAAGAGATTAACCACATGTAGCGGTTGGTATGTTTCTTCTCTACTCTCCATACGTTTTTTCTCCAACGATGAAGCAATTTTCGAGCGCTTCTACCAACCCAAAAGCATGACCACATATCAATCATTCGGTACTCGGATTTGACCACATCTTTGACCATAAACAGAACCGGAGTACACGGAGACAAGAGTGCGCGAGAGTATGAAAAAGCCGTTTTTGCGTAGCAGAAAGGGCTAAAAAAAGCAAAAACGGCTAGAAAAAGATATATCAATCAGTTGGGGTAAAGTCGAAATGTGCTATTTTTTCGGAGCAAAGGAGATTTCATGGACTAGAAAGGACTATAAGAAATCATTAGTGCTAAAAATGGCTAGATACCACCATCTTCTCGCACATAAAAAACACGGTTTTTGCACATTTTACCTCTGTTTCGCCAAAAATCAAAGTAAAAACACTTGAACTTCCGAATTTTTTAACACAGGGTAAGTTGTTGTCAGAAAAAATTCTTTCTCAAGCTTTCGTGATACCCGTAGTGAACTTGTTCTTCTCTGCCTTGAGGGACCCACAAGCCCATTTTTCGCTTGTGAAAATACAAAATTCGCGCCTGTATAACCTCTGAAAAAGGAAAAATTCCTATTGCACAGTAATAGAAAAGCCGCTAGAAAACAGTTCGTTCAAACCGAGTAGGGTGAAGAAAAACAAAAATCGGGAGTCGTAAGATTCCCGATTTTTGTAAGCAGCTACTATAAAAACAGCCGATGCGCCCTATCGGGCTTTATCGTAACAACTGATTTAAATGGAGCTTTGGCAATCGAAGCCGATTAAAGATTTACAAGCACTCCGTCATCGGCAGACTTGTGGATCGCCTGCATAATTTCCGTGAGGTGTCTTGCATAATCAAGAGACACAACGTAGGGTGCACCCTTAAGCGTATTGGCTATCATAGAGTAGATTTCATAGTGATTGCCGAAAATCTTGCCTTCAAGGGTAATATGCGTTTTCTCGGTGTGAGTTACGCTTCTGTAACAGTTGGGATCGTTCGATTCGGGATAGGAAATCTCGTGAATCTCCATCTCGTTTCCCTTTACGTAAATAGTACCCTTGTCACCCTGAACTACCCAGTTGGGAAGATAGTCGGAGATGATGTTGTGGTCGACCTGGATAATAACGCCGCTCTCGCTGGTGAGCATGGAGCAGAACATATCGTCAGCATCGCCGGGATTGATAATCTGTCTCTTGTGAGCGTATACGGTCTTGATAGGCTCACCGACAAGGCACATTGCCTGCTCGACGATGTGAGGCCCCCAGTTGTTGAGATATCCACCGGCATACGCCTTGAGCGTCTGCCAGTCGCTGCGCTTACCAAAGGTCATCTGTGCACGATACACTCTGAACACCTTGCCGATTCTTCCCTCGGCGATAACCTCCTTGAGCTTGACTACGTCAGCACCGTCGTGGCAGGGAACAAAGGGCATAACGGTAACATTGTGCTGCTTTGATGCGTTGATGATAGAATCTGCCTCATCGGTAGTGATAGCCCACGGCTTCGTGATAAGGACATTCTTGCCTGCGCGAATGAAATCAAGCGCAATAGCGGTGTGGGTATAGCTATAAGTGAGAATAATTGCGAATTCGAATTCGTCAGAGTTTAACATCGAATGATAATCGGTATACTTCTTTGCCTTGGGGAAGCGTGCGGAATACTTTTCAAGAGCCTCCGCATTGATATCACAGATTGCGGTTACCTCAAATTCAGGGTGCTTCTCAAGCACGGGACCGTGAAGCTCGTTTGCGGTTCTTCCGCAGCCTACAACAGCAACTTTAATGGACATAATTTTCCCTCCGTTAATTATTTTTATTTAAAATTAGTTTTAAGCAGATTCAGTGCCTTTTTCATGCTTTCAAGCCCGCTTCCGTTCTTGCTCTCAAACGAAATTGTGCCCTCGTAACCAATAGCACGAAGACGCGAAAGCACACCGGATACATAGTCACTGTATCCATCCTCGGGAAGCGCTCTTCCAAGCTCGGAAATATGAACGTGCTTCAGGATATCCTTGTACTTCACGACATCTTCAATGTTATCCCCATTGACGTTCATGTGAATGGTGTCAGCGAGAAGCTGTATGTACGGTGAGTTTACCATCTCGACCACTCTTGCGCCGTCAGCGAGGGTATGAATGAAATTGCAGGCGTCGCTTCTGAGTGGCTCCATAACAACAGTGATTCCATACTTCCGGCACGCGGGAACAATCACGCGGGTGATAACCTCGGCAATCTGCTTGTATCCCGTCTCCTCGTCAGTCTGCTCGTCAAGCGCACGCGCAGGCGCACTGCCAAAGACGATTTTGCTCGCGCCAAGCTTCTTGCAGCGCGAGAAGGTCTTTTCGATGAATTCCTCAATTCTTTGATAGTCAATGTGACTTCCCGTAACTCTTACAGTCTTTGGAAAAAGCGCGCAGCAGGCATCGCAATCCAGCTGAAGCTCGTTCAGGGTGTTGTAAAGCCTTTCAAACTCCTCGTCAGAGAGCGTCTCAACAAGCATCGCGCGCATCTCGACATAGTCGAATCCTGCCGCCTTAATCATTTTAATAAGGTCGTAATCGACCTCGGTTTTCATAGGTGTGGAAAATTCCTTGCAAAATCCGTATCTCATAAGCAGCTCCTTATACATTAGGTCCAAAAAACTCAATAACTTTTACGTTTCCCGAAATGGTGAAGCCGTGGCAGGCGGCAGGGACAAAAAATTGGTCGCCACGCCTTATGGGCTTTCCGTTGAGTGTTCCCTCGCCTTCAAGCACATATATTCCGCTAAAGCTATCGTTGGAGGCGATATACAACTCCCCTGATATTTCCTTCATCAAAAGACGGAACATATCGGTGCTATCGCTTCCTATTATCACGTCGCCGCGCCTCTCGATGCGCCAACGCTTCTTTACGTCATCGGCGGAATAGCCATCGTATTCAAAGCACTCAAACATACGCTCAAAGCCCAGCCCCTGATGGCACATAAAGTCCGAAACCTGAAGTCCTTGGGGTGTCACTCTCTCGGTGCGAATCGTATAATCAGTCGGCTCTTGTATCTCTATGAGAAAACAACCCGCGCCTATCGCATGGGGGATTCCCCCTTCAATAAGATAGGTGTCGCCCGCTTTTACCTCAAACTTATGTAAGCAGCCAAGCATAGCCTCGATGTCCTGTCGGTCAAAGCAATCCTTCCAGAACTCACGCGTAATTCCCTCCTTGAAGCCAAAGTAAATAGATGGCTTCTCACCGTTGATGCTTCTGCCGCCGAGAATATGCCAGCACTCGGTTTTGCCGAACGCGGAATTAAAGAGCGTTTCTGCCTTCTTGCGTGTCGGATGCACCTGAACCGTAAGTCTTTCGGCAGAGTCGATAAGCTTAACAAGGACACCGAGATTTGTGCCGTAGCGCCCGTAATGCTTCTCCCCCAGCGCCGACACGGGATCCGACTCGATGAAATCAAGAAGCGTAATATCCTCATCGTGGAGGGCACTCATACCCTCCACGATATCCTCGCGACCACTGTTCCTCGCTCTGACGGTAGAGATAATCCACTCCTCCGGAAAGTTGTCATCAGGCGTGCCGTATTCTCCGTGCAGCTCGCGTATGCGGCTGCCCCCAACATAAGTTCGCCAAGCTCTTGCCATCCTGAGTCTTACGGGCTCGGCGAAGGATATACTCATCTCGTTTTATCCTCGTTTGCAAAATCGCGCACGGTGCCGGTGGGTCTGTGGCTGAAATTGAGCCGCTTAAGACCTGCTTCCTTGTCGGGCATAAAGTCTACCCACATATAGTGCATATGTCTGTCACCGGTAACCTCTACTCCGTGGTTAGAGCCGAGCGGAATGTGCATAATGCCATTGCCCTTCATATTGTACTTCTCGTCGTCGATAATGACCTCCATGTCATTCTCGGGAAAGCTGAAGAAGAACTGGTCAAGCATGGGGTGCGCGTGGGGCCTGACAAGATCGTAGCCGTAGGACTCAACCGAACCAATGGTGAATCTCGGAATAATCTCGTGGGGGATCATCATTCTGCTGATGGTCTTTTCGCTCTTATTGGGGTCTATGTACTGAATCGAATCCTGATACGGTACAACCACGGGGAACACGGTCTTGTAGGCTACGAGATCCTCCTTATCACCGTCCTCCTCGTCCCACTGAATCTCAAGCACCTCGACGTCTGTCTCTGCCTTTACGGTAAGCGATTTGTCGGGCGCGGGCACGAAGGTGGTTCTGTTCTCAAAGCGATACTCCTTGCCGTCGGTGGTATACACCGCGGTGCCCGTTATGAGAATCAGAATGTGGTAGTAGCCCACCTTGGAAGCAAATTCAACCGCATCACCCGCTACAATTTTGTGATGCACAGGTCTTGCCCCGTTGATTTCTCCCTTGCAAAGCTCGACACTCACGGTTGCCTTCGTCGCGGTGTCGACATATTCGATGTTTACATTGTTAGCCATAGCGTTCCTCCTAACTTATTCTATAGTGATTTTATTGGGATTTACCGAGGTTACTCTATCCACGACAAGCTGACGGAATTCGGGCGACAGCATGGCAAAGAAGGCTGTGAAGCCCGTGACTCTTACAACCAAATCGGGGTACTTCAAGGGGTCCTTGTGCGCCTCAAGAATTTTATTCGCGTCGATGATATTGATATTGAGAAGGGTATTGCCCGTCTGCATGATCGTTTTTATCATCGCCACCATTTTGTCCACACCCTCTTCGTCATTGATGATTCCGGGGTCAAATTCAAGCTGTACGGGAGCGCAGTTGCCGTATCCCGGCTGAATCGCTCCAATCGAATTGCACATAGCCGACACGGCTCCGTCACGGCGGAAGCCGCCATTCGGGTTGGCACCGTGGTTGATTGGCTCTCCGCGCCGTCTGCCGTTGGGCGTCGCACCCACGGTCATGCCGAGGCCTATCGTATTCGACCACGAGAAAAATCCGGGGATGAAGTTTATACCCTTGTGCTGCTCATTGAGATCTCGCACAAGCTTGGTGTAAAGCTCGCTGACCTTTTTGGCGTAGTAATCGCCGAGAGTCTCTCCGCCGCAATATCTCTCGCTGTGCTGCATAAGCTGCCTGACATACTCGCCGTCCTTGCCTCCGAAATCGGAAGCCATGTGTCCGGCCAGCTCTTCAAAGCTGATTTTGCCCTCGTTTTCAATTCTCTGCTTGCACGCAGCAAAGCTGTCTGCGACAACCGCGATACCGCTTCCGTCAACGCACATATTGTAATAATTTGCGCCGCCGTCGGTGATATTAACGCCCTTTTCAATGAGCCCGTGCTGGAAAAGGTTCAGTATAAGCTCGGGTTGCGTCTTGGACTGATACTTCAAGTGATGCATGATGCCGTTACCCGTCGCATCAACCGCAATTTTAAGGTGCTTTTCGTATCTTGACCAAAGGTTGTCAGTCGAGGGGGCTTGAGACGTATCCTCCATCATTTCAAGGAAAGCAACCTCAAAAACCTTAAGAAGATTGATCTTGACGGTATCGTTCATTGTGTATTCCATACCGGGAATGCACATCCAGTGACAGCCTGCGGCAACCCTGCGCCTCGCCAGTTCAAGCGAATAGCCGCACTTCATAAAGCCCTCGGCAAGAGCAGTGTCGGAGGAATATCTGGGCCAGCCCTGCTTATTTTTGAAAAGGTAGACGACTGACTTTTTGAAGAATTCCTCGTCAAGACCGTCGTGTACGCGTATCGTAAGGTTGCAGGCTATATTGATTTTATCCGCGGCATCAAGGCAAAGATAGGACACCTTTGAGGTCATATCCTTGCCGTTTATATCAGGACCTGCGAGCTGGAAGTACCGGCTGTCCTGCAAGAACAGACAGGCAAGATAGAAGACCGCCTCGTCGTCGGTAAGTATGCCGTTCTTTACGTCGCGTTCATAATAAGGTCGAAGCATCTCATCGAGCTGTCCTCCCGCGCTTCCGCGGTTGTACGTCCTTGACAGCATGCTGAACCAGCACATCCACTGAATAGCCTCTCTGAAGGTTTCGGGCGGCGCGTCGGCAACCTTAAGATTGATCGCCGCCATCTCCCTGAGATTCTCCTTGAGCGAGAGGTTGTTTTCCTCCTCTGCAAGCTCAGCAAGCTCTGCGGATATTCTCTTCAGGAATGCGATGATAGCCTCGACAACCGCGATTTCGCTATCGTAAAACTCGTGATGCTCTTCTGTGTGCAGCTCTCTTTGCTCCTTGAGGAGCTTGAGTATTCCGCCCCAACCGAGCTTGAAGCCGATCTCCAAATCCGGGGTGAAGTGATGGCAGTTGTCGATGCCGGAGATTATGTTGTATTTTGTAAACAGCTCCTGCAATTCATCAAACGGATAGGCGGGATTCCATTTCTTTGTAGGCGGTCTCAGCCTCTCAAGAAACAGAAAGCCCTTTCCCACGAAGGCATCCAGCGGATCACAATAAAGCGGATGCTCCTTCAAAATTGCACAATAGTTTTCGGTCCACGCACGATACCCGTATATCGAGCCGTTTTCGTGGTTAGGCTTCAGCTTGTAATTAAATTCGTTCTGTACGATAAGGCCGTAATCGTCCTCGTTCGCTCCGCCTGCCTTTGCCTTTTCTACGGTCTGGGCAATCTTTCTCTCGCGCAAAAGCGCAATCCTTTCGTCGTAGGTGAAGCGTCTGTTTCTGTCAAACTGATTTATAAATTTTATTTCACTCATATTAGTATCTCCCGATCATACGATCTTCACACTGACACCGTGGCTCTCAACAATTCTTCTAAGAGCCTCGAGGGAGTCTTCTTGCAAAGGGCGCACGCTCTCAAAGCTGTTGTCCCTGTCAAGACCGCGATATTTCGCCTCACCAAGAGGGTTGAAATTCAAAAGCTCGTAGCGCACGAGGTTTTTGAGGCTCCTCAGATATTCCGCAATAGCGGAAATATTCTCACGGCTGTCGGTCACGCCCGGTATCAGAGGCGTCCTGACGATAAACGGAATCGAAAGCTCATCCAGCTTGCGTACGTTTTCCAAAATGGTTTTGTTGGAGATTCCCGTGTACTCCTTATGCTTGCCGTCATCGAACAGCTTTATATCACACATTACCATAGACAGCTCAGTCAGAAGGGGCTTTATTTTCTCAAACGGGAAGGAAAGGTTGGTTTCTATCGCGACGGCGATGCCCGCCTTGTTGCACTCGATGGCAAGCTCGCGTGAGAAGTCCAAATTGCAAAGCACCTCGCCACCGGAAATCGTAACTCCGCCACCCGAATTGTCGTAATATTTTTTGTCCTGTACGACTTCTTTTACAATCTCTTCCACCGTCATTTCCTTGCCGCAGGTGGCAAGTGCCTCCGCATAACACACCTCGGTGCATTTGCCGCAAGAGATACAAGCCTCTCTGTTTATCACATGCTCTCCGTGCACAAGCTGATGTGCGCCGGTGGGACATACCTCAAAGCATTTCCCGCAGCCTATGCACTTCGTGCGGTAAAACATAAGCTCGGGATGGGAGGAAATGGTTTCGGGATTGTGGCACCAGGCGCATTTCATGTTGCACCCTTTAAGGAAGACGGTGGTGCGAATTCCCTCTCCGTCGCTTAAAGAAAAACGTTGAATATCGGTTACTAATGTTTTCATGCTTCTCCTTTCGAAATCAAAAAAGTCTTGGGCTGTAAAGCTTAATCGCGACGCAAATTTGACCTTTCGTAAATGGCAAAAACGGTCTTCATCGTCTCAGCGGCATCGTGAATATCGGTGTAGGGCGCATCCTTGCCGCCTATAGAATCGTAAAAGCTTCTTATCAGCCGCGCGTGCCCGTTGCCCCAATAGGACTTTCCGACAAGAATTTTTTCATCCGTTTCTATGACGGTTGCACCGGCAGAATCAATACGGTAAAGTCTGCCGTCGGCGTATCTGAAGTGACCGTTCTCGAACAGGAGCTCAAGATAATACGGCTCATCTGTGACATAGCAGTTGGTGGCGTTGAATATGCCTCTCGCCCCATTCTCAAAGTCGATAACCGCTTGCGCATTGTCCTCAACCTCAATGTTGGGGATAAGCCAATGATGTATGGCGGAGCATGCGTGCTTAACCTTGCCGCCAAAATATAGCATCAGGTCTATCATGTGCAAGGATTGATTCATAACGGCTCCGCCGCCCTCGGTTTCCCATCTGCCGCGCCACGCGTCCTTTGCGTAGTATTCCTGACTGCGATGCCAATAGACGCCGCCAATAATGCCCTTGAGGCTTCCTACGCACTCATTCTCGGATATTTCTTTAAGAGCCTTGATACAGGCGTTCCTGCGGTTTTGCAGTATGACACACATTTTCGCGTTCGCCGAATCTGCGACACGGGTCAGCTCTTCCATTTCCTCAGGGCTTAGCACTACCGGCTTCTCAAGCACCACATGCTTTCCTGCGAGAAGCGCACCCTTAGCCATCTCAAAATGAAGATGGTGGGGAGTGCATATATGTACAACGTCAATTTTTTCATCGGTCAGCATCGTATCGAAGTCTTCGTATATCAGGCAGCCGTACTCCTCGGCACACAAACGAGCATGCTCGGGGTTTATATCGCACACCGCATAGACCGAGCTGCCGTCAATACCGTTCACCGCCAAGGCATGAACAGGGCCTACGGCGCCATAGCCGACTATACAAGCGTTCAATTCTCTCATCTCCTTTTTATTGGGGGAAGTCTTATATGCATGGAGCAGTCAGATTCGGAGCCATGCGAGCATCTTTGATGATTCGCTTACAATTTTCTAATCTTATTTTACCATCGCAGTCGCTTAGCTACAATGTATAAAAGATACTAAAATTTGTGTTTTTCGTACTTTTGCGGTTGCTTTGGTGAAACTCCGCTATAAAAATATATGGTAGGGCGCCCGGCGAGGACAATTCAATTTCAATCGTAAAACGAGTTGCAAAAGTGGGGGGAGACTTTACGGATACAGCGAGAGCTCCGAGCGGCTTCGCCAATCACAAAAATCAAAGCCTCACACGCAAAAAAAGCAAAAAGCCCTTGGTTCATTGCTGAGCCAAGGGCTTTTTTATACTGTTGCTTTTTCATTTAATTAGGTACGAAAAAGTAAGGGGAGCCGCTTACGCCTTCGGTTCATGCTCCGTCCTTTCCCGTATCCACTGTATTAAGGCACTGAGCTTATCCCATCTCGAAGGGCGAGCGTTTGTTCCTGTTATCCGACGCTTGCTTCCATCATAAAGCACAACCTCTATCGTCCATGCTTCCCCATCCAGAATACGCCTATCCTCATATCTGTCTTTCCATCTGTCGATATGCAGCTCCTCAAATGCGGCATCAAGCTCATCCGATTCTTCTGCGGTTAAGGTGACGGGCTCATATAACCTCTCCGGCGCAATTCTTTTGCTATACTCTACTACATAAATGCCTTTTTTCGCTTGAATCTTCACATCGGTAAGCGACGTAGCTAAATAGCAGCAATTACTGTAAGTAAACCTTTTTATTTTCCTCATCTTTATATCCTTCCATGCGTTTTTGTTTCATCGAAAGCGCGAGATACAGAGCATAAGAGCCGGTTATCACGGTAAGCAAAAGCGCGGTAAGTATCCGCATTTCCTGCGGTGCGCTTGCTTCGTTTGAAAGGACGCTGAGCGCGTTGAAGGCCCCGTGCGCGGCAATACACACGAGCAAGCTTTTTGATTTGTAATACACCATCACGAACATAAAGCCCGCCGCGGTAGCATATACCACCTGAAGCAGATTGGGAAGCAATTCGGCACCCGAGCCGTTTATCAGATTGATGATATGCCCTATGCCAAAGGTCACGCTTGAAACGATGACGGCAGCCTTTACGCTGTTCGTTCGCATTGCTTCAAAGAGAAGACCTCGAAATATGATTTCTTCGAGGAAGCCAACGCAAAGCATCGTTAAAATATACAGCAAAGCAGAGAGCCAACCGCGATGCAAGGTCACACCGTACCAAAGATTGGCACTCAGCATGACAGCGATTGGAAGGTAATACAGCATAGACCGCGCAGAGGTCTTGGGCGCACAAAGCCCGTATGCCGAAAAAAGACGGTTTTTCTTCAAAAACAAGAAAAGCATTGCCGAAAGGAAAAGTCCTATGACAAGTGTCACGGATTTGTCTGTGCCAAGCCTTTCGGAAATCGCATCTCCCGCTGACATCAGCACACAGTAGGCGATAATACACGATACGGCAAACCATAGTTGGCTTTTATCGTATAGCTTCTTCAGAATATTCATTGCGCTTCCCTTTCCTGTTATTTTGCAATTATTTATACCTGTCAAATACACTTCGTCCTTCTTCATAAGGCCTATGGCTTTACACCTATAGGATACACCTTGGTATGCACCGAAAACGGTACACGAGAAAGCAAGAAGCCGTGCTTTTCACGAAAAACGGCGAGCTTGGAGGCAGATTTCGGTTCTTGCGGCGCGGCTCGTCAAAAGCTTTTGAGGCATATCCTTGCCGGCCTGCGAATAGAATTTTCTTGAATACATACTAAGGAGGCGTTATGAAACAAAAGGTAGGGCTTTGGCAGCTGATGGGCTTTGCGGTGACATCTCTTTTCGGCACGGTTTTACACTTTCTTTATGATTGGCTTGGAGAAGCCTCTTGGATTGCGCCGTTTTCCGGCGTGAACGAATCAACATGGGAGCATATGAAGCTTCTCTTTTGGCCGATGCTCCTCTTCGCTATCGTGCAAAGCTTTTTCTTCCGTGACCGCAAGGACTTCTTCTGCATTAAGCTGCGCGGTATTCTTCTCGGGCTTTTCTTGATTCCCGTCCTTTTTTACACCTGCAACGGTGTGGTGGGCAAATCTCCCGATTGGCTTAACATCGCGATTTTCTTTATTTCCGCCGCGGCATCCTACCTCTTTGAGACAAAGCTCCTCCGCAGCCAACGCTCGCTTTGCGGCTCGCAGAGGCTTTCGGTGGCGGTGCTTGCGGCAATCGCCATCCTCTTCGTCGTGTTCACCTTCAGGACACCCGAAATCGGACTTTTCCGTGACCCGCTGACGGGGACGTACGGTATATAAAAGCAGGGGCATGCCGAGGGGAACCGTTTGAGGTTCCCTTCGGTGCTCCCCTGCTTTCTTTTTTGGAAATTATTTGCCGTAATTCATGTTATAGAAGATGGCTTTTCCTATCGTCTGAATTCCCATACCCGGGATTTCTGCCTGAATGTCCATCATGATGTACTGATGTGTGGTATTCACGGCATCCGTCAGCTGACTGACATCAATGATGCCGCCCGCCTGGTACGCGGGATAGTGCACCTCGCTTTCATTCGGCAGGAAGGTAGAGGTATCGTTAACCAGGAGAGAAATGAAGTTGTACTCACCCTTCTCATTCTGTATATGAGCGCGCTGAGTCTCGTTCATTGCAGAGAAATTGTAGCCAATGACGGTGGGAACGGGCGTCCCCAGCACCGTATAATTCTTGAAGTATTCGGTATCGCCGTTGCTGAGATTCTCCGAGGCATCGACAGTGCCGGCGAACGTAACTCGGGTGTTTTCATTCTCCCTAAGCCCGGCCTTTTGGCAGCGCGAGGCGCCGATATCAATGGCGCAGGCA
Organism: Eubacteriales bacterium; assembly: GCA_045533505.1. Classification (GTDB taxonomy): domain Bacteria; phylum Bacillota; class Clostridia; order Oscillospirales; family CAG-272; genus UBA1740. Next base: position 21,823 of record JAZSHY010000005.1, on the reverse strand, counting down.
CCGTTTTTGCCGAAGGTCATGTTCTCAAGAACGACGTGGCTCGCACAGATGTGAAGACCGCTGGCATAGCAGTTGTATGCGGTTATGTTGGAGAGCCTGGAATCGCCCACCTGGGAATCGCCCACCGCATCGGAAACGTATATACCGATCTTGAAGCCCGAGGCTGTAAGATTATCGCAGTCCACATAATAATCCGTAGTGGTCTCAATAAGAGCACCGATGCTGATACCCGTGGTAAAGCATCCGATGACATCCGCGCGATCCTTTTCTCCCTTAAAATCAATCGGACAGTTGCCCACTACCTCAACGTTGCGGAACTTCACGGTATGGGCATTCCCCGTCTCGCCCTCACCGGCACCCTCTTCCCAAGGAATGGCCGAGAACATCTCGCCGATGTGGGCAGCTCCCTCCTGCTTGTTGTTTACTTCAATGTAGGCATCGTACTCAGCTTTGGTATAGAGGCGGAGCTGGGACGCGTCAATCTTATGGTTGTTGCCGTTGATCCACACGCTCCTGTTGATGGCCTGAATACGGTTGCTGGTGGTGCCGTACTCCTCCCGGCTGCCGCCGAGAATTTCCTTCACAATAGCGGCACTGACGAGCGCCTTGGCCTCGGCTTCGTCCTCAATGCCCTCGCCAAGGTAAGCATACTTGGCGTCAAGATCATAAAGGGCCGACGGAGGGACCATGTCGTAGCCGTACGTATAGGAGGTCTCGTACTGAGGCTCGGGCTTTTCGAGAACGACCATATTGACGATCTGTCCGTCATAGTCCTTTGCCGTAATCCTCTGTTGGAGCTCGACAAAGTTATAAACGTTGTAGCCCTCGTTGATATCAAAGGTGTAGGCTGCGGTGGCCTCTACGTAGCTGCCCGATTTTGAAGAAACCGTTGCGGTAACCTTGCCGGTCTTTTTGAAGGTAATGGCACCGTTCTCGTACACGGCAACCTCGTCGCCCACAGCACCGCTCTCATGCCGGAAGGTGACGGCGTACTCGGTGCAGGAAAGCGCGGCGCCGCGCACACCGGGGAGGAACGGAAGCGACTCTGCGTCCCCCGTATCGGGATCTACCATGGAAAACGCATAGGAGATATCGGACCTTTCAAGGAACACCTCGGGGAGCACAATCGCATCGGGAGGAACGATCACGTTGACCTCGATGACCTCAGCGCCGATGCCGCCCTCAACCGTGGCCGTTATAGTAGCGCAGCCGTGGCCGAGAGCCTCGAAGGTACAGAGGTTGCCCTCTTGGACAAGGCGTAGGTATTCTTCACCTTCCGTAATGCTGTAAAGGATTGTCACGTCCGTGACGGTGTCACCGTTGGCATTGATGACTTCGCCACGAAGCACGGGAGAGGTCACGCCCTTCTGGTCCACCGTGATGGTATGGGAGTTAAGACCGATATAATAACGGCCTGCGTTAATCTCCTCCTGCGTTGCCCCGACGGTAAACACAAGCTCATTCGACGTCACGCCTCCTGCCACAGCCACAACCTTGATGACCGCATCGGTAGGAGCCGAAGCTTTGACCGAGAGAACATTGTTCTTGGATACGGAGGCAAAATCTCCCCCCTGTGTGATCTGCCACGAGATCGGCACCGACGAGGCGTTGTCGGGATTAAAGGACACCTCAAGCTCGGTGATGGTCCCCTTCACGATGCTTAGGGAGGGAGCGCTGATGGTGATGCCCTTGATCGGCACACCAACCGTGACAGTGAGGGAATTGCTGACCGCCTCCCCGTATTCGGCATGAAGGGTAACCTTCACACCGATGGGAGCGGTGGATTTTACGGTGAGGACACCGTCTGCAAGAGTAGCATACTGCGCGCCCGCATCGATCACCCACGAAAGGGAAACGCTGTCGGCGTCAGTCGGCGCAAGCGTTGCCGAGATTATAGCTTCGTCACCGGGGTTGACGTTTTCTACACCGCCGAGCGAGATCGTAATGGTCTCGGGCGGAATACCAACCGTGACGGTAAGGGATTTGCTTTTCACATCTCCGTATTCGGCATGGAAGGTAACCTTCGCACCGACGGGAGCCGAGGACTTCACGGTAAGGACGCCGTCAACGAGGGTGGCATAGTCTCCGCCCGCATCGATCACCCATGTGAGGGGAACACTGCTGGCATCAGTCGGCGTAAGTGTTGCCGAGATTACAGCTTCGTCACCGGGGGCTATATTGGTCACACCGCCGAGCGAGATCGTGATGGTCTCGGGCGGGATGCCGACGGTGACGGTAAGGGAGTTGCTTTTCACATCTCCGATCTCGGCGTGGAAGGAGATCTCCTCCCCAACGGGAGCCGAGGACTTCACGGTGAGGACACCGCCAACGAGGGTGGCGTACTCACTGCCCGCATCTATCACAAAGACAAGCTCTCTGTCGGTGGCGTTATCGGGAGTCAGCGTGGACGTGACCGTGGCCGAGGCACCGGGTTCGACATTGGTCACACCGCCGAGCGAAATAACGATTTCGGAAAGCTTTACGCCAACCGTGTAGGAAAGGGGCTCGGAGGTAATAGAGCCACTGACGGCGCGAAGCGTAACCTTGGTACCGGCAGGAGTAGTATGAGAAATCAGGAGAACATTGTTGACAACGGTGGCATACGCGCCTCCCTCGGTAATCTCCCATTCCACTGCGCTCAGTGGGGCATCCTCGGGCGTAGCCGTAAGTATCAGGGGATAGTTACCGCCGCGGTCAAGAATGGCGGGGGCCGAGGAGGAGATAGTGAGTGCCTCGATGGGAACACCGACGGTCACGGTGATCTCGTTCGATTCGATGTCGCCCGCAACAGCCTTCACCTTGACGGTGGCCCCCAGTGTGGCTCCGCTCTTGATTCTGAGGGTGTCGTTTCCGATGATTTCGGCATGCTCTGCTCCCTCGGTGATCCTCCACTCATAGCTGCCGTTTGTGGCATTTTGCGGGAAGAGCTCGGCAGATAGCGTGGCCGAGCTGCCGGGGTTGATATTGCCCGAGCCGGCGAGCTTCGCTGTAATTGACTCAAGAGGATAGCCCACGGTGAAGGTAAGGACGTTTGACTCCTTGTCGCCTGCCACGGCCTTGACCTTGATTTCCCTGCCTGTGACGGCATCGGACGACACGGTGATGACGTTGCCGTCAATGCTCGCGTATTCGCCGCAGTCGTTGACAAACACAAGGTGATAGTTACCGTTTGTGGCATTGGTGGGAGTCTTGACCACGGTGACGGGGGCCGAGCCGCCCGCGAGAATATTAAGGCCATCCGCAGAGACGGTCAGCTCTTCAAGAGGATAGCCCACGGTGAAGGTGAGCACATTTGACTCCGTGTCGCCGGACACGGCCTTGACCTTAATCTCTCTGCCTGTGACGGCATCAGACGACACGGTGATGACGTTGCCGTCAATGCTCGCGTATTCGCCGCAGTCATTGACGAACACAAGATGATAGTTACCGTTTGTGGCATTGGTGGGAGTCTTGACCACGGTGACGGTAGCCGAGCCGCCCGCGAGAATATTAAGGCCATCCGCAGAGACGGTCAGCTCTTCAAGAGGATAGCCCACGGTGAAGGTAAGGACGTTTGACTCCTTGCTGCCGGACACAGCCTTGACCTTGATTTCGGTACCGGGAATTGCCTCCTCCGAAACGGTGATGACGTTACCCACAATGTCGGCGTACGAGTGGCAGGCGTTGACAAACTCCAGCTCATAGTCGGAATGAACGGCATCCGCAGGGTTCTTGAGAACCGTCACCGCGGCGGTGGCACCGGGGAGAATTTCCAAGGAGCCCTCTGCCGAGATGCTGATACCCGAGAGGGGATAGCCGACGGTGAAGGAAAGCTCCTCCGAGCTTACCGAGCCAACCGTCGCCTTGACCTTGATGAGGGTACCGCTGGCCGTACCCGACTTTACCTTAAGCACGTTGCCGACAATTTCGACGGCGTCAGCCCCCTCGGTTGCCGTAAAGACAACGTCAGTCCGAGCACCAGCCGGAAGAACGGAGGTGGTGAGCACACGCTCCTCCCCTGCGGGAAGATAGACGGCGCCGCCAGCCGACAGGCTGACCTGGGTAACGGGTACGCTTACGGTGAGAGTGATGACCTCGGAAAGCGTCGCCCCCTCCTGAGCCATAATCTTGATTTCGGCACCGTGAGGAACCGTGTCAAGCACGGTGAAGGTTGCGCTCTTATTGCCCGAGCGAGTGATGTAATCGGCACCCGATACGATATGAAACACGGTGCCCACGGAAGGAATATCCTCCTCGCCCGACGCCCGAAGAAGAGCGCTGAGCGTTACCGTATCGCCACGGGCGAGGTCGGTCTTATCGGCCTCAAGCACCAGGGACCACTCCTTGGGGCTTACCGTTGTTGTGACAGCGGTAGTAGTGTCCGTCCCGTTCCCCGGCAGAACGTTGCCGAGTGAATCGCAGGAGCTCAGGACAAGCACCGCCAGAACAATCGTAAGTATGACAAGTGTAAATTTTGTTAAAAAGCTTTTCACGACTTTCTCCTTTGAGACTTTCTCCTTTGAGTTTGATATCTATATTTACGGCTGAGGGCCGGAATTTATGAGGGATTGAAGAGGAGCCGCATCCTGACCTTGTGGCTTACCCCCGCCGCCTCATACGTAGCGGTGATATAGGCAAGGCCGCTGGCCCCGTCCCTGAGCGTAAGCACCCAGCCGTTGCGCGTCACAACGCCGGATTCCACAGTGAGCATAACATCCGATGCCGCAACACCGTCCAAAAGCTGCAGCGCGGAGGCGAGGTCCAGCTCACGCAGAACCACGAGGTATTTGTCATACACGGCGTCCGAACGGTCCTCTACCCCGATGACCGAGGCAAGGTTGAGGCTAAAGGGAGGCTCCTCCCGAACGGTGACACGGCAGGAGGCCGTTTTGCCGCCCGAAGCCGTGGTAACGGTGACGGTGGCCTCCCCGGGGGCCTTGGCCTTCAGCGTGCCAAGCTCCCCGTCCACCGCCAACACCTCCTCGTTGGAGGACGACCATGTAACGCGCTTGTCAATCGCAACCGGCGCATCCACGGCCTCCCTCAGCGTATCCACTGTGCCGCCGACAAACATCAAAAGCTCGGTGTGAGAGAGTGTGACGGCAACGGGCTCATCAGCCGAGACCAGCACGTTGACCGTGGCTATGCGAGAGCTGTCACGGGTTTTTACCGTGACCACTGCCGTGCCCCAATGGACGCCGGTTATCACCCCGTTTTCATCCACCGTGCAAACATCGGTATTGCTGGAGGTATAGGTCACCTTTTTGTTGGTAGCGAGCTCAGGATAGATGCGAATGGCGGTGCTCCTCTGCTCGCCCTGCGGCACCTCCAGCTGCACCTCGCTCGTGTATGCCGAGCCCAGGCGGTCCACAAATTCCACGCGTTCTACCGAAATGTGATTGACGAGCGATAGCACCCTACCCGCAATGGCGATCACAGACAAAAGCACGATGGGCAGGAGCACAAGAATCAAAACGATGGTTTTTTTCATGGTCTTCGGTTCATACTCCCCTTTTACATTTCTATCTTATCATAAGAGAGATTTATCCGCAAAATCAGTGTGTACACCCGATATATCATAAAGATGAGAGAAAGGGCAAGGATCAGAAGGTACGGCAGCACCGCATTCTCGGCCTCGGATAAAAGAATAACGATGATGCCGAGGATAAAGCCGATAAGGAGGCCCGATAGGAGCGCCTTTTTCGTGGTTTTGCTCACCGTGGAGGAGGCCTCATCCCCCTGGACGCACACCGTGGGGCTTTTGATATCGCTGTCGATGCAGTACGCGATATGGCCGACGGACGCCATGGCCACGGCCAGAGAGCCGAGCAGCACCTGCCAAACGTGGTAAAACATCATGGAGATCAAAGCGGTGACGGTGACTGCACCGAGCGTGAAGATTGCATTGAAGGAGAATTTGGCAAGCATCTGCGTATAAAAGTCCACCGGAATAATCTTGGAGCTGTAAAAATTGGCACCGTCACGCGAGATGGCAGATGCGGAGGAGATGTTGGAAAGCATGGCAAGGATCGCCACAACCATGATGTGCGCACCCGCTATCATGTTCACCCCCGCCTGTCTCACGGTAATTTCCATCAGCAGTCTGTCATAGGAAAACACAATAAACGGCATGAGGAGCGTAAAGAGAAAATACTCAAACACGTCTGCCGCGGAACGGAAAACACAACGGAACTCCTTAGTAAGCAGAGAGACGAAGGGGCTCCTTTGGCGGAAGCGGCTCTCACGCCTCACGGGCTTGACCGTCTTTTCAAGGCTCGACATGGCTGTTTTGAAAAAGAAGTACCGCGTGATGAGGAAGATAACCGTCGAAAGCACCGCCAGCAGGAAAGCAAACACCGCAAAGTAGTACCAGTGAGAAAAGCTGAGCATGGCCCGAGCCAGCGGATAATAGATGGGCATGCTCGCCCCCACCGAGGCAATGACGGCATCAATGCGGGCAACGGTTGCCAGCTGATCCGTGGCAACGTCAAACTCCCCCACCACGCCGCCGATCAGCATGAGGTAGCCCCAAAGGCAGGATGCCACCAGTGCGAAAACCGCAAGAATGGAGAGAAGCGTGTGCTTCTTGAGAAAACGGATGAGCCGCATAAGGGGAATGCTGAGGAAGGCCGCCACAATGATGGGCAAGACCGGCAGGAGGAGAAGCATAAGGGGAATGGAAAGATAGTAGGCAAGCCCAAGCCCACGATACGCACTCATGCCGATGCCCACAAACAGCGGCACGGAAATCATGGCATTGACCGCAAACTCGATAATGTAAATCATGAGGAGCTTGGAGACAAACAGCTGGTTCGGCGTTATAGGAAGGCACACCAGCATCTCGTTATCCCGACACAGGTAAAGCGTATTTATAACCGTTCCCACCGCGAAGGCCAGTGAGATAAGCTGCATCACGGTAAGAACCAGCGAGATAAGCTCTGCGTTGATCGCAAACCCAAGAATGAAGACGCGAGGCAGCACAAGCAAGGCGAGCAGCGTGGCAAGCAGAAGGGCCGCGACGGCCTTGGCAATTGCCGGAATCATGGTTTTTGGCGTGGCGGTCTTGAGAATATCCGACTTGTTGTCAATCTGCAGCCGCAAAAGGCGAAGGACGGCACTCATTGGACGACCTCATCAATATCGCCGATAACTCTCATGAAGATTTCCTCCAACGATTCGCCGTTTTTCTTCAGCTCCCGCAGGTCATATACGCCCTGGAGCTTGCCGTCCTTGATGATGCAGCAGCGGTCACACAGGTTCTCAACAACATCAAGGATATGGGAGGAAAAAAAGACGGTATTGCCCTCCATGGCGTGCTGGCGCATAACCTTTTTCAGCTGATACGAGCTTTGCGGATCCAGGCCCGTCAGCGGCTCGTCAAGCACCCAGAGCTTAGGGTTGTGAACAAGCGCTGCAATCACCGATATCTTTTGCTTCATGCCATGCGAATAGCTCTTTATGGGGTGGTTATATGCAGCCTTGAGCCTGAAAATATCCAAAAGCCTTTCGATGCGCGTCTCGGCATCCTCGGGAGCGACACGGTAAAGATTGGCGATATGGTTGACATATTCCTTACCCGTGAGGCGCTCAAACACTGCGTGGTTGTCCGAGACGTAGCCAATCTTTTTCTTGGCCGCAAGAGGATCGGTCTTGATTGAAACACCGTCAATAAGAATGTCCCCCTGCTGAAAGGGATAGATGCCGGCCAGGCTCTTGATGGTTGTGGATTTACCGGCACCGTTCGGCCCGAGAAAGCCATAGATTTCCCCGGCCCTGAGCGAGAGGGAAAGGTCCTCTACGGCATTAACCTCCGAATCTCCATAGCTCTTAGTCAAATGGCTGATGGTCAGCATATCTTTGGGGTTCTCTGTCGTTTTCGCAGAGGGCTCTCCATGAGGGAGAAGTCTATCCTCGGGATGCAACATATCATACTCCTGTTCCTGCGGCTTTGCCACCACAGCTTTCAAATGAAATTAGTGTTTCTCAATCCGCAAATTCCTTCGGTCTGCGCGAGGTCTTGCCGCTGAGCCTTTCATACAGGTCTATCCCCGAACGGCGAAGCGCCAGATGATCGTCCTCCATTCGGTAGGCCATCCGCACCGTCATATAGAAAAAGAGGCACAGCAGGAAGAAGCCAACATACACAACGGAAACCACTATCGGGTAAACCGTGAACCGACCAAGGGTAATGTAATATTCCTCCGCAAAGGTGAGAAAGGGGAAATAGTCGAAGGCGAGGTCAAGGTCGAACATGTAAAAATAGTTGACAGCCGGGCGGAGGCCACCGCGGTAGCCGTTGATGAGCGTTCCCGTAACAAAGCAAAAGAGGAAATACGCCGTAAAGCCGAAAAACAGAGAAAGAAGACTGCGCCTGTCCACGCGGCGGAAGATGCGAAGCCCCGCAAGAAGCGCGGGGATGACAAGAACCATGGTATGCTCATAGATGAAATGAACGTTGTGAAAACTGGCCGCACCGTAGCCGAAGTCCGGCCCCACAATGGCAATAATCGTTCCCACGATATTTGCCAAAAAGCAGAAATGGAAGAACCGTTCCCATTTAAAGATAGTGGCAAGCAGGAAGAAGTAAGCGGCAACATTGCAAAGCTGGAACGGAAGGCGGCGCAGCGTGATACCCGTGAGATACAGCGAATTGTAGTGGAAGAAGAGCGCCAGAACCAAAAAAAGACACAGCGCATACCGTTCGCTGTACGGACGGAAGCGGAAGAGATAATAAAGGGCCAGCGCGATTACAAAGACCGATGCCATCCAAGACAGGTGATAGGCGGAAAACATCGTCGGCTTGCGCTGCACGTACCCAAGGAAGGCCTGCGGCACATAGCAGGGCATTACCGTCACTGCCACGCCTGCCGTTCCCAGAATAAAATTTCTCCATTCGGTAAACGAGCGCGCGCGGAAGGCATGCCTCTCGTGGATGCAGAGGAGAATCGGCAAAGCCACCGCCAGCGAAAGCTCAAGGACGAAGTAGGCCGCGCGCCCGCCGTAGCTCCAAAGGAAGCCGGCTGCCGCAGGGTCTAAGAAATACACCATAAAATCGTCAAAAAACACTGCCGACAGCACGGCAAACGGCAGAGTAACATATGCCGCTATGTTACGGAAGAGCCGCACGTTGGTGAAGGCGGCCACAGGGAGCACGGAGTAAGCAGAGAAATACCCCCACCGAAGAACCATCTGCAGGGTGTCGCGCCGCTCATAAAACACGTCCCCGTACCAGCCACCGTCTATCACGAGGTAAATCGAATCGGCAAGCCATTGGCGGAAAAAGCCAATGACACAAAATGCTATCACCAGTGTCCTTATGACGGCAGTCCGGGCGTCAGGGCTGCGTTTTGTCAGCAGCAGCACAGTGGCAATCAGAGCTGCGGCCACACCGAATGTAATCAGCTGAAGCATAAAAATCCACCTTCTGTCAGCACGGTGAGTGTGCCGTTCCCACGGGGGCACGGGCGAGCGTGCCTAATATATCCTATGGTAACCTTAAAATGATGTAAGATATCATTATACAATGTTACAAAATAATACAAAAAACATCATTCATCTTCATTATACTTCTCCGACTCCCAAAAGTCAATAGTCGTGGCATCGATGGGGCAATATCGCGAAAGCCCGTGAGACCAGGCTTCTTGAATATTTTTTCATATTTTTTCGGAATACTATTGACTTTTCGCTTATGAGGGTGTATAATGTTAGAAAATTCGGAAAGGAAAAATCGCATATGAATATCCTTCGCGGCATCCGTAACAATCGATTTTATTATTACCATCATTGCGGTTTTTCTGCCTTTGCTGAAATGCATTGACTTGATGGCTTTTTTGCCATTGAATTGATGGTGACAAAAAACAAAAGCAATAGTAAAGAAAAGTCCGCACGGGTATTGAAATTCGTTTCAAATCTGTGCGGGCTTAATTTTTTATAAAATTCCATAAAAAGAGGTTATGCGCCATGAACATGAATTTCCATCACAAGCTGCCCATTCCGCAGGAAATCAAAAAGCAGTACCCCGTCACACGGGAAATGGCAAAAATAAAGGCTGAAAGAGATAAAGAAATCCAGAAGGTGTTCCGAGGGGAATCGGATAAGCTGCTCCTCATTATCGGACCTTGCTCCGCCGACCACAGGGACTCGGTTCTCGAATACATCGGAAGGCTGCGCACCGTACAGGACAGGGTTGCCGACAGCATTCTTATCATTCCCCGTATATACACAAACAAGCCGAGAACAAAGGGCGACGGCTACAAGGGAATGCTCCATCAGCCGAATCCTACCGAAAAGCCTGATATGCTCGCCGGCATTGTTGCCATTCGTGACCTTCATATTTCCGCGCTCCGCGATTACGGCTTCAGCTGTGCGGATGAAATGCTCTACCCCGACAATCACCGCTACCTTTCTGACCTTCTTTCCTATGTGGCGGTAGGGGCGCGTTCGGTGGAAAATCAACAGCACAGACTCACAGCATCGGGCCTCGATATACCCGTGGGCATGAAAAACCCCACGAGCGGTGAGCTTTCCGTCATGATGAATGCCATCAATGCGGCGCAGCACAGTCACACCTTCATTTACAGAGGCTGGGAGGTTGAGAGCGCAGGCAACCCGTATGCGCACGCCATTCTCCGCGGCTATCAGGACGCAAACGGAGACTCGGTTTCCAATTACCATTATGAGAACCTGCGTGCCCTTCTTACTATCTATCGAAAATACGAGCTTGAAAATCCCGCTGTAATTGTGGATGTCAACCACGCCAATTCGGACAAGCAGTACCTTGAGCAAATCCGCATCACAAGAGATGTCCTGTACAGCCGCCGACAAAACGAGGAAATCAAGCAAATGGTTAAGGGGCTTATGATTGAGAGCTATCTTGTAGACGGGGCTCAGAAAACAGACGGAACCGTTTACGGCCAGTCCATCACCGACCCCTGCCTTGGATGGGAAAAGACCGAAGCCCTGATTTACGAAATTGCGGAAACGATGAATAAATAAGGAGATGCACCATGAATTCACTCGAAGAGGCAAGAAAGCGCATTAATGATATCGATGCCGAAATGGCAGAGCTCTTTTGCAGGCGCATGCAGGCATCGGAGGCGGTGGCTGCTTATAAAAAGGAGCATGGTCTGAAAATTCACGATTCCGAACGGGAAGCCGAGGTCATCCGCCGCAATGCCGGAAGCATCGCGGATAAGACCGCGCGGGAATACTATGTACTGTTTCTCTCGGAGGTCATGGCTCTCTCCCGTGCCTATCAGGAGAGACTGCTGAGTGGCATGAAGGTGGCATACAGCGGAACCGCCGGGGCCTTTGCTCATATTGCCGCCTGCAAGCTCTTTCCGTCGGCAGAAAAATTTGCCTACCCCGATTTTGCCGCCGCCTACGCAGCTGTGGAGACGGGAGTGTGCGATGCGGTGGTGCTCCCCACGGAAAACAGCTACAACGGTGAGGTTGGGCAGGTTACCGATCTTATGTTCTCGGGCAGCCTTTATGTAAATTATGTCACAGAGCTCGCCGTTACACAGGATTTGCTTGCCGTTCCAGGGGCGACTCTCGCCGACATCAAAACGGTGGTCAGCCATCCGCAGGCACTTGGCCAATGTGCCGAATTCATCAGGGAGAAGGGACTTGCCGCACAGGAATATACCAACACGGCGCTTGCCGCCCGGTATGTGGCGGAAAAGGGGGATAAATCGGTAGCGGCGATTGCCAGTGCAGAGGCTGCCGAGCTCTTTGGGCTCGAAATACTCGAAAAGAACCTAAACGCAAGCCGCAACAATACGACGAAGTTCGCCGTGTTTTCAAGGGCAGACAACCGCTACTCCGCAGGCGAAGGGGGTGTGCACACCGTCCTGATGTTCACCGTGCGGAACGAGGCAGGTGCGCTGGCGAAAGCCATTGACATCATAGGACAGCACGGCTTCAATATGATTACCCTGAGAAGCCGCAACAGGAAGGAGCTGCTTTGGCAGTACTACTTCTATGTAGAGCTTGAAGGGGATATCGCCGCAGAAAGCGGAACGCAAATGCTGCGGGAGCTTCGTGAATGCTGCGATAAGCTGAAAATTGCAGGCAGCTTTAAAAAGGAGAGTCTGATTTGAACACCTTATCTATGAATCTCGGAGACAGAAGCTATACCATAACCGTAGGAAGAGGTCTTCTGGAGAGAGCCGGCGAATTTTTCAATTTGAAAAGACGCGTGTTTCTTCTCACAGATTCGGGGGTACCCGAGGTCTATGCAAAAAAAATCCTTCCGCAGTGCCGTTGCGGAAGGATTTTCACCGCCCCCCAAGGGGAAAAATCCAAAAGCATGGCAACCCTCGAAGCCGTTCTTACCGAAATGATGCGCTTTGAGATGACACGGGGTGATGCCCTCGTGGCAGTAGGCGGCGGTGTGGTGGGCGACCTTGGCGGATTTGCGGCCTCTGCCTATATGCGAGGCATTGACTTTTATCAAATCCCCACAACGCTTCTGGCACAGGTGGATTCCTCTATCGGAGGAAAATGTGCCGTCAATCTCGGCGGAACCAAAAATATCGTGGGGGCCTTTTATCAGCCAAAGGGCGTGCTTATTGACATAGATACCCATGCAACCCTGCCAAAAAGACTTATTTCGGCAGGGCTTGCGGAATCGGTGAAAATGGCCCTTACCTCAGACAGCGAGCTTTTTGCCCTGTTTGAAAAGGAGGATATCACGAGAGACAATATAGAAACCGTTATCCTTCGCTCCCTGGCGATTAAAAAATCGGTTGTGGAGCAGGATGAAAAGGAGAGCGGCCTCCGAAAAATCCTCAACTTCGGCCACACCCTGGGGCACGCCATAGAAGCAGAGAGCGAGAAAAACCGACTCGGCCTCTACCACGGAGAATGCGTCGCCATCGGAATGCTCCCCATGTGCTCCGAGGAGGTGAAAAAGCGGCTGACCTCAGTGCTCATGAGGCTTTCTTTGCCTACCCGCTATGAGGGGGATTTGCAAAAGGCACTCGCACTTGTCATTCATGACAAAAAATGCACGGGCGACGGCGTGGATGTTATTACGGTGCCGAAGGTAGGAAGCTTCCGCATACAGAAAATGACACAGGAGGCCTTCGGAAAGCTCATACAGGAAGGGATGGTACAGATATGAAAAACACATTTGGCTCATCTATCACAGTAACACTTTTTGGTGAAAGCCACGGCGAAGCCATCGGCGCCGTGCTGGACGGCATGCCTCCCGGCATCGGGATTGATACCGCTTTCATAGACAAAAAGCTGGCCCTGCGTCGCCCAAGCGGAGAAATCTCCACAGCGAGGGTGGAAGGAGACCGCTATCGGCTGGTAAGCGGCGTCTTCCGCGGAAAAACGACAGGAACCCCCCTTGCCATACTGATTGAAAATGAAAATACGATAAGCCGAAATTACGACTCTATCAAGGACACGCCCCGTCCCGGTCATGCCGATTATGCTGCGAGCTGCAAATACCACGGCTACGAGGACTACCGCGGAGGCGGTCACTTTTCGGGAAGGATTACGGCAGCTCTTGTGGCAGCCGGCTCCATTCTCGGAGCGGCGCTGAAAGCTAAGGGCATACAAATCGGCACCCATATAGCAAGCCTTCACGGCATACACGACAGAGCCTTTTCGGACTATGCGGAGGACATCGCCCTGCTTTCCGAGAAGCCCTTCCCTACCCTCTCTGCCGAGGCAGAGGAAAAAATGAAGGGCGAAATTCTTGCGGCCAAGGCAGACGGTGACAGTGTGGGCGGCATTCTTGAAAGTGTCATTTTGGGAATTCCCGCCGGTGTCGGCGAGCCCTGGTTTGACAGCGTGGAAAGCATGATTTCTCATATGCTGTTTTCCATCGGCGGCGTGAAGGGCGTCGAATTCGGTGACGGCTTCGGCCTTTCGAAAATGCGAGGGAGCGAAGCCAACGATGCCTTTGAGATGCAAAACGGGGCGGTTGTTACCAAAACCAATCACAACGGCGGTATCAACGGCGGTATTACAAACGGTATGCCCATCATTCTGCGGTGTGCTGTCAAGCCAACCCCGTCTGTTTATAAGGAGCAGCAAACCGTCAATCTGCAATCGAGGGAAAACCAAACCATAAAAATAGAGGGCAGACACGACCCCGCCATTATACACAGAGTAAAAAGCGTTTTGGATGCCGCCCTTGCCATTGTGGTGGCGGATATGCTGACGCAGCGCTTTGGCACAGATTATCTTACGACGGTGTAAAGGAAGCAAGATTATGAAATACGGCTGTATCGGCGAGCATCTGACACACAGCTTCTCGAGGGAAATCCACGGTGCTCTTGCCGACTATGACTATGAAATCAGGGAAATCCCGCGGGACGGGCTTCACGATTTTATGGTAAAGCGTTCTTTTTCGGCTATCAATGTCACCATTCCCTACAAGGAGCTTGTCATCCCTTATCTGCATTTCATAGACGAAGCCGCACGCGCAATCGGTGCTGTGAACACCGTGGTAAACCGAAACGGAGAGCTGTACGGCTACAACACCGATTTTTACGGAATGAGCGCGTTGCTTTCCCATGCGGGCATTTCGGTAAAAGGAAAAAAGGTCGCGATACTCGGCACGGGCGGCACGGCAAAAACCGCAAAGGCGGTAGCAGCCTCTCTTTCGGCCCGCGAAACCGTTACGGTGTCCCGAAGCGGAAGGGACGGTGCCGTTTCCTATGACGAGCTGTATAAAAGCCACTGCGATGTCGATGTGATTATCAACGCAACGCCCGTGGGCATGTATCCCGGCATTTTCGGCAAGGCCTTGGAGCTGTCGCTCCTTCCAAAGCTTTCGGGCGTCATAGATGCGGTTTACAATCCGTTGAAAACGCCTCTTGTTTTGGAGGCTGAGGCCCGGGAAATTGCGGCGGAGGGCGGGCTCTATATGCTGGTAGCGCAAGCCGCCCGTGCCTCAGAGATTTTCACGGGCGGCCACTTTGCCGAGGCCGAGCTTGACCGAGTTTTTGAAAAAATCAAGCGGGAAAAGCAAAATATCGTCCTTATCGGCATGCCCGCTTCGGGAAAAAGCACGGTAGGAGGGCTTCTCTCACAGAGACTGCACCGTGAGCTTATTGACACCGATGCGTTGCTTGTAGAAAAAGCCGGTCTCTCCATTCCCGAAATATTCAAGCGGCACGGAGAAGCCGCCTTCCGCAGCCTAGAAAGCGAAATTGTACGCGAGATTTCTGCCAAAACAGGTGTCGTGATTGCCACAGGTGGCGGCGTTCCCTTAAAAAGAGAAAACAGAGACGCATTAGCGGCAAACGGACGGTTTTACTTTATTGACCGCCCCCTTGCATGCCTGATTCCAACCGAAAGCAGACCGTTATCGTCGACAAAGGAAGCCATTGAGCAGCGCTATCGGGAGCGGTATGCCATATACACCGCGGCGGCAGACGTAAAAATCGACGCCGATTGCGAGGCAGACGAGGTAGCCAAGAGAATTCTGGAGGATTTTGATGCATGAAAACCATCTATGTGATAAACGGCCCCAATCTCAATATGCTTGGGATTCGCGAGCCGGACAAATACGGAAGTGAAAGCTACGAGGCTCTGACAAAAAGACTGACGGCGCACGCCGAAGTGCGAGGCTACACGCTCAAAGCCTACCAATCCAATCACGAGGGGGACCTCGTGGATGCTATCCAGGAGGCCTATTTCGAGAAAGCCGATGGCATTGTTCTGAACCCGGGGGCCTACACCCACACAAGCATTGCGCTCCTCGACGCGCTGAAGGCTGTGAAAATCCCGACGGTGGAGGTTCATATATCGGACGTTTCGGTGCGCGAGGATTTTCGGCAGATAAGCTACGTCCGTCTCGCCGCGGTGAAAACCATTATGGGCCACGGCACAGACGGCTATTTTGAGGCCATTGAGTATTTGCTGGGAGAAAAAGGATGAGGATACGAATTGAGAAAGGCGCCGCAAGCGGCGAGGTCACAGCGCCCCCCTCGAAGAGCATGGCGCACAGGCTTCTGATTGCGGCCACGCTCGCCGACGGAGAGAGCACCGTGCGCGGCATTTCCCACTGTGAGGATGTGCTTGCCACCGCGGATTGCCTTACCGCCCTCGGAGCGCGCATTGTGCTATGCGGTGGCGACGCACGGGTAACGGAGGGTGTGAAGTGGGCAGAGCCCACCTCCCCTCTTTTTTGCCGCGAAAGCGGAAGCACGCTCCGTTTTTTGCTCCCGATTGCCATGCTTTCGGGGAGAAAAACCGTTTTCGAAGGGGCCGAAGGCCTCATGAGGAGGCCCATGACGGTGTATGAGGACATCGCAAGAGAAAAGGGCCTTGGCTACCAAAGGGAAGGCAACCGAATCACCGTATGCGGTCCCATCAGGGGTGGCATCTATACAATCCCCGGCAATATAAGCAGTCAGTTTGTCAGCGGGCTTCTGTTTGCTCTACCCCTTGCGGAGGAGGACAGCATCCTTCACCTCACAACCGATGTGGAGAGCCGTTCTTATATCAATATGACGGTGGAGGCGCTTCGCGCCTTCGGCATCTTTGTCGCATGGGCCGATGCCAAAACCCTGAAAATCCCGGGCGGTCAGGTCTATACGGCTGCCGACGTGAGTGTGGAAGGAGATGCTTCGGGGGCGGCCTTCCCCGAGGCCTTGAATCTGTTCGGCGGCAGGGTCCGTGTCGGGGGACTGAACCCCGAAAGCCTTCAGGGAGATGCGGTGTATCACACGCTCTTCTCCGAGCTTGCCTCCCACGCCGCTACCGTTTCCATCGCCGACTGCCCCGACCTTGCCCCGATACTGTTTGCTGTTGCCGCCGCGAAGCACGGAGGCACCTTTCTTGACACAGGGCGACTCAGGATAAAGGAAAGTGACCGTGCCTCGGCCATGGCAGAGGAACTCGAAAAATTCGGGGCAAGAGTCACGGTATATGACAATTCGGTTGTCATTGAGCCCCTTGCCTTTCACAAGCCAAGCTCTATGCTTTGGGGGCACCGTGACCACAGAATCGTCATGGCACTTTCGGTGCTGTGCACCCTGACGGGCGGAGAAATCGACGGAGCTGAGGCGATAAACAAAAGCTACCCTGATTTTTTTGAGCATTTAAAGCAGCTGGGAATAGAGGTAAACGAGCTATGATACCCGATAAATCCACAAGAATTTTAATCATCGGCCTCGGCGTGATGGGGGGCAGCTATGCCAAGCGTCTCACCGACGCGGGATACACCGTTTCAGCCATCACGAGGGAGCAAAAGGATATTGATTATGCCCTTGAAAGAGGCATGATAGCCTGCGGCACAACCGAGCTCGACGAGGACTTGATAGGAAAAGCGGAGCTTATTATCTTTGCTCTCTATCCCACGGTTTTTATGGAATGGGTGGAGAAAAATCAGCATCTTTTCCGAAGCGGCGCGCTGATTACCGACGTGACAGGTGTCAAAAGCGGCGTGGTGGAACGGGTGCAGGAGATGCTGCGCGAGGATGTGGAATTCATTGCGGCCCACCCCATGGCGGGACGGGAGCAAAGCGGAATCGAATTCAGCAACCCCGAGGTCTTCACAGGGGCGAACTACATCGTCACCCCAACGGCAAAAAACACAGAAGAGGCCATTGCTACCTGCAAGAGGCTCGGCGAAATCCTCGGCTTTGCCCGTATCAGCGAGCTTGCGCCCGAGGAGCACGACAGAATGATAGCCTTTCTCTCCCAGCTCACCCACTGTATTGCGGTATGCCTTATGAACTGCGACAGCACGAAGGAGCTTGAAAAATTCACGGGTGACTCCTTTCGTGAGCTCACCCGTATCGCAAAAATCAACGATGCCATGTGGAGCGAGCTTTTTATCATGAATAAGCGGGCCCTCCTTGATAGCATTGACGGCTTTGTGAAGGAAATCTCGCTCTTCCGTGAGCTGATTGAGCATGAGGACCGTGAGAGAATGAGAGAAAAAATGAAGCTCTCAACCGAGAGAAGACGCCTTTTTGACAAGCCCCGTGCCTAACAAAGCGGGGCTGAAGCAAGGACGCAAAAAGCCGTCCCCGTGCGAGAAATGTTTTCGCGGCACGGCAAAAAACTACCGCCAAGGAGAATTTTATGTATAAAACCGAGCTGCATCTGCATTCCCACGAGGTAAGCCCGTGCTGTGACCTCCCCACCGAGGAGACCGCGCGGCGGTATCGGGAGGCAGGCTACCGTACCGTTACGGTGACCGACCACCTCACAAAAGCGGTGACCGAAAGGAGTGGCCCGTGGGCCGATACGGTAGAATGGTTTATGTCGGGCTATCACGCCTTTTGCGACTGCCTCAGAGGAGATATCCACGTCCTTTTTGGCTTTGAGCTCCGCCTTGAAGAGCACCCGAATGACTATCTCGTGTACGGGCTTGGCCGTGACTTTCTCCTTGCCTCGCGCGGTATTACCGCCATGCCTCGCCGGGAGGCCGCCAAGCTCATCCATGAGGCGGGCGGGCTTTTATATGCCGCCCACCCCTTCCGCAATAATATGACGGTGCTGCCCCCCGACGGGCTTGACGGCGTGGAGGTGTTCAACGCCCACGGAGGGCATGACTCGCGCAACGAGCTTGCCTATGCCTACGCCAAGCGCTATGGCCTCCACGGAATTGCGGGCACCGATTTTCACCATCCGTACCACTTCCCTGCGGCAGGCATTCTGACCGAGAAGGAAATCCGAAGCGAGAAGGACCTGCTCTCCGTCCTCCGCGAGGGCAGCTATCGCACCTTCGGACAAATCACAGAGTGATTTCTGTCGGCTTACCAAGCCTTTCCAATGATATGCTTTGTTTTTTCGAGAGGATACGGGGCTTCTCTGCCTACACAGTCCTCCATGCTGACAATAGTACCGATTCTTCTTTCGTGCTTATAGCCAATGGGAACATATACCCTGTCTCCGACCTGTAATTCCGGGTTTCTTGTGCGGTAATAGTAGGCCATGCCACTTTCTGTAAACAAAACCTTGCAGCAAGTATGGACCGCTTCATAATCGGGCACAGGGTAATCCTCCCACGTCTCCTTCAGCTTCCAATTGTATTCCTTGACCGAAGGGGCAACCGAGCTTGGCGAGATACTCCCAGTGGAGAATTCACGCTAAACGATGATTGACACGGTGGTCAAGTATGACATATGAAATGCTCCGTATACCCTATGAGTAAAACCGTGTTTTCAAACCTAATCCAAAACAGATTGTAAAAAGGGAATCGCGCTGCAAAAGCAATGCAATTCCCTTTTCGATTATGCTTAATTTCAATATCAGAAGTACCTTTGGCGGTCTTTTGCTTCTGTCAAAGGAAAGCTTCCCAGTCAATCTCGCGGTAATCGCGAATGGCAAGGGTGGCAAGCCGGGCGGCCTCCTCGAAGCGGCATTCCGGGCTCTTGTCATACACCGCAAAAACGGGGAAGCCTGCCCTGTGCGCCGTTTTCACGGCATAGAAGGCGTCCTCAAAAACCGGGGTTGCGGCCTTCTCTGCTCCAAGGGCCGAAAGTGCCGCCTCATAAATCACGGGAGAGCTCTTGGGGGCACCGACCTCGCGGCATGTGAAAATTGACGAGAAGTGATGAAGAAGGCCGAGGCGTGAAAGAGTGTCCTCTACCTTTTCCCGCTCCGACAGGGTGGCAACCGCCATAGGAATACCTGCCGCAGAAAAGGCAGAAAGCATTTCGCAAACCCCCTCCTTCGGCACGACCTCACGGTAAAGTCCTGTTACCGTGAGGTGTATTCCCGCTTCTATCTCCTCAAAGGAAAGCGATGGAAGAAGATTTTTCTGCAAATAGGAAATGCGCTCATAATACGGCAGCCTGACAATCACGTCGTCCAGCCCCGCGGGAGGCACCTGCCCCAGCGCGCGAAGATAGTGCGAGGCCATACCGTCCCAAATCCACATGGAATCCAAAAGAGTACCGTCCATATCAAAGATAGCAGCCTTCAGCTTCATAGTGTCATTTCCTTTTTCTCGATTTTCTATGTCTTCACGACAAAAAAATCGACAAGCGGGAGCTTGTCGATTTTTGGTGGGAGCGGGTGGATTCGGACCACCGAAGTCAGTGACAACAGATTTACAGTCTGCCCCCTTTGGCCGCTCGGGAAATCCCCCATATGGAGCTGGTGAACGGAGTCGAACCATCAACCGCCTGATTACAAATCAGGTGCTCTGCCATTGAGCCACACCAGCAGTTGTTAATTTCGTTCATCAGCGGAACGGTGATATTATAGCACAACGCGGAGGATTTGTCAATAGGTTTTTCAAAAAAAGTTGAATTTTTTTTGATTCCTTGGGGCTTGTCCCGAATTCCCATTGACATCTATGGGAAAATGTGCTATAATAACCATATATGTGCTTTGGGAGGTTTGTTCCATGACGATATCCTTGCTCGTAACCCTGGTCACTGCGTTGTATGTGATCGTGTTTACCCTGATCCATATGCTGAAGGCTCGTAAGCGGAGCTGGGTGCTGGCGGTGGTGCGCCTGTGCGTGACACTGATCTCCGTCCTCGCCTCCATTCCCTTGACCCGCTATCTGGCTGAAACCGTGACGGACGTGATCTATCCGATCCTGCTCCCCAGACTGCCGGAGGAGGTCGCGTCGGTTCTGAACAGCGTTCCCGCAGGCGCTGAGGGGGCGCGGGTGCTGGTGTCTCTGGTGATCGCCCCCATTCTGTATCTGCTTGTGTTCCTGGTCCTGCGCTGGCTTTTGTGCCTGATCCTGCTGATCGTGCGGGCCTGCATCCCCTTCCTGCGCCGCCCCTCTCTGCGGCGGGTCTCCATGCCTGTGGGTGCCTTTGACGGTCTGCTCATCGTCATGGTGATGCTGGTCCCTCTGTGCGGCTATCTGGCCTTCGGTTCCCATTTGGTAGACACCATGAAGGAGAGCGGGGTACTGGATTCCGCCCCCGTACAGGAGGCTTTGCCCGAGGATATGACCGCGGAGGACGTAGTGGCCCTGTCGGATTCCTTTGGCCATCATCCCGTGGTGACCGTTGTTCACGGCACGGTGGGAAATCCCATCTTTACGGCTTTGACCACGGGAGAGCTGGATCCCACCGAGGCCCACGGTGAGGTGGTAGAGATCAATTTGGAGGATGAGCTGTGCGGCGTGATCGTGACGGCCTCCCGTGTGCTGGATGCCGCCGAGGCCTTGAACAAGACCGACTACACCGATGCGGACAAGGAGCTTCTGTTTGATGCGGCCGACAGCCTCTTTGAGTCGGATTGGATCCGTATGGTGGCTGCCGATGCCCTGGTGGCCCTGTCCGAGGCCTGGCTGGAGAATCAGCCCTTCGCAGGGATTGCCCGCCCCTCCCTGGATTCCACCATCAACCCCACCGTTACCGAATTTCTGGAGATCCTGGCCACCGAGACCCCCGAGACTCTGGAGGAGGACGTTCACCTGATTCTGGACATGGTGGGTGACCTCAAGGTTCACGGTCTGCTCCGCAAGAACGTCGATTACAACGACATGGTGCAGAAAATGAGCCAGAGCGGGCTTTTGACGGATATGGTGGAGAAGCTGGAGGCCAATGAGCGTCTCGGCTCTATGGCGGAGGAGCTGAAGTCGCTGGCGGTTCGTCTGGTGTCCAACATGCTGGGCGTAGAGGATCTGAAGAACGGTGAATACAGCGAGATGATGGGGGAGGTTGCCGATACGCTGACCGACGCGCTGAGTCTGACCGAGGCCGAGCGGGATGCGCTGATTTTGGACTCCGTCAAGGGGCATTTCGCCGAGCAGGGCTTTGACGTGCCCGACGAGGTGACTCTCAAGATGTCCCACCACATGATCGAGGAGCTGGGTGCCGACGGTGTGATCACCGGAGACGAGTTGACGCAGTACATGGTGGATCACGCCGAGGAGGGCTTTGACATCGTCGGC
>JAZSHY010000023.1:0-50906 GCA_045533505.1 Eubacteriales bacterium | reverse complement strand
GAGACTGCACGGAGATTAGCTTCGTCACATATCATGGGATTCTTGTAAGCTCCCATTGGCACATTGAATGCACCTTTTTTGTTTACTCGAAAGAGTCCGTTAAAGCATGTCTTGTTAAGGAATATCATCAATGCTGCTTTTGCAATATTGATTCCTTCATCGTCGCAAACCTTCAGAGTATTAAAGTAATCTCTCTTTGCTATGTAATATTTTCTTCTTTCCTCATCGTTGAGAGGAATAAACTCATCTTGCATAGCTTGTAACATATCTACAATCTCGTCAATTTCATCTCTGATTACTCTATAGGCGTTGATGAGATCTTCATTGATATCGCTGATATACACTGCCTCAAGGTCATACTTGCTCAGTATATCAAAGAGTACTGCACCTCCACCAACGAATGGCTCTGCATATTTTGTTATGTTACCGTCGCCGAATGGATAGTATCGTTCTATTTCGCTTAGTAATTGTCCTTTACCGCCAGCCCACTTTACGAACGGCTTTACATTCTTTCCGTCACTTCTTGTGTATCGAGTGCTTCTTGCATCCTCCGGCTTTTCTGCTTCGGTAGGTATAATCCACATGTTACCGATCATCATAGCGTTTTCAATTCTCTGTTCCGAGCAGAGGAGAGCAACTCGTCTTTGGGAAATTCCCCACTTGTTTGCAGCTTCTCTTGCAGACATAAAATCCATTTTTATTACCTCCAAGTTTGGTATGATTATATTATATACCAAATCGCGAATAATAGCAATACCAAAACTACAAATAATTGTGTACTATTTGATAATTTTTTCAACAGCAGAAAGAATATAATTGCTCTCTCTTGAACTCTCGGCTGCTTTATGGTATAATGATGCTAATAACTTAATCCGTTGTGGCGGATTTGGCGGATATAATGTGGCTTGCCACGGGGCATATCGGTGCGGATTTATCTAAAACTTTTTCTAAAAAATCTTTAGAAATTGTTTTAGAAGCGGAAATTCTTGCACCGCCTACGGTTTCGGGTTTTGAGAATGACAAAACGCCGAAAGCCCTTGATTTTACTGGGTTTTCAGCGTTTTCTACCGTCTGATATTTTCGATTAATTTGCGTTAATGTCGGGTTTTTCAAAAAGTCTTGAAAACCGTTTGCCGGTCAACGGCGCGTGAGTTCGAATCTCACACCCTCCGCCAAACAAGCCCTTGAAAATCAAGCGTTTTCAAGGGCTTTTATTATTCCTCAAAGTGACCTTCATCAATCCTTTGTAACTTTATAATTTTTTATTTTGCAAGCATATCCATAAGGTCGCCGAGAGCCGTTTCAAACTTTGCTCCGTACCAGTGGTCTGCATCTCCCTGCGTATTGATGATGCACTTTACGGTATAGTCGGCTGCAACCTTCGCCGCTTCATAAATGTCCTTGTCGTTCATCAATGCGCCTGTGAAAGCAGAGGCGTAAATATCGCCTGTGCCGTGACAGCCCTTTGATACCTTGTCATGCTCATAATAGCGGATTGCGCCGTTTTCATAAACGATAACGCCCGTCTTATCGGGAACATAGCCCACGCCTGTCAGTACGATGGTTTTTGCTCCGAGCGTTGCAAGCTTTACGAGAAGCCCCTTGATATAGCTCTCGTCGTAGGTTTCACGGTATTCCACATCGGCAAGGAAGCACGCTTCGGTGATGTTTGGGATGAGTATGTCGGCTGACTTGCAAAGCCCGCGCATTGCCGACACGTATTCATCGTTGAAAATGGAGTACAGCTTGCCATTGTCAGCCATAGCAGGATCGACAATGCGAACGCAATCGTCAGTTCCCATTGTATCGAGGATGTTCTGCACGTATCCCACCTGCTTCACGCTTCCGAGGTAGCCGGTGTAGATCGCTTTGAACTTGATGTTCTCCTTCTGCCAATGTGCCTGAATTTCGGGCATATCATCCGTGAGATCACGGAAGGTAAATCCGCTAAATCCGGCAGTATGCGTGGAAAGCACAGCGGACGGAAGAATACAGGTTTCAAGTCCGCAGGCGGAAAGGATCGGAAGTGCCACCGTCAACGAGCATTGACCAACACAGGATATGTCTTGTATCGTTAGAATTTTTTTGTAAGCCATTTTTATTATTCTCCTTGAATTTTTACTGGCTTTATTATATAATATTTTTGTTGATATGAAAATAGCCAGAATAGGAGAATTTTATATATACAGATGAAATACACCGTTGACAAAAATATCCGTCCTGTTTATCTTCAGATTTACAAGCAGATACGACAGGATATCATTGACGGATTATATCCATTCGGCACCAAGCTACCCTCTATGCGATTGCTCTGTGACGAGCTTTCGGTCAGCACCGTAACGGTGGATCATGCCTACGCTCTGCTTTGTGATGAGGGATACGCCGAGGCACGTGAACGTAGCGGCTTTGTGGTGATCTTCCGCAAGGATGACAGCTTTGCCGCCACCGCCGAGGTTTCTTCCGTTAAAGCTCCCATTGAGCATAGCAAGCACGATTATCCCGATTTTCCGTTTTCGGTACTCAGTAAGACGATGCGCTGCATCCTTACCGACTACGGCGAGGATATTTTGGAACACTCTCCGGGCAAGGGGTGCTTACAGCTTTGTGAGGCAATACGGCAATACCTTGCGCGAAACCGAGGTATCAACGTAACCTCAGAGCAGATCGTAATAGGATCAGGCGCGGAATATCTCTACTCGCTCATTATAGAGCTTCTTGGTAAAAAGCGTATCTATGGAATTGAGTCGCCGTCATACAAGAAGATTGAACAGGTCTATCGCGCCGCCGAGGTAAACTTTGAACCTTTGCCACTTTCTTGCGACGGTATTGACAGCACCGCTTTATTGAAAACCAAGGCAAGCGTTTTGCATACCACTCCGTACCGAAGCTTTCCTACGGGCATCACGGCATCCGCAAGCAAACGCCACGAGTATATCCGTTGGTCTAGTAAAAAGGATCGCTATATCATAGAGGACGACTTCGAATCCGAGTTCTCGGTTTCCACGAAAGCGGAAGAAACCTTGTTTTCGCTCTCAAAGCAAGATAACGTGATCTATCTGAACACCTTTTCCAAAACAATCTCGCCCTCTTTGCGTGTAGGCTATATGGTACTGCCCGAAAAGCTCGTCGGTGAGTTTGAGGAACGGCTCGGCTTCTATTCCTGTACCGTTCCTACCTTTGAACAGCTCGTAATTGCCGAGCTTATCAACAGCGGAGATTTTGAGAGGCATATCAATCGTGTAAGAAGGAATAAGCGCAAATTATTGGAATCGCAATAAATCGCTTTTCTTTGCTTACTGCGTATCAGTTTTTGATATGTAGAGATAGTAAAAGCGGTGGGCTTTTCCGTCCACCGCTTTGGTGTTTGTACTCGTATTCATAGATGATGCCACTGCCATTGGCATAGGTCTCCGTTCTTTTAACAAGATTTCCGTTTTCATTGTAGTAGTGCTCGGAATAAAAGATTATCTCTCCCTGCTCGTAAGTAATTTCTTTTATAAGCAGACCGTCCGAGTTATAAAGGTTAAAACGGCATCTATCTCGATTTTGCCTTCTTGCTTTACGGTATATTCCACACCGCACTCACAGGTGTAATCCTCGTTCAGTACGTGCTTTCCCTTGCTTTCCTCATTCGGCTTGCCGCAGTAAACGCACTTCTGATAATGGTAATGATCGTCATAGCCCGTAGCGGTATAGCTATGCTCAATAAGGTTACCCCCTTTTACAGCTCCGCAGCCCTCATAAGACTCAAGGGTAGTGCAGCTCGCAGGCTTTCATCTATGCTCTACTGTTACCTCCCTCTCCTTACCGCAGCTATGGCAGCTCTTGTCACAGTCGCCGTAATACTTATGCGCGACGGTAATTTCTCTTGTTTCTCCGCAATTATCGCAAGTTTCATCACAATCGCTGAAGTAAGTATGCTTGCATTTATCGCCGCAAGCGGTCAAGCCGAATACCATACAGGCACAAAGGAAAAGTGCCATTAGTGTTGTTGTGAGTATTCTTTTCATAGAATTTTCCCTTTGCCGGTAGAGCAATTTAGAGTATTGTTATTTAGATGATTCGTTTCTTTCTGAGCATGAACCACCAGAGAGCGAAGCCACCGCCGCCGAGAGCTGCGACAGAGCCACCGACGATGCCTGCGATAGCACCTGCACCAAGTCCGTCTCTTAGCAGCTCCGCGTTACAGTAATCACAGATATCATTCTTATCCGTGTCAGCGTGTTTGTCCTCCTCGGGCGAGGTTACTCTGATCTCGCTCTCCCCGCAATCGCGGCAAACGAATGACTGCTCTCCGCTTTCAACACAGGTGGGAAGCTTAGAATGATCTCCGTAATCCCAGTTATGCCAACCGTATTCAAACGAACCGCATCCACAAGCTCTTTGATGACTCGCGGCATCGTTCTTTTCCCATTCACCGTATTGATGTTCTCGAACGGTAACCGTTCCGCCGACATACGTTATTTTATAATTATCACCCGCATAAGCATCGTGGAGCGAAATCTCGTATTCCCCGGGCGTATTCAAGTCAACCTCTGCGGTAATGATGGGGTGCTTTAAAAGAACGTCATCACCTATAAGCCCCTCTGTTTTAAAGGTCAGCAGAAGGGGGGGAGCTACGCCGACGCAAACCGTCACGCTGTCCGCCGTGATGGTAATACTCTTTTTGATGACCGGGACGGTGATCATCTTTTCGGTGCTGATGATGACCTCGTAATTATTCAGAGTTTCAGCAGTGGGAGTGAAAATAAGCTTATAGTAGACGGTTAACACGGATGGGACAAGTGTGCCGTCCGCGAATGCAAAGCTGCCGAGCTCGGTGCTTCCGCCGACGAGCGTGACCTCTGAAAGGGGCTGACCGTAGGGGACGGCGTTTGCAGTGGGCCAAACGATTTCGAGCGTTTGCGCCTTTCTTATGGTCGCCGTCGCAGTCGGATAGATGATCTCGTAGCAATCCGCGTTTACTCCCTCTAAGGTGACCTCGGAATCATTCACCGTTACGGTTTTTCCCTCCCCCGCGTTAGCATCGGAGAAGACACCCTTCAGACCTGAAATCGTAATACTGTCGCCGTTGAGCAATTGATCATCGGGAATGTTCGCTGTAACAGTCGTGTCTGTATTTCCGTCGTAGGTCTTATCCTGTGCCACGACGGTAGCCGTGACGGTCTTCTTACGGATCGTCACGTCCATGGACTCCGCCGAAGTATTGCCTTGTGCTTCATCGCCCCTCACGCGCCACCAGATCTTGTAGTTGCCGACGCGTCTTGCAACGGGTATACTTTCTGCCCAATCGCTACTGTCAAAGGCAGGGGCAGTCTCGCCAAGATAATACTGTACGGTGCCGCTGCTTGCAACACCTACCGTTACAAGAGGCATTTCCGTGCCGTCATAGATGAGGCTGGATTCAAATAATATCGCAGCATTGTCAGCTTGAACCAGATGCTCATGCTCGCTAAGCTCGCCGTTGGCGGACGTTGTCAGAGCGATGACAAAGTCCGTGATCTGCTCGATGCCCACCGCCCCGGAAAGATGTTCGGTGTATACCTTGGCGGTGAAGGCTTCCCGTGCATCATTGTAGGAGAGATTCTCGCCAAGATCTGTCAGTGTCGTAAGCGCATCCTGTGTGGAGGTCCCGCCTACCGCTTCGGGGGAGTAGAGCAACACGTCTTTGGCAGATACCCCACCAACCTCAAAGCCGTAGTAACGCACGAGGTAGGTAAGTCCTAAAAGGATCTGAACCTTGTTTGCTTTGAGCGCATTTGCATCTGTTGATGCGGAGTGCCTCAATATCTTGGGGATGGCGGTATCCAAATCTGCCATTACGCGGTCAAAAGCATCTCGCATACCTAAGTTGTCAAGGTAGATCAGAACCAGCCGTTCCGTTACTTCCTCTTCCGTGGGAGAACGCCCAAGCTCTTTGAACATTTCCGTTCTGACATTAAGCCGTTCGCTGCTGGAAACGTATGGATTCAACTGATTGTAAAGATCCTTATATGTCACATCTTGGAGGTCGCTTTTTACGGAAGCGTACAGCTCCTGCGCATCCTCAGGAGTTATCCCATACCATTCATTACCGTCGGTATTCTGCCAATCGGTTGGAGTCCCGTCTGTTGCAAAAGCTGTAATTGAGGACATGCCCAGCATCGTCGCAGTCAGCATAAACACAAGCAAAAGTCTTGTTATTTTCATTGTTTTTGTTTTCATTTTATTTTCTTCCCCTCGGTTTTGCTTTTTGCATTTCCGAAAGATTATGTTCGTTGGTTTCGGTCACGTACTTTTTGAAATCCTCATAGACCTTTCTTCCGATTGCTCGGTAGTCCATGGCAAGCACCTTTGCGACCTTCATCTTACGGGTTTCTTCGGGAACGCCGAACAGAAGCATAATCGTATTTAACGAACCCTCTATTCTATGCTCCATGGATGCTGAATGCTCGGTTTTCATGATGGTTGCATACTCGATTCCCGATGTGATGGCTTCGTTCTCGGTGTACTTTTCGTCATCCCAACCCTGCGTGTACTCGGAGAACACCTGCTTTACCTTTTCCACGTCATTGGCTCTGATAAGCTCAAGCGTCATGGGGTGAGAGTACGCCGCCGCAAGAAAGTCGTTCATTTCGGGAAATTCATCGGCAATGGCGACCAAGGTGGAAAGCTCAAGACAGTACGCAAGCAGCGAGCTTTTTCCTTCGTCTGCTGCGTTCTCCATCTCTTTCCATTGGTAATCGATCATCATCTGTACGAGTACCGCTAAAATATGCTCCTTGGTCGGGAAATAGAAGGTCAGGTTGCCCGTTCCCATTCCAACCTTTGCACAAAGCTCGGACGAGGTTGTCTTTGAAAACCCCTTCTCAAAAAACAATTCCGATGCTGCTTTTACGATTTTCGCCCGGAGTAGGGACGGTTGTTTCGTTCTTGCCAAAGCACTGCCCTCCTGTATGTATCGCTAGCATTATTTTGGATTTATCCAATTATAACACATTTTTCAGAAAACCTCAATAGATTTCGAGAAATTTCTTGGATATTTCCAAATAATTTTGTTTTTGCAAACCTTTCTCGCACTTTTCTCGCAAAAATCCGTAAAGCTTCTGTATCGCTATCGGCTTTTATCGGGTGAAAAGCCGGTAGATTCCGAAGCACCTTTTATTTGTTGTTCTTATACAGTGTTTCGAAAAATCCTATGGCGAAGAATACAAGCCCCAGCACATACAGCACAGCGAGCACCTCCTTTTTGTCTCTCGGTTATAGGATACACCGCGCGATGTCCCAAAAAGGGGGCATGACAGGAGAGAACGGCGTTAGAAAAGGGAGCACGGAGTGGCGCAGGAGGGCGGTGAGAGATTCGTGGCACAGGAAAGAGGTGCAATGTGAAGACGCAATGTGGTGGTAAGCGCCATAAAAGTAAATCTTTCTTTATACCTCTTCCGCCTTCCGGTAGTTGATAAACAAGAACAGCGTTAGTATAATAGCATCGAGCAGAAGTTTGAATCCTTGTGAGGAAACTGAACAACTGCACCGCCACGGAACCGCATTAAGCTGCTGCTCTCGTGGCATTTTCCATTTTAAAAAGCAAAAAGCTTTCTCGTTTTCGAACGGCTGATCCGCTTTTTGTTTTTACATCTCCGTTTGCAAAATGCAAAATCAGTGGTTTCCCCTTTCGGCGTTTGTAACGGTACGCTTTTTCACACCACCGAACTGTTCCCGAGACTCGGTAAGGGTATTCCGCCGCCGAACAGAAACCGGGCGAAGCGAACCGGGCGCTAATATCGGAACATGTCATTCTCACGACAACGTTTTTTCCCGTATCGTTATTTGTATAACCCAAATAACGATGATCCTCGCCAGTCATAATGTATTTTTAGTACAATATATAATAGATTAAGTAGAGTGTTGACTTTGCGGATTACTTGTGTTATAATGCTATTTGTAATATTGTACTTAAAATCAGCCGCCAGACGGAGCAAAACTTGTGCAAAATGCGGATTTTGGCAAAACGTGTCGAGACAGGTACCGCAGCGGAGGGTTCCCCTTGGGAAAACACTTGTTAGGGTTCGACGATGGCGGCAGTATAAAGGCAAAATCCCTCCACCCCACCCGATATTTCGGAGGAGGAAAGCCGAGAGGCAGCCGAGGCACTTCACTCAGTCCGAAGTGCGTCATAGCCGAGGGAGAAGCTCCACAATGCGTTTGTTGATGACGGTTGCTATCCGGATTGTAACAGTATTGCGCAAGCAGGCGTGCTTGCCCCTACAATTACAGTATGCAGGTTGAGAACGCAACGACAGCATTGCAAGGTATAACAAAAGAAGGGGAGGCATAATGTACAAATATTTTCTTAAGAGAATTTTTGATTTTATTTTATCATTTTTAGGAATTATTGTTCTGGCAATACCGATGTTATTTATCGCCATTGCTATTAAATTTGACAGCAAAGGGCCCGTTTTTTTCAAACAAAAACGAGTGGGGATACATAAAAAGCACTTTATGATTCTGAAATTCCGCACCATGAGAACGGACACGCCCCACGATGCCCCCACGCATGAATTGCCCGATCCGACGAAATGGATTACGAAGGTCGGGAGATTTTTGCGCAAGACTTCTTTGGATGAAATTCCGCAAATTTTTAATATTTTCATTGGTCAAATGTCTATTATAGGTCCGCGCCCGGCTCTTTGGAATCAGGATGATTTGCTTGCGGAGCGCGACAAGTACGAGGCAAACGACGTAAAGCCAGGCCTTACGGGTTGGGCGCAAATCAATGGGCGTGATGAGCTTGAAATTCCTGTGAAAGCAAGGCTTGACGGCGACTATGTCGAGAAACTAAATGCAGGCAAGTTCAAGGGATTGGCGATGGATTGGAAATGCTTCTTTGGGACGGTTTTTTCCGTCCTTAAAAGAGACGGCGTCGTGGAGGGCGGCACGAGCGAAATGAAAAAGCAGCAAAAGGCGGCGGACGAGCAACGAGTGGGAGTTGTTGAAGAAGTTGCTGCAATGGAACTGGAAGAGAACGGTGTTAAATGAAAAAAATTTTGATTACAGGTGCGAACAGCTACATAGGAACATCTTTTGAAAAATATATGCAGCAGTATTCTGACGAGTATCAAGTTGATACGCTTGATATGATTGATGGCGGCTGGCGAGAAAAGGATTTTTCCGACTATGATGTTGTGTATCATGTAGCGGGCATTGCTCATTCCGACAACGGGAAAATCAGTAAAGAAAAAGAAAGATTATATTATTCCGTTAATACCGATTTAACAATTGAAACCGCCGAAAAAGCAAAAAAAGATGGCGTAAAGCAATTCATTTTTATGAGTTCTGCCATTGTATATGGCAAGAGTGCCCCGCTCGGCAAAGCAAAAATGATTACCAAAGATACGCCTGTATCACCTGCAAATTGTTATGGCGATAGCAAAGTGCAAGCTGAAAACGGGATTTTGCCTTTGGCAGATAATAGCTTTAAGGTTGTTGTTCTTCGCCCTCCAATGATATATGGAAAGGGGAGCCGGGGGAATTATACCACACTGGTAAAATTCGCGAAGAAATTGCCGCTGTTTCCGTATGTGAAAAATCAACGTTCTATGCTGTATGTTGAGAACTTGACGGAGTTTGTTCGTTTGATGATTATCAACGGCGAAAGCGGCGTTTTCTTTCCCCAAAACGCAGAATACAGCAACACCTCCGAAATGGTTAAAATGATAGGCGGAGTGCACAATAAAAAAGTGCGACTTTTAAAAGGGTTTGTGTGGGCGTTAAAAATTGTTGGGTTGTTTACGGGATTGATTGATAAGGCATTCGGGAGCTTAACTTATGACCAAAATATGAGCCAATACAAACAGACGTATCAAAGGTTTACTTTAGTAGAATCAATTGAGGCAACAGAGAAATGAAGCAAAAACATATTCTTGTTGTAACGCAATATTTTTATCCTGAGCCTTTTCGTATCAACGATATGTGTCAGGAGTGGGTCGGGCGCGGATATAAGGTTACCGTTTTAACGGGGATTCCTAATTATCCCGACGGCAAATTT
Source organism: Eubacteriales bacterium (assembly GCA_045533505.1). Classification (GTDB taxonomy): domain Bacteria; phylum Bacillota; class Clostridia; order Oscillospirales; family CAG-272; genus UBA1740. The sequence goes on along the minus strand of JAZSHY010000023.1, from coordinate 40,879 downwards.
TATAAAGGATATGGATGGGGAAAGCGGAGAAAAGAACGGTGGAACGGAATAGATATTATTCGCATTCCGCTTTTCGCCAGGAAAAAAAGTTCGATTTTCTTGGTTTTAAATTACGTATCCTTTGTGATTTCAGGATGGTTTTGGAAAACATTTACCAAGCTAAAGGCCGATATGGTGTTTAGCTACGAGGTGTCACCCATGACTCAAGTTTTGGTGGGGTGTTGGTACGCAAAGCGCAGAAAAATCCCACACTACCTGTATGTGCAGGATTTGTGGCCCGAAAACGTTGAGATTGTTACGGGGATACATAGTAAAGCCATTTTAAAGCCTATTGAAAGGATGGTAAATAAGATTTACAGGAGTTGCGATTTGATTTTTGCAACTTCGGAAAGCTTTGTTTCGGAAATACAAAAAAGAGTTTCTGACGATAAAGCAAAAGTGAAATACTGGCCGCAGTATGCGGAAGAGTTTTACCATCCTACAAATGAACGAATAGATGAACTCGTGCAGGATGAGGCTTTTAAGATTATCTTTACCGGAAATATAGGTCAAGCGCAGGGGCTCGATATATTGCCAAGGACGGCGAAGCTATTAAAAGAACGCAACCAAAACGTGAAATTTATCATCGTGGGGGACGGGCGCAGGAAAAATAAACTTATAGAAGATATCCGTGTGTACGGTGTTGAAGATAGGTTTATTTTGATTGCTCGTAAGCCCGCAGAAGAAATCCCCGCATACTTATGTTCATGCCAAGCAGCGTTTGTTTCTTTTATGGATAACGACTTGTTTTCAAAAACAATTCCGGCCAAATTGCAATCTTATATGGCTTGTGGAATGCCGATTATTGCATCAGCGACAGGAGAGACTGAGAAAATTATTAAGGAAGCTGCTTGTGGACTTTGCGCGGAAATTGGCGATGTGGAAGATTTGGTCGCAAAGATTGAAGATTTTATAGAAAAAGAGGATTTGTGTACTTTAAGTAAGCATGCAAAAATGTACAGTGATCACTGTTTTGATAAAAAGATTTTAATGGACGAGATGGAGAAGTATTTAGCGCAAGGATAAAATAGCAACATACAAGCTACAAAACTATGGCGGATGAGGAAGTAAAAATGCTGACAGATAATAATTTACCTTTATTTAGCGTTGTTATTCCTGTGTATAAAACGGAAAAATATATTGCAAATACAATTCATTCATTAAAAGCTCAAACGTTTACAAACTTTGAGGCTGTTTTTGTGGATGATGGAAGTCCTGATAATTCCGTATCGGTCATCCATCAGGAATTACAAGGCTCATCAATTCCCTATTCCATTGTGACGCAACAAAACAGCGGGCTGGGAATTGCGAGGAATACCGGGGTGAAAAATGCAAAAGGAGATTGGATTTTATTTTTGGATTCTGATGACGTTTTGCATCCATTGACCTTAGAGACATATGCAAAAACCATTCAAGAAAATCCATCGGCGGAGTTGCTGTTTTCAACATTCCAAAACGTCACGGAGACGAATTTGTTTTCGGAAGTTGCACCTACGAATAAAACAACTTCTCTTGAGAGTGAGGAGCTTTTAAAAGGTTTTTTAACCAGAAAATTAACCATTTTAGTTCCGGGTTCCGTATATAAGGCCAGCATGTTAAAAGAAAAAAACATCTGGCATGCATCTATCAGATGGTCTGAGGACCAACACTTTATGTGGCAAGTGTTAAATAATATCCAAAGCGGTGTGTTTGTAAAATCGTGTTTATATAACTATTTGCAACGTTCTACCAACGGATCGATCATGGGATCGACTCCGGCAGACGTTATGTTGATAGCATATGAAGAGTTTTGTAAATTGGCTGAAGGTATGAGCAATACCGAGGTAAGGAAGTTTTTGGTTTCAAGATGGGTGTTGGGATGCTTGAACGTATTAGCACATAGAAAAGATAAACAAGGTTGGCAGCTGTTTTTTAGGGCAACCGACGGCGAAAGGCGTTTAAGGGAATTGAAATCGTTTCCTGATTGGAAAGTGAAAATACTGAGTATTGCAGGTAGAATCAACAAGAACCTGTTATATACGATGATGAAGGCATTGTGATAAAGGTTAAAATGAAAATTGCAAGAATAGTTAGTGCTGTAAAGCAACGTATTTATAAAGCAATATATCGGGGCAGAAAAAATGACACATGCATATTGATGCTACACGAAGTAACCGATGGGGAACCCGCAAAATATCCGGAAATCAGCATAGAAAAGGATGCCTTCGGAACAATTGATAGTGCGGTAAACAAACAAACGATACTGAAAAATCCGTATTATATTCCAAGAGCTTGCGTAAGCAATCAATCAGCAGATGAAATAGTTGGTGCGTTGTAAGAAAGGGTATAAAATGAAAATTTTATTTTCAACAACCACGTTAGTCCCTTATCGGGTAAACTGGTTGGATGAGCTTGGTAAATATGCCGATGTTGACGTCTATTATTTGATGGATAATGATACTGCACGCAATACGGAGTGGTGTGCGACGCGGCCTAAAAACTGCAAATATACCTTATTGAAAAGTTTTAAAATGCCTAAGCTTGGACAAGTTTCTTTTCAATTCAAGAACTATTTGAAAAAGCATTGGCAGGAATATGACGTTATTCTTTTGGATGGATACGGTTTTGTGTCGCAACTGATAAATATACGGTATTTAAACAAGAAAAAGATTCCGTATTATGTGAATATAGACGGCATGGTACCATCCGATAAAAAGTCGGGCTTTTCATACAAATTAAAGAAACGAATCATTTCGAATATTCCATTTATTCTTAGTGGCTCAAAAGCAACAAATTCTTTGTTGGTTGAATATGGAGCAACAAAAGAAAATATCATCAATCATCCGTTCACATCGCTTTATGAGAAGGATATTTGGGATTCTGTTGCGACCACGCAAGAAAAAGAAAGTCTTCGCGAAAAATTAAATATTACGGAAAAAAACGTTGTGGTTTCCGTTGGGCGCTTTTCCTATTTAAATGGCTATGGGAAAGGGTATGATGTGTTGATTCGGGCCGCAAAGAATATGGATTCCTCCGTTGGTTTTTATATTGTGGGCGGTGAACCGACGGCGGAATTTGCTGAGATGGTTAAAGAAAATCATTTAACCAATGTCCATTTTATTGGTTTTTTGAAAAAGGAGCAATTAAACGAGTATTATCGAGCGGCAGACGTCTTTGCTTTAATGACGGTTTCGGACGTATGGGGACTGGTTGTTAATGAAGCGATGGCGTGTGGCTTGCCGATTATCACAACCGATAAATGTGTTGCGGGATTGGATTTGGTGGATGATAAGAACGGTGCATTGCTTTGTGTGGGAGACGACTTGGGTTTAAAAGAGAAATTGGAGTGTTTTTTCAGCGATACTGAGCGCTTGCATACTATGTCAGCTTGTTCTTTAGAACGGATTAAAGGATATACAATTGAAAATATGGCAAAAAAACATATGGAACAGTTTTTGCACAATACGGGAGAGGCATCATCATGAAGAATGTCTATCTAATACTTTCATCTCAGGAATACGATTATGCGAATCATAAAGATTTATGGCATGAATTGGCCGATGCCGTAGAAGACCAAGTGATTGTAGTGAATATACCGGCAGATCAAGTTATATCACGTTTAAAGGGTAAAAAGGAGCGCATTTCGGATGCCAAACAAGGAGCGCGGATTATTACCAAGAATCTCATGGTTATAAGGCCGATGTTTTTTATAAGGCCGGAAATTTTGCCAAGCATATTTCGAAGAACAATTGCCAAGAAGTTTTGGGCTTGTATCAGGAAGTCATATTTGGAAATAGACAAGTGTAACGTATATCTTCTTATCTATAATCCGTGTTGGATTCGCTTTTTAAAGGGAACACATAGGCATTTGAAGATTGGTTATTATTTATACGATGAGTTTCGTTATCGCAGTAGTGACGGTAGGTTTGATAAAAAGGCGTATAAGAAAGATGATTATGCTTGCCGTAATTCCGATGTAATTTTTGCTATGAGCAAAAAGTTAGCGGAATCTCGTAGCTCGTATGGAAAAAAGACAGTAGTGATTGGGAATGGTGCTTGTGTTAAGGCAGCGTCCCAAGATTGCAAAAAAATAAAAAACTCGGTAGCTTTTATTGGTAATTTTCGAGATTGGATTGATCAGCCCTTATTAGAAGGGGTAATAAAGAAATGTCAGGATAAATGCTTCATATTTGTGGGGCCGATTCAGCCGAATATGAAAAATTTTATGTTGTCAATATTAAATAATAATAAAAATACATTTTATTATGGTATGGCAACTAAGGAAGATATATGGGATATTTACAGAATGGTAGAGTGTGTTATTGTTCCATATAAGGCAAACGAATTTATGTCCGCGACAAGACCGATTAAAATTGTAGAAGCTGTTTTAGCGGGAACGCCGGTAGTAACAATTCCTATGGATGGTTATCAGGAAACAGCTTTTATTCGATATGCACGTGATATAGACGAGTTTGCACAACAAATTGACTGGGTTGCGGAAAGAGGTATTACGGCTAATGATATAAGTTATCAGGCCTTTGTAAACGAGAACACTTGGAAGAGCAAAGCCTTGTTGATAGTCGAAGCTATAGGCGATTAAAATGGTAGGAAAATAAAATGTTAAAACGAAAAAAAGGCATTAATTTAACATTAAAAGATTTTTTGTCCCTAGTATATATCGGTACAATATTAATGCCAATTTTAGATCAAATTATAAATACTTATCTTTTGGTCGCTCTCGTGGGTATTCTAAATGTTGTATTTTGCATAGATGTTATTGGCCGCTTAAAGGGTGAAATGGCTTTAAGCTTTGTAGCCGTTATGATTCCTGTTGCGTTATCTTTTTTTGAAGGACTAATGGGAGGACGGATAGGGATTGTTTTCATATATCAAATTTTGCGCACTACCCTGTTGATATTAATGGGGCTGTATTATACATTAATAGCAAGTCGCGAGAGATTACACCGTGTTTTTAGAATTGCAGCAATTATGCTGTTGATTACAGCTATAACATCCATTGTGGTGTTGCGGGAAGATCCCTTAGCGGCTCGCACGATGGCAACGATTGGCGACGCGGATAGCAGTTATGCCGTAGAGATGAATATGCGCAATTTGGGTGGCTTTTCGATTGTATACATGAGTGTAGGAATACTTCCGTTTTTATTATATGTATTGAATCGCAAGAACAGCCATAAAGGATTTTGGCTCTTAGTGATAATAGTCCTTTCAATTTATATAGGTATGGCATCCTATACAACAGCGATCCTTATCGGCTTTCTTGCCATACTATTTGCATTGTTTGGCGTGAGAGCCAAACGCCAAAGAAATGTATTTATTTCTTTTCTTGTTTTAGGCTTGTTGATTTTCTTCTTGCGTTATGAAATTGCGGATATGCTCTATAAGTTAGCCGATACGACTGTTGATATTGTATCCAATCGATTGGAATTTTTGGCAGACAGCATATATGGCGTAGGTGCAGACAGTGACGCGCAAATTCGTGTTAATTATTATGAAAAAGCATGGAATGCCTTTTTGAAGCATCCTCTTATGGGTGGGCAATTATTGGGAGATGTCAAGATAAGTGGTCACTCCTATATATTGGATATGTTAGCCAAATACGGTTGTGTGGGCATTCTTATTTTAGTGCTTGAGTATAGGGCAATTTATAAATTGTTCTATCGCAAGTATAAAAACAAAAAAATGTATTACTTTTCATTTTTATCCTTTGTTGTTTGCATAGTGTTGGCTCTCTTAAATCCCAGTGAGAATTTCTTTCTGTTGTTTGTGTTTTTGCCAATAGGGATAAAGGCATTGGCGGGTGAAGATAATTAGGAGGATTTATGCAGTACATCTATGTAAGCACAGCTTGTTCTGATGAACGTTACAGTCAATTGTTTCGGCAAGGAGTCGTCAGAAGCGGGCAACAAGCGCAGAAGTTTAACAACTTATTAATTAAAGGGCTTGCCATGCATGAGAAGGTGGAGGCAGTGTCTGTTATTCCGGTGTCTTCTCGATCTGCACGAAGAAAGTATCCGGCGGACGTAGAAGTACGCGATAACGTTCGATATACGATAATAGGCACCTTGAATATACCCTTGCTTCGTGGGATTTGGAACTTGTTTTCTATACTGAAAAATCTTTTGCGAATACTAAAAAACAAGGAGCCCTGTATTATACTTTGTGATACATATTCGCTTTCTTGCTCTATTGCTACAAGAATGGCAGCGAAAATCAAAAAAATCAAAAGTGTTGCTATTGTTACAGACTTACCTCAGCACCTCAATGGGAATAAAGGGGTTGGGAAGGTTGTGTATTCTTTGATGAAGCGTTATGACGGCTATATTTTATTGACCGAAGCAATGAACGAAAAAGTCAACAAAAAGGAAGCGCCAAAATTAGTGATTGAGGGTTCTTGCGAGCAAAACATGGCCACACAAAACAATTCGCTTCGTGAGAAGCACAATCCTAAGGTTTGCTTGTTTGCAGGATCGTTAACGCCGAACGCAGCAGGGCTTGAATTGTTGACAGAGGCCTTTATAAAGGTTCATCCCGATGATTACGAATTGCACATATATGGCGCAGGTCCGTTAGAGGAATATTTCAAAGCAAAGATGCAAGAGCATCCTTGCGTTAAATATTTGGGATGTGTGGAGAATTCCGTTGTTGTTCAAAAGCAGATAGAAGCTACGGTTTTAATAAATCCAAGAAAAACGGATGCGGAATATACCAAATTTTCTTTCCCGTCAAAATTGATTGAATATTTGGCATCCGGGACGCCGGTTGTAACAACGAGGCTCCCCGGGATTCCTCAAGAATATTACCCGTATTTGTATACGATTGAGGGGAATGAATTGCTGGATTACGAAAACGCATTAAGAAACGTTTTTTCGCAATCTCCGGAAACACTGCATTTGTTTGGGATGGAAGCAAAGCAATTTGTTATATCTGATAAAAGCAATAAAAAACAAGGAGAAAAAATTATTCGTTGGATAGAAAACGAATTGGTTGTTAAGTGATGAAAATCTTGTTTCTGTGTAGTGGTGATTTAAAAGAAGAATTTTCGGCTGCGAGCTGGGTGCAAAGTATTTTGTCGGATTTGGCTTTACAAAAAGGGATTTCACTTTTCATATATTTCCCTAAATACGGAGCAAAAAAGAAAACGGTCATTGTTAAAGGCGGGGTAACGTATTGTCAATTCCCACACACGAAAAGTATTTATCGGGTTGATAAAACGGCGGAAAGATTTCTTCAAAACGAGATAGAAAAAATTTCACCAAGCATTATACATGTTTGCGGCACAGAATATCCCTATGCATTAGAAGTCGTTAACGCTGCGGAAAAAGCAGGATATTTGAATAAAGTATTATTGGTGATACAGGGGCTTTGCTCGAAAATTGCTGACCATTATTGCGATGGGCTCCCGTTTCATATGATACACGGCACGACAATTCGCGACTTTCTGAAACGGGACAATGTGTTTTGGCAGCGGCGAAAGATGTTTAGGCGTGGGAAGAATGAATTGACTGCGATAAAAAAGGTCAGTCATATTTCAGGCCGCACAGAGTGGGATAAGGCGTGTACCTATTTTATTAACCCAGAGGCTACCTATTATCACTGCAATGAGTTTCTCAGAACCTCCTTTTATGATTGCAAATGGGAGGTGAAAAACTGTGAGAGACATTCCATTTTCATAAGCCAGTATTATTATACAATTAAAGGAATGCACGTTTTGTTGGATGCCGTTAAATTGCTGACGGCGGAATTCCCGGATATTAAGATCTATACTACAGGTCGGCAAATTCCCGCGAAGCCGTTTAATATCAGAGAAAGCGGGTATTTCAGGTGCTTGAGGAAATTGATAAAAAAGAACGGCTTGCAGGATAAAGTAATTTCCTGTGGCCGACTATCCGAAGAAGAAATGTGTTCGCAATATTTAAAGGCAAACGTCTTTGTTTCACCGTCGCTGATAGAAAATTCGTCCAACTCGATTGGTGAGGCTATGTTAGTGGGCTGCCCGGTTGTATCCTCATACGTTGGGGGAGTTGCGAATTTTATTAAGCATGATCAAAATGGCCTCTTGCATCAATCCAATGCTCCTTATATGTTGGCCCATTATATAAGAAAAATTTTTTTGGATGATGATTATGCCGAAAGATTGTCAAATTCTGCGCGAGAAAGTGCTGTACAGATCTTCGATAGAAAGAATACTATAGAAGAGTTGCTTAGGATTTATGCAACGATAAGTAGTTAAGTTTATGGAGGCAACATTATGCAATTGGCACCCATTATCATTTTTGCTTATAATCGTGCGGATCATTTAGAGCGAACGCTCACAGCATTAAAAGACAATGAAGAAGCAAAGGATAGCGTATGTTATATTTTCTCGGACGGATACAAGAATGAAAAGGGGCGCGATAAAGTATTGCAGGTGCGAGAATATATCAGAAGTCTTCCCAAAGAATATTTTAAGGAATTAATCATTGTGGAATCTCCCGAAAACAAGGGCTTGGCAAATTCTATTATATCGGGCGTAAGTGCGGTGATTTCTAAATACGGTAAGGCCATTATTATAGAAGATGACGTTATTACGGCAAAGAATTTTTTGAAATTTATGAATGAAGCGTTGGATTTCTATAAGGATAATTCTAAGGTCTTTTCTATTGGTGGATACACCGTACCGATGAAGATTCCCGAAACATATCATAAAGACGTAGTAGCCGTACAGAGATGTAGCAGCTACTGCTGGGCTACCTGGTCGGATCGCTGGGAAAAGATCGATTGGACGCTAAAAGACTACCGAAAATTCCGTTATAATTTCTTTAAGAGACGTTCTTTTAATAAATACGGAACAGATCGATCCTTAATGTTAGATGATCAAATGAATAAGCGGGTGGATTCCTGGGCAATCCGATTTGATTACAATATGTGGAAGAACGATATGTTTAATATCCTTCCAAGAGAAAGCCTTTCCAATAATATAGGTCACGACGGAAGCGGTACGCATTCCGGAGCGACTGCTGAAAGGGACATTTTTCTCGTTAGTTTAACAAAGGAAACCAAAGACATACTCTTGAGCGACGTGGAATTGCAAGAGGATATCAGAAAGAACTATGTTCGTTTTTTCAATATGAAATTCTATCATCGTGCGAAAAGATATTTGGGTAATTTGTATCTTACACTAAAAAGAAAAAGAGAAAATAGGGGAAGAAAGGAATAACCAAGCAGTGGGAACGCCGTTTTTTTCAATCATACTGCCCGTATACAACGTCGAACAATATATTGAGGAATGTTTAAAGTCTTTGGTAGAGCAATCGTTTCAACAAATAGAAATCATTTGTGTAATAGATGGATCGCCCGACGCTTCCGCTGAAATTTGCGAGCGTTTTGCAGAAAAGGACGCACGCGTGAAAATCATTTATCAAGAAAATCAAGGGGCGGCGGTTGCGCGAAATACAGGGATTAAAAAGGCTCTAGGCGAATATTTGCATTTTGTTGATCCGGATGATCGAATTCCGAATCTTCAGGTTTATGAAAGACTTTATGAGGTGCTCGGGGAAGGCAGCTGTGATGTGTTGGTAGGCCGTTCCAATTATTACGTGGATAGCTTTGAAGTTCTTTCCGAAGAAGGTGTTTATTCCTTGAAGAGAAAGGAAGGCTATAATGCATTGTCCTTTATATTAGAGAACAAATTCTTCTTTGCATTGACCAGTGGAGCCAATAAGCTGATTCGAAGAAAAATAATACTGGATAATGAGTTGTATTGGCCGTTAAATGTTATTAATGAGGATGATCGTTGGTTGCCGAGCATTGCAGCGCATAGCAACAATATAATTTTTACGGATTTACTGATTTACGACGTTCGCAGACGCGGTGGCTCTCTGACCACGACGAAGAGTGCGGCTCATTTGGCGCGCAGAGGATTCGGCTACATGCAAACAGCACTGCAAAATTGTGCGTTGATACAAAATACCAATTGCAGTAAGACAGCGATCGGAAACGGTATAAGTTACTATATTCAGTTGTATTTTTCCGGGTATAAGATGTATTATGATAACGCCGGGGAAAAGGCTTCAACAGCTGAAATTATTCCATACTTAAAATATGCCGGAAACAAAAAAATGAAAGGCTTATATTGGTTATCCGGAATAATAGGGAAAAAAATCACCGCCAGAATTATGGAGAAAAGATATGGCATCTAAAAGCCCGCTGGTTTCGGTTTTAATAGGAACATATAATCCCCGTCGAGAGCATTTCATGGAAGCAATAAAGAGCATGACTCAGCAAACCTATAGAAACCTCGAAATTATCGTTGTTAATGACGGTTCTACGGTCAACGTTCTTGAAATGATACAAGAACTGAATGATGATAGAATCATTTTAATCAACAACTCTGATAATAAGGGGTTAACCAAATGCTTAAATCAAGGACTGGCTTGCTGCAAAGGGGATTTTATTGCGCGAATGGACGACGATGATATATGCGAGCCGGATAGGATTGAACGCCAGCTGGAGCAATTTCTTTTGCATCCAACGGTTAACGTCTTGGGTTGTGACGTCAGAGTGTTTGGAGATTCCAACCGAATTTCTCATTATATTTTAAAAAACACCAGAGAAGAGCAGCAGGTTGATTTGTTTTTTAGGAACGCAAGTATCGCCCATCCTTCCGCGATGTTAAGAAAATCGTTCCTCGATACATACGGGATTCTTTATAACGAAGAGTACCTCAAGGCACAGGATTATGCGCTGTGGGTGGACTGTGTTCAATATACTAAAATTGATTGCCTCGGCGAGGTTTTATTTAACTATCGGACGCATTGCGGTCAAGTATCCTCCAAAAGTCGCCCCACGCAGATTTCCACACAAAACAGAATCAGAGCAGCGCAGCTTAACAGATTGGGAATGTCTCCAACGGATGAAGAAGTGAAATTGCATATCGGGCTCTGCGACGGAGAAATCAGCAGCTATGCGCATCTGAAGCATTGTGGAAAATGGATTAGAAAATTAAAGAAAGCAAACCGTAAGACTAAGTATTTTCATCATAGGATCTTTAAAAAAGAGTTGGGGAAAAAGTTTATTATCAGCTGGCGTATATTGCTTAAAAGAAGGTTTAGCATAAAAGTGTTTTTCTTGGGCTTTGTTTTTTTAGATATATTTTTTGATGGTATTATATAAGGATAACTATGAGAACGGATAATGTTATTAAGAATGGCATATGGGGTAGTGTCTATCAGGTTGCCAATATCATTCTTGGCTTTATTGGTCGAACCGTCTTTATATATTTTTTAAATTCAGAATATTTAGGGATAAGCGGATTATTCTCGAATGTTCTCAGTATATTATCGTTAAGTGAATTGGGCTTTTCATCTGCGATTGCGTTTCATTTATATGGCTGTCTTGCCAAGGATGATAAGGCGAAAATTGCGGCAATCATGAATTTCTATAAAAACGTTTACAGAATTATCGGCTTCGTCGTGCTTGCCTTAGGGATAGCAGTGCTTCCGTTTTTGGGTTTTATTATTAAAGAATCCAATTTTGATTTGTCATATATACGTCTTGTCTATGTTATTTATTTGCTACAAACGGTAACCTCCTATTTTTATTCCTACAAATTTACGCTGGCGATAGCCGACCAAAAAAATTATTTGATGACGAACGTCGATATAATTTTCAGATTGGTTACAACAGCCGTAAATATAGCAGTCTTAATTTTATTCAAAAATTTCATTATTTACTTGCTCAGCAATATAGCTTCGGGAATACTGTGTAATATATGTAAAGCTTACAGGGTTTCGAAATATTATCCGTACATTAAAGGCAACGAGCAATTAGGCGACGGGGAAAAGAAGAAGATACTGGGGGATGTGAAAAATATCTTCGCGGGAAAAGTGTCAACCGTTATCGTAACGTCAACGGATAATATACTTATATCGGCAATGGTGGCGCTGAGCGTCGTGGGCGTGTATTCCAATTATGCAATGTTAATAGGTTATATCCAAGCCTTTCTGACGCAATTTACAACCGCAACACAGGCAAGCATCGGGAATATGGTTGCTACAGAGTCAAAAGAGCATTCTTATGATATAATGAAAAAGCTGACCGTAATCATTTATTTAATACTTTCTTTTTGTTGCGTTAGTTTTTTTGTTTTGTTAAATCCTTTTATCACACTTTGGATAGGTGAAGGCTTCCTGCTCTCAATGTCGGTTGTGTTTTGGTGCATTTTCAGCTTTTATATTCAGATTGTTAAAGCCCCGGTGTGGTATTCGTTAGGGGCTGTGGGCTATTTTAAAGAGGATAGAAACATTTCAATAATCGGTGCTGTCAGCAATCTTTTTGTCTCTATTGTGTGTGCCTATTTTTTGGGGCTGAGCGGCATTTTTATCGGAACTGTCGTATCGCAGCTAATTCAATGGATATTAAAGGTACGGCTATTTACTAAAAAGTATTTGAACATTAAAATGAAAGAGTACTTAGGACTGTCTATAATGCTTTTGGGGGCAACGTTTATTGTCATGGGGGCAACTTATGCCATTTGTTACTGTATTTCTTTGGACAATGCTTATATAGAATTTCTTATTAAAGCATTCTGCTGTTTGCTTATTCCCAATGGATTGAATTGGCTGCTTTTCAGAAAAACGGAAGCATTTGCCTATCTTATGTCTATTGTGAGAAAGCTTTTACGTAAGGTATTTTCAAAAAGGAAAAAAGTTGAGGGGCGGTTATGAGACGAGAGGCTTTGTCTTTGGAACCAAACAGAAATATTATTTTCGTTCCCTTTGCATATTTAGAAAAAAGCCAAACAGGGACTAATATTTCTCAAAAAGAAAGGACGCTTGAAATTTATTTGAAAAATGCAAGTGTTGCCTTAATCTCTGCAAGGCTACAGAATCCCGCTTGTGCAGTGGCATTGGTTACGAATTTACCCAAAGAAAATATTGACAACAAGTTTTTGAATTTATTTCAAAAATATGCAATTGAAATTGTCTATGCGCCCTTTGATGAATTTTTGTTTGGAGAGACATATCGCTGGGGGCTGGCGTTTTATAAGCTTTGCGCTTTGGAGCATCTCCTTGTTGAAGGAAAATATGAAAGCTACTGTTGGTTGGATGCCGATGTTTTTGTGCAAGGCTCCTTTGATGCGATTTGGGAAGAAGCAAAACATTCGATTTTGCTTTATGATATCAATCATGGCTTAAACACCAAAAACTACAGAGTTCTGTGTGATGAGGTACACGCCTTTACCAGGAGCGAGAAATATATTACTCATTTTGGGGGAGAATTTTTTGCCGGAAATTATGCAAACGCAAAAATCTTTATTGACGAAGCCAAGAAAGTTTTTAAAGCAATGGAGGACAGTGCTTTTGAAACAACGAAGGGCGATGAATTTATTACAAGCATAGTCGCAAGCACAATGCCTCAGTTAATTAAAAATGCAGGTGCCTATATTTATAGGTTTTGGACAAGTAGGTTTCGGTTGGTTTCTACTTGTTATCAGTATAATAAAGTCCTTATCCTGCACGTTCCCGACGAAAAAGAGGCCGGGATGTTGAAGCTTTTTGATCGCTATATTGGAAAAAGAAAAAAAGCAAAAGACAAAACGGTTTGGAGACTGTTGGGCATTTCACATCCGCATTACATTGCATTGTTGAAGATGAAAATTGTCGGACTATTTATGAAAAGGAGGGCGTAATGAGAACTGATTGCACGGTATTGGTTTCCAGTTGCGATAAGTATAAGGACGCCTGGGAACCGTTTTTCAAATTACTAAAAACTTTTTGGAAAGAGATTTTCGACTATCCCATTGTTTTATCGACTGAAAAAGAGGAATTTTATTGCAACGGACTAAATATATCAATAAGTCATTGTTTAGATTCTTGTGCGTGGAGTGAACGTTTAATCTGTTGCTTAAGGGAAATAAAAACAAAATATGTTATTTTTCTTCTTGAAGATTTTTTTATACAAAAGCAAGTAGACGATAACGAAATCGAGACTTGTATTCATAGAATGGAAAATGACCCGCAGATTGCTTGCTTTTATTTCAAGAAGGTTTTAAATAGTTGGAAAGAGTCGCCATATATAGGTTATCTCGAATGTACGCCTGAATTAGAATATAGATTAAACGCACAAGCAGCTGTTTGGAGAAAGGATGCTTTGCTGGAATTTTTGGATCCAAAAGAAAATCCTTGGGAATTTGAAATTATTGGGTCGGCAAGGATACAGAATACTTCATGGAAATTGTTTTGTCACAAAGATTCGAATAAGTATAATAATTTAGACGGACCGTTTCCTTATTTAATTGGTTGGGAAAACGGTCTTGGTATCTCTCGAGGGAAATGGCTTTGGAACAATAAAAGGTTGTTTCGCAAACACAAAATCAAGGTGAATTACAAAAACCTGGGCGTTGCACATAAATATACTTATGGAATCGGGTTTTATGCGAAAATCAGGAAAGTGCTGTTTCCCCCGTTGGTCCGAATCAGAAATGCATTTTTCAAAAGAGAAAAATAAATTAGGAGAAATGGGTTGCTATGTCGCTTTTTACTAAAAAAACATTATTGATTACAGGCGGTACAGGTTCGTTTGGGAACGCTGTGTTAAACAGATTTTTGCAGACAGATATTGGGGAAATTCGTATTTTATCCCGCGATGAGAAAAAGCAGGATGATATGCGGCATGAGTTTCAGGCGAGAATGCCTGAGGTTGCTGAGAAAATCAGCTTTTACATTGGAGATGTTCGCGATTTGCAATCCGTCAAAAACGCCATGCACGGAGTGGACTACATCTTCCATGCGGCGGCGCTCAAGCAGGTTCCCTCCTGCGAGTTTTTCCCGATTGAGGCGGTAAAGACCAACGTGCTCGGCACAGAAAACGTGCTGACCGCCGCCATCGAAGCAGGCGTAAAAAATGTGGTATGCCTTTCCACCGACAAGGCGGCCTACCCCGTGAATGCGATGGGCACCTCCAAGGCGATGATGGAAAAGGTCATCGTAGCGAAAGCCCGTACAACAAATACCACAAAAATCTGCTGTACCCGTTACGGGAACGTGATGTGCTCCCGCGGCTCGGTTATTCCGCTTTGGATTGAGCAGATTAAAAACGGCCAGCCTATCACCCTTACGGACGGCAGCATGACTCGTTTTATTATGTCCTTGGATGAAGCTGTGGACCTTGTGCTGTTTGCTTTTGAAAACGGCGTAAGTGGGGATATTCTTGTTCAAAAAGCACCTGCATGTACCATTCAAACACAAGCGGAGGCGGTATGTGAGCTCTTCGGCGGCGATAAAAATGCGATTAAGGTTATCGGTATCCGTCACGGCGAGAAGATGTACGAAACGCTTCTTACCAATGAGGAATGTGCCCATGCCATTGATATGGGCAACTTCTACCGTGTGCCCTCGGACAAGCGCGGTCTTAACTACGACAAGTACATCAAGCAGGGCGACGTAGAACGCAATCCTTTAACGCAATTTAACTCCAATAACACCAGGCTTTTGAATGTAGAAGAGGTAAAAGCGAAGTTGCTCACGCTTTCCTATATTCGAGAAGAACTTGATAAAATGGGCATTGAATATTAAACAGTAAGGGAAAGCTATGAAAATTCTTGTTACGGGGGCGAAGGGTTTTGTTGGTAAAAACCTGTGCGCCGCTTTGAAAAATTTAAAAGAAGGCAAGGATAAAACCCGCCCTGCACTCTTGATTGAAGATATTTTCGAATACGATATCGACAGCAATCCCGAAGATTTAGAAACATATTGCGAGAAAGCAGATTTTGTATTCAATCTTGCAGGCGTGAACCGTCCGCAAGCGCAAGAAGAATTTATGCAGGGCAATTTTGGCTTTGCGTCGACTTTGTTGGATACGCTTAAAAAGTATAACAACAAATGCCCCGTAATGCTTTCCTCGTCCATTCAAGCGACGTTGCTTGGGCGTTATGCGGATGGCGAATACGGCAAAAGCAAGAAGGCGGGAGAAGAGCTTTTCTTTGAGTATGAGCAAGAAGGCGGGGGGCAGGTGTGCGTTTACCGCTTCCCCAACCTTTTCGGCAAGTGGTGCCGCCCGAACTACAACAGCGCGGTAGCAACCTTCTGTAACAATATCGCAAATGATTTACCGATTACCGTAAACGACAGAGCAATTGAGCTTGAATTGCTTTATATTGACGATTTGGTGACGGAAATGCTCGATTTATTGGAAGGGACGGGGCACCGTTGCCATTACGACTGCTTAACGCCCGTAGAGAGCGAGAGTGGAAGATATTATTTTGTGCCGATTACGCATAAGATTACACTTGGTGAAATTGTGGATTTGTTGTATTCCTTCCGCGAACAGAGCGAAACGCTTGTTGTTCCTGAAATTCCTGCCGGCAGTTTTGCGAAGAAGCTGTACTCGACTTATTTGAGTTATTTACCCAAGGAAAAGGTTGCGTTCGATTTGAAAATGAATGAGGACGTACGTGGTAGCTTTACCGAATTGCTGAAAACGGAAAGGTGCGGGCAAGTGTCTGTTAATATCTCGAAACCGGGGATTACGAAGGGGCAGCATTGGCATCATACCAAGTGGGAGTTTTTTATCGTTGTGGCAGGGCATGGCTTGATTCAACAGCGAAAAATCGGCACGGACGAGGTGCTGAATTTTGAAGTGAGCGGTGATAAAATCCAAGCGGTGCATATGCTCCCCGGATACACGCACAACATTACCAATCTATCTCAGACGGAAAGCTTGGTGACGGTAATGTGGGCGAATGAGCAATTTGACAATAGCCATCCCGATACGTTTTTTGAAATTGTAGAGTAAATGGATATGCTATTTACGAGGTGAAATGATATGGAAGCAAAAATCAGATTGGATTATTCAGACGTAAAATTTAAGGAAAACGGCAAGTTGAAGCTGCTTATTATCGTAGGCACGCGTCCTGAAATTATTCGTTTGGCGGCGGTTATCAACAAGTGTCGTCAATATTTTGACTGTATTTTGGCGCACACGGGTCAAAATTACGATTACAACTTGAACGGCGTGTTTTTCAAGGATTTGAAGCTCGCCGATCCCGAAGTGTATATGGATGCGGTAGGCGATGACCTCGGTGCGACGATGGGGAATATTATCAACTGCTCGTACAAGCTGATGGCGGCTTGCAAGCCCGATGCACTGCTCATTTTGGGGGACACGAACAGCTGCCTTTCTGCAATACCCGCAAAGAGATTGCATATTCCCATTTTCCATATGGAAGCCGGCAATCGCTGTAAGGACGAATGTTTGCCTGAAGAAACCAACAGACGTATTGTCGATATTATTTCCGACGTGAACCTGGCATATTCCGAACACGCGCGCCGCTATCTTGCGGACTGCGGGTTGCCTAAGGAAAGAACGTACGTAACAGGTTCGCCTATGGCAGAGGTTTTACACAAAAATCTTGTAAAAATTGAAGCAAGTGACGTGCTTGCCCATCTTGGATTACAACCGAAAAAATATATTTTGCTTTCGGCGCATAGGGAAGAAAATATCGACACGGAAAAGAATTTTGTTTCCTTGTTTACGGCTATCAACAGGTTGGCGGAAAAATACGATATGCCTATCCTGTATTCCTGTCACCCCAGAAGCAAGAAGCGTTTGGAAGCGAGCGGTTTCAAGCTGGACAGGCGTGTGATTCAAAACCAGCCTTTGGGCTTTCATGATTACAACAATTTGCAGATGAATGCGTTTGCCGTAGTGTCGGATAGCGGTACGCTCCCCGAAGAAAGCTCTTTCTTTACGAGCATCGGCAAGCCCTTCCCTGCTGTTTGCATTCGCACCTCGACTGAACGCCCCGAAGCACTCGACAAGGCGTGTTTCGTGCTTGCGGGGATTGATGAAAAGCATCTTTTGCAAGCGGTAGAAACGGCTGTTGAGTTGACGAAGGACGGTAACCACGGTATCCCCGTGCCTGATTACGTGGAAGAAAACGTTTCGACGAAGGTGGTAAAGATTATTCAATCCTACACGGGCGTTGTCGATAAAATGGTTTGGAGAAAGTTTTAATGCGTTGTATCAACAAATTTAGCGAAACGTATAAAAAAGATCCTGCGGCGATAGCTTTTTGTCCGTACCGCATCTGTCCAATGGGGGCGCATAGCGATCATCAATACGGAAAAATTACGGGCTTTGCCATTGATAAAGGAATATACATTGCTTATGCGCCCAAGCAAAACGGAGTTATAGAATTGTCTTCTTTGCAATTTAATAAACGGGCGCAATGGCATGTGAAATCTGTTCCCGAACAAAAAGAAAACGATTGGGCGGATTATCTGCGTGGCGCGACGTTGATGCTGTCGCAAAAATATCCGTTAAAGGTTGGGCTTTGCGGGGTAATTGAAGGGACTCTTCCGATTGGCGGACTTTCGTCATCTGCTGCTTTGACAATTGCCTTTTTGTCCGCGCTTTGCAAGGTCAACGAAATTCATCTTACCAAGCTTGAAATGATTTTAACGGCACAGGCGGCGGAAAATAAATATGTGGGCGTTTCTTGCGGAAAACTTGATCAGTCCTGCGAGGTTTTTTCCAAAAAAGACCGGCTTTTGTATCTTGACACGAAGGATGATAGCTACGAGCTTATTCCTACCAACCCGAATATGAAGCCGTATAAAATTGCGATTTTCTTTTCGGGAGTAGAACGCACGCTTGCGGGTAGCAAATTTAATATGCGTGTGGACGAATGTCGCAGCGCCGCGTATGCTCTAAAGGCGTTTAGCGGTATGGAATACGGCAAGTTTAACGAAACCTTCCTTCGCGACGTACCGTATGAAACGTATTTGCAGTATAAAGATAAATTGCCTGAAAATTGGCGCAAACGCGCGGAACATTGGTATACGGAATTTCAGCGTGTGGAAGCAGGTGCGGAGGCGTGGCGAAAAGGGGATATTGAAATGTTCGGGAAGCTCTCTTTTGAAAGCGGACGCTCTTCCATCTATAATTATGAAACGGGTTCGGATGAGTTAAAAGCTCTTTACGAAATCATGTTGCATACGGACGGCATTTACGGCGGACGGTTCAGCGGCGCAGGTTTCAGAGGCTGCTGTATGGCGATTATTGACCCTTCTTTCGCCCCGAATATCGAAAAGCAAGTAACCGCCGAATATTTGAAAGCATTCCCTGCTTTGAAAGACAAATTCTCAGTGCATATTTGCGATACGGCAGATGGGGTGGAATTATGAAATGTTTCATTTTAGCGGCAGGATACGCAACTCGGTTATATCCTTTGACGGAAAATTTTCCGAAGCCTTTGTTAAAGGTGCGGGATAAGACCATTCTCGATTGGTTGATTGACGACGTCGATTCGCTCGGTTCTGTGGATGAGTACGTGGTAATTTCCAACCATAAATTTGCCGATTGCTTCCGTGCATGGGCTACTGAAAAGGTTCAAAAGATTACGGTTATTGACGATGGAACAAGTACGAATGAAACTCGTCTTGGCGCAGTGAAGGATATTCAATTCGCCATTGACAAGCTTTCGCTTGACGACGATATTTTGGTGATTGCAGGGGATAACCTTCTTGATTTCAGCTTGACGAAATTTGTCGTTTATGCAAAGGAGAAGGGTACATCTTGTATTATGCGCTATTACGAAGGTTCCACACAAAAGCTGCAAAAAAGTGGGGTTGTGGAAGTAGACGAAAATGATAAAATCCTTCGTTTTGCGGAAAAACCTGCAGAACCCAAGTCAAATTGGGCATGTCCTCCCTTCTATTATTACACGAAAGAAGACACAAGACTTGTGAAAAAGGGAATAGAGGGCGGTTGCGGCGTCGACGCGCCGGGGAGCTATATCGCTTGGCTTTGTACGCAAACGAAGGTTCACGCCATGGAAATGCCCGGGAAACGGTATGATATAGGTAATTTTGAAAGCTATGAAAGGGTGCAAAAGGAGTACAAGGGTATATGTTAAAGCCGAACGTCGATTTGAATAACAAAACAATCCTGGTGACGGGCGCGGCGGGGTTTATCGGTTGTAATCTCGTTTTGGAGCTGTTGCGCTCCTATCAAAGCATTCGGATTGTCGGCATTGATAATATGAATGATTATTACGACGTATCTATCAAAGAATACCGCCTTTCGGAAATCGAAAAAGCTGTGGCCGAAAAAGAAGATTGCAGATGGGCCTTTGTGCGCGGCAGTATTGCGGATAAAGCGTTGATAGACAGCATTTTTGCCGAATATAAGCCTGCGATTGTCGTTAATTTGGCGGCACAGGCGGGGGTTCGTTATTCCATCACCAATCCCGACGTGTATATCGAAGCAAATGTAATCGGTTTTTATAACATTTTGGAAGCCTGTCGTCATAATCCGGTAGAGCATTTGGTATATGCCTCCAGCTCGTCGGTGTATGGCTCGAATAAAAAAATTCCTTATTCTACGGACGATAAAGTGGACACCCCCGTATCCTTGTATGCGGCGACGAAAAAATCGAACGAATTGTTGGCGCACGCATACAGCAAATTGTATAATATACCGTCAACGGGGCTTCGCTTCTTTACGGTTTACGGCCCTGCAGGACGGCCTGATATGGCGTATTTCGGGTTTACCGACAAGCTGTTGAAGGGGGACAAAATTCAAATTTTCAATTACGGAAACTGCAAGCGCGATTTCACGTTTGTAGATGATATTGTGGAAGGTGTAAAGCGCGTTATGCAACATGCACCTGAAAAGAAAACGGGGGAAGATGGGTTGCCTTTGCCGCCGTACAAGGTGTATAATATCGGCAACAGTAGCCCTGAAAATTTGCTTGATTTCGTAAATATTTTACAGCAAGAGTTAATTCGCGCGGAAGTATTGTCTGCGGATTATGATTTTGAGGCACATAAAGAGCTTGTTCCCATGCAAGCAGGGGACGTTCCCGTAACGTACGCGGATACGTCGGCGTTGGAAGAAGATTTTGGGTTTAAACCCGCTACGCCATTGCGTGTAGGGCTTCGTAAGTTTGCCGAATGGTATAAAGAATTTTATCAGGTATAAAAATTAAGTTTGCAACTGCGTTGCCATGGAGACACCATAGGGACAAGGGAGCATCTGTGTTTTCAAAGAAAGGAGTAACCTCTTGGGGCATTCCCGGGCATGAGGAGCCTTCCCTGCCCGCGGGGTGCCCTTTCGGCTTTTAATTTCGGCTTTTTCATTGACATTTCCGGTGGGGCGTTATATAATAGTACTTACTTGATATTCAATAGAAAACACCCTTTGAAAGGACAGCACGAGCTATGGATATTGCCGCACTTTGGTCACCCGACGAAAAGCCGCTGGAGAGAGAGTGCACCGACGGAGGCTTTGTGGGAGTGCTCCGCACGATTGCCTGTATCGGGGACAGCCTCTCCGCAGGAGAATTCGAAGCTATTGTGCCCGACACGAGAAAGCCCTATTATGAGGATTTCTTTGACTATTCCTCGGTGCAGTATCTTGCCAGAATGGCGGGCTGCCGTGCTCACAACTTCACGCGCGGCGGTATGACGGCCCTTGAATACATGACAAGCTTTGCCGAGGACAAGGGCTATTGGGACCCCGCCCTTTCCGCCGATGCCTACATCCTGGCACTTGGCGTGAATGACCTTTTCAACCGCAAGCATGAGATGGGCTCGGTTCAGGACATCCGCGAGGATTGGCGTGAAAATCCAAAGACCTTTGCGGGGCAGTTCGGCGCCATTATCGCGCGCTACCGCGAAATCTCGCCGGGGGCCAAGTTTTTTCTTGTCACCATACCGAAATCCCCTTGGGAAAGAGAGGATTACGGCGAGAAGCACCGTCGCTTAATGTACGATATTGCCGAGCGCTTTGACGGCACCTACGTCGTTGACCTGCGCCAATACGGGCCCGATTATTCCACCGAGGAGTTTCAGCGCGCCTTCTTCCTTCTCGGTCATCTTTCCCCGGCGGGGTACCTTCTGACGGGGCGGCTTCTTACCTCCTACATAGACTATATTATACGGCACAATTTTGAGGACTTCCGCACGATTGGATACCGCGGACGCGACCTTGTATTTTCTTGACTCTCGTGAGGTTTTATGGTATATAACAACATTTTAGAGGCCATCGGCGGAACGCCCCTTGTCCGCCTCTCGCGCATGGTGCCTGAGGGCTCTGCGGAAATTCTTGTGAAATATGAGGGCCTGTCGGTTGGCGGCTCCATCAAAACACGCACGGCTCTTGCCATGCTCCGCGCCGCTGAGGCCGAGGGCAAAATCGGACCTGAGAGCATTATTGTGGAGGCCACCAGCGGGAACCAGGGCATAGGGCTTGCCCTTGCGGGTGCCGTGCTTGGCTACCGCACCGTGATTATTCTGCCCGATTCGGTAAGTGAGGAAAGGCGGCTTCTTATCCGTCAGTACGGGGCGGAGCTCAGGCTTATCCATGACGCGGGCGACATCGGGCGTGCCATTCGGGAATGCCAGGAAACCGCCGAGGCGATGGCCAAGGAAAACCCCCATGTATTTATTCCCGCCCAGTTTGAGAACCCAGAGAATCCCCGTGTCCATGAGCTGAGCACGGCAAGGGAAATCCTTGATGCCGTCGGCGGCAGGATTGATGCCTTCTGCTCGGGCATCGGAACGGGCGGCACGCTGACGGGAATCGGGCGCGTTCTCAAGCGCGAGAACCCCGATATTCACATCGTTGCCATTGAGCCCGAGGAGGCCGCTGTTCTTTCGGGCGGTACCGTCGGCACCCATATTCAGATGGGAATTGGCGACGGCATTGTGCCTCCGATTCTTGACGTCTCCATCATTGATGAGATTGCCATTACCACCGACAGCGAGGCTCTTGATACCGCGCGCCGCCTTGCGCGCGAGGAGGGGCTGCTTACGGGAATTTCGGGTGGCTCCAACGTGGCGGTGGCCCTGCGCCTTGCCGCACGGCTCGGTGAGGGACGGCGCGTGGTGACCGTTCTTCCCGATACCGGCGAAAGGTATTTCTCCACACCTCTTTTTGACAAATAATCTGCCTATTCAAGAAACGGGGGGCGGTGTGCGAAGGCCGCCGCCCTCCGCTGCATACAGCAACAAGGAGGAAGCATGAAAATCACAACTCTTCTCTCACAGAATACCCTTTCTCTCTCGTTTGAGGTGTTTCCGCCCAAGACAGAAACCGCCCTTGAGAGCGTGCGGGTGGCCACCGAGGAAATTGCCGCCCTCCGCCCCGCCTACATGAGCGTGACCTACGGCGCAGGCGGAGGGACAAGCCGTTACACGCTTGCGATGGCCAAGGCCATTAAGGAGCGCTACGGTGTTCCCTCAGTCGCCCACCTCACCTGCGTTTCCTCCACGAGGGAAACGGTTGCCGCACAGATTGCGGCACTTCGCGAGGCGGGCATACAGAATGTGCTGGCTCTCCGCGGAGATATCCCCGCGGAGCTTCTCGGCAAGGACAGAAGCGGCTGGGATTACCGCTACGCCATCGACCTTGTGCGCGAGCTCCGCGCGGCGGGAGACTTTTGCATCGGTGCGGCCTGCTATCCCGAAATCCACCCCGAAAGCACAGACCGACGTGAGGACATCCGCCGTCTTGTTGAAAAGGTTGAGGCAGGGTGCGACTTTCTGACCACCCAGATGTTCTTCGACAACAACCTTTTGTATAGTTTCCTTTACAGAATAAGAGAGGCGGGCGTGCGTATACCCGTCATACCCGGCATTATGCCGATTACCAACGGCAGTCAGGTGGAGCGGGCCATTCGGCTTTCAGGCTCGCTTATGCCCCAACGCTTCAAGGCGATTGTTGACCGCTTCGGGCATGATGCCGCCGCCATGAAGCAGGCGGGCATCGCCTACGCCACCGACCAGATTATAGACCTCTATGCCAACGGCATCAACCATATTCACGTCTATTCGATGAACAAGCCCGAGGTGGCCGCAGGCATTCTGCGAAACCTTTCGGATATTCTCGGCAAATGACGGGCCCCGTCCTTCTTTCGGTGATGACGCCGCCCCCCGTGCGGCACGGGGAGGTCCTGCGATACGCGCGTGCAGCCGAGGGGGACGCTGTGGCAGAGGCACTCCTCTCCGAGCTCCTCCCCGCGGCAGAGGGGGTTCTTACCTATCGGGTGGCCTTTCGTGAGCTCCCCGTCACAAAAACCGACTGCGGGCTTACCGTCGGCCCGCTTCGCATCTCCTCCTCATCGCTCGGCGCGCATCTTTGCGGGGCAAAAAGCGCCCTCGTTCTTGCCGCCACCGTCGGCGTGGGGCTTGACAGGCTTATCCTGCGCTACGAAAAGGCCTCGCCCGCGAGAGCCCTTCTTCTGGATGCCCTCGGGAGCGAACGGGTGGAATCCCTGCTCGATGCCTTCACAGCCGAGCGCGAAGCAGAGGGCTACCGCCTTACCTCACGCTTTTCCCCGGGCTATCTTGACCTGCCGCTTTCCCTGCAAAAGGACATTCTCCCCCTCCTTGACGGAGAGAAGCTCCTCGGTCTTTCACTCGGGAGCCGCCTTCTGCTTTCACCGCAAAAATCGGTAACCGCCATTGTCGGGGTTCTCGGACGCGGATAGCCAAACGCTGATATTTGTAAATAAAACCTTGCATATTTAGGAGCACGCTATGGATTTTCGTTCCTTTCTCGCCAAAAGCCTTGTCCGTCTTGACGGCGGCATGGGAAGCCTTCTTCAGGAAAGAGGGCTTGCCCCCGGGGAACCGCCCGAGCTCTTTTGCCTCAGCCACCCCGAGCTTGTCACCGACATTCACCGCGCCTACCTTCTGGCGGGGAGCCATGTGGTCTCTGCCAACACCTTCGGCGTAAACCCCTTGAAATACGACAGCGCCATGCTTTCTCGCCTTGTGCACGCGGCGGTGGAATGTGCCCGCCGTGCCTGCCGCGAGGCTGACGGCGAGGGACCGCGCTTCGTGGCGCTTGACATCGGCCCCTTGGGGAAGCTCCTCCGCCCGCTCGGCGAGCTTGCCTTCTCCGATGCCGTTGCTCTCTTTGCCGAAACGGTGCGCGCGGGGGTTCAGGCAGGCGTTGACCTTATTTTCATCGAAACCATGAACGATGCCTACGAAACCAAGGCCGCGGTGCTTGCCGCAAAGGAAAACAGCACGCTGCCTTTACTGGTGAGCAACGCCTACGGCGAGGACGGCAAGCTCCTCACGGGGGCCACGCCCGAGGCGATGGTTGCCCTCCTTGAGGGCATGGGCGTCGATGCCATCGGTGCCAACTGCTCGCTGGGGCCCCGTGCCCTCTCGGGCGTGGCGGAGGCCATGCTTGCGGCGGCCTCGGTGCCTGTCCTCCTGAAGCCGAACGCAGGGCTGCCGCGCGTCCGTGACGGAGCGACGGTGTATGACGTTCTGCCCGAGGAATTCAGCCTTGAGCTTGCAGACCTTGCCCGCCGCGGCGTGCGGCTTGTGGGAGGCTGCTGCGGCACAACGCCGCGCTACATTGAGGCACTTACCGAAAAAACAAAGGCCATCACCCCCGTCCCCATCGTGAAAAAGGAGGAAACGGTGGTTTCCTCCTACACGCACGCCGTTTCCTTCGGCGGTGCTCCTCTTCTCATCGGTGAGCGCATTAACCCCACGGGAAAAAAGCGCTTCCGCGAGGCTCTCGTCTCTCATGACATCTCCTACATCCTCGGCGAGGCCGTGCGCGAGGAGGAGGCGGGCGTACAGCTTCTTGACGTGAACGTGGGCCTCCCCGAGCTCGACGAGGTGAGCATGCTTGCCGAAACCGTCACCGAGCTTCAGGCGGTCACCGCCCTCCCCCTTTGCCTTGACACGGCAAGCCCCGAGGCCATGGAGGCCGCCCTGCGCATCTACAACGGCAAACCCCTCATCAATTCGGTAAACGGCAAGCAGGAAAGCCTTCGCGCTGTGCTGCCGCTTGTGAAAAAATACGGCGGTGTGGTCATCGCCCTCACGCTTGACGAGGACGGAATTCCCGACACCGCAGAGGGGAGAGTGGCCATCGCGAGGCGGATTCTCGCTGCCGCCGAGGCATACGGCATTGAGAAAAAGAACATCGTCTTCGACCCTCTTGCCCTCACGGTAAGCGCCGACTCACGAAGCGCGCTTACCACCCTTGCCGCCTGCGAGGGCATTCGCCGCGAGCTCGGCTGCCATACCCTGCTCGGTGTTTCCAACATTTCCTTCGGTCTGCCTTGCCGCGACATCATAAACGCAACCTTCTTTGCCATGGCTCTCACACGGGGGCTTTCGGCGGCCATCATGAACCCTTACTCGCAGGACATGATGCGGACCTTTCGCTCCTTTCTCGCGCTCACTGCCCATGACGAGGGATGTGCCGCGTACATCGCCTCCATCCCTGCCCTTACCAAGGAGGAGCCGCGCCTGCCGTGCGTGACGGCAGCCCCTGCGACGGGGGAGGACACCGTCGGCTCGGCGCTTTCGCGCGCCATACGGAAGGGACTGCGGAGCGAGGCTCGGGACACCGCCGCGGCCATGCTTGCCGAGTGCGCGCCGCTCGCTCTCATTGACGAGGAGATTGTCCCTGCCCTCAATGCGGTGGGAAGGGACTACGAGGAGGGCAGAGTCTACCTCCCCTCGCTTCTTATGAGCGCCGAGGCGGCAGGAGAGGCTCTTCTGCCGATTAAGGCCGCCCTTTCCGAGGGGGCAGCCACCGCAGCATCAAGGGGGACCGTGGTGCTTGCCACCGTACAGGGCGACATTCACGACATCGGAAAAAATATTGTGCGCCTGCTTCTCGAAAGCTACGGCTTTTCGGTGATTGACCTCGGCAAGGACGTACCTCCCAATGCCGTACTCGCGGCGGTCAGAGAGAAGAACGCTCCTCTGCTGGGGCTCAGCGCACTTATGACGACCACCGTTCCCTCCATGGCCGACACGATTGCCCTTGTGAAGCGTGAGGCACCCTCCTGCCGCATTCTGGTGGGAGGCGCGGTCCTCACCGCCGATTACGCCGCCGCCATCGGTGCCGACGCCTACGCCGCCGACGCCATGGCCGCTGTCCATGCTGCCAAGCGCTTGCTTTCCGAGGGGCGCGGCTGACAAAAACAAAAAGCCCGAGGGCGAGCCTTATGCTCGCCCTCGGGCCTTTTACGGTCAGCTTCCCATGCGTACCACGTATTTTTTCAGAATATCCGAGGGATGGTAGGAGCACTTCGACTCTCTGAGCCCCGCATCCCCCATATCCTCCTCTCGGTTCAGGTAGGTGGCGTTACCGCCGAAGTTAAGAGCAAACTGGTTCACGAGCATCTGGTAAGCGCCCTTGACTCCCCTCTCTGCCTTTTCGATATGCACATAGACGGTGTCACCGAGCCTCTCGCCGAGAGAAAAGCCGCAAGGAATGCCGTCGGCAAAGAGAACGCCGCCGAAGAAGCCGTATTCCCCGAAGTGCCGAAGCACCTCGGCGACCTTTCGGTTCTCCTCCTGCTGAAAGCCTTGGCCCTCAAGCGGAGGACAGCTCCTCTCAAAGAAGTCGATAACCGCGGGAAGCGTCTCGCCGTCTATCGCGCGGTAGCTCCAGCTCCCGTGCGCGCGCTGAAACTGGCGCACAAGGTTCCTCTGCCCCGCATACCGCTTGCCGCTGAGCTCCGCAAGGTCGCGGCAGAGATAGCGGTAGTCGAAAAACTCCTCCTGCGGCAGGACCTCTGCCCCGGGCAACCGCACAAGCAGCTCGGGAAGGGCGGCCTCGGGCACCGTGCAAAAGGCAATCGGTGCGCCCTCAAGGCTCCCGACGAGGCGGGAAAGCGCACTCCTCCAATCGGGTGCGAGGGGCAGGTTGTAGTAGAGAACGCCGTCGGTCCCACGAAGCCTAGACAGGAGCGCGCCCTCGGAAAGACAGTATTCCATTCGGAAGAAATCGCGCCACATCATCATTCCGCCGAGCGTATAGTCGCAGGTACCGAACTCCTGATAGGCAAGATAGGGGGTGAGGATATCAATATCCTCAAGTGCAAAGGGACGATATATCACGACGGTTACTCCTCGCGGCTTCACTTGGTATTCGGCTTCAGGTACGCCCGCTTATACCTCCAGCGTGCTCCCTGTTTTCAGATAGCGGATTTTGGCAGAAAGATGCTCGCGCAAAAGGCCAAAGGCATACTTCCCCGTGCAATGGCAGGTGTAAATTCTCTTGAGCTCTGTCCTGTTGATGGCCTCGGCGGTTTCTATCACAAAGGCAGGGGAGCAGTTGAGCCTTGCCCTCGTCCCCTTGAAATGGAGACCGCCGAAGAAGCTCTCTATCGGCACGTCGGGAAAGCGCTCCGCGGCATCGGCGAGAATGTTCACGATTCCCTTGTGGCTGCAAGAGGAAAGGATATGCATATGTCCCTCCTCGATAACCGCCACATACAGCTCATGCGAGAAGTCGTCGGGAAGGAGACGGCCTCGCCCATCCATCATTCTGAGCCGCCTGTCCCGACAGCAAAAGCCGCTGTCAGCCGCCGCCACGGTGCAGAGATACACGTTGTCAAAAAGACGGTAACTCCCCTCAACGTAGGTTATCCTGTCGGCGTGCTCGGCAAGGAGGTCATTCCTTGAAACCTGCCTCCTCCTCGATAGGAAGCGCTTGGTATACAGCTTGCGGCGAGCTCCCTCCGCCACATATACGCCCGCCTGACTGTTCACGGCAAGAAGGGGGCCGAGGCCGCCTATATGGTCGCCGTGGTTGTGCGAAATAACGATGTGCGAAAGCCCCTCGGAGTCAATCCCCATGGCAGCAAGATTGTGGAGAAGCTTGTCACTGGCACCGCAGTCCAGAAGAAAGGCATTTTCCCCGCTCTTCACATAGAAGCTGAGCCCGTACTCGTAAAGAAGCGACTCGGTGTCCGAATGATTTTCAATAACCACACGAAGCCTCAAAGGTTACTGTCCTCCTTTAATCTCTTGATTTTTCCGATGAAGGACAGAGTTTTCGCGTGCTGGTCAATCTGCCTGTCAATGGCGGCGAGCTCCTCCCTCTCCTCACGAAGCTTCACGTCGTGATACGAGGCTGTCCCCTGCCGCTTCACCCTCTTGCGCCCCTCTGTCACACGGTAATAGACCTGCGCGTCGGCAGGCAGGGCCGAAACCGCCTCGACAATCGAAAGAGATTCGGCCCGCGCGGTCTCCTCCAGCCTCGAAAGAAGCTCCGAGACCACGTGCGAGGCAAAGCCCCTGTCATCCGAAATCAGCATGGCAATCTTATCGAAGGCGGTCTGCATAATGAGGAGATTATCGCTTGTGAAATATTCGTACATGATTTTTTTCGCAATCCTGCCGACGTCGTGCTTGTGAAGGTTGTAGCATACGCAGTCAAAATAGCGCACGGTGGGCATGGCAAGAAACACGTCGGAGTCAATCGCCGAGGTGAGGAAGGAATGCACCTTCTCCATCATATAGGTGCCGCAGCTCGCGCTGCAGCTTCGCGTACGAAGGCATTCGGGGTAGCCCTTGCAGGTGTAATACATATTCTTCACCACAGCGAGCTTGGCATAGCGGCTCCCCTCACGGAGCGTTCTTTCAATTGCCTGCTTCGCGGCCTTCACCGAAGCCACCGTTCCCGAAGAAATGTCGGCAAGGGAGGAGAGGGTGGCGAAGATTTCATCAATCTCGGCAGAGGAAAGCTGTGTCTCGTCGGTCTCTCTTACCTGCTCTACGTTAGCCTTGAGCGACTCTAAAAGGCGGTGCGCCTCCTCACGCCACGGCTCCTTCTCGCCAAGAAAACGCGAAATGTAAAAAATACTTTCCACAAGCGCCACTACGGTGTAGACGTCATCGTCCTCATGGTAATGCAGAAAATCCAGGAAGCGGCGGGCGCGCCGTCTCGCGTCATTCGGCTCCTCCGCCTTCTGGATAATGGTCAGCACCGCCTCCACCGTACGACGGCGGATATCGGTCTTGCCGCCCATGATATCCTCGCGCAGCCTCTGCGCAATCCGAAGGGTAAGCCCCCTGTCGATATCGTAGAGATAGGGGAGCGCGCGGGATATCTTCCGCCGCGTTTCATAGTCGCCGCGCACCACGGTTTCCAGCATTCCGTCATGAAAAAGCTTTTGCTCGGTTTCAGTGGTTTTCTTGTATTCGTCGGACATAAGGAAATCCATAAACTCATCGAAATTGTTCGAAAGCTTGTGGAAGATAAACTGGCTTGTCACCTCGTAATATTTGAGGTTCTGACGGTTTTCCAGCATAATCACCACAAGGGTGACAACCCCGTTCACAAGGCTCCACCCCATGCTGACGTATTCCACAATATCGGTACCGTCCGTCGTGCCCTTGAGGGCAATCGTTGCCACAGTAAGCAGAACCTGGGCAAGAAGGAGATACTGGCTGAGACCGAAATGCTTAAAAAACTTTTTCATGCTGTTTCCTTTCACGTCCGTCTTTATGTCTTTTTCCCGTCAGCGCGAGGACGCCCCCCTTTTTCTCCGAGAAGCCGCGTAAGGGCACGCACCTCGTCAGACGTCGGCTCAGCGATATGCGCAAATCGGAAGGGGATGCCGAGCGCCTCGTATTTTTCAAGACAGAGCTTGCGGAAGGGCAGAAGCTCGCAGCCCGAAACCGAGGGATGAGCTTCGGCCATTGCCCCGAGGCGCCGAAGGCTTTCCTCGCTGTCATTGAGCCCGGGAAGAATCACCTGCCGCAGCGTGGTGGGTATAGCGTGTGCATCCAGGCGCGAGAGAAAGGAAAGCACCGAGGAAAGCGAGCAGCCGACATACGCGGCGTACGAGGTCTCCTCGGTATACTTAATGTCAAGAAGCACACGGTCTGTGACCGAAAGAAGCGCCTCCACCTCATCTCCGAGAAGGCAGCCCGAGGTGTCAAGGCAGGTGTCAATGCCCGCCTCTCGCGAGAGGCGGAAGAGCTCGGTCACAAAGGGGGCCTGCAAAAGCGGCTCGCCCCCCGAGACGGTAAGACCGCCCCCGTGGGTGAAATACTCACGGAAGCGAAGCAGCCTGCGGAAAACCTCCTCGGGGGTATAGGGCGTGCCGCCTGACGCGTCCCAGGTGTCGGGGTTGTGGCAGCAGCCGCACCGCAGATGGCACCCCTGCATAAACACCACAAAGCGGACTCCGGGGCCGTCGAGCGTACCGAGGCTCTGGAAGGAATGTATCCGCCCCGTCATACCGTTTCGTGGAAGGTGCGGCGAAGGACCTCCCGCTGCTGCTCACGCGAGAGCTTGCAGAAGTTTACGGCATAGCCCGAAACCCGAATGGTGAGGTTCGGGTAGGCCTCGGGGTTCTCGTACGCCTTGAGGAGAGTCTCGCGGCGCAGAACGTTCACATTGATGTGGTGCGCCCCCTTGGCAAAATAGCCGTCCAGAATCGAAACAAGATTCGCTATCCGTGCCTCCTCGCTCACACCGAGGGCCTCGGGCGTGATGGAGAAGGTGTTGGAAATGCCGTCGCGGCAGTCGTCATAGCTGAGCTTGGCCACCGAATTGAGCGAAGCAAGCGCGCCGTTTTCCTCGCGGTTGTGCATGGGGTTGGCTCCCGGGGCAAAGGGCTCACCCGCGCGGCGCCCGTCGGGCGTGGCGGCGGTATTCTTGCCATACATCACGTTTGAGGTAATGGTCAGAACCGAGAGAGTATGCACGGCACCGCGGTAGGCGGGCGTCTTGCGGAGCTCGGTAATCATCGTATGCGTCAGCTCCTTGGCGATAAGGTCCACACGGTCATCGTCGTTGCCGAATTTCGGGAAGCTCCCCTCGGTCTCAAAATCCACGATATAACCGTCGCCGTCCTTAATCGGGCGCACCCTCGCATACCGTATGGCACTGAGCGAGTCGGCCACCACCGAAAGCCCCGCAATCCCGAAGGCCATAAGCCGCTCGACATCGGTATCGTGCAGAGCCATCTCCAGCTTCTCATAGGCATATTTGTCATGCATATAGTGAATGACGTTCATGGTGTTGACATAGAGCGCCGAGAGCCAGGAGATATACTGCGAAAAACGCTCTCTTACCGCCTCGTAGTCAAGATATTCGCCGTCAAGCACGGGCATTTGCGGGCCGATGTGCACCTCCGAGCTCGTGTCATACCCGCCGTTCAGGGCAATAAGAAGAAGCTTTGCGAGATTGCACCGCGCGCCGAAGAACTGCATTTGCTTGCCAAGCGTCATAGCCGAAACACAGCAGGCGATAGCATAATCGTCACCGTGGTGCGGCCTCATCAGCTCGTCGCTCTCGTACTGAATAGAATCGGTGTCATACGATACCTTGGCGCAAAACCGCTTGAAGCCCTCGGGCAGACGGGCCGACCAGAGAACCGTGAGGTTCGGCTCAGGGGCGGGGCCGAGGGTATAGAGAGTATTGAGCATGCGGAAGCTGCTTTTCGTAACAAGCGAGCGCCCGTCCTCTCCGACACCGCCCACCGCCTCGGTAATCCACATGGGGTCGCCGCCGAAGAGCTCGTTGTATTCGGGAGTGCGCAGGTGGCGCGCCAGCCGAAGCTTTATGACAAAATCGTCGAAAAGCTCCTGGGCTCCCTCCTCGGTGAGAAGGCCGCGCTCCCTATCGCGCTCCATATAAATGTCAAGGAAGGTTGACACCCGTCCAAGCGACATAGCCGCCCCGTTTTGCTCCTTAATCGCGCCGAGATAGGCAAAATAGGTCCACTGCACCGCCTCGCGCGCGGTTTTGGCAGGAGCCGAAATGTCAAAGCCGTACGCCTCGGCCATCTCCTTGAGATACCCGAGGAAGGCCACCTGACGCGTCAGCTCCTCAAGCAGCTGAATCGTCTCGGCGGAGAAGGCGCGCGCCTCCACGGCCTTGCGGTCACGCAGCTTCTCCTCTATCAGGCGGTCAACCCCGTAAAGGGCCACACGCCGATAGTCACCGATAATGCGCCCCCGCCCGTAAGCATCGGGAAGGCCTGTAATCACATGAGAGTGGCGTGCCGCACGCATCTCCTCGCTGTACACGCGGAAAACACCGTCATTATGGGTGGTGCGGTAGCGGAAGGCTTCAAGAATCCCGTCGCCGATTTTCCTGCCGTAAGCGGCACAGGCCGAGCGCACCATACGGAGACCGCCAAAGGGGTTCACGCCGCGCACAAGGGGGCTTGCCGTTTGCAGGCCTACAATAAGCTCGTTTTCCTTGTCCACATATCCCGGAGGATAGGCGGTAAGAGAGGAGACGGTTTCGGTGTCAATCCCAAGGACGCCTCCACGGCTTCTCTCCTCACGGAGGAGAGCCTCCACCTTCTCCATCATGGCGGCAGTGCGCGCCGTCCTCCCCGCGAGGAAGGAGGCATCTCCCCGATACTCGCGGTAGTTTTTCTGGATAAAATCTCTGACGTTGACCGTTTCCTGCCAGACACCCGGGCAAAAGCCCTTCCATGCTTCGCTGTATTTCATCATTCCCTATCCTTTCCTTCCGTCAAAAAAAGGCAAAACAGTCCCTAATAACTGCTTTGCCCAGACGGACGGCTCTTCATTTTGCACTCCCCCGCGGTTGCCCGCTGTTCCGTCAGTCATGCAAAATAGTATGTTCTGCTCTTCTTCTATTATTATATACAAAAGCTCCCCCTTTGTCAAGGGGGAGGCTTGACCTTCTTCGTTTTTCCTTGCCGAAGGCGTGGGCGCAAGAGGCGCGGAAGAGCCCGCTTGCGCTTTCTGCCCACCCCTCATTTCAGGAGCTCGTCGGCAAGACGGATAATCTCGGGCGCGAGCCTTTTGCGCCTGGCCCTTACCATAGCGTTATAGACGGGATAGGCAAGGCTGGCAAGTATGCCTCCGACAATACCGAGGATACTGCCGATAACCACGGCCACCGTCCCGTTCAAGCCCATATTTTGGGCAAGCTCGGTCATAATAAGGCTCATGCCAAAGCCGAGAATAAGAGAGCCGACTATACCGAAAACAAGGGCAACCGCCTGTGCGGCATTCGTGACGCTGGCATCCAGCCGACGCAGACGCGCCATCCTGTCCTCAGCCTCCGTCGGGGCCGTGTATTTATCACGGATGCGCTTCACCTCTGCCTGCTCTCCCGCAGAGTAATTGTAGGAAAAACCGTCTCTTTCCCGATTCTTATACTCCATTTTTAACCTCTCATTTGAATTGTTTGAGTCTTTTCCTCCCAATGGCAATCATAGAAATCGCCGTGGCAATCATCACCAAGGAGACAATGCCGCCCGATGTGCCGAGCATCCACTTCATGCCGCTTGCTGTCACCGTTCCGTCGCCAAAGGTCGTCAGCATCGTGGATTCCAGAATCAGCAAGGAAACGAGAGCCGCGGCCAGGCTGATGGCTTGGGTTGCCGAAAAGACGGGGCTTCTGTATTTCTTGTATTGTATCACGTTGACAATGGCAACAGCAAGCGCGGCAAAGGTATATGCCGCCATGGCAATTGCCGTAATCATCGAATGCTGAAAGCTTCTGCTCCAATACACCATAAAGAAGAGGATAACCGAAACCGCCGCGTTCATCAAAAGGAGAGCCCAGCCACAGGCGCAGTATTGCAAAAGCTCGCTCCGCATTCTCTCCCCCGGCGCGTATTTCCCCGTATGCCTGACCAAGAAAAAGCGCATCACGGCAAGGCACATATAATAGATACCGAGCGAGGAAAACCAGAAGGTGCGATGATAAAAGCCGAGCCCCAGCTGAAGGGTACCGTACAAGCCATTGAAGGCAAGCGAGCCCCAGAGCGACACCTTGACGCGCAGGCGTGCGTCGTCCCGCCATTTTCTTACATATCTGTTTTCGTCCTTAAAGGCCTTGAAGCGCCTCATGATATGCGGAAATCTTAAGCACCATACGGTAAGCGTATAGGCGGAAAGAACGTAAGAGGCAATTGCCGCCGGGGATTCTTTGCTAAGCCTCGTCATAGAGCCTACAAGCAGGACGGCAGCAAGGGGGACCAGGGCCCACATAA
This sequence comes from Eubacteriales bacterium, assembly GCA_045533505.1. Taxonomy (GTDB): domain Bacteria; phylum Bacillota; class Clostridia; order Oscillospirales; family CAG-272; genus UBA1740. The sequence continues at coordinate 6,087 of JAZSHY010000023.1, read as the reverse complement.
TGGCAAGGGGCGGAAACAGGATAGCCTTACCGAGCTTCTTCATAACCGTTTTGCGACATTCGGATTCTGACCGTAAAGGTCGTGCCGACACCGACATAGCTTTCCACGCCAATCTCTCCCTGCATAATGTCAACCACCCGCTTGACGAGCGCGAGACCGAGCCCGTTACCCTGTGTTGCGTGAGAGGTATCGCCTTGATAAAATTTTTCAAAGATATGGGCTCCGACGTCTGCGCTCATTCCGCAGCCCGTGTCGGCTATCTTCACGGTAGCATACCCTTCCTCTGCGGTAAGCGAGAGCATTACCCTGCCGCCCGCCTCGGTAAACTTGAAGGCGTTTGAAAAAAGGTTGTTCCATACGAGCGAAAGAAGCTCGGCATCGGCAGATACAAAAACCGCCTCGGCTATATCGGTCTCAATTGCAATATTCTTCTCTTCCCATACGGGCTCATACAGAAGAAGGCTCTCGCAAAGCTGCTCTCCGAGGTCAAAGACGGTAAGATTTTGGTAGATTTGCTGGTTTTCCAGGCGGTTAAGCTTCAGAATATTCGTCATCATATCGGCAAGGCGGCGCGAGGAACCGATGATGGCGCCGGCATAGGCAAGCCTCTTTTCCTCGGAGAGGCCGGGCGCTTGCAGCAGCGTTCCGTAGTTCTGCATCACGGCCAGCGGGGTTTTCATCTCGTGGGATACGTTTGCTATAAAATCGGTGCGAAGCGTTTCCACTCCCGAAAGCTCCTCTGCCATGGCATTGAGTGCCTCCCCCACCTGATGAAAGCCCTCAAAGCCCCGTCCGTGCATGGGCTTTACCCGAACAGAAAAATCTCCGCCCATAATCCTTTCAGCGGCATCGGTAATCATTTTTGCGGGCCTGACTACCATAATTCTGCGGCGCACGTAATCCACCGTTTTGAAAATGGCGGTGAGAATCAGAACGTTAAGAAAGGTTATCTTGGCTGCATCGGCAATGTTATCCGAATCATAGACCAAGCCCATTTCACGGGATAGTACACTCAGGAAAAGCATCATGCAGCAGGAGACAACAAAGCCAACCGTCAGAAAAAACAAAAGAAAGCTGCTGAATTCCCGAAGCACCCCCTGGAAGGAAGCCCTTTTCACTTTATCACCGCCTTATAGCCAAGACCGTGAACGGTCTGTATCTCAAAGGAATCGCACCCCGAGAGCTTAGCGCGAAGCTTGGTCATATACACGTCAACCGTTCTCGTGCTTGCCTGCGTATCCACATCCCAGAATTCGTCCATCAGCTGCGTGCGGGTAAAGGTCTTTTTAGGATAGGAAAGGAGCTTATAAAGGAGGTCGAATTCTCTTGCCGTGAGGGAAATTTCCTCTCCGTTCAGGGTGACGCTTCTTTCATCGGCGTCCATGATAAGGCTGCCTATCTCAAGGCGGCGGCTTGCCGCAATCCCGGAGCGGCGAAGGAGTGCTCCGATTCTGAGGAGCAGCTCGTCAAGGTCAATGGGCTTTGTCATATAATCGTCAATCCCTATGCGATATCCCCTTTGCTTGGAGGCAAGGTCGTCACGGGCAGTCATAAACAAAATCGGGATGTCGCGGTTGAGCGAGCGCACGGCCCCGGCAAATTCAAAGCCGTCGATCCGCGGCATCATGATATCCGACACGATAAGGTCAAAGGTCGTCTTATACAGCTCGTCGTAGGCACTCTCGGCATCAAGGCAGCCGACTGCCTCGTAGCCGCCGGCATTGAGGAAGGAACACACGCTGCGGTTTAAATCCCTGTCGTCCTCCACCACCAAAATTTTAAACATAGCCTCACCCTCCCGTGGCGCATTTTTTCTTTCTTACTCTTATTGTAGCACGAAAATGTTAAGCTTTTGTTTTTGTTTTCATGCTTTCGAAAAAATCTTGCCGCAAAGGCTTTATCCTGTAAAGCGAAGCCGGGGCACGGATGGCCCCCGCCGTAAAGCGGGGGCCGGCGGAAAGAAGCCTTTTCCGCTAAGCATTCACACTGTGCTCTTCGGCCTGATAGGAGGCTTGCTGCCCCTCTGCCTCCGTGTATCTCCTTCTTCTTTTCAGAAGAGACAGCAGCATGGGGGTGTTATGACGGAGCACAAGCGTGGGCAAAATGTTCAGAAGCAGGTTGACAGAGGCGACGGGAAGTGCTACCGTCAGGGAGCACACATTCGGCAGGGCAAGCATCGCTAAGAAGCCGACGGGATAGGACAGCCTGTGGGTGAGCACGCCCTTGTGACATTCCACAATGAAGTGCTCGATATAGTCAGGGTTGCTCGGCTCCCTCAGCACTTTTTTGCTGAAGCCGCCAAGCCCCCCAAGCTCCCACACCCAATCCTTCCATTGTCTTACCCTTAGCTTTTTGTAAAGTTTTCTTTCCAACATTGACACCCGATAGAGAGGGTTGTCCACAAAAAACCATCTGTTTGGCATCTTGTTTATGAGAATGGCGATGAGCCCGTCAAGGGCGAATTGCAGCGCGGTGCAAAAGAGGACGGCTGCGATGATGTAATACGCCGGGGCCGTGCCGATTGCGATATTGACGGCAGAAACAAGGCCCATTGCGATACCGATGGTAAAAAGATACAGCTTCATGATTCGGCATAGGTAAGAGGCTTCTTATAAAAGTCCTCGTAGGTTCTCACGAAGGCCTCATAGTTCGCCTTCTTCAGCGCGTCCTTCGCCTCGCTGTTAGAAAGCGCCGCATCGGGATAAATGGCCTGCAGAATATGAACGGTATATTCCTGCACAAAAAATCCGTCGCGGTCAAGATGGTCGCTGTCCTCCATCGTGATAAAAACAGGGACGATGGGCGTCCTCGTGCGCACTGCCAGCATGAAGGCTCCGTCCTGCATCGGCTTCGGCTTGCGATAGTTCCACCACATGCTTTGCTCGGGATATATCAAAACCGTTTCCCCTCGGGCAAGCAGTACCTTAACGGCTGCTAAAAATTTCTTCATCGTTGCGGGCACGCCGGAAAGCGGAAGTGTATTGCAGTGCCGCATAAAGAGGCCGAACGGCTTCGGCGGATTCGTATAGTTTCCCTCCCGAATCACCTTATAAAGCAGCTTGCCGTCCATATGGTCGCGAAGTGCCACCCATACGGCATAATGGTCGCCTATACTGAAATGGTTGCAGGTAACGATTCTGCCGCCCGTGACAGCCGTAAAGTTCTCAATGCCGCGAACCTCTTTGATAATAAGCTCGCGCCTCGCAATCATCCTGTCAAAAAAACGGCTGCCCGCTGCGTTGGCAATTCTGTTTTTGATTTTGCTTGACAGCCTTTCGTTTAAATAATCCACCTTCTCCGGCAGAAGCGGATAGGTTTCGGGGTCGTCCTCCACGTCAAGGTGAAAGAGCCCTTGCCTCTCAAACTCGGCAATACGCCTTATAAGCTCTAATTTATGGGGAGATTTTTCCATGCCGTCAGCCTCCCCTCTTGCCAAGTCTTTTGGAAAAGGTATCCCTTGTGTTCACAATTTTTAGTGCATGCTCAAGAATCTCGCGTGCAGTTGCCTCCTTTTCGGCCCTGTCTGCCTCGCTGAAATTCCGCTTCCTCTCGCATATCTCGCCGTAAAACGGTGAATGCTCCGCATACCGCCAAAAGTATTCGCCGTCTATCACATCGTCATACTGCCACGGTTTTTTGTAAAGCGCATAGTGCACAATGTTCTTTTTGCCCTCGCAGGCAAGCGGCATGGGCTCCTTGTTCCATCCGTTGGGCAGGACATGTATTTTCCCGAAGCAAAGATAATTCAAATACGCCTGGTCGGGGTCAAGAAGGTCGAAATCATACTCGGTAATAAGCTCTACAAAGCGTTTCTCGATTTGGCACCCTCTGAATTCCTTAAGATTCATCAGAAGCACCCCTGCATTTACATATCCGTCGGGGTCCACGCCGACGGCGTCCCTCGCGTACTGCCTGAATTCCTGTGTGCTCTGCACGAATTGCTCGGGAGCCGCGCCCAAGATGTTATCTCCAAGCTCGGTATGATACAGCTCGGCCACATCGCCAAGCACCACGAGGTCACAGTCCAGATAGATAACCTTATCATACTGCGGGAAAAGCGAGGCAATAAAAAGACGGTAATAGGTAACCACCGAGAAATGATACACATTCTTAAAGCGTGATTTTATGCTTTTGACTTCCTCGGATATATCGGTGAAATCAATTTTGAAGCCGTCGGCTTCGTTTTGCATAACCTTGCGAACGTTAGCCTCGTTCAGCCCCGTATGCAGCACGATAATCCTGTATGCGAACCGCTTGGATGCATTGGCAATCAAAGATTGGATTGCGACACAAAGATACGGTATGTAATTGTCATCCGTTGAAAAAAAGATTGGAATTTCCTTAGTCATGTGTGATACTCCTTCGTCTTGGGGCTTTGTCCCTTCCAGTATAACCGAAGCGAAAGTAAGAGGCAACCTAAGCTTCGTAGAACTCCGTCTACATATCGGATTCCGAAACGGAGAGCTGTCTTTGTGCGATTCTCCGTTTTGTAGAATGGCCAAAAAGGCGTGCTTTGTGTCAAAAGCTCCCCGGAAAGCCTTCGTTTCAACAGCATTCCCGACTGCTCCCTTGCAAAGGCAAGGCAAGCGAGGCGTCTCGGCGCCTCGCTTGCCTTGCTTTTACGATTTCTTTGCTGCCTCGGTGCGTTCTTCGGCAGCGGCACGGCGTGCTTCGGCAGCCGCAATCTGTGCCTCGCGCTCTGCCTGCATTTTGGCCTGTCTTTGCGAAGGCGACATCTTTGCCTCCTCCCAGGTGGCTCTGGCCTCAGCCTTGGCTGCCGCGAGGTTTGCCTTGTCAACCTCGTGCTGTGCCTTGGCGCTCTCCTTCATATCTCCGAATGCTTTCTTGAAAAACGACTTGATTCCCATTTGTTTTTCTCCTTTTACTGTTTTATTGATTTACTATTTTGTTGCTGAGCTCAAAAATTTCGGAGGCATAGCTTTCCCTGCGCGCCTTCATCATTTTTTTATGAATCGGATAATTGACAAGTGCCATCAGCATTCCAACGACTCCGATGATAACGCCCGGGAGAACGGCGCCGCCCGAAAGCCCAACACTCGCTGCGATATCGGTCATGATAAGGCTCATGCCGGTGCCCATAACCAGGGCGGAAGCACTGCCGAAAACATACGAAAATGTGTTGACAGGCCGCTTAACCTTGGCATCGAGCTCACGGAGAGCATCAAGCTCGGTTTTCTGCTTTTCTGTGTATTGCGTACGGATTTTTTCTGCGGTTTGCTTTGCTGTTTTTTGCATCTCTTTTACCTCGTTTCTTTTCTTGTGATATAAGTATAGCGGGCGTTTGTTTTTGCTTTTTTTGCAAAATGTTTGCGTTTTGTTATTTCTTGCATTTCACTGTCTCATAATTTCTTCGGACAAGCAGAGAATCTCAGGAGTCAGCTCCGTCCTGGTCTTGAAGGCCTTCCTTCTGTATATCGGATAGGCGGGAAGCATCAAAAGCGTGCCGATTATCATAAAGAGGTCCGCAAGCCCGCTTGCAAATAATTTGTATTTTGTTAAAATTGCACCCGTAACCAACAATAAAAGGCGGCTGTTCTCCATGAACAGCCGCCCTCAATATCCTCGTCATCCTTTAAAGGATTTGCCTTTATTTAATTTTTTTAGCCGGAACTCCGACGTAGGTGCCGGGCACCTCAATGCTTTTGACAACAACCGCTCCGCGCCTGCCATGGAATTCGAAATGCGCTCACGCACCCTTGGATTGCCAATGGCTATAATAAAGCAACAATCCCGATGCTCGACGTAAGCTGTCTCGTTTCCCAAAATCGGTTTTCCGACAAATGTGTCCTTATCGCGATCACTGGTTATTTTCTGTAAGAAAAAAACACCGTCTTGTCCTTCTTTTTGCAGCTTCATTTCAAAAGAGCTTCTCCTATCCAAAAGCCACTCGTCGGCGGCAAAAACGGCACCTGTCTTGGCAGGTGCCGTTTTTTCTTATCGTCCGATAAACATCTGCGTCCAATACCTTCCGTCTGCCGCATACCCTACGCCAATCTGCGTAAAGGAGGCATTCAGAATGTTTTGGCGGTGTCCCGGGGAATTCATCCACGCATTCACAACCTCCGC
>JAZSHY010000029.1:0-2841 GCA_045533505.1 Eubacteriales bacterium | reverse complement strand
GGACGGCAACTTCCCCACCGCCCTGCTCGTTGCGGAGCTTGTGCCGGGCATGCTGGATGGCAAGAAGTGGATGTACATTCCTTCCACCGCCGCCGACTGCTGTGAGGACACTGCTGCCGTCGAAGCCTTTGACGAGACATTCCCACCGAAAGAAAAGAAGTGGATGCCGAGCCAAGAGGAGTTCTATATCTATAGGCATTCTTCGGTAGTTCGCTGAACGTAAAATTAGCCTCTGAGAAGTCGAGAGATTTCTCAGAGGCTTTGGCTTTATTTAATTATATTGCTCACGGTAGCATAAGTTATCACAAGCCCTGAGCTAACGAGCGCGCCGCCGATAATATCGGTGACCCAATGCACGCCTGACACAAGCCTGCCTATAACCATAAAGGCAACAAACGCGGCAATCGCAATCATTACGCATCGGCTAAATGCTTTGTTCTTGATACGGTCGCGAAGCTGCATCATTGCCGTAGGCATCACGCACATCACGAGCATAGTTGTTGATGACGGATACGAGACTTCGAGATATCCGTCTATGAGTGTCGGTCTGTAATTGATAACGACTGTTTCAAAGAGGATATATACCGCCATCACGACGATGTAAAACCCACCGAGCACAAGGATGCTTCGGTCAACTTTTAATAGGCTTTTTCTTTTAATTAACTGCACAAGTCCGAGAACGGCAAACCCAAAGGCAATGCCGATTGGTACAAGACCGAGCCAATCCGTGATTACGTACAAGGACATATTCACACCCGTGAGATCATGAACGTAGCCGTTCAGCGTGCCAAAGCCGACCGACGAACCTTCGGGGCCGATTGCTTGCACGTCAACCAAGCACACTAATACCGTCCATAGCACAAATGCTATAAGTAGACTCGCTCCACAAACTAACGCTTTCTTGTTTTTCTTTTCCATTTTCCCCTTTAACCTTCCTTTCTGTATTGGCTCTTGCCTGAATACATTTTAGCGGAAGGCGCGTGGATACACAAGAAACGAGCCGTCACGGGCGTGATGCGTTTCGTATCATCTGCGTTTTATCAGCATTAAAGCCTTAATTGTCAATAATACAAACGCAAACACGGCGGCATACGGCTGTGAGCTTATCATAAGGAGCAGTACCAAGATTGCCCCAAGTGCGAGCGAAGCCGTCGTTTTGCTTTTTACCCAAACCGCCGCTTGACAGTTTTGTAACGTGAGTGTCAAAACTCCCATTACTGTCATTCCGATAACTACGGCAAGATAGGCTATTTTTAAGTATGTCTGAACTCCGTCAAGTGCGATGAGCGACACGCTTTGAATGATTCCGTCAGCGTCCTTGGCAAAGAACGGCAGAAAAAGGAGCATTGAAATACAGAGATCAAGCAAAGCGTAAACCAGATCCTTGAAGCGAGTTTCTTTTTGCTTGTTGTCTTGTTCGGCAATCGTGAGCACTTCGTCCGGCGAAAGAAGATCATCAATCGACACCGAGAAGAATTTCGAAATTGCCTTTAATGAATCAATATTTGGATAGCCTCTGTCCGATTCCCATTTTGAGATTGCCGTGCGCGTGACGTAAATCTTTTCCGCAAGATCATCTTGCGTCAAACCGCGGTCGGTCCTTAACTTTCTTAGTTTTTCACCAAAGGTCATAACGGTTCCTCCCTATCTTTGTGATACCATTATACCATACATTCTCTGTCAAGTCACGACACTATTCGTCACATCAACGTTTTTTATAGACAATAAGCTCGGGATTCTCTCCGTTTTCCTCGTAGGAACAGACAAGCAGAAAATCAAGGCCTGCGGCAATGCCGAAGCACAGACCTGCCTCTCCCTCAAGCTGAGTGCCAAGATAGGTGGCGCGCTCATCAAGGAATTTTGCCTTCTGACCACCGGGCAAGATGTATTCCAGATTGACGAATTCACCGGGCAGTACATTGAGATTCTCCACCTTTGGCAAACCCTCAATCTGCAAAAGTTGATTCAGTTCGCCAACCAACTGCATCTTGAATTCCTGAAACTTCTCTTTTCCGCCAAGATCGACGTATCTCTGCCAAACGTCAAGCGTATATTCTCCGTCTGCATAGCACCATTTGCAGTATTCCTCGTTGAAATTGCCGTCGGTCTCGCGGCTCGTGGTGCAGTCCTCAAGCGGCATTCCGCAACACTGGCAAACAAGTTCTCTCGGAGAGCCGAGAGGCGTGTTGATGGACACGTCAAACAGCTTGGGAAGGAGCTTGAGTGTATCGATATTTGGTATCGTTTCGCCCGTTTCCCAACGTGAAACCGCCTGTCTTGTCACGAATACTTTTTCCGCAAGAGCCTCCTGTGAGAGTCCCTGTTTCGTTCTAAGTTCAAGTATGATATCCTTTGTTTCCATATAATCACCGCCTTTGCTCGTTGTGATCATATTATACCATAATTCCGAGGGCTTGACAAGCAACCTGCTGTTGCTCTATTTCTTTGTCTATTGCAAAACAAATTTTGACACCTGATGTCCTCGCACAAGCATCGCTCACAGGGTTCTGAAACGGGGGTTCAAACCCCTGTTTCAGCGGTATAAATCAGTTCCGAGGGCAAACATACCACCCCTGCCCTTTCATCATCAAAAACGGGGTTTGAACCCCTCCCAAATGATTGCTACAATACTCAGAACCCCTTGATTTTCAATGGGTCAAAATGACCCATTGATATTCTTACTTTAGTTAAGTGCAGTAGGAGTGGCCCGCGGGGCCACCCCTATAATCGCGCCTATCAAGTGGTCAAAATGACCACTTGAAAAATCGACTAAAAAGTGGGGTGGGACTTTGGGGCCACCCTATAATTATTCCTCGTCTTCGCCGATTGGCAGAAGGAAGG
>JAZSHY010000007.1:0-12310 GCA_045533505.1 Eubacteriales bacterium | reverse complement strand
CCGAGAGCCTTTGACCCTTGAACAGGTTATAAGCCACGAAGAACTGTTTAAGGCCTATCCGCAGTTGCGCGAAATGAAGGTGTACGTCAAACAATCGCTCGGCAAGGGAATCGCGGCGGCATATAACCACAATATCGATGGCTTCTATGTGAGCAATAGCATACAAATGACTGAATCTATGTTCAAGGAAATGATGGTACACGAAATCCAGCACAAGATTCAGCGTATTGAAGGCTTTGCACGAGGTTCCTCTCCCGATTATTGGAAGGCGCGTGGGATTGGCGAGGAGGAATATAAGACATTCGTTGCCAACCTTGAGCAAGAAAGGGTTAAAATCTTATCCTCTCTTACAGAGCAGGAGCGCAAGGATTATTTGCGTTACAGGGCAACAAGCAGACGTGCAGACGAGCTGTTCAATAAGATTGATTTCAATGACCTTGGCAACGAAGCCGTCACGGACGAATTGTTTGCGGAGATGAGTGAAATCGAAAAAGAGAATGATGCCTTGTATGAGAAGCTGTACTACAAATCGTGGTTCAAGGACATTTCCGAAATTGACAGCACCATCGAGGAAGGCATTTCGGAGAAGCTCTATACCCTTTTCTACAAGAACACCGCAGGAGAGATTGAGGCGCGTGATGTAAGCAAGCGTATCAATATGACCGTAGAGCAAAGAAAAAACACCCGACCCGATATTGACAGGAAGGCTGTTGTGTTTGCTGATAGCGCAGATAACCTCGTGTATATTGGTGACACAAAGGATGGAAGACGGTGCTATAAATCTGGCTTTGGCAAAGATGTAAGCATGGACGACAGAATTGCGGAGTTCAAGAAAAGAATTGCGACCATATTCAACCTCGGTGCCGTTGTATTGAAGACAGATGTTAAAAAAATACAAATTAGGGGTGATAAGTTTACCGCGCAGAAAAACATATACGGTGATAAATACAACCTTGAGGGGGAACAATCTGCTAAAATCAGCTCTCTTTACGATTTAGCGGATATCCTCGCTACATCAAAATATGATGCGGATGCAACGGCAAAAGAGCCAAGCTACGCAAACACATCTGTCAAACCTAAAAATGATGCGCATAAAGGTGTAAAGTACTGGTATAAGTTTAGGAATGAAATAGTGTTCGATGGCGTTCCGTATACCGTAACCTTCAATATACGCGACAAAGGCGGCGAACAATACCAGTATCTTATAGAATTTAAAGAAAATAAGACACCCGGTCTAAGCAATACGGTTGCGAACAACCTCCTGCGGACTGACCAAGTGTCTTACGATGCCAGTATAGCACCTTTGGGAGAAAATGTCAAGAGGGATGGCGAATTTTCTTTGAGTGAGGCCGCGAGAAAAGAAAAACAGCTTGAAATCATACTTGAAACCAATCCTATGTGGGATGATTACCACACAGGAATTAGGTCTGTGGATGACATTCGCACTTGGGAAGAGGTTTTGGAATTGGACGATGAGCGAGAAGGTCAGTTTGTATGGGGTGATTTTTCAAGAGAAGATGCTCAACAGGCACTTGAAGATAACTCCATTACGGTATATAGCTCATATCCAATAGAGAACGGCACATTTGTATCTACATCGTATGTCCAAGCACAAGAATATGCAGGCGGCAGAAATGGCAAAGTATATTCAAAGACAATTCCGCTAAATGAGGTTGCTTGGATAAACGGAGATGAAGGTCAGTATGCAAAAGTCGGTTCTTCGCAGTATTCCCTCTCTTCCAACACCGACATAGCCCCTGTGCGTGGCTACCAAGTGAGTGGCGAGGACATTACCTATCAAGGCGATGACATGAGGGGCTTCTCCACAGAGGGAGCGCGGTATTCTGTTGATGATGATGCGCCTGTGGACACATCTGTGGATGCTGTGGATGATATCGCGCCTAAGGAAGGAAAGAGCCCCGGGAGAGAGTCTTACTCCCCGGGGCACCCTTTATTGCCTCGCAAATTCCGAAAGGCTCAGCCCCTCGTTGTTCTCCTTGGCAAAGCGTATGCTCCATTCTCCCGTGAATATCAGGAGGTCGCGTCCGCGCACGTCCTTTACCCACTTGGTATCGGAGCTGAGTCGCAGGCGCGAGGGCTCGGTTGTCGTGCCTTCGATATATCGGATTTCGGTGTGCGGCATCGCCGAGCGGCGCATTTCCACACCGTATTCGTTCTTCATGCGGTATTCCAGCACCTCGAACTGCAAAACACCGACCACGCCGACGACCACTCTTTCCATACCGGCACCCGGCTCAAAAAAGATTTGGATGGCACCCTCCTCGGCAATTTCGGACATTCCCTTGGCAAACTGCTTGCGCTTCATGGAGTCCACCTGCTCAATCATGGCAAAATGCTCGGGGGCAAAGGTCGGTATACCGTGGAAACGCACGCGGTGCCGCTTATCGCACACTGTATCGCCGATAGAGAAAATTCCGGGGTCAAACACCCCTATGATATCACCGGCATAGGCCGTTTCAATTCCCGAGCGTGTCTCGGCCATCATCTGCTGGGGGCGCGAGAGCCGAATGGCCTTCTCACCCTGCACATGGTAATATTCCTCGTTGCGCTCAAATACCCCCGAGCAAATGCGGAGGAAGGCGATGCGGTCACGGTGCGCCTTGTTCATGTTCGCCTGAATTTTGAACACAAAGGCCGAGAAGGGGGCGGCAACGGGGTCAACCGTTCCCTCTGCCGTTTCGCGGGCAAGGGGCGGAGTGGTCATGGAAAGGAAGCTCTTCAGGAAGGGCTCCACGCCGAAGTTGTTGAGAGCCGAGCCGAAGAAAACGGGCGAGAGCTTGCCGTGACGGATTTTGTCAAGGTCGAAGTCAAAGGAGGCGGCATCAAGCAGCTCCACCTGCTCCACAAGCTCGCGGCGGCGGTATTCCCCGATGAGTGAATCCAGCGTTTCGGTGTCCGAAAGCGGGGCACGGGTTCCCTCAATGCGCGAGCGCCCCCTGTGTGAATCCGCAAAGGCAAGGATTTCCTCCCTCTCTCTGTCGTATACACCGTGGAAGTTCACACCGCAGCCAATCGGCCAGTTCATGGGATAGGTGCCGATGCCGAACTCCTTTTCAAGCTCGTCGAGCAGGTCAAAGGGGTCTCTTGCCTCGCGGTCAAGCTTATTGATGAAGGTGAAAATCGGAATATCGCGCATAGCGCAGACCTTGAAAAGCTTGCGCGTCTGCGGCTCAATTCCCTTGGCGGCGTCAATCACCATTACGGCACTGTCGGCTGCCATCAGGGTGCGGTAGGTGTCCTCCGAGAAATCCTGGTGTCCGGGGGTGTCCAGAATGTTGATGCAGTACCCGTCATACTCAAACTGCATAACAGAGGAGGTGATGGAGATACCGCGCTGCTTTTCAAGGTCCATCCAGTCGGAAACGGCATGGCGGTCACTCTGCTTGCCCTTTACGGCACCTGCCGATTGAATGGCACCGCCGTAAAGGAGAAATTTCTCGGTAAGCGTGGTTTTTCCGGCGTCCGGGTGCGAAATAATGGCAAAGGTACGTCGTCTTTGAATTTCTTGCTCCATGGTAAACAAAACTTAACTCCTAAAAGAATTTATACGGTGAGCGCTTCGAACCGCCGCACGCCAAAGCCCGAAAGAAGCACAAGGAGGGCAGCTGTGGCGGCGAGGCAAAGAAGGGCAACAAGAAGAAGGGCAATGGCTGTGGGCAGAAGAAGAGAGAGTGCTAGGCCGGCGCCGCCGAAAAGAAGGGCGGATAGGGCGGAGGCCAGCATAGAGAGAAGGGGAGAGAGGCTCTGCTTTATCGCCACCATCTCGTTTTGAAAGACAAGCTTTGGGAAAAGGAGATTGGAGAGCAGCCCAAGCGCCGACGAAAAGAGCAGGAAGGAAGCGGTAAGAAGGAGCATCGCAAGAGCCTCAGGGAAGGAGGCCCGCGCAACCACCGCATTCAGGATTCCCGCCGCAAGCAGGAAGGGGGCGGAGGGCACGAGAGGGAAAAGGAGCTTCGAAAGAAGAATTTTCCGTGTGGGAACGGGGGAGGTGCGCACCACCCAGAGTGAGGCTCCCTCAAGGGATACGGTGACCGAGGCAAAGGTCACGGTAGAGAGGGCAAAAAGGCTCGCCGCCGTCAGGGCGGAGGGCAAAAGGCGAAAAAGCACGGCCCCAAGCTCGGTCTCAAGGGCCGGGAGCAAATTCCCCTCAATAAGAATAAAGGCGGGGATGGCAATCAGAAAGAGAAGCCCGAGGCCTGTATTCAGCATATAGCCTGCCGAGGAGAGAAGGTGCAAAACCTCGCGCCGAAGCAGCGCAAGGAGGGGCGAGCTTACTTTTTGCTTTTTGGAACGGTAGGCTACCCTGCGCTCGCCGCGGTTTTCCAGCACAACCGTAAGATAGGTGCGCGCGAGAACCCGGAAGACGAGGAGTGTAAAGAGAATCGCAGGGAGAAAGAAAAGAAGAAGGTGCAAAAGTGAGCCCTTCATAGCGTACCCGAGGCACAAAAGGGGCGGCACGGCCCTCACGAAATCAATCAGCGGCGTGACATCGGCGGCAAGCGTGTCCAAGAAGGCCTCCATTCCCGAAACGAGGGGGAAATATACCGCAAGAAAGAGAAGCGAGAAGAGAAGCACGACAAGCTGCTTTTTGCGGATGCGCGCCGATATGCGGGCAAGCAGATAGCCAAGAAGAGAGGAGACTGCAAGGGCAATCGGCGGCAGAAGCAAAAGCGAAAAAAGAAGCGCAAGGAGAGAGGGGAGCGTCACACTGCCGAGGATAAGCCATACGACAAGGAGGGGCAGTGCCACAAGAGCCTCCAGCAAATAATCGATGATAAGAAGGGCCGAAAGACGGCACAGAAGAATGGTGGAGGGGGGAATGGGCATCGAAAGCAAAAGCTCGTTGTCGCTTGCCACATAGAGCTGGTTTTTGGTGCATACTATGCTTCCCAGCAGCATAATGACGAGGATAAGGGCACCGCCAATGCCGAAATACACCTCCTCCGCCCCCGCGGAGAGAAGCGCGCCTCCAATCACATAAAAGAGAAAGAAGGTAAAGGCAATAAGCCCTGCGGCAAGATACAGGAAAAGAATCCCGACAAGGATAAGCATGGGGATGGAGCGCCTCTTCTTCTCCCCCGTGAAGAGCGAGGCAAAGAGGGCCGAAAGGCGGAGCCTCAGGAGGGTTAGAAACATCACGCATCCTCCTCGGGTGCGGTAAGCTCCAGGAAGATATCCTCAAGCGAAGCGTCGCCCCGCACCGTTTCGGTGTCGCCCGTCACAAGAAGGCGCCCGTCCTTGATGATGGCAATTTTGCTGCAAAGCCTTTCGGCGGTGTCAAGGACATGTGTCGAAAAGAAGATGGAGCCCCCCTCGTCGCAGTGACGGTGCATCATCTCCTTGAGAATGTGCGAGGCACGGGGGTCGAGGCCGACAAAGGGCTCATCCATCAGAATAAGACGGGGGCGGTGCAGGAAGGCGGCCATGATGGCAACCTTCTGCTTCATGCCGTGCGAGAGCGAGGAAATCGGCTGGGCAAGCCTTTCGCGGATGGAGAAGGCCTCTGCCATCTCCTCAATTCTCGCCTCTCTTTCGCCCCCCACGCCGTAGATATCGGCGACAAAATGCAGATATTTCACGCAGCTCATGAATTCGTAAAGGTCGGGGTTGTCGGGCAGGTAGGCCATGCGCTGCTTGCAAAGGAGCGGCTCCTCCCTCATAAGATGCCCGTCCACGCGGATTTCTCCCTCGTCAAAGGGCAAAATACCCGCCGCCGCCTTGAGGGTGGTGGTCTTTCCGGCTCCGTTATGCCCGATAAAGCCGAAGATTTCTCCGGGGGCAATATGAAGCGAAAGGTCCGAAACGGCAGGGACGCCGCCGTAACGCTTGGTGAGGTGCTCAATGTGAAGCATAGAATCCTCCTTTTTATAAAGGGTTACAAGCTGTAAAACAGCATGCCGAGAACAGCTGAAAGGCCAATCAGAAGAATGGGGGAAAAGCTTTTCTTGCGAAGCCTTCCGTAGAGGAGCATCGTGGCCGTAAGGATAAGTGCGATAAGAAGGGCAGCAAGGTCAAGGGCGGGGGCCGCCGCACCGACAGCGGGAAAGAGAGCCTCGTAGGTCATGTAGGCACCCGTGGCCGCGATAACGCCCGTCACGCAAGGGACGATGGCGGCAAGTACCGCCTTGACACGGGGGTGGCGAATGATGTGCCGCAGCACCGAGGTGATAAGAATCATCACAAGATAGGCGGGGAGAATCGTACCGAGCGTGCAAAGGGCAGAGCCGAGAATACCTGCCTTTTCAAAGCCGATATAGGTGGCCATGTTGACCATGATAGGCCCCGGCGTGGATTCGCTCACCGCGAGAAAGTAGGAGAACTGCTCCTCGGTGAGCCAGCTGTGCGAGAGCACGGTTTCGCGGATAATCGGAATGGCACCGTAGGCACCGCCAAAGGTGAAGGCGCCGATTTTCAGAAAATTCAAAAAGAGCTCGAGGAGAATCATTTCTGCTCCTCCTTTCCGTCCTCACGGGCGGGAGGCGCCGCCGTGCGCTTTGGGAAAAAGCTTTCGGCAAGGCCGAGAAGGGCTGCCGCCAGAATAAGATAGACGGTGGAGATGCCAAGCGAGAAGATATGCGTGAGAAGCGAGAGGGTGGCCGCGCCGAGAAGAATACCGACGAGAAACGGACGGCGCGAGGTCTTTTTGATAAGGCGGAGCCCCACACGCAGAATCAGCAGTGCCACTGCCACACGGATGCCGCGGAAGGCGGCGTTTATGAGGGGCACCGAGAGAATCGAATCAAAGAAATTGGCAATAAGGAGAATAATACAAAACGAGGGGAGGATAACTCCGAGGGTGGCAAGAGAGGCACCGAGAACCCCGAAGCGGCGGAACCCGATGTGGGTGGCGCAGTTGATGGAGATGGGCCCGGGGGTGGATTCGGCAAGGGCCGTCATATCGGCCATTTCCTCATGCGTCATCCAGCCGTGCTTCGTAACACACTCATCCTCAATCAGGGAAATCATAGCATAGCCGCCTCCAAAGGTGAAGGCGCCAATTTTGAAGAAGGTGAAAAAAAGCTTGAAAAGCTCCTTGACGTTGCTCATAACGGTCCTTTCGTATTTTTGAGTTTTTGCCACGCTTTTCGTCGCCTACGGGCGCGCGCGACAGAGAATTCCTACCTATTATACCAAACTTCAAGATATTTGACAAGTCGAAATTCACGCTTTTTCTTTCTCCGCAAAAATAAACAATACGAAAGCAGGAATTTTTTCACTCTCCACTTGCAAAAGCGTACGGAATGTGGTATCATTATAGCATTCTCGGAGCAAAAACGAAAATCTATTTACACAACTTGGGAGGAGTTTTGTCTTATGGCATTCACAAATCGTTATTTGGAAGAGCTGATGCAGACGGTTGAAAAGCGCAACCCCGGCGAGCCCGAATTTCATCAGGCTGTGCGCGAGGTGCTGGAATCGCTTGAGCCCGTCCTTGAGGCGCGGCCCGAATTTATTGAGCGCGGCGTCCTCGAAAGCCTTGTAGAGCCCGAGCGAATCATCAAGTTCAGGGTTCCGTGGGTGGATGACAGCGGCAAGGTCCGTGTCAACCGCGGCTTCCGCGTGCAATTCAACAGTGCCATTGGGCCTTACAAGGGCGGTATCCGCCTGCACCCCTCGGTATATGAGGGCATTATCAAGTTCCTCGGCTTTGAGCAGATTTTCAAGAATTCGCTTACGGGGCTGCCGATTGGCGGCGGCAAGGGCGGCTCGGACTTTGACCCGAAGGGTAAGTCGGACGGAGAGGTCATGCGCTTCTGCCAGAGCTTCATGACAGAACTCTACCGTCATATCGGTGCCGATGTGGACGTTCCCGCAGGGGACATCGGTGTCGGTGCAAGAGAAATCGGCTATATGTACGGCCAGTACAAGAGAATTGCCAACGAATTCACGGGTGTTTTGACGGGCAAGGGTATCCCCTATGGCGGAAGCCTTGGTCGCAAGCAGGCAACGGGCTACGGCCTCTGCTATTTCGTCCGTGAAATGCTCGCCGATGCAGGCCTTTCCTTTGAGGGGGCAAGCGTTATCATCTCGGGCTCGGGGAACGTGGCCATCTATGCCGCCGAGAAGGCCCAAAGCTTCGGCGCGCGCGTTTTGGCTATGTCCGATTCCAACGGCTATATTTACGATAAGAACGGTATCGACCTTGACGCGGTCAAGAAAATCAAGGAGGTGGAGCGCAAGCGTATCCGCGAGTACCTCACCGTGCATCCCGAGGCCGAGTACCACGAGGGGTGCAGCGGTATCTTCTCCTTGCCGTGCGATATTGCTCTGCCCTGCGCTACCCAGAACGAAATCAACGCAGATTCGGCAAAGCTCCTGATTGCCAACGGCTGCCGCGCCGTGGGAGAGGGTGCCAATATGCCCTCCACCCCCGAGGCGGTTAAGCTCTTCCAGGAGGCAGGCATTCTCTTTGCTCCCGCCAAGGCCGCCAATGCGGGCGGCGTGGCCACGAGCGCTCTTGAAATGTCGCAGAACTCCATGCGCTATTCCTGGAGCTTTGAGGAGGTTGATGCGAAGCTTCACGGCATCATGAAGGGCATCTATCAAAGCGCCTCCACCGCCGCCGCCACCTACGGTATGAAGGGCAATCTTGTGGCGGGTGCCAACATTGCGGGCTTCCTGAAGGTCGCCGAGGCTATGCTTGCGTTCGGTGTGGTCTGAGTCCACTCACAACCGCATAATACAAAAATGTAAGGTTTTGCTTACAAAACAAAAAGCACCCACGCGGGTGCTTTTTGTTTGAAGGCGGCATTTCAGAGGTCCTTCAGAACCTTAACGGCGATACCCTGTATTTCACAGGAGGGGACGTAGATATCATCCATCACCTTGTTTTCGGGATGGAGGCGGATGCGGCGGCGCTCGGGCTCGGGGTAATACCGCTTAAGGGTGGCCTCGTCCTCCACAAGAGCCACGACAATCTCGCCGGGCTCTGCGGTGCTTTGACGCCGCACGAGAACGAAATCGCCGCTTGAAATACCAACATCAATCATGGAATAGCCATTGGCACGGAGCATATAGAAATCTCCGTTGCCAAAGAGAGCCACGGGGAGCTGGACATAATCCTCAATATTTTCCTCGGCAAAGCGCGGCAGACCGCAGGCAACCTCGCCGAGAATAGGCACGCGAAGAAAATCACGCCGCGAAAGACGCTCGGTGTCGGTGACGTAGCTGCGGCGGCCATTGGAGGTCACGCGCCCGCCCGCAATCAGCTCCTGCAGGTATCGTGCCACGGTGGAACGGCTGATGCCCGTAGCATCGGCAATTTCCCTCACAGTGGGGGAGCAACCGTTTTCCTCGGTGTATTCATCAATGTAAGACATAATCACGGTAAACAACTGTTCATCCTTGGTACGCATACACTCTCTCCTTATTGGGACATAACGCCCATTTATGCTGACATTATAGCACAGGAAAAACGAGATGTCAAGCCTTTTTGAAACTTTTTTCTCACTTTGGGCCCAAAGCCTTGTGCATTTTTTGTTGCAAAGGAACAGAAAATGTGCTATACTGGGGGTAACTTAAGCATGTGTCAAAGGAGATTTTTATGTCAAACTCAGTCATAAAGGGAATTCGCTATGCTCACGCTGCCATTGTGGCCAAGGATTTTGAAAGGTCGCTTTCCTTTTATCGGGCGCTCGGCTTTACCCCGTATGTAAGCTGGGGTGAGGGAAAAGAAAAAATTATGCTTCTTGATATCGGTGACGGCTCAAGGCTTGAGCTTTTTGCCAAGGGTAGCGATGCATACAGTGAAAACGGGAAGTGGCTTCATATGGCCTTTCACGTCGAGAACGTGGCTGAGGCCTATCGTGTGGCTATGGCGGCAGGGGCCACCTCTATCCTCGCGCCCTGCGAGCGTCCCCTTGCCTCCACTCCCAAGAGGATTACCCTGGAGCTTGCCTTTGTGGCGGGCCCCGATGGCGAACAGATTGAATTCTGCAAGGAGAAGACATACGGCTTTTGAGTGCCTCTCGGTGTCCTTCTCCCCCGAGGGGGCGGCCTACCTTCCGATAGGCCGCCCCCTCTCTTTTTCGCCACCGCGAGTCCTCTCGGCATTCGCACGGATTCTCGCCCCCGCACCTTGACAGCCCCCGTTTTTTTTGTTATAATTATATAGTTGTAAAAAATAGACAAAATGCTAAAGAAAGGAATGACCATGGCCAAGACAAAACAATCCATTCCGGCAGAATACGGCGACCAAAGCATCACCGCCCTCAAGGGGGCGGAAAGGGTGCGCAAGCGCCCTGCCGTTATTTTCGGCTCCGACGGGCTTGAGGGCTGTCAGCATTCCTTTTTCGAAATCCTTGCCAATTCGGTGGACGAGGCGCGCGAGGGCCACGGCACAAGGATTCTGGTTACGGTGTACCGTGACCTTTCGATTGAGGTGGAGGATGCGGGGCGCGGCATTCCGCTTGGCTATAATGAGAAGGAGGGCCGCTACAACTGGGAGCTGATTTTCTGCGAAATGTATGCGGGCGGCAAGTACAACAACAACGAGGAGGGCGGCGCGTACGGCTTCTCGCTTGGTCTTAACGGCCTCGGCGCGTGTGCCACGCAGTATTCCTCCTCCTATATGCAGGTGCATTCCTACAACGGCACCACCCTTTCCGAGATTTCGTTTGAGCGCGGCGAGCCCGTTACCGAGCTTTCGGTGCGCGACCTGAAGCCGTCGGACAAAAAGCGCCACGGCACCATCATCCGCTGGAAGCCTGACCGCGAGGTGTTCACCGATATTGAGATTCCGCTTGCCTTTTACGAAACCACCCTGCACCGCCAGGCCGTGGTGAACGCGGGGGTTACCTTCGTTCTTCGGGTGGAGGAGGAAAACGGTAAATTCTCGGAGAAATCCTATTGCTTCCCGAACGGTCTTATGGATTATGTTTCGGAGTTTACGGCAGGCAACGCTCTGACAGCTCCCGTCCTCTGGCATTTGGAAACCCGCGGGCGTGACCGCGAGGATAAGCCCGAATACAGGCTGCGCGCCGATGTGGTCTTCTGCCTCTCTCCCGTCACGGCGAGGGCCGAATACTTCCACAACTCCAGCTATCTTGAATACGGCGGGGCCCCCGCCAAGGCGGTGCGGCTTGCCTTTACGGGCGCGCTTGACCAGTACATCCGCGCCCAAGGGAAATATACCAAGAACGAATCCAAGATTTCGTTTGACGATATCGAGGAATGCCTCGTTGTCATTATCAACAGCGCCTCTACCGAAACCTCGTATGAGAACCAGACGAAAAAGGCCATCAATAACACCTTTATCGCCAAGGCCCTTACCGAGTTCATCAAGGCCAAGCTGGAGATTTATTTTGCCGAGAAGCCGAATGAGGCCCTGCTTTTTGCCACGCAGGCGCTGACCAATAAGCGCAGCCGTGAAAAGGCAGAGGAAAACCGCATCGATATCAAGAAGAAGCTGGCGGGCTCCATTGACCTTGCCAACCGTGTGGAAAAGTTTGTTGACTGCCGTTCCAAGGACCCTGATGTGAGGGAGCTTTACATCGTGGAGGGCGATTCGGCCCTCGGCTCCTGCAAACAGGGGCGCAGCGCCGAGTACCAGGCCATTATTCCCGTGCGCGGTAAGACACTCAACTGCATGAAGAGCACCTATGCGAAGATTTTCGAAAGCAAAATCATTTGCGACCTGCTCCGTGTTATCGGCTGCGGCGTGGAGATAGAGGGGAAGGTCAAGGGCGACCTTGTCAAATTTGACATCAGGAATCTTCGGTGGCGCCGTATCATTATCTGTACGGATGCCGATGAGGACGGCTTCCAGATTCGCACGCTTCTCCTGACGCTCTTTTACCGTCTCCTTCCGACGCTTATTCGGGAGCAGCGCATCTTCATTGCGGAGTCCCCCCTCTTTGAGATTACCGCAGGAGATGACATCTATTTTGCCTATAATGAGTCGGAAAAGACAGAAATCCTGAAAAAGCTGGGAGACAGGAAATACACCATTCAGCGCTCCAAGGGGCTTGGCGAAAACAATGCCGACATGATGTGGCAGACCACGATGAACCCTGCCACCCGCCGCCTTGTGGCGGTTTCTCCCGCCGAGGCAGAGGCCACGGCGTATATGTTTGACACTCTCCTCGGTGACGAGCTGCAGGAGAGAAAGCGTTTTATCGCGGAAAACGGATACCGTTATATCAAGGACGCCGATATTTAAGGCGTGAAAGGAAGCAATATGGTAGAAGCACTGAAAAAAGCAAAAGGCCTCACTCCCGTGGAGGGGCCGGTTCTTACGATTGTGATGGACGGGGAAGTCGGAGGCCAAGCGGTCTTAGGAAGACAAGCA
>JAZSHY010000004.1:0-33662 GCA_045533505.1 Eubacteriales bacterium | reverse complement strand
ATAAACTGCTGGATCTGGAAAGTTACAAAAACGTTGTCGATCCTGAGACAGGGATTAATAAAGGTGTTTATTCTTACAAAGTAAATGCTGCCTGGGCTGCTTTTCGGCAGGCTCCGCCTGTCGTCCTCCCTCTTGTCCTGTGAATAAAAGAAATAAGAATTGCGTTTCATACAAACTTATCTTGTCTTGCTACTCCATTTATGAAACAAAATCGGAAAAGGTAAGCTCAGCATAGCGCGTTTCGTAGACTATGCTCTGCCTCGCCCTCTCGGCAATTTCATGAATGCTTCGGTACTGCATCTCAAAAAGGTAGACCTCACGGATTTCCTCAAACAGCATATCGAGGTCAGACGAAGCCTTAGCCAAGCGCTTTACGACGAAATATCCCTCGCTCCCGAGGTCGAAAATCGGAGAAACTTCTCCTATTTCGAGCGCGTAGGCATTGGCAATCAGCTCATCGTAATAGGCTGCATCCTTGGTATAACGCCCCATATAAAAGGCGGTTGTCGGAGAGGTGGAATGCTGAATGGCACCCTGAACATCCCCCACCAAGAGCTTTCCGCGCGCTATCTCCATCTGCTCGTAATTGGCGGCGCGGTCAAGCCCCATGGCGTTGGCAGCGCGCCCCACCCACACGACGCGGATGCAGTCCTCGCTGTAAAAGAAGGTGCTCACATCGGCATCGGTGACGGGATAGCGGTTTTCATAATAGTCGATGAGAAGCTCCTCGCAAATGGCATAACGAAGCATAAGACGCCCGACGGCATCGGTCATATGGTAGGTGTCGCGGATATGCGCAAGGTAGGCATCAAAGCTCTCAAAGCCCCTTACCCAATATTCCCCGATAAGGCCTCCCTCAACATTCGTTTTGAGGTGCTCAAGCACCGTCCTTTCCACCTCTTCGCTGTAAGGGTCGATTCCCACCTCACGGCAACGGGCAAAAAGGGCGTAAAGCTCACATATATCCTCCACCGCCAGAGAGAGCACCTCATGGAAGCGCGCTTCCCCCTCGCTCCCCGAAAAATAGGAAGCGATGTCACCCTCAATTTCGGCGCATTGGCTGAAGAAAAAGGCGTAAAGCACCTCAAAGGCTACGGCATCCTCCCCTATCGTGAAGACGGTAGCCGCCTCCTCCTTGCTTGACTCGCGGAGGCGATAGCGCTCACCGCATGAGGTAAGCGAGCAAAGGACGAGCGCAAGAAGGACAAAAAGCGACAAAAGGCGCATTGCTTTATTCATTTGTGACGGTCCTCCTTTTTCGGAACGGGAACCCTCCCACGCGAGAAGAGCTACTTTATATTCTACCGTGTATTATATCACATTCCATCGGTTTTTTCTACACTTTGGCGAAAAATATATCATTGTCTTATGCGCCGTGCGGGGCGCTCTCCCTTCGCTACCCCCCTGAGAGCTTGCGAGGATACTGCGGCATATATAACAAAAAGCAGGTCGCACGGCCTGCTTTTTGTTTGGTGCACCCTCGGGGACTCGAACCCCGGACCCACTGATTAAGAGTCAGTTGCTCTACCAACTGAGCTAAGGGTGCTTTTTGCTGACGGGATATATTATAACCGTATTTCATAGAAATGTCAAGAGGATTTTGATTTTTTTTTGCTTTTTTCAAAAATCTTTTTGCGGCGGGGGGAATTTTCTACCCCTTTCCCCCTTTTCTTTGGGATGGGAGGGGATGCTTCTTCCTTAATAAAAGAAAGGTGTGGGAGGAAAAAGAAAAAAGTTTTGAAAATACTGCATAAAGTTGCCCCCGGTGGCAAGAATAGGGATAGAAACCGAGAAAGGAACAAAAGCGCATGGAAAACCAAAAGCAAGAAAAAATCAGCAAGGTCCTCTATATCGTCATCATAGCTGTCCTCTGTGTGACGGCAGTCGTCATCGGCATTACTGCCGCCGCCAACCGCGGAAATAAAACGCCCATTGCCACAACGGCCCCGGTAACCACCGCCACACCGCCCGTCACCACCGCGCCCATCACCAATCCCCCCGTCACCACGGCCCCCAACGTTCTGCCGAGCTTTGCGTCGCCCGTGGTCGGTACGGTTGCCAAGGGGCACGACCTCTCCACCCCCGTCTTCTCGCTCACGACCAATGACTGGCGCACACACACGGGTGTGGACATCGCGTGTGAGATGGGTGACGCCGTCTATGCCGCCGCCGACGGCACCGTCCTTTCGGTGGCCAGCGACCCGATGATGGGTACGAGCATTGCCATTCGCCATTCGGGCGACGGCGTTACGATTTACCGCAACCTTGCCACGGCTCTCCCCGATGGAATCCGCGAGGGTGCCACCGTTATCAAGGGGCAGGTCATCGGCGCTGTCGGTGACACCGCCATTATCGAAGGGGCAGATGAAGCACATCTTCACTTTGAAATGAGTGTGAAGGGCGCTCCCGTTGACCCGCTTGACTATATCAGTGTGGAAAGCAAGCAGGCATCCCTCACGCCCGACACGGGCTACGAGGGCTGAAAAGGAGCTGTCAAGCAAGAGAAAGGCCGTGGACAATCCCCACGGCCCTTTCTTTATTTCCCGCCGAATATCTCGACAGTACCGTAGGCGGCATACGCAAGGTAGGCGTTCCTGCGTACACGCCCCTCCTCCTTGGCGGCGGCATAGCCCCCCTCCTCTCTGCCGTCCAGAAAGGAGCGAAGCTTGCCCCCTGAGGGAAAAACAACTACCATAGCAAGAGGAATCCGACTTTTGGAAGCAATGAGGAGCCGATATTCCGAGAGCTCCCCGATTTCGTCCTCGCTGTAACCAAGGGCGAGAAGAACCTCCTCTGCCGCACTCTCCCCGGGAGAATACTCCTCCACATCATACCCACTGTCGCGGAAGGCCGAGACCACGCGCCCCGAGCTGTCGCACGCAGCAAGGGCGGGCAAAAGAAGCACGAGAAGAAGGAGGCAGCAAAGCGCCCTTGTCGTTGCTTTCATACATACACATCCTTTCCTTAGCGCACGGCGGCGGCCTAAGCGCAGAAAAGGAACGGCGCCTCTGCGCCGTTCCGCTTTTTTATTTCTGGAAAATTTCCTCGTTTCCGTACACAAGGAGGCAGTTACCGCGAATTTGCTTTTCATCCTTCGCCTTGTCATACGCCGAGGTGTCCTCCCCGTCGGTGAGGAAGCTCTTGAGTGCACCGGACGACGGGAATTTAATCACAAGAGCGCTCGAAAAGCCCTTGGTGCAGAGTATAAGCTCATACTGAGACAGCTCCTCAATTTCCTCCTCGCTGTACCCGGCGAGGGTAAAGAGGGCCTTGGCCTCGGCATTGTCGGTTTTCACCGTGGTGATGGTATAGCCCTCCTTCTCATAGGCAGCCTTGACGCTCCCCGCCATGTCGCAGGACGTGAGCGAAGCAAGCAGCAGCGTGGCAAGCAGGCAAAGAGAGAGGACCTTTGTTATCTTTTTCATATGCGTTTCTCCTTTTCCAAACAGGGTTTCAAAGCGAGCGAAGCACTCCCTTTTCTTTTATTATAGCTTGGAAAACGGCTTCTGTCAAGGGCTTTGCCCTTATTCCACCAAAAGAAAGGCTACCCCGTCGAGGGAGGTGCTGAGGGCCGCGTCCTCATTCCCGAAAAAGGGGAGACGGTTGCCAAGCGCAAGCTCCTCAGGTGTGAGGTGATAGCGCTCTGCCAGCGACCAAAGGGTATCCCCCTCGGAAACGTATACCACGGTGATGCCAGACGGCGGGGCACCGTAGGCCTCCTCCGGGTGGAGCGTCACCTCCTCTATCACGCTCATACTCTCCTCGGCAAAAGCGACAAGATTCATAGAAAGCTCGGTGTCGGTAGCATATCCGCCCTCCTCAAGTCTGCCGCGCGACCAAGGGGCGCTGACATGGCACTCGTACCGCACGCTCCTTCCTGTCGGCAGAGAAATCGGCGCCTGAAGGCGGAAGGGATGGGTGCCCTCGGCCATGAATACGGGGATTCTCCCCTCTTCATCGGGGGTGCCCGCGCAAAGAAGCTTCACCTTGACATCGCCGAGCACCACGGGGCGCTCCCCCTCCTCGGTAATCTTTCGCACGGTGGCGGTGGCCGAGGTGTCCAAGATGAGAGATGGGCGCTCCTCTCCTGCCGAGGGGAAATTGCCGCTGACGGTATAATGCCCCGATGCCGTCCCCACGACTGCCTCTGCCGAGAGAGGCGTGCGTCGCAGGTTCGCACGGCATACGGGAGAATAGGCTTCTACCGTCACGGCAGCCTCAGCATTGCGGAAAAGGCGCACACAGCACTCGGCGGTACCGTCAATTTCGAGGCGGCAGCCGCCGTCGCCGTCGCCCGTGGCACGCACATTCACAGAGGCAATCTGCCCCTCCACGAGGCAGCCGTCCCCTGCCCTTGCCTCCTCTGCGGGAATACGGCAGGAAAGCGGAATCCGTGCTGTAAAGCTCATAGGCTGCCCCTCCTCGCCAACTGCGAGAATCCGCACGTGCACCGTGCCGCGCGCCGTCACCTCTCCCTCGGCGGGGCGCACCTCCTCCGAGAGATAGCCGCCCTCGCAAAAGAGCAAGCGTAAACTGTCCGGCGCGACGCCCGAGACCGCTACCCCGTCCGAAAAGGCAATCTCGCCGCTTTCGTAGGTTGCGCTCTCGCGGAAGAGGCACTTGCGGCGAAGGTATTCACAGCCCTCCGCCTCGGGGCTCGGCAGGGGGGCACGCATGGCGAGATGGACGCGGTGCAAAAGAGCCGAGCGAAGGCTCAGCTTGCGCGGTGCTGTCACGCGGCAAACCGTATTCTCCACCTCGGTATCGACACAGCCCATAGAATCGGCCTCGCCGCGGCAGGGCACCGTGACAGTATACTCACCGTTCAGCGAAACGGCGGCGGGCTTTCCCTCCTCATCAAGATAAAGGACGGTATAGGCCAGAATACCGGAAAACTCGGCACGGTCCTCCTCCCTGTAACGGCCCGTGGCAATCGGGCGAGCCTCTACTCCGAGAATTTTCCGCACCTCGGGCATATAATCGGGCAAGGTGTGCTCAAGGCTGCACTCCCCCGCGATGGGCTCTCGACTGCTCTCCCACTCATACCTTTCCATGCCCCTGACTCCTTCATTCCGTTCCATATGTATTCTCCTTTTTTCCTATGTATTGCGAAGGCCTTCGCCGCCATGTGGTTTCATTTTCAAGGTATGCTGAGAGCGACGAAAAAATTCGTGAAATTTCTTTTTCTCGGAAAACCGCCGTCCCTCGGCCACCTCTATTTTATTTTTGTGTTGACTTTCCTTCTTTTTATGATATACTGATGGTGTTAACGAAAAAATGATAAGGAGAGTACTATGGAACCCTCTTCAAAATCACGCGAGATATACGGACGACGGGCAAGCCTTGTCGGTATTCTTGCCAACCTGCTTCTGGCGGGGAGCAAGATTGCCGTTGGCGCGCTGTTCGGCGCGGTGGCTGTGCTGGCAGACGGCATTAACAACCTCACCGACTGCGGGAGCAGCCTGATTTCTCTTCTTTCCTTCCGTCTTTCCTCAAGGCCCGCTGATCGCGAGCATCCCTTCGGGCACGAAAGAATCGAATACATTGCCTCCTCGGCAGTGGCGGTGCTGATTCTTCTTGTGGCCTTTGAAACCGCGAAGGAGGCCTTCGATAAAATTCTACATCCCTCTGAGGTGATCTTTTCCTATTGGACGGTGGGAGTGCTGCTTGCCTCGATTCTTGTGAAATGCGTGCTCTACTTCTACAATAAGCGGTGCGCGGCTAAAATCGGCTCTGACATTCTGGCAGCCACCGCCACCGACTGTCTTACCGACTGTATTTCTACCCTCTCGGTTCTCCTTACCCTTGTGATTGCCCTTCTCACGGGCTTTTCCACCGATGGCTATGCGGGGCTCTTTGTCGCCCTCTTTATTGCCTACGCGGGCATCGGCATTCTGCGTGAAACCGCATCGAAGCTGATAGGGCAGGCACCCGATGACGCGACGGTTGCCTCGGTGGCCGAAAGAATTCTTGCACACGAGGGGGTGCTCGGCCTCCACGACCTTCAGGTGTACAGCTATGGCCCAAACAAGTATTTTGCCAGCGTACATATTGAGGTGGATGCCGATGTCGATGTGCTTTCGTCACACGAGCTTATCGACCTTATTGAGCGCGAATTTGCCACAGAGACCACCATTCTTCTCACAGGCCACCTTGACCCGATTGTTGTCAATGATGAACGCGTGAACTCCCTGCGCGAGGCCGTCTCGGCCATGGCGAAGGAGAAAAACCCCGCCCTCTCGGTGCACGACTTCCGCATGGTATTCGGCGAGAAGCAAATCAATGTGCTTTTCGACGTAGCGGTTCCCTTCGGCTTGCCGGTAGACCGCGATGCCCTCGTTTCCTATTTTGAGGCAAGGCTTGCCGAGCTCGACAGCCGCTACCGTGCCATCATTACGGTGGAGCATACGATACAGACCTGACGGCCTTCCCGTCAACCCCGAAAAAGCAAAAAATCCCCCCACGAGTGGGGGGATTTTGCTTAGCCCATCAGTTGCAGCAGCAGCAAAGAAGGATAAGAAGCGCAATGATGATGATCCAAGTGCAGTTATCGTCAAAAAGATGGCAAAGGCAGTTATTCATCAAAAAGTCCTCCATTCGTTTTCGGGGGCTTCCCCCTACGCTATTATCCTATGTAAATGGGGTGGGGTGTGCTACAAAAAACATATTTCGGAAAATCTCCGCATAAGGTATACTACATTACAACGAGAAGCGGGGGTATCACTATGTTTATTTGCTCGGTTCGGGCGGGAACGCTCAAATTTTTCGGGGCAGTGCTTTTGTCGCTTGCTCTCTTTCTTGCCATTCTGGTTCTTGTAGAGCCCGAGGCCGTCTCCACCCAGGGAGATGTCATTGAGACGGTGAGCTATGCGGGGCTGAAAACCGATGAGGACCGCATCACCCTACTGAAAAGTTTTGGCTGGGAGGTAGCGGAGGGAGAGCCCTCCGAGGTCGCCTTTCTCCTGCCAAAGGAATTTGACCGCGTCCTGGCCGGCTATAACGAAATGCAGAAGGAGCAGGGCCTCGACCTTGCCCGTTACGCGAACAAGAGAGTAACGCGCTATACCTATGAAATCACAAACTACGAGGGCTATGAGGGAAAGGTCTATGCCAACCTCATTCTTTATAAGAATAAGCTGGTTGCCGCCGACATTACCTCCGCCGACCCCAACGGATTTGTACACGGGCTTAAAAAGTAAAGAAAACCTTGCATATAGCACAAAAAGAAGCACTTGCCCTATGGCAAGTGCTTCTTTTTGTATCAAAGCCCCCTCTGCTTCGCAGCACGCGGGCAAAGGAAGTTGTTGTTGAACTCGTGGCTAAGGCGGAAAAGCCCCTCGCCGCGCCTTTCCGGCAGGGAGAGGTACAAACGTTTTGAGCCCATGTTATCCGACATATTGGCGTGAATACCGATTCCGTGGAACAGGGAGAGGAGCTCATCCGCGGTTACCGTATCGGGCACATCTATAAAGAACTTAAATTCGCTCCCGTAAATTTTATGCACAGGCAAATGGAAGGTGAGAGCCGTGGTCTCGACGGTCCTTCCCAGAGAATCCGAAGTGCCCGCGATAGCCAGCTTTCCGTTTGAGAGCACGTAGTTCAGCACCACGCACTCCTTGTTCTCCTCGGTAACCCTTCCTCTTGACACAAGGGCACAGGCACGCCCCGAAAGAGGGCAGGCGCCCCCCTCCAGCGGACGGAAGCGTTGGGCATAGCAATGCTCCCCGTCGCCATGCTCGGGGTAGAACATACCGAAGTTGGTGACGAGCGTCATAAGGCGGCACCTCTCAAAAAGGTGGGCGTGCTGCTCAAACGCAGGGCTTTCAATACGCACAAGCACCGTCTCCACATGGTCGCGCACCCGGTCAAGAAAATCCCGCTTGGTGATAAAGGAATTTTCTTCAAGGCACATGTCGGCGTAGGGAGAAAGCTCACGAAGGGCTGAAATCAGCTCCTCCTCGGTCTGAAAGGCGGGGAGGTATCGCCCGATATGCGAGCCGTATATGTTGGCCACCCCCGGAATTTCCAAACGGTTGGCAAGAAGGCCCTTGGGGTCATAGAGAAAAATGCGCGTGCCGTGGCCCGAGAAAATTCCGATTTCGTAATTCACCCAGTCCGAGCGGAGCGAGGCCTCGGTCACAATGATAACCCCTGCATAGCAATCAAGATAGCTCTCTATGATTTTCTGGAAATCGTCACCGCCCGAAAGAATATCGCGGTCACAAAGCGGGTAGAGCCCCTCCCGTCGCATAGAAGCAAGCAGGGGGTCAAGATAGGCTTCGTTATCGCTGCTGGAATGTGACACAAAAATACCGTAGAACTTCTTTTCATCCTCATGGAGGGGACGGGCGGTAAAGCCAAACTCACCCTCAAGAATAGGCTTGGGATTCAGCATTCTGACACCTCCTTATTGCGGGAAAATATAATCGGCGTGACTCCCTACACCGCGTTCGGGCGTGAGGAGAATGGAGCGCTCGGCATTTTGGCGTTCAAGCCCCAGGCTGAAATAGAAGCGCCCCCGACACAGGTCGGTATGTGTTTTGTCCGAAAGTGTGAGGTTCCAGAAGGATGCGTCCTCAAGCGTATCATCGTCCGACGGCAGCTCGCCCTCATAACCGCCAAGGTCACGGGCAAAGAGAGTAGGCAGCATAAAGGCGTATTCGGTCTGCTTCAATGCCATATAGCACTTGAAATAGACACCGAACAGCTTATGAACCGGCACCACGACCTCCACCTCAAGCTCTGCGTGGGTTCCCGTTACCGCCCTTTCCTCATCCTCAAGAACACGGTAGGTGCTGTGACAGATGACCGAGGAGGCAACTCCGTTTTCGCTCGGATAAATCTCCTCACGGTACGGCTCAAACTGCGGCTCAATGGCATTGTCACAGCCAAAGCCGAGAATGCGGAAGGCGCTGAAAAGATTGGCGGCAAGAAAGCGGTCAAGCCTTGCCTCGGCGTTCTGGCCCCATTCGTATTCCATAAGAGAGGCAACACGCTGATAGGCCTGCTCGTCTATGCGGCAACGCATCACAACGCGGCGGTACATAATGCGCTTGGCAGCATAAAAATTCAGCATATAGTTGTCATAATAATGATTCTTCATCAGGCGGTGGGCGAACTTCTTATCCAGCGTCCTGACCACCTCCTCGCAACTCGCGGCGAAGTTGGCGTTTTTCAGCGGAGTGGAGGAAATGCCTCTCCCGTCGCCCTCGGCAAGATAGGGCACGATGCCCTCGGGCTGCCGTGTTGTCATATATCCCAAAACGAACCAGAACACATTACACAAAACACGGTTTTCCGGAGCGAAAAGCCCCTCGGCAATCACGGGAACAAGGCAGGTGCAGGAATCTAAGGCCTTGGTGATTTCGCTGAGATAATCGCGCTGTGAAAGTGTCGTATCCGAGATAGGGAAGAAGAGGTAGTTATACCCCTGCGCGGAAAGGGCCTGACGCAGCTCCAGGGTTTTGGCCTCGTAAGAATCCAGGCACAGCACAATCAAGTGCCCATACTGTGAGCGCACATCAAACGGCGTATTTACAATAAGCTCCATAAAGACTCCCTTTCATAACGATATAGGCTCCTTTTTTCATTATACCAAAATTTTCTCCCCTTTTCAACAGGAACCGCGTTTTTTCGCTAAAAAGAAAACGGAAGAGAAACCTTCTCTTCCGTTTTCGGGCTCTTACCTCATGCTGTCGGCACGATTCTCAACCTCTTTGCGGAAATTGAGGAGGAAGCGAGAATACGGCTTTGCCATAAGGGGGGATTTTATAATGAAATCGGCGGTGGCCCTGTTGTTGGCAATCGGAATGTCATAGACCTGGGCAATCCGCAAAAGTGCCTTCACATCGGGGTCGTGCGGTTGAGCGGTGAGAGGGTCGGAGAAGAAGATGACAACGTCAATCTTTCCGTCCACGATTCTCGCGCCGATTTGCTGGTCTCCGCCGAGAGGGCCCGAATTGTAGCCGCGGACGGGGAGCCCCGTCTTTTCGGCAACCATGCGCGCGGTGGTCCCCGTGCCGCACAGGAAGTGGTGCTCTAATATCTCACGGTTTTCGAGGCACCACTCAATAAGCTCTCCCTTTTTGTTGTCATGGGCAATCAGGGCAATGCATTTCTGCGCGGGGAGGATGCACTCCACCTTCTGATTTTCAAACATAGTCTCTCCTTGCTGTCGGGCGTGGTGCTATCAGAGGAGATAGACGGGGAGCTCTTCGCCGATGGATACGCCGTGAAGCGTTTTGGCAATCGCGGGGGCGCGCGGTATGCGCGTGGCCTTTTTTGCCGCGGGCTTTTTGTTCTTGGAGCCCGGCTTTCTGCCGCGGCGCGCGGCAGGGGCTGCCACCGACTGACCGTCAAGCTCAGGTGCGATTGCATGCTTCGAGGCGGGCTTTTTGGCTGTGGTCTTCTTTGCGGCGGGCTTTTTGGCTGTGGGCTTCTTCGCGGCGGGCTTCTTTTCTGCGCCCTGCGCTGTGCCCTCCACAATCGCCTTTTCAATCGCCACCGACGGAGTCTCTTCGGTCAAGGGAGCCGAATGGGTGCTCTCAGCTCCCTCGGCAACGCGGTTAATGCTGTTCTTTCCGACTGACATGTTCCATAATCTCCTTTGCAAGTTCTAAATATTCTTTGGCACTGCGGCTGTTTTTCTTATAGGCAAGAACAGGCATGGAGTTGTCCTGTGCCCATTCAATCGCGCTGTCTACCCGAATGTAGTGCCCGAACACATAAACATTTTCAAGTTCCGAAAGTGTTTTTGTGGTCTCCTTGAAATAGTTTTTCCTCTCATCGGCCTTTGTAATCACAACGCCGAGCAAATCTAAGCGCTTTGCCATTTTTTTAGCCTGGCCGTAAAACTGAAACATATTGGCAAGGCCAAAGAGCCCCCACGGGCTGGCCTCAAGAGGAATGAGGAGAAAATCCGAGGCGCACATAATGTTCATCACCCAGCCGCCAAGCGTCGGCGGGCTGTCAATGAGAATGTAATCGTAGCGGCCCGAGGAAATCACCTTCTCAAGAGAACGGCTGAGAATCTGCTCTCTCTCCCACTTAGTGAAAAGCTCATACTCCACCGAGCTCATAAGGGTGGAGGACGGGAGGATATCAAGCCCTGTGTAGCGGGTGGGAAGAATCATATCGCTGACATCAGCCTCGTTTTTGATGGCGTAGTACAGGTTCTTCTGGCTTTTGGCAAGCTCCAGCGCGCGCTCCTCATCGAAGAAGGAGAGCGTGAGGTTCATCTGCATGTCCCCGTCAATCAAGAGCACTCTCTTGCCCAAGAGCGACATGGCATACCCTACATTCGAACAGGTAGTGGACTTGCCGCTGCCCCCCTTGTTGTTGGCAAAGGCAATAACCTTCGTGTTTCCCATAATATCCTCCTTACGGCTTAGGTTTCTTCTTTTTCGTCCTCGGAAAGGTAGTCGAGAAGCGCGTCAATCCCCTCACGTGTGTAAGAGCTGACGGGGAAAACGCGGCGGCAGCCTGCCAGCTTCAGCCACCTCGTGGCCCTTTCCACATTGGCACGCGGCTTGTCGATGCCGGTGATAAGCCCTATGACCTCCCGGTTGACAATTGAGGCAAGATTCGGGTTGAAGATGGAATAGGGCTCATCCGCCGAAAGGACGAGCCCCACCACATCTGCCTCATACGCATAAAGGGCCAAGGGGCCCGAAAGATTGCGAAGCTCGGTGTACTCACCCGGGGTATCAATAATCACATCGGTATACTGAATGTACTGGGTCTTATAGTAGTGCGGCTTCTCTCCCATCAGAGCCTGGCGCAGGGTGGTCTTCCCTGCCGCTACACGCCCGATAAGAATCAGTCTTCTCATGTTCTTGTCAGGGGACACACCGCGTAACCGAGCGTCTTCTCGGTATACTCACACACAGAGCTGATGGCCGACTCCACCTCGGAGACCGAGCCCGTCACAATGAGCGTGCCCGTAAAACGGTCCACAAACTCCACCGTGCCGCCCGAGGACTTCATCGCAATATCGGCGGCGATGACCGCGGTCTCACACGGGCTGACGGTCAAAACACCGATAGCCGAGCGATAGCGGTTACCGCGCGGGTCAAGCCCAAGCTTTTCGTAAAGGATGGGGTCGGGATTGGCAATAATATGGGCAAGCGTAATCTGCTTACCGGGAACAAGCTCCTGGATAATACGCATCTTATCCGACATAGAAAGCTCTTTACTCATAGCTCCTCCTTACAGCTGCTCCCACAGCTCGGCGTGCGGCGCGGGAATGACCGACATCTGGGAGAAAAGACCGTGCTCCTCGGCAAGACGGACACCCGCCTCCACCGCCGCCGTCACATCACCGACGTCGCCCGTCACCATCACAACGCCCTTGCCGCCCATGCCGCGCGACACGCGCAGGTCGTAAATCTCAACCTTAGCGGTTTTTACGGCAATGTCGGCAGCCTTAATGGCAGAGGCAGCCGAGAAGGTTTCGATAATTCCGAGCGAGCCCTCGCGGCTTGCGCTCTGCGTACCGAAAAGGGCGGCTATCACACGCTCGTCAATGCGCCCCATTACCGAGGAATCCACCATTGTGCTGCCGAAGCGGCCAAGAACGTGCTCGACGGCAGCCGTCACATCCGCAATGGCACCCGTGAGAACCATTTCATATTTGCCGGGGCAGGCGGGATGCGCCGAAATCAGCGTGACGCCCGCGCTTTTGAGGGCGGCATCGGCGGCTTCCACGCCCTTGGCGATGCTTTTCAGTTCGATAACACCGACTGCTTGTATCATAGCTTAACTCTTTCTTTCACATTCTATCACGATTTTCGTGGAATCTACAAAGGAAACACGCCCGGGGAGAGAGGCAAACTGCGGTACCGAAAGGGCACCCTCTCTTGCCGTGGCGATGCAGGCGCCCCGCGAAACGGTATCCCCCGCCTGAACCGTGGGAACCGAGGGCGCGCCGATATGCTGACTCATAAGAATTTCCACCGTGCGGGGAGAGAGGCTTATCTCTCTGTAAGCGGCGGGGCGGTCAAAGGGGAGAACCCCTATCAGCTGCTTCCACCGTTCTATCGGCATCTGACGATAGGCACGGGTCGGGTCGGGGCGGTATTCCTCACCGTCCTGCGGTGTATAGCGCAGCCTTTGCTTGGCAAGCTGCACCTTCATCTCGGCAATCACGGCACGCGGTGAAATATCCTGACAGCAGGCGGCCATCTCGCAAATACCGCAGCCGCAGCAAAGCGTAGCCGAGGTGTAAAGGACGGGGTCCAGCTCCTCCACCGACGTGGCGGCGCGCACCATGCGGTGCGGCTCAAGAGGATAGCCGAGAAGCTGACGGGGGCAAAGGTCGGTGCAACGGGTGCATTGGCAGCACGCGCTGGAGGCACGGCGCTTTTGCACATGGATGTCTGCGATTTTGGTAGCAACCGCCGGAATGTCAGCAGGAAGGACAAGCAGCCCCTTGGTCGTTTTGGTAATCACCTCGGTATTCGGGTTTGCCACACGCCCCATGGAAGGGCCGCCGACAACAAGACGGTGCGTTTCGGGGACGGATATGCCGAGAGCCTCAAAAAGCTCCGAAACGCGCACCCCAAGAGGCACCTTAACAACCGAAGCCGAGCCTTCGCCGATATCCCCCGCCACGGTAAGCCATTTTTCGGTTACGGGCTCGCCGAGGGCCGAGGCACGGTAAAAATTGTACAGGGTTTCCACATTGAAAACGAGAACCCCGACAGAAACAGGAAGCGAGGAGGGGGGCACGAGCCGTCCCGTCGTTTCATAAATAAGGGTGATTTCATCCCCCATCGGATACACGTCCCGCAGAAGGTGAACGCGCGTCAACTCGCCGAGCACCTCCCCCGAGGTAAGCCCAAGGCTCCCCGAGACGTGCTCCTTCACAGCAAAAATGACACGCCGAATGCCAAGCGCCGCAGCAAGCTCCTCTGCCCCCCTCACAACCTCGGAGAGGTGCTGTCTTATAATCTCGTAGTCGGTGCGAAGAAGCGGCTCGCATTCCGCACCGTTGACAATCAGAGTGTCAGCTCCCTCGGCAAGCTTCGCATAAGACGGAAAGCCCGCGCCGCCGGCGCCGACGATTCCCGCCTCCTGCAGAACCGATTTTAACCTTGTCATAGATGCTCCTTAATCGACGATACCGACAATAACCGCATCCACAGGTATGTTACCCCCCTGAAGGGCCAAACGGGCAGCCGAGCCAAGCGTCACAAGAACGGTTTCCCCGATTCCCGCGCCCACGCTGTCTACTGCCACAAGAAACTTGTCGGTTGGGCAGTCGTTCTCCAAAACACGAATCTCCATGAACTTGCTTCCCACAAGAGACTCCTGCTTCTTGGTTGACACAATGTGGCTCACCACAATACCTTTAATCATATCCGTATTCCTTTCGGGAGGTTTATTCTTTCACGAGACGGACAAGCGTGCCGTTGCCGATACCCGCCGCATTGGCATCATCGGTATCCACGTGCATTTCAAGGACGAAATTCTTGTCAACTCTTACCTGTACATCGAAAAGACGGGTGCGCTTCTCACCCACGGCATCCACCGTGACGTACGCGCCGTCCGAAACACCGTAACGCGCGGCATCCTCGGGGCCCATATGAATGTGGCGGTTGGCAATGATGCAGCCTTCGGAAAGCGTCACCACACCGCGCGGCCCGATAATCGTGATGGGAGCCGAGCCCGAAAGGTCGCCCGATTCGCGCACGGGCGGCGAGAGCTTCAGCTGGAAGGAATCGGTCCTCGAAATCTCAACCTGCGAGCGACGGCGCACGGGGCCGAGCACACGCACCCCCTCAATCGGACGCATAGAGGGACCGACGATGGTGAGCGTTTCGCGGCAGGCGTACTGCCCGGGCTGCTTCAGGTCCTTGATTTTGGTAAGCTCATAGCCTGCTCCAAAAAGCGTGTGGACGTCCTCCTCGGTAAGATGAATGTGGCGGTTGGAAACGCCGATGGGAATATCGGGGGCATCCGCGCCCTCCCCGGCGAGCCCGTCCAGCACCTGCTTTACGATGGCGGCAATCATCTTTTCTTCATGCATTTCCATGAGGCTTCTCCTCTTTATATGTCACCCTTGCTTTTGCAAGGTATTATTTACAAATTTACGATTTTTGCGCTTAGGGCTTTGCGAAAAAGACTTCATAAGCGGCCTTTTATGCCGCTGCTGTTCCCCCGAAGGGGGCCGCAGGAGAAAAGCTCCTGCGGCATTTTCCTTCCGAATTAGGCCTTCGGAAGAAGCTTTTCCACATCCGCATGGGGACGGGGAATGACATGGGTTGCCACCACTTCGCCGAGCTTGCCGGCAGCGGCACCACCGGCCTCGACGGCAGCCTTAACGGCGCCGACGTCGCCGCGCACCATAACGCTGACGAGCCCGCTACCAATCTTCTCGCTGCCGATGAGAACGACGTTTGCCGCCTTCACCATGGCATCGGCTGCTTCGATTGCAGCAACAAGACCTCTGGTTTCTACCATTCCGAGTGCTTCCATTTTGATTTCCTCCGTAAAATATTGGTTTTTGATTTTGATATTGTATCACAAGCACCTTGCGTGCCAATGAACGATTTTTGCCCAAGCGGGCGCGGTGCCTCCTCCGAGAGAGGCGAGCTTTTCACTTCAGTCGGTATAAAGGAACCGCATGATGTCGGGATGCGGACGGGCAATGACCTCGCAAAGCTTGACCTTGCCAACCTTAGCGGCAGCTGCCGCGCCGGCCTCTGCCGCCGCGGTCACTGCCGAGACCTCGCCCTCCACCACTACGGTGACAAGGCGGCCTCCAAGGCGCTTCTCGACATGAATAAGGCGAACCGCAGCGGCCTTGCACATGGCATCACACCCTGCAATGGCCGCTACCATCGCCTGCACCTCAAGCAACGCGATTGCTTTTTCCATACTGTGTATCGGGGCTCTTGCTTATTTCAGAGTAGGAAGAAGCTTTTCGACATCGCCGTGGGGGCGGGGAATCACATGGGTTGCCACGACTTCACCGAGACGGCCTGCCGCGGCACCGCCGGCCTCCACAGCCGACTTCACGGCACCGACGTCGCCGCGCACCATGACGCTGACGAGCCCGCTACCGATTTTCTCGCTACCGATGAGAACGACGTTTGCCGCCTTCACCATAGCATCAGCCGCTTCGATTGCGGCCACAAGACCTCTGGTTTCTACCATTCCGAGTGCTTCCTGCATAACAATTTCTCCTTTTTACTTTTAAATTTTTTATTTTAAATTTTTATGCTTTCTTTTCTTGGTTCAGCTTATCGCGGCCTGTAGCCTCAAGGTGAGCGAACCATTCGATTTCGGGGCTCTGGCCCGCAATCAAACGCGAGGTAATGTACATACCGCGTCGCTCGGCCTCTGCCTTGCCTGCCGCAAGAGCCGATTCCACTGCGCCTGCATTTCCCTCAAACTTTACTACCATCACAAGCGGCACCTCTGCGCTTTCGGCATTGGCGGGCTTGTTTTTGTCGATGGCCACGACCTTGACCTCGGCGGTTTTCGCCACACAGTCGGCCACGACAATCGAGGTAGTATAGCCGTACACTTCAATCATTCCGAGTGCCATACGGCGCCTCCTTAGTCAGGTACGTAGCAGATTTTGATGCCCTGCTGGGAAATGTTGACCTCCATCGCCTCGTTCAGGCGGTCAAGCGGGAAGGAATGCGTGATAAGCTCCTTAATCGGAATCTTCATCTCGCGTGCCTGACGGAGGAAGGCCATCGTGGTGGGGTAATCCTGGGCACTGTAATCCCAGGAGCCAACCAGGTTAATCTCCTTGTTGCACATGGCGAAGTGCGGGTTGACGCTGTATTCACCGTTGTTGACGAAGAAGCCCATCTCGCAAAGCCCGCCGCCGCGGCGAATGTACGAATAGATATCGGCAGCTGCCGGCGGTGCACCCGTGCACTGGAAGGCAAAGTCGGCACCCACGCCGCCTGTTGCGGCCTTCACAGCCGCCACACGCTTTTCAAGCGTATCGAGCTCGCGGAAGTTTACCGTGGTCTTGGCACCCATTCTCTTGGCCATTTCAAGGCGCATGGGCGTGCCGTCAATCGCGATGATATGGTTGATGCCCGCCGCGCGGAGCACGGCAATCATCACAAGGCCAACAGGGCCGAGGCCCTGAATGAGCACCTTGGTATTGAAGTTCATAAGACCGGTTCCCACGGCGCGGGCATGGGCATGCACGCAAACGCAGGCCAGCTCAAGAAGCATTCTCTCCTGCAGGTCAAGGTCGTTCACCACGAAGTAGGTGGCGCCCTTGGCGCGAATCAGAAGGTGAGAGGCAAACCAGCCGTTGAGGGGCTGGGCATCCTGATGGCCGATAAGGCCGAACACGCCCTGCTTTTCGCAGAGGTTGGTGTGAGCAGGATGGTTGCGGCAGGCGTGGCACTCGCCGCAGCTGATAACCGAGGTGACGATTTTGTCGCCCACCTTGATGGGGTTACCGGCGGTATCTGTTTTTACGTTCTTGCCAAGCGCGAGGATTTCGCCCGTGCCCTCATGACCGAGAACGACGGGGATAAGACCGAAGGGGTCGCCCTTCCATTCGTGAACGTCTGTGCCGCAAACGCCGCAGCCCTCTACCTTCACGAGAATGTCGTCGTCCTCAAGGGCGGGAATGGGGAATTCCTTGACCTCAATCTTCTTCTCACCGGTCAGCATGGCGACCTGCGCCATCTTGGGAATTCCGCTGCCCGATGCCGAAGCGGGAGAGGAGCCCTCCAGCTTGCCGAGGACGCGACGCACAATGCTTTCGATTTGCTGTGCATTCATTTCCATGGTTTTTCTCCTTACTTAAATGATACGGAAGTTATCCGCCAGCACGCAGCGGCGCAGACGGGTAAAGCTGCGAGCCGAGGTGATACCCTCTCCCGTCGGGCCTGCAATCGTGAAGGTGGTATGACCCTCACCGCCAAAGCCGATGCCGGCAAACGAGGGGGCGTTCTTCACAAATATGGTGGTTTCCACCGCGCGGGCAAAGCGGGTGAGGTTATCGATGTTCTTGGAGTGCATGTGCGCCGTGTGACGGTTGCCGTGCTCGGCCTTGACGGCAAGGTCAATGGCCTCGTCGATGTTGCTGACGCGCACAATCGGAAGAATGGGCATCATAAGCTCCTCCTGGACGAAGGGATGCTCAAACGGCACCTCACAGATGATGCAACGGATGTGATGGTCAACCTCAATGCCGATTTTGGAAAGGAGAACCTGCGCGTCACGCCCGACACAGTCGCGACTGACCGAGAGCTTTTTGTCTCCCGCTTTGGTGGTTACCTCCTTCAAGACTACCTTGGCAAGCCTGTCGGCATCGGCACGCGAGATGAGAAGCGAGCCCGCCTTCTGCATACCGGCAATCAGCTCATCGGCAACAGAATCGAAGACGAAGACCTCCTTTTCGGCAATGCAGGGGAGGTTGTTATCGAAGGAGCAGCCGTCGATGATATCCTTGGCCGCCTTTTTAATGTCGGCAGTGTCATCTACGATAACGGGGGGGTTGCCCGCGCCCGCGCCAATGGCCTTTTTGCCCGAGGAGAGAACGCTCTTGACAACACCGGGGCCGCCCGTGCAAACGAGAAGGCGGATGGCAGGATGCTTATACATAATGCTTGCGGTTTCAAGAGTGGGCTTTGCCACAGAGGCAACAAGCACACCGGGGCCGCCTGCCGCCGCGCAGGCGCGGTTAACGAGGTCAACGGCATAGTTGGAGGTTGCGATGGCGTTCGGATGGGGGTTAAACACCACGCCGTTGCCCGCCGCAATCATTCCGATAGAGTTGCAGATGACGGTTTCGGAGGGGTTGGTGGAGGGGGTAATGCTGCCCACCACACCGAAGGGTGCCATCTCGGTTAAGGTAAGGCCGAGGTCGCCGGTTTTCACAAAGGAAACAATGTCCTCGGTGCCCGGGGTTCTGTCAGCCACAAGAAGGTGCTTTGCCGTTTTGTGGTCGACACGCCCCATCTTGGTTTCGTCCACACCCAGCTTGCCCATAATCGGAGCCTCGTCACGGCACAGGCTGCGAATCGAATCAATCAGCCTTTCCCTCTCCTCCACACGCATCTCGCGGATGGCGCGGTAGCCCTCCTCGGCAGCGGCGATGGCCGCGTTCATATCGTCATACACGCCGATGTAGCGGCGTCCGCAATAGGAGGTGGCGTCGTAACGCTCGGGCGCCTCGGGCTCCTTGTTCACCTCAAGCATTACGCTCTTGATGATTTCGGCAATCTGGGCTTCTGTCCACTGAATAGCCATGCTTGTCTCCTCTCTGCACTCAGCGACCAAGAGCTTCCATCACACGGCGCGTAATTTCAGCCACAAGCGCGTCGCCCGACTTCGGCTCCTCATGGTTGCAGGTGCAGGTGTGCCCCTCGGGCTTCCCTGCGCCGTCGGTCTTGCAGCGGCACTTGTCGGTTCCGCGGTTTGAGCACT
The DNA here is from genome assembly GCA_045533505.1 of Eubacteriales bacterium. Taxonomy (GTDB): domain Bacteria; phylum Bacillota; class Clostridia; order Oscillospirales; family CAG-272; genus UBA1740. The sequence goes on along the minus strand of JAZSHY010000004.1, from coordinate 14,249 downwards.
TCTTGCAGCCGGGATGGCGTCCGGGAAGGTTCATCTTCTTGCGGAGCTCCATAAGCTTTTCCAGCTGCTCGCAGGGGATTTCGTCTACCCCGCCGAGCTCTCTTGCATATTTGCAAATCTTGGCGTTGAATTCTACCTCCTCCATGAGGAAGAAGGCCTTTGTCAGCGTGTTGCCCACCGTAAGAGCGCCGTGGTTCTTGAGAAGGAAGGCATCGTGGCTCTGGAGGTAAGGCGAGAGCGATTCGGGAATCTCCATGGTGGAGGGGGTGCCGTACTCGCAGGTGGGAAGGGTACCGATGGTCAGAACGGCCTCGGGAAGAATGTACTGGTCAAGCGGCACGTTGGCAACCGTAAAGGCAGTCGCCACGGGGGGATGGGCATGCACCACGGCAAAGACGTCGGGGCGTTGCTGATACACACGCATGTGCATCTTGATTTCGCTCGAAGGATTGAGCTTGCCCTCAAGCTTCTTGCCGTTCGCATCCACCTTGATAATCATGTCGGGCGTCAGGTCGCCTTTGGAAACGCCCGTGGGGGTGCAGTAATACTCGTTGTCGCTGTACTTGACCGAGATATTACCGTCGTTGGCGGCGACGAAGCCTGCCGCATAAATCTTGTGGCCGACCTCGCAAATCTGCTTCTTAATTTCGTAGGGTGACATCATAGCACTTTATATCCTTTCTTATTTTTCAACAAGTCTTTTGGTGTCAAGCGCAATCATATATTCCTCGTTCGTCGGGATAACGAAGGTCTTGACACGGGCACCGTCGGCTGTGAGGTCAAGCTCCTCGCCGCGAGGCCCCTTTTCGTTGAGGTCCTCCTTGATGGCGATGCCGAGATAATCCATCTCCGCGCAGACACGGCGGCGCAGAGCGCGGTCATTCTCACCGATGCCCGCCGTGAAGACGAGAACATCCACACCGTTCATGGCAGCCACATACGAGCCGATGATTTTCTTGATATCGTAAACGAGAATGTCAAGCGCAAGACGGGCGCGGTCATTGCCCTCAGCCGCCGCCGCGGTCACAAGACGCCCGTCGGACGAAACGCCCGAAACGCCGAGAAGACCGGACTTGGAGTTGAGCATCTTGTCGGCCTCCTCGGGTGTCATGCCCTCGACGCGCTCAAGGTAGGTAACCACCGTGGGGTCGATGGAGCCCGAGCGTGTGCCCATGGGGAGCCCCTCCTGAGGCGTGAAGCCCATGGAGGTGTCAACAGCCTTGCCGTATTTGGTGGCGGTAATGGAGGAGCCGTTACCGAGGTGGCAGGTGATAACCTTGAGCTCGGAAAGCGGCTTGCCGCAAAGGGCCTCTACCCTCTCGCACACGTAGCGGTGCGAGGTGCCGTGGAAGCCGTAGCGGCGAACCTGGTATTTCTCGTAATATTCGTACGGAATGGGATAGATATAGGCGTAATCGGGAAGGGTGGAGTAGAAGGAGGTGTCAAACACACAGGCAAGCGGCTTGCCCGGCATAAGACGGCGGCAGGCCTCAATGCCCTTGATGGCGGGCGGGCCGTGCAGAGGGTTGATGGGAACGATGGAATACAGATACTGAATTTCCTCATCTCCCACCAGCATGGAGCGGCGGAGCTTTTCGCCGCCGTGAGCCACACGGTTGCCGATGGCGTCAATCTCCGAAAGGTCGGCAATCACGCCAAGCTCCTTATCGGTGAGGAGCGAAAGCACGAGGGCAATCGCATCGTCATGGTCGCGGAAGGTGACATCCTTGTGGTAGTCCTCCTTCCCCGGACGCTTGTGGGTGATGGCACCGCCGATGCCGATTTGCTCGCAAAGGCCCTTGGCAATCACATCTCCCGTGTCCATGTCAAACAGCTGGTATTTAAGGGACGAGCTGCCTGCATTGATGACTAAGATTTTCATAAGTGGTTCTATCCTCCGTGAAATTTGAAAAATTAGCAGAATATCGGGTGAGGAACTATTCCTCGTGAATACGCTTCGATTCAAGCGCGAGCTCGTTCTCGCGCAGGGGCACCGTCACCTTTTCACCATTGCGGTAAGCAATGTAATAGCAGAGCGCATCCAGCACCATAAGGCGTGATATGTGAGAGTTGAGCCCCAAGCTCCCGTGCCGTATCTCCTCCGTGTCGGTGAGCAGCACGATATCCCCCTGACGGATGATGGGCGAGCGCTCGGTCCCCGTAACCGCCACCGTGGTCGCGCCGCGCGAGCGCGCAAGGCGGAGTCCGTCTACAATATCCTTGGAGGAGCCGGTCTGTGAAATGCCCACCACGCAATCACCCTCGCCAAGCTGATTGATGGCAATTGCCTGCATATGCGTGTCACCGTACGCATAGGCGTTGCAGCCCGCGCGCAAGAATTTGTTGGCGGCGTCGCCCGCCACCGAGGCCGAGGAGCCGAGGCCTATAAGCACGCACTTGCGCGCCGAGGAAATGGCATCGGCTGCCGCCGTCATGGCATCGGCCACGAGAAGCCTCTTGGTCCTCTCAAGCGAGAGGTACGCCTCGTTGCACACCTTTTCAAGAATCTCAAAGCAGCTGTCAGCGGGAGTAATGGTGGGGGAAACCACACGGCTTTCATGGTCCTGAGCAAGAGAAAGCTTCAGCTCCTGATAGCCCGAAAAGCCAAGACGCTTTGAGAAGCGCACAATGGTCGCCTCCGAGCTTTGGGAAAGCTCGGCAAGCTCGGTGATGGAATAGGGGAGCACCTCGCCGGGACGTGAGAGCAACCAATCGGCCACCCGCTTTTCGCTTTTCCCCATCTCATCGTAAAGAAGCTGCGTCTGCAGTAGCGTTCGATTCATTCTTGCTCCCCTTCCACAGATTTTGCCGTGAGATTTCAAAAAGTTTTTTCATCAACTCTCATTGTACTACATTTTTTTACATTTGTCAATAAGGAAATTATTGAAACATCGTAGTAAAAAGAGCAAAAAACAAAAAAGTTTTTCGCTCTAATCTTGTAAGGTTTCACAGGTGTTTCTTGAAAATGAAAATAATTTTTATTTTTTGTCATGAATCAGGGCTTCCTGTGAAAATTTTTTTCGCGCAAAAATTCTCCCTTCCGAGTCTCAATTTTCAAAAAAGAGGCCGAGGTGCGAATATACTATAAATAGGAAGAGAGTGAGAGCGCGCAAAAAGCAGAGAGACACCGTGCGTTCTCGGGCACAAAGAAGACGCGGAGAACGGAGCTTTTTGCCGCGCAACCGCAGGTTGCGAGGAAATTGTTTCCTGCGGTTGGTAGACAGGGGCTTCCCTTTGCGGTATGATTGTGGTATACTGGTATGTAAGGTCTTATTATATTATGAAGGAGAAGCGTATGACAATCGGCGAAAAAATTCAAGCGCTGCGGAACGAAAAAGGGCTTCCTCAAGAGGAGCTTGCCGCACTTCTCGGGGTATCAAGACAATCGGTTTCCAAATGGGAGATGGGGCAGGCACTGCCGCAGCTCGACAAAATGGTTTTGCTTTCTGAGCTGTTTGGCGTCACGGTGGATGAATTGCTGAAGAAGGATTGCACCGTGAAGGCGGCTCCGCCTCCCTCTGACGGCAAACCGCATTATTTCGGCACGGACGGCTTTCGCGGAGAGGCCAACATAACACTCACATCACAGCAGGCCTATAAGGTCGGGCGGTTTCTCGGCTGGTATTTCGGGAGCAAGCTTTACACGGGAGGGCACGCTCACCACAAGCCGAGAATTGTGATTGGCAAGGACACACGCCGTTCCAGCTACATGCTGGAATATTCACTTATCGCGGGTGCCATCGCCTCGGGGGCCGACGTCTATATGCTTCACGTGACCACAACGCCGAGCGTTTCGTTTGTAACCCGTCAGGACGAGTTTGACTGCGGCATTATGATAACCGCCTCGCACAACCCCTTCCACGACAACGGAATCAAGGTGATAAGCCGATACGGCGAGAAGCTGGACGATGCCACCACCCTCCTTATCGAGGCGTATCTTGACGGCAATCTTTCTCTTCTCGGTGTTCACGGCGATGACCTGCCGCTTGCCACGGGAGAGGCCCTCGGGCTCATTGAGGATTACGCCTCGGGAAGAAACCGTTACCTCGGATATCTTATCTCGCTTGCCGCCCACTCCTTCAAGAAGCTGAAGATAGGGCTTGACTGTGCCAACGGTGCCTCCTGGATGCTGGCAAGGTCGCTCTTCGGCGCGCTGGGGGCACAGCTCACGGTGATTGGAGATTCGCCGAACGGCATCAATATCAACAAGGACTGCGGCTCCACGCACATTGAGCAGCTTTGCCGCCTTGTGAAGGAAAAGCACCTCGACCTCGGCTTCGCCTTTGACGGTGACGGTGACCGTTGCATCGCCGTGGACGAAAACGGCGATGTCGTGGACGGAGACCGCATCCTCTACATTCTCGGGCGCCGCCTCAAGGAAAGAGATATGCTTTCGGGCGACACTCTGGTTGCCACCGTCATGTCGAACAGCGGCCTTGACGAAAGCCTCCGGAAAATCGGCGTCCGATGCGAGAGAACCAAGGTGGGTGACCGCTTTGTGTACGAATGCATGCAGGAAAAGGGGTACGCCCTCGGAGGAGAGCAATCGGGCCATATTATTATGAAGAAATATGCCTCCACGGGTGACGGCCTTCTCACCGCCATTATGCTTGCCGAGGAGGTCTCTGACAGAAAGCTCCCCCTCTCGGAGCTCAGCAAGGACGTCCTGCTCTACCCTCAGTTCATGCAAAACATCCGTGTGCACAGCAAGGCGGCTGCCCTTTCGGATGCGAGAGTTTTGGCGGTGCGCCGTGAAATCGAAGGTGAGCTTGCCGGCCAAGGCCGCCTTCTCCTGCGGGAAAGCGGCACCGAGCCCCTTATCCGTATCATGGTCGAATGCCCGAAGGAGGAGGACTGCCGCGCCTTTGCCGAAAGGGTGGCCGATGCCATCCGCCAGGGAGGGCACGCGCTATGACAAAAGAGGTACGGACCGCAGAGCTTTTTGAAAGGGTTCCCGCCTATCTTGAGGAATTCTTCTCGCACCACGAATACCCCTGGCAAATGCTCCCCGACATCGGTGCGCTTTTGGGCCGCCTCGTGGAGGAGGGCTTGCCGGGCTACACCCTTGTGGGAGAGAATCTTCTCCTCGGCGAGGGTGTGAAAATTCATAAGACCGCCACCATTGAAGGGCTTGCCATTCTCGGTCACGGCACCGAGGTTCGCCCGGGTGCCTATCTCCGAGGGAACGTCATTGTCGGCGAGAGATGTGTTATCGGCAATTCGTCCGAGCTTAAAAACGCCATCGTGCTGGACGGCGCGCAGGTGCCGCATTACAATTATGTAGGCGATTCGATTCTCGGCTACAGGGCCCACATGGGCGCAGGCTCTATCTGCTCGAACCTCAAGGGCGACGGCAAGCCCGTCGTCATCCGCGGCTCCGAGAGTTATGAGACAGAGCTTCGCAAGGTCGGCGCCTTCCTCGGAGACTGTGCCGATGTCGGTTGCTCCTGCGTTCTGAACCCCGGCACCGTGATAGGAAGGGGCACAAGGGCCTATCCCCTCCTCTCCCTGCGCGGTGTCTTCCCTCCCGCCTCTATTATCAAAAGCCAAACCGAAGTCGTTGCCATGCAATAAAGAAAAACCGTGCAAGAAGCCAAACCATTGGTTCTTGCACGGTTTTGTTTACATAAAGCTGTTTAAAGCACACAGCGGGGATGGCACACCCGGCACCCGGAAAAAGAGGCGTGCGGCGAAAAGGCAACACGGGCGCACGCTCAGGAGGACGGGGCAGCCTCCTCCAGGAGTAAAAGGCATTCGGCCATGAGCGAGCTTGACAGCGTCATACCCCTGTCGGTGAGGGAAAGGTGGGTGGGCGTAACCCGAAAGAGCGCGGGGTAACGCGCGACAAGCGGCGCGAAAAGGCGGTGCGGGTCGCGCCCGAAGGCGACAAGGTAGGCCTCCCGCGCAATCCCCTCCGCCGTGCGAAGCGAGAGCATGACGGTCTCCTTCTCCTTCTCCTCTCGCGTGATGCGCTCCCCGTCCACTCTTTTTCGGATTCCCGCCATATAGCCCTGCACGTCACGCGCATTCCCGAAGCGTTCTCCGCCGAAATAGGAATAGGCGGCAGGGCCGAGACCGATGTATTCCTCCCCACGCCAGTAACGCAGATTGTGGCGGCTTTCATAGCCCTCTTTTGCGTAGTTTGAAATTTCATAACGAAGGTAGCCTGCCCTCTCAAGTGTCTCGGCGGTTCTTTCCATGGCGGAGGTCGCCGCATCCTCGTCGGGTAGGGTAGCAAGCAGGGGGGAGCGCGAGAGAGGCGTCCCCTCCTCCACCGAAAGGGCGTAGGCCGAGATATGCTCGGGGGCGAGTGCGAGAAGCCCCTCCACCGTATCCGAAAGTTCCTCCGGCGTTTCCCCCGGGAGCCCCGTCATAAGGTCAAGGCTTATGTTCGCAAAGCCTGCGATACGTGCCGCGCGGAAGGCCTCCACCGCCTCCTCAGCCGTGTGGGCCCGTCCTATCGAGGAAAGGGCACGGGGGGAAAGCGACTGCACCCCAAGGCTCAGGCGGTTGATGCCGAGCGAGCGATAGGCGGAGAGCTTGTCCTCTGTCACCGTGCCCGGGTTCGCCTCACACGTGATTTCGGCATCGGCCTCTATGCAGTAGACCGAATGAAGCGCCGCGAAAAGCCCCTCCATCTCGCGTGGCGAGAGGAGCGACGGGGTACCGCCGCCCAGATAAACCGTGTCCACCGTGTAGCCGTTTGCCGGGCGTGACCGCATCTCGGAGACGAGGGCGCGGAGATACCTCGGTATCTCACTCTCGGCTCCTGCCAGCGAGCAGAAGTCGCAGTAGAGGCACTTCCGAAGGCAAAAGGGGATGTGGATGTAAAGCCCTACCTTCCTGCCGTCAGTCATCGTTATCCAGCTTAAGAACTGCCATGAACGCCTCGGGAGACACCTCCACCGAGCCGAGCCTGCGCATCTTCTTTTTCCCTTCCTTCTGCTTTTCGAGAAGCTTCTTCTTCCGTGTGATGTCGCCGCCGTAGCACTTGGCAAGCACGTCCTTGCGCATGGCCTTGACCGTCTCTCGGGCGATGATTTTCGAGCCGATGGCGGCTTGAATCGGAATTTCAAAGAGCTGCCGTGGAATGTTTTCCTTCAGCTTTTCGGCAATCTTGCGCGCACGCCCGTAGGCCTTGTCCTCATGTACGATAAAGGAAAGCGCATCCACCTGCTCTCCGTTCAGGAGAAAGTCCAGCTTCACAAGACGGCTCTCACGGTATTCGAGAAAATCGTAATCGAGAGAGGCGTAGCCCTTGCTGCGGCTTTTGAGCGCGTCGAAGAAATCGTAAACAATTTCATTGAGGGGCAGGTCGTAATGAAGCTCGGCACGGGAGGCGTCAAGATATTTCATATCAAGATAGGTGCCGCGGCGGTCCTGGCACAAATCCATAAGCCCCCCGATGTATTCGGTGGGAGTAATGATGGAGGCACGGACAATGGGCTCGTAGGCAGCCTCGATTTCATCGGGGGACGGATAGCCCGCAGGGTTATCGATATAGACCTCCTCGCCGCCGCGCAGAACGATTTTATAAATCACGCTCGGGGCCGTGGTGATAAGGTCAAGGTTGAATTCTCTTTCCAGCCTCTCCTCTACAATTTCCATATGAAGAAGGCCGAGGAAGCCGCAACGGAAGCCAAAGCCGAGCGCTGCCGAGGTTTCGGGCTCGTACGAGAGGGCGGCGTCGTTGAGGCGCAGCTTCTCAAGAGCGTCGCGCAAATCTCCGTAACGCGCTCCGTCCGCCGGGTAAATACCCGCATACACCATAGGTCTTGCGGGGCGGAAGCCGGGAAGCGGCTCGGTAACGCCGCCCACAGCAAGGGTGATGGTGTCACCGACACGGGTGTCACCCACCGTTTTCATGCTGGCCGTAAGATACCCGACCTCACCTGCCTCAAGACAGTCGGTCCTGTTCATACTGAAGGCGCCGGGCGTTCCTACCGAAACCACCTCGTATTCGGCACCCGTGCTCATAATGCGGATGGTGTCACCCGTTCTCAGACGCCCGTCAAAGATACGGACATACACCACAACCCCGAGATAGCTGTCGTAGTACGAGTCAAACACCAGAGCACGGAGAGGGGCATCCGCATCCCCCTCCGGGGCGGGAATATCCCGAATGAGGGCCTCCAGCACGTCATGAATGTTCTCGCCCGTTTTGGCAGATACGGCAGGGCAGCCGTCGGCGGGAATACCGATAATCTCCTCGATTTCCTCCCTTGAGCGCGAGACATTGGCCGAGGGCAGGTCAATCTTGTTAATCACCGGTAAAATCTCAAGGTCATTGTCGATGGCGAGGTACGCGTTGGCAAGCGTTTGCGCCTCCACCCCCTGGGTGGCGTCCACCACGAGAATGGCACCCTCGCACGCCTTCAGCGAGCGCGAAACCTCATAGCCGAAGTCGACGTGGCCGGGCGTGTCTATCAGATTGTAGATATACTCCTCACCCGAATCGGAACGGTAGGCGAGGGTTACGGTGCGCGCCTTGATGGTAATGCCGCGCTCGCGCTCAAGCTCCATATTGTCAAGCATGCGCGACTCAATATCATGGGCCTCCACCGCACGGGTAGCCTCCAAAATTCTGTCGGCAAGGGTGGACTTCCCGTGGTCAATATGCGCGATGATGGAAAAATTCCGTATTTTTCTTTGCTTTTCAGTCACTGGCTTTCCCCTATCTTATTGTCATATCTCCGCAAAGGCGGCGGTATCGCGTACAAGCTTCTCTATCTTGCCGCCCGCCTCGGCCTCATCACTGCCGTGGACAAGGAAATAGATTTTGATTTTCGGCTCGGTTCCCGACGGACGGATAATGACCTTGTCGTCCTCCTCCGTCACAAAATACAAAACGTCGCTCCTCGCCTGCGAAATAGCCGTGCGCTCGCCGTTTTCTATATTTGTAAAGTAACCTTTACTGTAATCTCCGATTTTTACGACACGGCTTTCGCAAAGCATCTTGGGCGGGTTCTCGCGGAGGCGAGCCATAACGCGCTTCTGCCGCGCGAGGCCGTCAAGCCCCTCCATATAAATCTCGGTGGTCTTCTCACGGAAGACGCCGTATTTTTTGTCAAGCTCACAGAGGGCATCGGCAAGCGTCATACCGCGCTCCTCATAATAGGCGGTCATCTCCGCAATCATAAGAGAGGTGCCCACGGCATCCTTGTCGCGCGCGTAGGTCCCCGTCAGATAGCCGTAGCTCTCCTCAAAGGCAAAGAGGAATTTGTCCTCCTCTCCTCTCTCCTCATACCCCTTGATGACCTCGCCGATGTACTTGAAGCCCGTGAGAACATCGTGAAGCACAATACCGTGGGCTTTGGCAATTTCGGTCACAAGGTCGGTAGAAACAATGCTTTTGATGGTGAAGGCACCCTTTGGCATAGTCCCCGTGCGGAGGCGTGCGCCTATCACGTAGTCGAGAAGCAGGGCACCCATTTTATTGCCGCTGATGGGGATAAAGCCGCCATCCTTCGTTCTTGTGACAACTCCAACTCGGTCCGAATCGGGGTCGGTGGCGATAACAAGGTCGCTCCCCACCCTCTCGGCAAGCGCGATGCCAAGCTGAAACACGTCGGCATATTCGGGGTTTGGCTTCTTCACGGTGGGGAAATCCCCGTCAAGCGTCATCTGCTCGGGCACCGTCACAACACTCGTGAGCCCTGCGCGGCGAAGCGCCTCTGGCAAAAGGCGGTAGCCCGCCCCGTGAAGAGGTGTATATACAATGGAAAGGCTTTCGGACGCGCGCCTGAGAAGCTCACGGTCAATCGCGGTTGCGGCAATTGCCTCAAGATAGCCTTCGTCAAATTCCTCGCCAAGCAGGGTAATCCTCCCCTCGGCAAGCGCGCGCTCATACGGCATACGGGGCGTGCCGCCCAGGACATCGATGCCCTCCATAGCCGAGCTGACAACCGCCGCGTCCTCGGGAGAAAGCTGAGCACCGTCCTCCCAATAGGCCTTATAGCCGTTGTATTCGCGCGGGTTGTGCGATGCGGTGATGTTGATACCCGCAAGGCAGCCGAGCTTGCGCACGGCAAAGGAAAGCTCGGGCGTCGGACGAAGCCCGTCAAAAAGATACACGTGAATTCCCGTTGCGGCAAGCACCTCCGCGGCCACCTTGGCAAAGAGGGCGGAATTGTGGCGGCAGTCATAGGCAATCACGACACCGCGCTCGGCGCCCCCGTGACGGAGCACAAGCTCGGCAAGGCCGCCCGTGGCCCATGCGACGGTATGCACGTTCATACGGCCGGGGCCCATCGACATGGAGGAGCGAAGCCCCGCCGTACCGAAGGCAAGCGAGCGCCCGAAGGCCAGCTCCTGCTCCTCGGGCGAGGTAATGGCGCGGACCTCCTGCCTTTCCTCCTCCGAAAGATAGGGGGAGCTCAGCCAGCGTTCGTATTCAACGCGGAAATCCATTATACCTCCACCTCCTCTTCTCCGAGTGCGAGGCAGGCCTCAAGGGCATTGGCAAGCTGGTCGGGACAGGAGGTCTGCTTAAAGCCACAGCGAATGCCGCGGATGCGCCCGAGAGCCTCCTCCACCGTCATGCCGATAACAAGAGAAGCCACGGCCTGGGTGTTCCCGGCGCAGCCCCCGTGAATTTTCACCTCGGAAATCCGTTCGCCGTCAATAGCCACATCCATGCGCGAGGCACATACGCCGTGCGGGCGATAGGTAATCGTTTTCATTGGCCTGTTCCTTTCAATTAAGTTCAAAATAAAAGCCGTGTCCGATAACGCCGGGAGCATATAGGGTAAGGTAGACAAAAAGGCGCGAAAGTGCCTCCCCGTCGCCCGAGACGAGAAGCCGTGCGACGGCATACTCCTTTGCATAAGGCAGGGCCGAGCTATCCAGAAAGAGGCAGCGGATATCCCATAGGGAAAGGAGCTTCAAAAGCTCGGGGAGAGTCTCGCCCTCCCTCTCCTCAAGGCGAAAAAGAAGGTGGGTGGGAGGTCGGTGGGACACCGGCTCACGCGCGAGAAGTGCAAAGCCGAGCCCCTCCTCTCCCTGCGAGGCGGCTGTCACCGCCGTCACAAAGAAGGAATGCTCCTCTAGGAAGGCCACCGCAGAGGGAAGCGGTCTTCCGCCGGACAGGAACGGGATAACGGCGTAATCCGCATATCCGTTCCGAAGCCCGTCGGCGAGTGAGGCGGAGCCCTTGCAGGGGAAGGCCGAGGGCTCCGAAAGGAGCTCGGCAAAGCGGCGGTAGGCAAGGTCGGCCTGCGGATTTTTCACATACGCAACCCTTGCATTTGTGAGGGGAGGCCTCGGCCCCTCCGAGAAATCCGAAAGGCGAAGCGGCCTTCCAAAGCAGCGCTCTCCCTCGCGGAAGAGCCCTTCAACGAGCGATGCGCGGTCACGCGCCGACGGGAGGGGACGAAGCGAGGAAAGCACCTTCATGGCCGCGGCGAGTGCCGGCCCCTCCTCTGTACATGCCGCCCCGCAGGGCCCGTGAAGAAGGGTGTAGCAAAGCTCCGAGATATGGCCGAGACGCTTCTTCTCTTCCCTCTCCGTGCGTCCAAGGCTTTCCTCTATATTCCCGAGGACAATCGAAAGCTCTCCCGTCATTACGGCAAAAGCCCCAAGATTCGGTAGCTTTCCGACAGAAGCTCCTTCATTTCCCCAGCCGAAAGCGGGCGGTGCGACAGGAGTGCAAGCGAGAGCAGATGCTTTGCTACCGCCCCCTCCTCTTCTCCGTAGCCGCCCGAAAGAAGGCGCGACACCACCTCGGTATCCGAGTTCAGAACCAGCTTGGCGGGAAGCGGCGAAGCAGGGGCATCGTGCGAGAAGAGCTGCATCATCTCACGCATACGCACATCCTCCTCAGCCACTGTAATAAGAGCAGGGGCGTTCTCCTTGCCAAGATGCTCGCAAAGCACCGTGAGAGTCATGCCCTCAGCCGAAAGTCCCTCATAAAGAGCCGCAGCGCGCTCGTTGCCCTCGGCGGCCTCCTCGGTCTTGAAGACGTCGGTGGAGGCATCAATACGCGCGGCGCGGAAGCCCTCTCGGTAGCTCTCCAGCGTTTCTAAGAAGCGGCTGTCAAGGAAGTCAGACGCCAGAACCACAGAAAGACCGCGGGCGCGGAAGGCCTCAAGGAGCCCTGCCTGCCGTGCGGCATCGGTGGCGTAATAGAGAAGGTTCTCATGTCCCTCGGACTTGGCGTCTTCAAGGGCCTCCTCTACGGTTTTACAGCTTCCGTCTGCCATCGTAAGAAGCGCGGCGGCGGAGGCACGGTCATAGAACTTGCGGTCACTGATGCAGGCATACTGGACAAAGGCCGAAAGGTCCTTCCACTTAGCCTCGTAGGCGGCGCGGTCTGCCTTCAGGAGCGAGGTGAGCTTGTCGGCCACCTTTTTGACTATGTAGGCAGAAACCTTGCGTACATAGGCACTGTCCTGAAGATAGCTGCGCGATACATTCAAGGGGAGCTCCGGGCAATCGATGACACCGCGGAGCATAAGAAGATATTCGGGAATGACCTCGCGGATATTGTCGGCCACAAAGACCTGATTGTAGTAAAGCTTAACCTGCCCTTCCAGGCTCTCATAGTTTCTCTTGAGCTTCGGGAAGAAAAGGACGCCCTTGAAATTCAGAGGATAATCGGCGGCGAGGTGCATAGAGAAAAGCGGCTCGCGGTAATCGCCGAACACGCGGCGGTAAAAGGAGGTGTATTCCTCCTCTGTGATATCGGAGGCGGCACGCTGCCAGAGGGGGCACGTGTCGTTAATCGGCTTTTCCTCCTCTGCCTCCTTGCCCTCCTCCCCGAGGTCGGCCTCGGCATCGGCAAGATAAATTTCCACAGGCATGAAGGCACAGTAGCGGTTAAGAATCTCACGGAGCTTCGCGGTGCTTAAGTATTCGCGGCTCTCCTCGTTGATGTGCAGAACAACATCGGTGCCGCGCGACGCGCGCTCGCCTTCCTCCATCACATAGCTGCCGCCCTCGTCGGCGGTCCAATGCACGGCAGGGGCACCCGTGTGTGAGCGGCTGAGGATTTCCACCGTGTCGGCCACCATAAAGGCCGAATAAAAGCCAAGGCCGAAGTGGCCGATGATGCCCGTGCCCTCGCCCTCGTATTTTTCGATAAAGTCAAGGGCGCCCGAAAGCGCCATATGACCGATGTAACGCTCTACCTCCTCGGCGCTCATGCCAATGCCGTTGTCCGACACGGTAACGGTTCCGTCGGTGGCGGCCACCGTCACGGTAACACGGTAGGGAGAGGTGCTCTCCTCGGTCTCTCCGAGCGATACAAGACGGCGATGCTTCGTGACAGCATCTACCGCGTTCGAAACAAGCTCCCGCAAGAAAATCTCGCGCTCCGAATACAGCCATTTTTTTATAATGGGGAAAATATGCTCGGTATCTACGGCGATACCGCCGCTTGTTTTATTTACAGTGTCCTGCATTTCTCATCCTCCTGCCAATGAGTAAATAAAGAGGGAATAGTTTCCTCCTTACTATTATACCGCAATTCTTTGTGAATATCAATCTGTTGCCCTACAATTTTTATAAAAAGTGCCGTCGGGCGAGGGGGAGCTTGGGCGCGCCCCGCACCGCCGTAAAAATTTTTCCTTTTCTTCTTGATTTTCAAAGGGAGGTGTGTTATACTAAGAGAGCACCTGCCGGTGTGATGGAATTGGTAGACGTAGTGGACTCAAAATCCACCGCTGGCGACAGCGTGCCGGTTCGAGTCCGGCCACCGGCACCACCCTTCGCGCAGGCGAGGCCCTTCGGTCTCGCCTGCGCTTTTTTCGCTTGCCCGGGAGCAAAAGCAAAAAACCCGGCGCATGCCGGGTTTTTGCCGTTCGCAAAGCGGGAAATTAAAGTTCAGCGAAGTATTTGATAGTACGAACCATCTGGCTCGTGTAGGAGTTCTCGTTGTCGTACCACGAAACGACCTGAACCTGGTAGGTGTCATCGTCAATCTTGGCTACCATGGTCTGGGTAGCATCGAAGAGAGAGCCGTAGGTCATGCCGATAACGTCAGACGAAACGATTTCATCGGTGTTGTAGCCGAAGGAGGCCGAGGCGGCAGCCTTCATGGCGGCATTGATGCCCTCAACCGTGACATCCTTGCCCTTCACAACCGCCACAAGAATGGTGGTGGAGCCGGTGCAGGTGGGAACGCGCTGAGCAGAGCCGATGAGCTTGCCGTTCAGCTCGGGAATAACAAGGCCGATAGCCTTGGCAGCACCCGTCGAGTTCGGGACGATGTTCTGCGCGCCGGCGCGGGCACGGCGGAGGTCACCCTTGCG
>JAZSHY010000014.1:0-214375 GCA_045533505.1 Eubacteriales bacterium | reverse complement strand
GGCTGTCGAGGCTCCCGCCGCCGAGACCGCACCTGTGGCCGAGGCTGTCGAGGCTCCCGCCGCCGAGACCGCACCTGTGGCCGAGGCTGTCGAGGCTCCTGTGACCGAGGCGGTTACCGAGGAGGCACCCGTGGCCGCTGCCGCGACTGCCTCTGCCGATGACGGGCTTGACGAATTCGACTTTGAGGTAACCGAGAACCCGAATTCGGGGGCAAGCGGCAACCTCTTCGACATGTTTATCAAAAGAAACTGAAAAGACTCTCTTATAGCCCTCCCTCGCCGGGGCTCTTCCCGGGGACGGGGCATGCATCATGACCGAGGGGAGTCGGGCCGCGCCTGTTCTCCGCCCCCCGTGAAGGGCAGAGCAAACGCCCCTCCCCCTCCTGCGGCATCCTTCGTGCGCGCAGGTTTTTGGCGTATTCGCGCATAAAACAGGAAAAATAAGGATATACTACCTCTGAAAACAGGAAAAAGGAGAGGCAGTGTATGGTCAGAGGCTGTGAAAAACGAGTGGTAAGATGGCAAAATCCCGACAATCGGTATTTTGAAGAGGTGCTGTTTGTTCTTCGGGATAAGGCCGAAACACGAGGGGTGGCCGAGCGGGACATCGTAGCCGAGGCCACCTCTCTTTTGACAAGAGCTACGGAGGAGGGGAGCCGCAGGGGGCAGCGCAAGCCCCCCTATCTTCCCTTTATCTCCTTTCTTCTGGGCGCCGCCTCGGCGGCAGCCCTTATTCTCCCGCTTACCCTCGGGTAAGGGGAATGTATAAAAGGAAACAGTATGAGTAAATTTGAAAAAAAGAAAGAGGACGCACTACATAAGCGAGGCGCGTCCGTTTCGCACGAGGCTCCCCCGCGGAAGCGGGGCGGCACATCGGAAAAGAAAAAAACGGGAGATGGCGCCGCGAAGGCGGCCAAGGCTCCCGGGGGGCTCCGTGCCGCGAGGACGGGCACCGCAGAAAAGAGCAGGGCGCGGGCAAAGGCCGCACCTATCGCCGAGCCCCGGGAGGCCGCCGCGCGCGGCAGCGCCGAGGCAAAGAGGAGCTCTCGGGGCGGTGCCGTCGGAAAAAGCACCGAAAAGCAGAAGGGCGGGCGAGGAAGGCTTCGCGTTGCCTTCCTCGGCGGGCTTGGCGAAATCGGGAAAAATATGTGCGTTCTCGAATACGGGAACGACATTCTTGTGGTAGATGCGGGTATTGCCTTCCCCGACGAGGAAATGCCGGGGGTTGACCTGGTTATTCCCGACATCTCCTATCTCACAGAAAATGCCGCGCGCGTTCGCGGCATTGTGCTCACCCACGGGCATGAGGACCATATCGGAGGCGTGCCGTTTGTTCTGCGCTCGCTCTCGGTTCCCGTGTACGGCACCGCCCTGACGCTCGGTATTCTCCGCAATAAGCTTGAGGAGGTCAAGCTTCCGAAGAAGCCCGACCTCCGCACGGTGAGCGCGGGCGACACGGTAGAGCTCGGCGTCTTTTCGGTGGAGTTTATCCATGTCAACCATTCGATTCCCGATGCCACGGCGCTTGCCATCCGCACCCCCGTGGGGCTTGTGTATCACACAGGCGACTTCAAGCTTGACGTTTCTCCCACCGATGGGAAGATGATGGATATCGGGCGCATGGCGCAAATCGGGCAGGAGGGGGTTCTCCTCCTCCTCGGTGAATCAACCAATGCCGAGCGAGTCGGCTTCACTCCGTCCGAGAGACGGGTGGCCCATTCTCTTGAGCACCTTTTCCTCAAATACCCCGACAAGAGGATTGTGATTGCCACCTTCTCCTCCAACGTCCATAGAGTACAGCAGATTCTCGATGCCTCGGCACGCCACGGCAGGCACGTGGTGGTGTTTGGCCGCAGCATGACGAACGTGGTGGGCGCGGCGGCAGAGCTTGGGTACATCACGGTGCCCGAGGGAACCATCATCCCGCCGCAGGAGATGCGGCGGTACCGCCCCTCCGACCTGACGCTCCTGACGACGGGCAGCCAGGGCGAGCCCATGTCGGCCCTTTACCGCATGGCCTTTGGCGCGCATGACCGCGTGAGCCTTTCGCCGAATGACGTGGTGGTGCTATCCTCCAAGGCCATTCCCGGCAACGAAAAGCTTATCGGGAAAATCATCAATACGCTGGTTGCCGCCGGCATTCGCGTCGAAAACGACGATTCGATAGAGGAAATCCACGTTTCGGGGCACGCCTGCAGCGAGGAGCTGAAGCTTCTTATCGGGCTTCTTCGCCCACGCTTCTTTATGCCGATTCACGGTGAGGCGCGCCACCTCTTTGCCCACCGTCAGATTGCCGAATTTATGGGGATTCCCCCCGAGAACATCTTCCTCGGCGAAAACGGGCGTGTTTTGGAGCTCGGTGCCGAGCAGGCAAGGTGGGGAGGCACGCTCCCCGCAGGGCGTATTCTCATTGACGGGGCGGGTATCGGTGACGTGGGCACCCAGGTTCTGCGTGACCGCAAGCTTCTCTCGGAGGACGGTCTGATTGCCGTTGTGGCAACGGTGGACCGCGAGGACGGTCTGCTTCTGGCAGGGCCCGAGATTATCTCGCGCGGCTTTGTTTATGTTAAGGAGTCCGAGCGGCTGATGGAGGAAATCCGCGCGGCGGCAAAGGTCTGCCTTGAGGAGCAGCTTGACAGCGGCTCCACCGATTGGAATGCCATAAAGGGCGCCCTGCGTGACGAGCTCTCGCGGCTTCTTTTCAAGAAGACGAAGCGCCGCCCGATGGTACTGCCAATGCTTCTTTTACAATGATGCTGCTCTATAAGACCGTGCCGATTGACGGGGATACGGCGGCGAGGCTTGCCTCGCTCCCTCCCCCTCTTGCCGCCTACGCCGAGGGTAAGCCCCGCGGCGAGGCAGGGGCGCGAAGAATCGCGGCGCTTACGGCCCTCGCCCAGCTCCTTTCCTATATGGAAATCCCCTGCCCTGCGGTAGAAATCTCGCCGTACGGTAAACCCGACTTTACAAACAGCAGATATTGCTTCAGTCTTTCCCATGCGGGAGAGCTTGCGGTTGCCGCCCTTTCCACCTGCCCCCTCGGCGTGGATATAGAGCCGTATGACCGCCCACTCCCCGACGGGAGAATGGCGCGCCTTACCGAGCACTATTTCCAAGGCGCCGAAAAAGAGGAGCTCACGGCGCTCTCCGGGGAGGCACGCCGACGCGCCTTCCTGGAAGGCTTTGTGAAGAAGGAGGCCTATGCCAAGCGTGACGGCAGAGGGCTGGCCGCCCTGCGAAGCGTCGATACGCTCGCCGAGCCCCCTCGTCTCACCGAGACCGTCACCCATAACGGAAGGGACTATTTCCTCGCCATCTATTGAGCAGTAAGGCCCGCGCCGCCCGCGCTACACGAAAAAAAGAAAAAGGCTGTTTCCAGCCTTTTTCTTTTTTTATGATTAGCCGAACATGCTGCGAACCTGCTGGTTGTACTCGGAAAGCGAGATGTTGCCCTCGGCGAGAGCCTTCATCTTGTCGTTGAACTTGTCCACCATATCGCAGGATACGTAAATCATGTACTTGCAGACCTTTTCGCTGATGGTGCACTCCTCAAACGGGATAATCAGCTTGAAGGCGCAGTAGCCGTCGCTGTAATCGTATTCGAAGCAGCCGTTCAGCATGGCCATGTTGGCAATGACGGTGGCGGCGCCAAGCTCGGCTCTCTTGTTTTCGGGCACCGAGAAGGGCATGGGGGACTTGAGGTACATGAGTGCGCGGTTGATGTCAATGCGGATGACAAGGCCCATCGAAAGGTCCTCGCCCACAGCCGAGGTGCGAATGATGTAGAAGCCATCGCTCGTTTCGGTCTTGTAGGTCCAGTTCATGTTGTCGAGGGTGCGGCACATGGTGCCAAACAGGGTTTTTGCGTCTCTTTCTTTGCTCATAACAGTTCTCCTTATTTTTTTGGCGGGGACAGCCGCCTTGATAACGGAAAGAAACAAAACAGAAAAGAAGCGGAATGCGACGGGGCAGGGCCCCTCGGGGCTTTATTCGGTCTTGCCCCGGTCTCCTCTTATGCGCCGCTTCGCGCGGTCAAGCGTTTCGGCAAGACGGATGCGTGCGGAGTTCTTCCGCAGGAAGGAACGGAGCTGGTGCTTGTGCTGGCAGAGCTTTTCCTTGCAGTTCTCGCAGGAAAGGGCCCTGTTGGCGGCAGGGGAAAAGCGCTCGGGGTGAAGCCACACGGCTATCTCCCACGCGAGGAAAAGGACGAAGGCCATGGCGAAAAGCCCGCGCGCAAAGGGGTGCGGAATGAAGATAAGCGGGGTGAACATCATGACGTAATCCCAGTTGTAGATACGGCAGGAGCCGCAGCATTTGTTCTTCATGAACCAGGTCTGGAAGGGGCAGAAGAAGAGAATGCAAATCATATCTGCCACCGAATAGAACAGGCTGCAAAGCACCAGCACCATCTCGTCAATGACACCCGTGAAATAGAGGGCGGCAATGCCGCCGTTGAGAAGCAGCCAGAAGACGGCCACCGCAAGGGTGGAACGCCACGAGCCGAGCGAAACCCGCTCGGTAAGGCTCTCGTCCTTTGGAATGTAGTTGCGGCGGAACTGCTTCTGGCAGCCCATGCTCTCAATCGAGGAGGGGAAGAAGCGGAGAAGCATTTCTATCGCAAAGAGAATGCCGATGCTAAGCAGAACCCAGGGCGTCCCGAGAAGCGAGAGGAAGGTGCTGTGGTCTCCCGTGGCGCGCCCGACGATGTATAAGGTGAGGGCGGCAAGAAACAGGGCAAGGCGGATAGAAAACTTCGCAAAATGATAGACAGCGGTTTTTGAAAGCTTAGCCATGGAAAGCTCCTTTTGTAAGAATGCGGTAGGCCGCGCGGCAAAGGCAGAGCGGCGCACGGTACACAAGGGACGGTGCGGCGTTATGCCTCCTCGTCCTCGTTTGTCATGGCGTAGTAAAGCTCAAAAATCTTCGTGCCAAGCTCCTCGTCGGTTACAAGGTCCACGCTTTCGGTTTCCTCGTCAATCAAAAAGACGAGAGCTTCGTCCTCGCCCATGCCCTCAAGAGGGGTGACAGGGGCAAGAATAGCGTAGAGGCTGTCCTCGTGCGGCACCACGGCAACCTGCTCAAAGTCGATGGCGTTGTTGTCCTCGTCGTACAGGGTGACGGTGTCAAAATTGTCCTCCGAGAGGAGCTTTTCAAGAGTAGTCATTTCTTCCATAATGGGTATCCTTTCTTTATAAACAGTTAAGTTTTGTTTACGAATAGAGCTTTTCCTGCGGTATGGGCGTCATTTCCGTCGGTGCTTCCGCCGCCGCCCTTACTGCCGAAAAGAGCGCCGCGGCAAGGGCACGGTGCCCCTGCTCATTCGGGTGCCCTGCCGCCTCACCCTCGGTGACGAGGAGGGAGGTATCTGCAAGAATCGGGCGGAGGTCCACCGTAAGAAGACCGTAATGCGCGCCGAGCGAGAGGAAGACCGCGGCCTCCTCGTCGGTGGCGTTATAGGGCACGGCGAGCACCACGTCGCAAAGCGGGAGCAGCTCGCGCACCGAGCGCAGGAAGAACTCAAGGTCGCGCCGCACGTCTCCCCCGAAGCCGTTCACGGTGTAGGGCAGAGTGGCGGAGAGGCTCTCTCTGTCGGGCGAGAGAATCATAAGGCGCGGGTCTGCCCCGTTATGGATGAGAACCGAGATGTCAAGGTAGGCGGCGGCAAGCGCGGGCGGCGCCTGGTCGTCAAGGGTGGGCAGTCCCGGTACCGCGGGGCAGGTCCAGCCCGAGAGCGAAAGCGAGAAATGCTCACGGAGGCTCTCGGTGAAGAAGGTGCGGTAGGAGGGGAGAGAAATTCCCATCTCCTTGCCGCCCGCGTTTGGAATCCCCTTCCCGTAGAAGGCGGCACCCCCGAAATAGTAAAGGTCGATGTTCTGCCCCTCGTGCAGAAGGCGGAAGCCGTGACGGGCACTTACGGGCGGCAGGGTTGTGCCGGGCGTGGGGGCCGTGGTCGCCTTGACCGCCTCGCTCAGAGCCTGACTGTCGCGCAGCTCCTCAAGGGCGCGTCTTTCGAGCCATGCGCTCACAAGCGCGAGCACCATGGCAACCGCAAGCACGAGCGCGGCAAGTGAGGTCAGAAGAAGGGCGGTGCGCCCTTGTGTGCGGCGGCGCAAGCCCTCAGCCTCCCACCACCGTGCGGATGACGGTGTCAAGCAGAGAGGCAAGAAGCGGAAGATACTTCGGCAGGGTAACGGCGAGGGCGGCGAAGGCCAGCACGGCGGGAATAAGAAAGAAAAGCTCGTTGCCCCGCTTCAGAAAGCGAAGCTCGGCGCGCCGTCTGTGAAGGTCGTCGAGGTAAAAGGCGGCAGCGCGTATGTCGGGAATGTCGGCTCGGGCCGAGGCCGCCGCGCGGGGTGCAGAGGAGTCCTCAGCGGAAAGGGAGGCGCCTACACCGCTTGCCCCCTCTGCACTCTCGGCTTCGCGGAGAGCCTTGTCGTCAAGGCTTTCGATGGGGGCAATCACACTCCCGTCGGGAAGGACGACAAAAACAAGCTTGCGAAGCAGGGACGACGGCTTGCGGAGGGCCATGCCAAAGCCGAGAAGCATACCGCGAAGCCCAAGCTCATCCAGCGTTTTTGCCGATTCTTTTGAGTTGGCCCCGGTGCGCAGAAGCGCGCGGAGGAAGCGCCCCACGACGGCGTGATGGACAACCGTCAGAATACAGGCGAGAAGACCGCCGAGAAGGGTTGCGGCAAGGAAGGCCGCCAGGTTAAAGGCGACGCCGCCCGGCTGCAGATAGGGCGAGGCGGCAGCCTCTGCCGAGAGAAGGAGGAAAAGAGGGGCGTTCATCAGGAAAGCTCCCTGTCCACAAAGCTGTCGCCGACAAGGCGGCGGAGAAGACATTCGAGGTCCTCGTTGTCCTCATAGGCGAAGGTGATGGTTTTTTTCCTCTTGCCTGCCGAGATGGTAACGCGGCGGCCAAGCTCACGCATGAGCCTCTCGGCAAGAAGCTCGGCATAATCAATTTCGAGCGCGGGCTCCTGAAGGTCGGCTGTGGCAGCGGCTGCCTCGGCCTTGCGGCGGCGGAGGAGCTTTTTTACCTCTGCCTCAAGGGTGCGCACCGACCAGCCCTCGGCAATCGTACGGCGTGCGACAGCCACACGGTCAGCCTCCTCGCGCAGAGAAAGAAGGGCGCGCGCGTGGCCTGCCGAAAGCTCGCGCGAGGCAAGCAGAGAGAGCACCTCGTCGGGGAGGTCGAGAAGACGCAGGGCATTGGCCACCGCCTCGCGGCTTTTGCCGATTTTCTCGGCAATCTCGGCCTGCGTCATGGAATACTCCTCGCTGAGCGTGCGGTAGCCCATGGCCTCCTCTATCGGGTTCAGGTCCTCGCGCTGCACGTTTTCAATCATGGCAATCTCGGTGGCACGGCGGTCATCTCCGTCCACGAGAATGACGGGCACCTCCGCAAGCCCCGCGAGCTTGGCGGCGCGCCAACGGCGCTCACCCGCAACAATCTGATAGCTCCCGTTCGGCAGCTCCCTTACGAGAATCGGCTGCAAAATGCCGTGGGTGGAAATCGAGGCGGCAAGCTGTTCAAGCGGCTGTGCCTCAAAAACCTTCCGCGGCTGGCCGATTTTCGGCTCAATCAGCCCGATGCGCAGTGTGGTTCTGTGGCTTTTCGGCTCATCTTCCACCGAGTTTTCGAGGAAAAGGGTGTCAAGCCCTCTCCACTGTCCTTGCGGTTTTTTTGTCGGCATAGATTTTCTCCTTTATAGGGAGCACCTAAAGCCCTTGCGGCAGGGTGCTCGCAGTGTTTTCAAACGGGATTGTCATAAGGCACAAATGGCACGGATATAAGGAACGAAAGCGGTACACAGGCACAGAATATCGAAAAAAGAGAGCAATACGGGCCTCCGTTTCCAAATTATGGAAAACTAAGACCGTGCTCCGACTTCGGAGAAAGCTCCAAAGCTTCCTTATATATAACAAGGCAGGAGCTTGAGAAGGCCTCGCTGTGGGGATTTTGCCGAGGGGGGCACGGGGGCACGCCAAGTGTGCAAACGGCAGAAGGTCTCGCTGCGCGCTCAGACGCGCAGAAGAAGCTCCTTCACCACGGCTCGGTATTCGAGAGAGCCCTTGCCGTAGGGGTCAAAATAGCAGATGGGCTGTCCAAAGCCCGGGGCATCGGCAAGCTTGACCGAGCGCGAGATAGGTGTACGGAAGAGCTTGTCTGCGTAGTACTTTCGGAGCTCGGATTCCACGCGCTCCGTGAGAAGCAGCCGCTTGTTATACATGGTGAGCAAAAGCCCCGTGATGTCAAGATTGGGATTATAAAGGTTTCTTACCTTTTTTATAGTGAGGCTCAGCTGCGTGAGGCCCTCCAACGAGAAAAATTCACACGGCATCGGGATAATAACCCCGTCAGCGGCGGCAAGGGCACTCACGGTAATCATGCCGAGAGTGGGCGGGCAGTCAATCAGAATAAAGTCATATTCCTCGCGAAGCGGCCTTATGGCACGCTCGCAGTTGCGCCCACGCTCCTCGGTGATGTGCAGGTCATGCTCGGCCCCCACAAGAGAGATGG
The DNA here is from genome assembly GCA_045533505.1 of Eubacteriales bacterium. Taxonomy (GTDB): domain Bacteria; phylum Bacillota; class Clostridia; order Oscillospirales; family CAG-272; genus UBA1740. The sequence goes on along the minus strand of JAZSHY010000014.1, from coordinate 205,851 downwards.
TGGAGGGAATCAGCGAAAGATTCTTATATTCGGTGCAGATAACGGCCTCGTGAGCATCCACTCCGCCGACAAGAACCTCGTAGGAGGAGAGCTTGACCGATTTCTTGGCAATACCAAGACCGCTTGTGGCGTTCCCCTGCGGGTCGAGGTCCATGAGAAGAACTCGCTTTCCTTGCTTGCCGAGCTCGGCAGCAATGTTGACGGCAGAGGTGGTCTTTCCCACCCCACCCTTTTGGTTGGCGAATGCGAGGCAAACGGCACTCATAACGGTACTTCCTTTCTCCTGATGTCAATACAACGACAGATGATATCTAATGATAGGACTACGACTTGTAAGATAAAATTGTGATTTACGGATAGAACTACGAGTATTATAGCATTTTTCGGACAAGATGTCAATGATGTTTCACGTGAAACAGAGAAAAAACACAAAAACAGGACGACTTTGCGCCCCTAAAGGGACGCTTTTTGCTTTTCGGGGCCGTTTCCGCCACTTCGGCTTGCTTTTTTGACCAGGTTCCCCTTTCAAGCAGGCTCTCCCCCCGAAAGGCTCTCCTTCCGAACAGATTTTTCTTCCGAGCAGATTTTCCTTCCGAGCGCATCTTTTGGTTTGGGGTTATCCGCCGAATCGACTCGCATGCGGCTTCCCGAATGCATTTTCATCTTCCCGACAATATCCTCTGCCCTTGAAGCCCCTGTTTCTTTATCTTTGAAGTCCGGCTTCTTTGCCTTTGAAGTCCGGTTTTTGCCCTCAAAGCTCGCTTTCGGCTTCTGAACGAAAGCCCGTTTTCGGCTTTTGAAGGCCTGCCTTCGGCTTTTGAAGGCCCGTTTTCGGCTTCTGAAGGCCTGCCTTCGGCTTTTTGGGGCCGTTTTTGGCTTTTGCCCCCTCCCGGAATGTTTCACGTGAAACAAAAACCGTGGCGCTCTGTGTTTTATGCCTTTTTTGCTTTTCGTGCTCATCGGGTCGGATTTTGTGGTTTTTGAGAGGGATATTTGCTTTTTTTGGCTTTTACAGGCCTCTTTTTTGAAAAAGTTTCACGTGAAACACAGAAGATTGGCTCAAAACGAGCTTTTTGGGAGAAGAATGGCCTTTTAGGAGAGAAAAGGCTTCCTCGGGGGCTTGTAGATAAGAGTTCCCTAAAAACAACGCCAAAATACAGCTCCGGCGACTGTTTTTTGAGGGCTTGCGGAGTGTTTAGAGGGTGTTTGGAGGGTTTTTGACGGCTTTTGAAGGGAAAAACGGCAAGAATGCCCCTAAAAATGGAATAAAATGGAAACATAGAGGCGGTTCTGTTCGCCTTCGGGGGGGTGCCATGCTCTTTGGGCGTGGTGTGGCTGCCGTGATGGAGGGGAAAGGCGGTGCGGCGAAGCGGAGGGGGTACGCTGGGGAGCACGGAGTGAAGGGAGGTGATGCGAGCGCAGAGCGAAGGAAGGCATCGCGAAGGATTTCCAAAAGGAAAAGCCCCCTAAAAGGGGGCTTTCGTTTGATACCGAAACGTTGCGGTGATGGGTTGCGGTAAGGGGATGATAATGGGCGCAGAGGGAAAGCCGGTGGGCGGCTGTCAGTGTGTGACGGTGTGAATATACATCACGCCGCCGCGCTCGGTTTTGCGGACTGCGACGGCGGCTCCGTCGGCGTAGAGCCATTTGGGAATGACGAGGTCGACGGTGCGCGCGGAAAGGCTGTTCTTCTTATGAACGCGGAGCGAGACGAAGCGGCCACCGCGGATTCTTCCCTCTACCGAGGCGCCGATGGGCAGGGGGAGGAAGAACTCCCCGTCGGTTGCGCAGTCGGCATCAAGGCCGAAGCCGAGGTAGAGGACGCCGTCGGCGTAGGCTACCGAGGAGCGATAGAGCGCATCCAGAAAGAGGGCGGGCATTTCGGAGAGCCCCTCGGCACCGCCCATGGGGAGAAAGCCAAACTCGTCAGCCGCCTCCGCCACCTTCATGAGGGGCGACATGGCGCTTACGTGCTGGTTGGCATAGGCAGAGGAGAGAAGCGCGAGGTCATACAGCGGAGGTGACACGCGGCTTGCGGTGAGGCCCGCATAAACGGTGGCCTTGCGGAAGGGCTCCTCGCGCAGGCTCACGCGATAAGGATAGAGAAAGAGAGGCGTGCGCCCGGGCATATCCTCGCCCTCGGCAGCGGTGTAAACGCCGCGCACAAGCGGGAGGGTACGCACAAGCTCCTCGGACGTGCGGCGAGCCCTTGCGGCAAGGTCGGCATCCGCCGAAAGAAGCCCCGCCACCTCGGCAAAGGCCGAGAGCGCGGCAGCTACCGCAACTCCGGTGAGAAGCGGCCTTGTGGCCGAGGTGCCCGACGTCAGCGGGTCGGGAACGCGGAGCTGAATTCCCGTTGCGGTCTTTTCAAAGGCGCGTTCAAAGAGATAGACCGCCGCGCTCTTCATCACGGGGTAGGCCTCCTCCGCGAGGAATTTGCGGTCCTCGGTAAAGCGGTAATACTTATGGAAGGCGACGGCGACGTCGGCGGTCTGCACCACCATGTCGCGCCGATAGTCGTCGGGCAGGCACTCGTGCCCCGTGCGGTCTGCATAATACGGGTAGCGCGCACCCGGCTTGCCGGCACCGCCGAAACGGCTCTCCGCTGTGCGCAGCATGCGACGGAGCTCCGAGAGGATTTTTCTTGCCTCCTCGGTATGACCGCCGTGCAAAAGGGCCGACAGCACACGAAGGTCCACCGAGGGCGAATGCCCGAAGGGAGCATAGGGGTGCAAGCCCGAAAGGGGCGCGCCAAGGCGAGAGGCAAATACGCGCAAAAGGTACTGCGAGCCGTCTGCCACACGGGAGAGCAGGGGGTGGTCGGGCACAAACTCGTTTTCCTCACGGTAACGCCTCCACGAGGCAATGTGCTCGTTAAACAGGCGATTCTCCCCCACTTTGTAAACATAACCTTGCAAATCGGAAAGAGGAGAGAAGACGCCGTCGCTTTCTCCTCTGTCGGTTTCGGCAAAGGCGAGGAAGAAGGTGACATTGGCATTCTTGTGAAATTTTCCGAAAAGGCGTCCGCCGTCAGGCGTGGCCATAGCGGTGAGGGGATGGGTGGAGAAGAAGGCGAGCTTTTCTCTTTCGCCGTCAAGCGGGCGCTCGGCAAGCAGCATGCCGCCCTCTGCCGTGAAGCAGAGACTGTTTTTTGCGGCAAAGCGGTAGCCCACCGTGAAGGGGCCCGGTGCCGTAATGCGCTTTTGCACGATGAGAAGCGGGCGCCCGTAGAAGGCACAGGCGCGCGTTTCAACCGTTACGCCGTGGTCGTATTTGCAGACCGACGAGAAGACAGCCTCGTCGGTGGAAAACTCGGTTTGCACCTGATAGGGCTTGCCGAGAGGAATTGACATATAGGAAAGCTCGGGATAAAGATAGCCGTAGGCGTAGGGCTTGCCATCCTCAAGAGGGCGCGCGAGACGGTAGAGCGCAGAGGAGGGTAGCCCCGCAGGCACAGGGAGAGCTTCGGTAATGCCGCCCTCGGCGTCCATAGGGAAAACGAGGTCTCCGTTTCCGAGAAGCGGAGCTCGGCAAAGCTTGGTGTCGTTTCGGTAGAGGTGCCGCATGGCTTCGGTCCTTTCCTTCTTGATTTTGCCGCCTTCGCGAGGGGGCTACTTACAGTATATACTAAAAGCGCGGTTTTTTCAAGCACCCCGAGAGGATTTTCTCGAAAGATTTTTCGGAAAGGAACGAATTGCGGCGAAGGCACGCGCGGCGACGGTGCAGGGGGTGGCGAGGGGTGCTTTGCTGGGAGCGAGGCATTGCGGGAAGGGGGTGGCGGAGGGGCTCCGCGCGCTCTCCGTTTTGCGAAAGATGGGGACGAGCTTTCGTGGCAAATTATACAAACTGCACAAAAAAGGACACAAAATTTCGTGATAAAAAAGGCCAAAAACAGGCGGTTCTGCGATGTTTTTTCTCGCTTTTTCGATTGACAGAGGCCCCCGTTTGTGCTATGATTAAAGAAGGAAAGCTTCCTTATGCTCTCTTTTTCGGAAGCGGGCTGCTTTTGGGCTTCTGCGCTCTTGCTCTTACCGTGCCCTGCACCGGCAAGGCTGCGTCTTATGGCTTCAAGGCTTTTTGGGAGAACCGTCACGAAAATCTTAATTAAGGAGAACAGTTATGAAAAAGAAAATTCTCTCTCTCCTCCTGCTTGTTGCGCTTGTGGTAACGGCTATGCCGCTTATCGCGCTGCCCTCGCTGGCGGCTGCCGCAAATCCTGTGCTGGAGGATTACAACGCGCTCTATGTGCAGGAGGGGTACCAGTACGGTATTGACTTTTTCCCTCTGAACGAGCACTGGGAGGGGGCGTTCGATGCTACCGATTATCCGGCCTACGCCGACGACTCCGCTGCCTGGTCTACGCTTGAGAAGGCATGGCTCGACCAGTTTGCCTTCCATGCCGAGGGCAACGAAACCCGCCTGTATTCCAATGGCAAAAAAGCCCAGAACTACACCGTGGGCGCGGGATTTTTGACTCTCGCGACGGGTGACGACCTGGTGCTGATGTTTGAGGGCTTCCCCGATGCGCCGAGAGCCACGGAAAGTGCCACGGCAGCCGTTTCGCACCAGATGCTTATCAAGCACAATACCACGCTGAACAACTGGGCCTTTGCCTTCTCGGGCGTAACGCTTCCTTTTAAGCACGACGGAACACAGTTTGTCTTTGGTGACGCCTACCACACGCACAAGGGCGGTAATGGGGTGCCTGACGGAGGCATCGGCATGGAGCCGTTAGTCGGCGGCTACTACTCGTACGCACCCCTGAAGGCTCCCTTTGAGCTGACCACCGTGATGACCGACACCATGAACGACGATGCCTGCGAGTGGAGAGACAAGACCACGATAGCCACGCATGACACCATCGCGAACTATACGCCTCAGGACGGAAGAATCTCGTATTACGGTGTCTTTGGTGCGGGCGGTCTTCCCTTTGACAACGCGAAGATGGTCATCGGCAAGTGGACGAACGGTACCTCCACCCGCGGTATGGACTCGCACCTCTATGCGTACCGCTACTATGACAGAGCTCTCACCGAGGCTGAGATGAAGCAGAACCACCTTGCCGACCTTATCAAGTGGTTCCACATTGACCTTGACATCATCGGTCTCCTTTCGAAGAACGAATTCCTCGCCCTCTCTAATGACCCCGCCCTTGTGGCCGCGGGCTTTGAGACCGAGACGGTGGGAGACACCGACCTTAACCCCGCGGAGTACATTGAGGCCAAGGTGGCCGAGATCGTGGAGATTGCCGCCTACAACTCGCTCTACGTGCAGGACGGCTATCAGTACGGCATTGACTTCTTCGTTCTGAATGAGAACTGGGAGAGCTTTGTCCCCACGACCTACCCCGTTTACGACGCAAACACGATAACGAGAGACGCCTGGTCTGCGCTTGAGAAGGCATGGCTTGAGCAGTTTGCCTTCCACGCCGAGGGTAACACCACCCACATGTATAGCAACAGCAAGGCCGCCTCGGGCTACACTGTGGGCGCGGGCTTCCTGACTATCAGCCAGGGCGACGACCTGGGGCTGGTGTTTGAGAATTTACCCGCGGTGCCGACAGCCACTGCCGATGCTGAGGTATCCATTACGCATCAGCTGCTTCTTAAGCACAACACCCTCCTGAACCAGCACTCGATTGCGCTCTCGGGCATTTTGCTTCCCTTCTCGTCTGATGGGACGCAGTATACCTTCAACGACTCCTACAAAATACACAACGGTGGCCACACGGTGGCTGACGGCGGCCTGAGCATGGATAAAATAACCTGCGCTTATGCCGTGAATGCATCTATGAAGGTGCCCTTTGAGCTCACCTCCGTGATGACCGACACCGTGAACGACGCGGCTTGCGATTACAGAGACAAAACCACTCTTGCGACGCATGACACCATCAAAAACTACACGCCTCAGGATGGGATGCTCACAGACTACGGTGCCTTCGCCGAGGGCGGAATTCCCTTCGACAACTCGAAGACGGTCATCGGTAAATGGTTGAACGGTACCTCCGCCCGCGGTATGGACGCGCATGTGTATGCCTACCGCTACTATGACAGAGCCCTTACCGTGGACGAAATGAAGCAGAACCACCTTGCCGACCTTGCCAAGTGGTTCCGCGTGGACATTGACTTTATGACGGCTCTTTCGGATGAGACCTTCCTTGCTCTCGCCTCCGATGAGAAGGTTCTTGCGATGGGCTTTGAAACCGAGACGGTAGAGGGCACCTCGATGACACCTGCCGAGTACATCATCGCAAAGGGCACCGAGCTCCGCCGTGCCGAGTATGCTGACGTGATGAGCTTTGCCGGCTATCAGGTGAGAGTCGATGCCGAGCACCCCGATGCCAACTATGCGGGTGTGCGCGCCGTCTTCGATGTGGATGAGGCCATGATTGCCGATATCCTTGCCGCCGAGGAGGAGCTTGCCCTTTCTGTGATTATCAAGGCGGGCGGCGAGGCCAAGACCAAGCTGACCATTCATTTCACCTACGGAAGCGGCGGTGTTATCCGTGCCACGGGTTATATGACCGACCTTTCCACCGGGGAGGTAGAATCCTTCGATGACGCAAGGCTCTACGAGCGTGGGAACGGAACCGACGCCGTCACCTCGTTTGCCTACACCGTCGTCTACAAGGGCGCCGATGCCACCAAGGCAAAACTTGAGGCCGAATTCTCGTATGCCTATGAGGTTGCCACGGGCACAGACCTCCTTGAGGAGACTCCGAGCTACACTATGCAGAAAACCGTGGACGTTACCTCCACGACCTTTGGTGACACGGTTTCCGCCGAGGAGCTTTACACCTACTTCGGCGCCCTTACCGAGTACGCCGAGGACTGCGTAGTCAACGAGGTGCTTGACCTCTGCGCCGAGCAGGGTTGAACCGTAGCTTCTGAAGCAAAATCAAAAAGGGACAGGATTTTTCCTGTCCCTTTTCTTTCGCCGTGCCTCGCGCCCGAAAACAGAAAAAGTTCACATTTCACCTCTTGATATATTTTCTTTTTGTAGTATAATATAGTCTTGTATGTAAAAAGAACAGATGGCAGGCGGCGCGAGGCCGCGGCGAGGGGGGCGTGCGTCCCACCGCACGGGAATGCCATCGGCAGGAAAAAGAGAGGAGAAGCACCTGTGATAAAGAAGCTGTATGGCTGTATCGGCGAGTACAAGAAGCCGACAATCGTATCCCTTTTGCTGATTGTGCTGGAGGCGATTATTGAAACCTTTATTCCGTTTATTACGGCTGACCTTGTCAACCGCGTGAAGGCGGGGGCCGATATCGGAGAAATTTTGGAGACGGGGGCGGTCCTCTTTGTGATGGCGGCCTTCTCGCTGATGTCGGGCGGCGGCGCCGGGATTGCCTCGGCAAGGGCATCCGCGGGCTTTGCCAAGAACCTGCGTGCCGAGATGTTTTCGAGAATCGGCGCGTACAGCTTCGGGAACATAGATAAATTCTCCACCTCCTCGCTCGTGACGCGCGTGACCACCGACGTGCAGAACGTGCAGATGTCTTACATGGTAGTGATTCGCACGGCCATTCGTGCCCCGCTTATGCTGATTTTCTCGGTGGTGATGGCCTACATTATGGGCGGTGCGCTTGCCACGGCCTTTGTCGTGCTCATTCCCGTGCTGCTCTTCGGGCTGATTATGATTGCGCGCTTTGCGATGCCCGCCTTCCGCCGTGTCTTCCGCAAGTATGACCGCCTCAACGAATCGATTGAGGAGAACGTGCGCGCCATGCGCGTGGTGAAGGGCTTTGCGCGTGAGGAGCATGAGAAGCAAAGGTTCACGGCAGCCGCCGAGGATATCCGCAGGGACTTCACAAGGGCCGAGCGTATCGTGGCCCTCAATGCCCCTCTTATGCAGATTTGCCTCTATGCCAACATGATTTTCGTTTTGCTTATCGGCTCGCGCATGGCGATTGAGAGCCGCGGTACGGTGATTGACGTCGGGCAGCTTTCGGCCATGCTGACCTACGGCTTCCAGATTCTTATGTCGCTTATGATGTTCTCCATGATTTACGTCATGCTGACGATGTCGGGCGAATCCTTGAAGCGCATCGGTGAAATTCTTGACGAGACGCCCACCATCGTCTCGCCCGAGAACCCCGTCACCGAGGTGAAGGACGGCAGCATCGTCTTCCGCGGTGTCTCCTTCTCCTATGCCGAGGGCGGCGCGCGTGCGGCCCTCTCGGAGATTGACCTTGAGATTGCCTCGGGTATGACGGTGGGCATTCTCGGCGGCACGGGCTCGGGCAAGACCACCCTCGTGCAGATGATTCCGCGCCTCTATGACGCAACGGAGGGCGAGGTCCTCGTCGGCGGCGAGAACGTGCGCCGTTATGAGCTTTCTGCCCTGCGGCATGCCGTGGGTATGGTGCTGCAAAAGAACCAGCTCTTCTCGGGCACGATTGCCGAGAACCTCCGCTGGGGCGCAGCAGACGCTACCGATGAGGAGCTCCGCGAGGCCTGCCGCCTCGCCGAGGCAGACGGCTTTGTTTCGTCCTTCCCCGACGGCTACGAAACGAGGATTGAGCAGGGCGGCACCAACGTGTCGGGCGGGCAGAAGCAGCGGCTTTGTATCGCGCGCGCCCTCCTCATGAAGCCGAAGGTTCTGATTTTTGACGATTCCACGAGCGCGGTGGACACACGCACCGACGCCGCCATCCGCCGCAGCCTTTCGACCTATCTCCCCGAAACCACCAAGCTGATTATCGCGCAGCGCGTGGCCTCGGTGCAGGAGGCCGACCTCATTCTTCTTCTGGAGGACGGGCGGATTGCCGCCCGTGGCACACACGAGGAGCTCCTTGCCTCCTCGGAGCATTACCGCGAGCTTTGCGAGCAGCAGATGGGAGGCGATGAGAATGAATAAGGAGCCCATGAAAAAGGGAATGCGCCCCCGCGCGCCGCGCGGCACGATGCGTCGCCTTCTCACGATGCTTGTCCGTTCCTACCCCGTGCTTCTTCCGATTACGGCGGTCTGCATTCTGCTCAGCGCCGTGGTGTCGGCGCTCCCCTCTATCTTTATGCAGAGGATTTTTGAGATAATAGAGACCTACGCGCCCCTCGGCGACTATGCCGCCGCCGCGCGTGAAATCCTGCCGCAGGTGCTTCTCCTCGGCTCGATGTACCTCGTCTCCATTCTCGCCATCACGGCCTACAACCAGCTGATGGTGTATATCACGCAGGGCTTCCTCTCGAAGCTCCGCATCCGCATGTTCGAAAAAATGCAGGACCTCCCCATCCGCTATTTTGACACGCACAAGCACGGCGAGATTATGAGCCGCTATACGAATGACATTGACACGCTTCGTGAGCTGATTTCCCGAAGCCTGCCCGCCCTTTTGCAGTCCTCCACCATCGTGCTTACCGTTCTCGGCATCATGATATGGTTCAGCATTCCCATGACGCTTGTGGTGCTTGTCGGCGTTTTCGCCATGCTCCTCGTTTCCAAAAAGGTGGGCGGCGGTGCGGCACGCTTCTTTGTGGGGCAGCAGAGGTCGGTGGCCGAGGCCGAGGGCTTCTTCCAGGAGATGATGAGCGGGCAGAAGGTCATCAAGGTGTTCTGCCACGAGAAGGAGAGCTACGAGGGCTTCTCGGAGCTCAACGAGCGCCTCTGCCGCGACAGCGCGCGCGCCCACGGCTATGCGAACATTCTCGGCCCGATTATCGGCAACATCGGCAACGTCCTTTACGTGATTATGGCCACCGTCGGCGGTGTCTTCCTTGCCGCGGGGATGCCGAACCTCTCGCTCTCGGGCATGGCCTTCGGCATTTCGCTCATCGTTCCCTTCCTTAATATGACAAAGCAGTTCACGGGTAACGTCAACCAGTTCTCCCAGCAGATAAGCTCCATCGTCATGGGGCTTGCGGGGGGCGCGCGCGTGCTTGAGCTTATGGACGAGGAGCCCGAGACCGACGAGGGCTACGTGACGCTCGTGCACGCCGAGGAGGACGCCGAGGGCAACCTTACGGAAAGCAGCCGCCGCACGGGGCGCTGGGCCTGGCGCCACCCTCACGGCGACGGCACGGTGACCTACACCCCCCTCCGCGGCGACGTGCGGCTTCTTTCTGTGGACTTTGGCTACACGCCCGAAAAGACGGTGCTGCACGAGGTTTCGGTCTATGCCGAGACGGGGCAGCAGGTTGCATATGTGGGTGCCACGGGTGCGGGGAAGAACACCATCAACAACCTTATCAACCGCTTTTACGATATTGCCGACGGCAAGATACGCTATGACGGCATCAATATCAACAAAATCAAAAAGAAGGACCTGCGCCGTTCTCTCGGCATCGTCTTGCAGGAAACCCACCTTTTCACGGGCACCGTAATGGAGAACATCCGCTACGGCAGGCTGGATGCCACCGACGAGGAGGTCATCGCCGCCGCGAAGCTTTCGGGGGCCGACACCTTCATCACCCGCCTCCCGAGGGGCTACGAGACCGAGCTTTCGGGCAACGGCGCGAACCTTTCGCAGGGGCAGAGGCAGCTGCTTGCCATCGCGCGTGCCGCCGTGGCAGACCCGCCCGTCATGGTGCTTGACGAGGCCACCTCGTCCATCGACACGCACACAGAGGCCATCGTTCAGCGCGGTATGGATAAGCTGATGGAGGGGCGCACCGTCTTCGTGATTGCCCACCGCCTTTCCACCGTCAAGAATTCGGACGTCATTATGGTGCTGGAAAACGGGCGCATTGTCGAGCGCGGAAGCCACGCGCAGCTCCTTGCCGAGCGCGGCATGTACTATCAGCTGTATACGGGGGCCTTCGAGCTTGAATAAGCCCCCTCCCCGTCCTTCTGCCCAAGCGGCGCGCCCCTTGCGCCGCACTTTTGCAACAAAATGCAACAAAAACGAGAAAAATACAGAAAAAATCCGAAAAACCCTTGACAAAACCTCGCAAAAAGGGTATACTATATGCATATAAATCCAAAAACAACGAATATTTATTCAATCGGAGGCGCAAAATGGATAAGAAAAACATCAAAAAGGTGGTTCTCGCCTATTCGGGAGGGCTTGACACCTCCATCATCATTCCGTGGCTGAAGGAAAACTACAATAACTGCGAGGTTATCGCGGTCTCGGGCAACGTCGGCCAGGCGGACGAGCTGGAGGGGCTTGAGGAGAAGGCTCTCAAAACGGGTGCCTCCAAGCTCTACGTGCTTGACCTCACCGAGGAATATGTCAACGACTATATCATTCCCACCATGAAGGCGGGCGCCGTCTACGAGGAATATCTCCTCGGCACGAGCCATGCGCGCCCCTGCATTGCCAAGGGGCTTGTGGAGATTGCGCTGGCCGAGGGGGCCGACGCCATCTGCCACGGCTGCACGGGCAAGGGCAACGACCAGGTTCGCTTTGAGCTTGCCATCAAGCATTTTGCGCCCAAAATGCCGATTATCGCCCCCTGGCGTATCTGGGACATCAAGTCGCGCGAGGAGGAAATCGAATACGCCGAGGCGCACGGTGTTCCGCTGAAAATCAACCGCGAAACCAACTATTCGAAGGACAAGAACCTCTGGCACCTCTCGCATGAGGGGCTTGACCTTGAGGACACGGGCAACGAGCCGCAGTACGAGAAGCCCGGCTTCCTTGAAATGGGGGTTTCTCCCCTTATGGCGCCCGACACGCCCACCTACGTCGAGCTTGAGTTCGAAAAGGGTGTTCCCGTGGCGCTTGACGGCAAGAAAATGAGCGCGAAGGAAATCATTCTCGCCCTGAACGAGCTTGGCGGCAAGAACGGCATAGGCCTCCTTGACATCGTGGAGAACCGCCTTGTCGGCATGAAGTGCCGCGGCGTGTACGAGACGCCCGGCGGCGCCATTCTCTACAAGGCACATTCGGTGCTTGAAAGCATCTGCCTTGACAAGATGACGGCCCATGAGAAGGCGAAGCTCTCCATCACCTTTGCCGAGCTTGTCTACAACGGCCAGTGGTTCACTCCGCTGCGCGAGGCGCTTTCGGCCTTCGTTGACAAAACGCAGGAGAAGGTGACGGGCAAGGTGCGCCTCAAGCTCTACAAGGGCAACATGATAAACGCGGGAGTGTGGAGCAAGTATTCGCTTTACAGCGAGGAGATTGCCACCTTCGGCGAAAGCGACTATAACCAGAAGGATTCCGAGGGCTTCATCAACCTCTTCGGCCTGCCGATTACCGTGCAGGCGTTGGTGGATGCCGAGAACGCAAAAAACTGAAAAGATGAGCCGTCTCTCACCGAGACGGCTACCTTTCCTCATAGAGAAGGAGAAAGCTATGGCAAAAATGTGGGCAGGCAGGACGGCTGCCGAAACCGACAAGAGGGCAGACGACTTCAATTCCTCCATACGGGTGGACTGCCGTATGTACCGCGAGGACATTGAGGGGAGCGTGGCGCACGCCGCCATGCTCGGCAGGTGCGGCATCATCGACGGTGCCGAGGCGGCCCTCATCACCGAGGGGCTCCTCGGGATTCTTTCGGACATAGAGGAGGGGCGGCTCGCCATTGACGAAACCGCCGAGGACATTCATATGTTCGTGGAGGCGGAGCTGACGGCACGGCTCGGCGAGGTGGGCAAAAAGCTCCACACCGCGAGAAGCCGCAACGACCAGGTCGCGCTCGACTTCCGCATGACGCTGCGCCGCGAGATTGATACGCTGAGAGAGCTGCTCTCCTCCCTGATTCTCACGCTTGCCGAGCTCGGTGAGGAGCATGCCGAGACCGTGATGCCGGGTTACACCCATCTGCAAAGGGCACAGCCCATCGTCTTCGGCCAGCAGCTGCTTGCCTATGCCTATATGCTGCTGCGTGACCGTGACCGCCTTGCCGACTGCCGCCGCCGCATGAATCTCTCGCCCATCGGCTCCTGCGCGCTGGCGGGCACGACCTATCCGACAGACCGCCGCTATGAGGCCGCGGAGCTCGGCTTTTCGGGCGTGGTGGCCAACAGCATGGACGGCGTTTCGGACCGCGATTTCGCGGTGGAGCTGCTGTCCGACCTCTCGCTGCTTATGGTGCACCTCTCGCGCTTTGCCGAGGAGCTGATACTCTTTTCCAGCTGGGAATTCAAGTTCATTGAGCTTTCGGACGCCTATACGACGGGCTCCTCGATTATGCCGCAGAAGAAGAACCCCGATATGGCCGAGCTTATCCGCGGCAAATCGGGGCGCGTGTTCGGTGACCTCGTCGCGCTCCTCACCACCCTCAAGGGGCTGCCGCTTGCCTACAACAAGGATATGCAGGAGGACAAGGAGGGCGTCTTTGACGCGGTGGATACCGCGAAGGCCTGCCTTGAGGTGCTGACGCCCATGCTTGCCACCATGCGGGTGAATAAGGAAAGAATGCTGGAGGCGGCCAAGGGCGGCTTTATTGCCGCCACCGACCTTGCCGACTACCTTGTCGGACGGGGGCTCCCCTTCCGCTCGGCCTACAAGACGGCAGGGCAAATCGTCGCCCTTTGCATTGCCGAGGGCAAGAGCCTCGATGCGCTCACGCTTGACGAATACCGCGGCTTCTCGCCCCTCTTTGACGAGGGCGTCTACGCCGCTATTGACCTGCTTGCCTGCGTCAGCCGCCGCACCTCGCTTGGCGGCACCTCGCCCGATTCTGTGCGCGCGCAGGTGAAGGAGATAAGGGAGATTCTCGCATGAAGAAGGTATTTATAGACGGCTCGGCGGGTACGACGGGGCTCCGAATTCACGAAAGGCTCGGCGGGCGGTGCGACATCACCCTCCTGACGCTCCCCGAGGAAAGAAGAAAGGACAGCGAGGCAAGGCGCGAGGCGCTTTGCGAGGCAGACATTGCCTTCCTTTGCCTGCCCGACGATGCCGCCCGTGAGGCGGCGGCGCTTGCCAAGGACACAGACACGGTGCTGATAGATACCTCCACCGCCCACCGCACAAGCCCCGACTGGACCTACGGTATGCCTGAGCTTTCGGGGCAGAGAGAGAGGATTGCCGCCTCTCGGCGGATTGCCAACCCCGGCTGCCACGCCTCGGGCTTTGTGGCCCTTATCGCTCCGCTTGTCGGCGCGGGGCTCCTGCCTGCCGACGCCCGCCTCTCGGTCTTTTCGCTGACGGGCTATTCGGGCGGCGGCAAAAAAATGATTGCCGACTACGAGGCCGAGGAGCGCGACGCCCTCCTTGCCTCCCCCCGTGCCTACGGGCTCGGTCAGACGCACAAGCACCTGCCCGAGATGCAGGTCATGACGGGGCTTCTCACCCCTCCCGTGTTCCTTCCCGTGGTGGCCCCCTACTATGCGGGCATGGAGGTCACGGTGGGGCTCCACGCAGCCGAGCTCCGCGGGAGCCTCGGCGACGTCACCGATTGCCTCCGCGAGGCCTATCCGCCCTCGGGCATGATAGCCTTCGGCGATACCGCCCGTGACGGCTTCCTCGCGGCGGGCGAGATGGCGGGGCGCGACGACATGAAAATTTCGGTTTTCGGGAACGGGGACAGGATTTTGCTGGTTTCCCGCTTTGACAACCTCGGCAAGGGTGCCTCGGGCGCCGCGATACAGAACATGAACCTTGTGCTCGGTGTTCCCGAAGACACCGGCCTTGTGAAGGGAGAATAAACATGATAGAAAGAATAGAAGGCGGCGTGACCGCCGCACACGGCTTCCGCGCAGCAGGGGTACACTGCGGCATACGGCATAACCGCAAGAAGCGCGACCTCTCGCTCATTGTGAGCGAGTGCCGTGCCGCCGCCGCCGCGGTTTACACGCAGAACCTTGTGAAGGGGGCGCCCCTCACGGTGACGAAGGAGCATATCAGGGACGGCTATGCCTCCGCCATTCTTTGCAACAGCGGCAACGCGAACACCTGCAACGCCGACGGAATTGAGGTGGCCGAGGCCATGTCGGCCCTTGTGGCGGGAGAGCTCGGTATTCCTGCGGAGGACGTGGTGATTGCCTCCACGGGCGTCATCGGCCAGCCCCTGCCTCTTGCCCCCATACGAGAGGGTATTCCCGCCCTCGTTTCGGCACTCTCGGAGGACGGGAGCGAGGCAGCCGCCGAGGGCATTATGACCACCGACGTTATGCGGAAGGAGATTGCCGTTTCCTTTACGGTGGGCGGCGTCACCTGCCGCCTCGGCGGTATCGCCAAGGGCAGCGGCATGATTCACCCGAATATGGCGACGATGCTGGTCTTCCTGACCTCGGACGTTTCGATTACCCCGAGCCTTCTGCAAAAGGCGGTGTCAAGCGACGTTGCCGACACCTTCAATATGGTAAGCATTGACGGCGACACCTCCACGAACGATATGGTGGTGCTCCTCGCCAACGGCATGGCGGGCAACCCCACCATCACCGAGGAGGGCTGTGATTTTAACGCCTTCTGCGCGGCGCTTAACACAGTGACGACCTACCTCTGCCGCAAAATCGCGGCGGACGGCGAGGGAGCCACCAAGCTCCTCGAATGCAGGGTGACGGGCGCGCCCTGCACGGCCACTGCCAAGGCGGCGGCCAAGAGCGTGATTTGCTCAAGCCTTGTCAAGGCGGCCATGTTCGGTGCCGACGCCAACTGGGGGCGCGTTCTGTGTGCCCTCGGCTATGCGGGCGTAGCCATCTCGCCCGAGAGGGTGGCGGTCAGCTTCCTTTCGGCAAAGGGCGAGGTCGCGGTGTGCCGCGGCGGCGCGGGCGTCCCCTTCTCGGAGGAAAAGGCCAAGGAAATCCTCCTTGAAAAGGAGATTACCATTCTTGTCGATTTGAACGACGGCGAGGCCGAGGCCACCGCGTGGGGCTGCGACCTTACCTATGACTATGTGAAAATCAACGGCGATTACCGCACATGAGGTGACATATGTACGAAGAAGTATCCAATGCCGAGAGGGCGGAAATCCTCTGTCAGGCTCTCCCCTATATCCGCCGCTACAACGGTAAGATTGTGGTGGTCAAGTACGGCGGCAACGCCATGGTGAGCGAGGCCCTCCGCCAGCAGGTGATGGAGGACATCGTCCTCCTCTGGCTTGTCGGCGTGAAGGTCGTGCTCGTGCACGGCGGCGGCCCCGAAATCAGCGAGCTGATGACAAAGCTCGGCAAGGAGCCCGTCTTTGTGGACGGCCTCCGCGTGACCGACAAGGAGACGGTGGACATCGTGCAGATGGTTCTCGCGGGCAAGGTGAACAAGACGCTCGTGGGGCTTCTTGAAGCGCGCGGCGGCGCCGCCATGGGCATCTCGGGCATAGACGGCGGCCTCATTGAGGCCTCCGTGAAGGACCCCCGCCTCGGCTTTGTCGGCAAAATCGAGGGCGTGAACATCAAGCCCGTGACCGACCTTCTCGAAAAGGGCTATATTCCCGTTGTGTCCACCGTCGGGTGTGACAGAGAGGGCAACACCTACAACATCAACGGCGACACCGCGGCGGCCTACATCGCGGGGGCGCTCGGTGCCGAAAGGCTTATCATGATGACCGACATCGCAGGGGTTCTCCGTGACAGGAGCAAGCCCGAAACCCTTATCCCCGAGCTCACCGTCTCGGAGGCCGCCGCCCTTCGCGAGGAGGGTGTCATATCGGGCGGCATGATTCCGAAAATCGACTGCTGCACCCTTGCCATACAGCAGGGGGTGGAGACGGTTGCCATTATGGACGGGCGCATTCCGCACTCTATTCTTATGGAGCTGCTCACCGATGAGGGCGCGGGCACCATGGTGAGGGGGGACAGAGCATGACGGGCACACGGGACCTTATGGCGCGTGACGCCGCCTGCATCGCCTCCACCTACCGCCGCACCCCCGTCGCGATTGTGCGGGGCGAGGGCTCCTTGGTGTTTGACGCCGAGGGGCGCCGCTATATCGACATGGGCTCGGGCATCGGCGTTACCGCCTTCGGCCACGCAGACGCTCTCTGGGTATCGGCGGTGACCGAGCAGCTCACGCAGGTTTCGCACACCTCAAACCTCTATTACACCGAGCCCTGTGTCCGTCTTGCCGAGCTTCTTGTAAACAAAACCTCACTTAAAAAGGTCTTTTTCGCCAATTCGGGCGCCGAGGCCAACGAGTGCGCCATCAAGGTGGCGCGCAAATACGCCAAGGATAAGCGCGGCATCGAGGAGCCTGTCATCGTCACGCTGACGAACAGCTTTCACGGGCGCACCCTCACGACGCTGGCGGCCACGGGGCAGGAGCATTACCACGAGCTCTTCCGCCCTCTGACGGGCGGCTTCGTTCACGTGGACGCGGGCGACACAGAGGCGCTTGCCGCGCTTCTTGACAAGGGGAACGTCGCCGCCGTGCTTCTTGAATGTGTGCAGGGCGAGGGCGGCGTGATTGCCTTGGAGCACGACTACCTCCGCAGGGTGGAGGCCATGCTCCGCGAGAGAGACGTGCTTCTTATGATTGACGAGGTGCAGACGGGGAACGGGCGCTCGGGCTACCTTTACGCCTATATGGCGGCGGGGCTCACCCCCGACGTCGTCACCACGGCCAAGGGGCTCGGCGGTGGGCTTCCCATCGGCTGCTGCCTTCTTGGTGAGAGGGTGGCCGACGTCCTCGGCTACGGCGACCACGGCTCGACCTTCGGCGGCAATCCTGCCGCGGCGGCGGGTGCCGTCAGCGTGCTCTCGCGCCTTGACGAGCCCTTCCTCGCCGAGGTGCGCCGCAAGAGCGAGCATATCTTTGCCACCCTTCGGGGAGCAGAGGGAATACGGTCTGTGTCGGGTGCGGGGCTGATGATAGGCATTGAGACCGAAAGGACCGCCGCCGAGGTCGTGGCCGATTGCCTCGCGGGGGGCGTGCTTTGCCTCACCGCCAAGCATAAGGTGCGGCTTCTGCCCGCCCTCAACATTGACGATGCCGTGCTGGACGAGGCTCTCGCGGTCATTCTTTCTGCCGCGGGGCGAAAAACCGAGAAGGGAGACAAGGTATGAACATGCAAGGAAGAAGCTTTCTGAAGCTTCTCGATTTTACCGCCGAGGAGATTCTTTCGCTCCTCGACCTCGCCGCCGACCTGAAGGCCAAAAAGCGCGCGGGCATTCCTCACAGGCTCTGCGAGGGGAGGAGCATTGCTCTTATTTTTGAAAAGACCTCCACGCGCACGCGCTGCGCCTTTGAGGTGGCCGCTGCCGACCTCGGCATGCACCCCGTGTATCTTGACCCGCAGGGCTCGCAAATCGGCAAGAAGGAGAGCATTCCCGACACCGCGCGCGTTCTCGGGCGCATGTTCGATGCCATTGAATACCGCGGCTTCGGGCAGGAGAAGGTAGAGGCGCTTGCCGCTTATGCGGGGGTGCCGGTTTACAACGGCCTCACAAACGAGTATCACCCCACCCAGATTCTTGCCGACCTCCTCACCGTCCGTGAGCATTTCGGCACCCTTGCGGGCAGAAAGCTCGTCTATATGGGCGACGCCCGTTACAATATGGGCAATTCGCTGATGGTGGGCTGTGCCAAAATGGGCATGCATTTCGTGGCCGCCGCCCCGAAGGAATACTTCCCGAGCGAGGAGCTCGTCGCGGAGTGCCGCCGTCTTGCCGCCGAAAGCGGAGGGAGCGTCACGCTCACCGAGGACGCCTCTGCCGCCGCGGAGGGAGCCGACGTCATTTACACCGACGTGTGGGTTTCGATGGGCGAGCCCGATTCGGTATGGGAGGAGCGCATCCGCGCCCTCACCCCCTACCGCGTCACATCGGAGCTTATGCGGAAGGCAGGCCCCTCCTGCCGCTTCATGCACTGCCTCCCCGCCTTCCATGACCTTGAAACCTCGGTGGGGGCCGAAATTCACAGGAAGTTCGGTCTCACCTGCATGGAGGTGACCGACGAGGTGTTTGAGAGCGAGGCCTCGCTCGTCTTTGACGAGGCCGAGAACAGGCTGCACACCATAAAAGCGGTGATGGCCGCCACCCTCTCTCGGGTATAAGCGCGAGCTCTATAAAAAGCCTCCGCAAGGCAAACTTGCGGAGGCTTTTTTTGTGGCGGAGTCTATCCGAACATCGCGAGATAGCTCTCCCACTTTGAAAATTCGAAGCAGAGGTTCTCGGGGCTGTGCGCGTCCCCCGTGAGAATAACGCGCCCGCCTCTCCTTAAGATATAGGCGAGGAGGGGGGCAGCGGGGTAGGGCGTCGCGCGGTAGCCGCGCGCCACCGCACCCGTGTTCATCTCAAAGGGAACGCCGAGGGGCAGGAGCGCGTCGATGGCCGCGCGTGCCGCGGCAAGATAGCGCGGCGAGCTCTCGTCAAAGAAGGCGCCGTCACGGTTGTGCTTGCGAATGAGGTCAAGGTGCCCGATGACCGAGGGGCGGAGCTCCCCGAGCCGCGCGACCTCGCGGAAGTAGTCCTCGGCGGCGGCATAGGCGTCACCGCCGAAGTCCTCCCGAATGGCACGGCGGAGTATCTCGGGGCCTGCGTCCACCGCATACCTCCCTCCGTCGTGCAGGGGGGAGAAGGAGTGGCAGGAGCCGATGATGTAGTCGTAGGGCTTTGTGACGGGGTAGGAATAGAGGTCAACCTCAAGCCCGAGAAGCACCTCGATTTTCTCGCGGTACAGGGCGCGGAGGCGCAGGATTTCGCTGCGGTAGGCGTCCTCCCCGTCAAGGCGCATCGCATAGTCGTCATACGGCATCGGGGCGTGCGAGGAGAAGCCGATTTTCGGGCAGCCGAGGGCGATGGCGGCCTTCACCATATCCTCGGCAGAGGCACGCGCGTCACAAAATTCGGTATGCACATGCAGGTCGAAGTAGGGGCTCATGAGGTCATCTTCTCCTGCTTCACCTTCTTGTCAATCACGTGGCGCGAGGCCAGCTCGCGGCGGACCTCCTCCACCGTAATGCCGCGCTCCACCATCATCACAAGGAGATGGTAGGCGAGGTCGGCGATTTCATAGACGGTTTCCTTTTTGTCATCGGCCTTGGCGGCAATGATGACCTCGGTGGATTCCTCGCCTATCTTTTTGAGAATTTTGTCAATCCCCTTCTCGAAAAGATAGGTGGTATAGGAGCCCTCCTTCCCCTCGGTGCGGCGCCCCTCTATGAGCCGATAGAGCGCGGAGAGAGAGAAGGGGGCGGCCTCCTCGTCCACAAAGAGGGGGGCGGTGAAGCAGCTCTCGCTCCCCGTGTGGCAGGCGGGGCCGTCGGGCAGGACGGCCACGAGGAGGGCGTCGCGGTCACAGTCGGCAGTTACAGACACCACGTGCTGGTAGTTGCCGCTGGTTTCGCCCTTCAGCCAGAGCGTCTGTCGGCTGCGGCTGAAAAAGCAGGTGAGGCGGCGCTCAAGGGTAATGCCGAGGCTCTCGCGGTTCATATAGGCAAGCGTCAGCACCTGCCCGCTGTTGGCATCGGTAACAATGGCGGGGATAAGCCCCTGCTCATCCCATTTCAGGTCTTCAAAATTCAGCATACATGCTCCTTTCTTGCGCGTTATCTGCGCACGGGCACACCCGCCGCGGCGAGGGCCTCCTTCAGGTCGGGTACCGTGACCTCTCCGAAATGGAAGATGGAGGCGGCAAGCCCCGCATCGACCTCGGGGAGCTCACGGAAAAGCTCGGTAAAATGCTCTATGCCGCCCGCGCCGCCCGAGGCAATCACGGGGACGGACACGCGCGAGAGCACCTCGCGGAGGAGGGGAAGGTCAAAGCCGCCGCGCACGCCGTCCGTGTCGATGGAATTGACGACCACCTCGCCCGCGCCTGCGGCAACGCCGCGGCAAATCCAGTCAAGGGCCTCCATGCCCGTATCCTCGCGCCCGCCCTTGGCAAACACGCGGTACTCCCCCGCGACGCGCTTGACGTCCACCGAGAGCACCACGCACTGGTCGCCGTAGCGGCGTGCGGCCTCGCCGATGAGCGAGGGATTTCTTATGGCACCCGAATTGACGCTGACCTTGTCGGCCCCCGCCGCGAGCACCCTCTCAAAATCCGCAAGCGAGGAAATGCCGCCGCCCACCGTGAGAGGGATAAAGACCGAGGAGGCAACCTCGCGGAGAATGTCGGTGAAGAGGCGGCGCCCCTCGGAGGACGCCGTGATGTCGTAAAACACAAGCTCGTCCGCGCCCGAATCGCTGTAATATTTCCCGAGCGAGACGGGGGAGGAAACGTCCGAAAGTCCTTCAAAATTCACACCCTTTACCACCCGTCCGTCACGGACGTCGAGGCAGGGGATAATACGCTTGGTAATCATTTGGCCACCTCAATGGCTTCGGTAAGAGAAAGGTCACCCGTGTAGTAGGCGCGCCCCACGATGGCCCCGTAAAGGCCGAGGCCCGAGAGGACCTTCACGTCGTGAAGCGAGGAGACTCCGCCCGAAGCGATAAGGCGGAGCGAGAGGGTGGAGGCAAGCGTGCGGTAGAGCTCGTGGTTGGCACCGCGCATGGCACCGTCACGCGAGATGTCGGTGCAGATGAGCGTGGAAAGCCCCATGTCGCACAGCTTTTCGCAGAAGGCGAGGGCAGGGAGCTCGGAGGTTTCGGTCCAGCCGTGAATGGCCACCCGTCCGTCACGGATGTCCACCCCCACCGCGATGTGCTCGGGGTAGGCGGCAAGCGCCTCCCGCAGGAAGGCCTCGTCCCTGACGGCTGCCGTGCCGAGAATGACGCGGGCGACGCCCGCGTCAAGGTAGGTGCGCACGACCTCCATGGAGCGAATGCCGCCGCCCACCTCAACGCGTGCACCGGAGAGGGCCGCAATCGCCCGCACCGTGTCAAGGTTCGGCGTGCCTCCGTCGCGTGCGCCCTCAAGGTCAACCACGTGGATTTCACGCGCGCCTGCGGCAAGGAAATCCTCCGCGACAGCCGCGGGGCTGTCGCTGTACACCGTCATTTTTGCGTAATCGCCGCGGAGGAGCCGTACGGCGCGCCCTCCGTAAAGGTCGATGGCGGGGAGAATCAGCATGTGCCCACCTCCCCCTCGGCAAAGGCACGCAGAATGGCGAGCCCCACGTCGCCGCTTTTTTCGGGGTGGAACTGGCAACCTGCCCCGTTCCCCCTCGCCACGGCGGCGAGAAGCTTCGCGCCGTAATCGGTTGTCGCCACCGCGGCATCGCCGCAGCCCGTGCCGTGATAGGAATGTACGAAATACACAAAATCTCCCTCCTTCACATAGCGGAAAAGAGGGGTTTTCTTCATGAAATGAAGCGCGTTCCAGCCGATGTGGGGGATTTTCAGCCCCTTCGGTATGACCTCGGCAATCGGGCGGCACACGCCGGGGATAAGCCCGAGCCCCGCGCAATCGCCGTATTCGGTGCCGCGCTCAAGCAGGAGCTGCATGCCAAGGCAGATTCCGAGAATGGGCTTGCCCGCCTCGGCCTCGCGGAGCACGAGCTGCCAGAGGCCACTTTCGGCAAGCAGGCGCGCCGCGTCGGGGAAGGCGCCCACACCGGGGAGCACCAGCCTGTCGCACGCCGAAAGCACCGCCGCCTCACGGCTGACGGTCACCTCCTCGCCGATGGCGGCAAAGGAGGAGCGCAGCGAGAAAAGGTTCCCCACGCCGTAGTCTATGATGCCTGTCATCCGAGAACTCCCTTCGTGGAGGGGACGGTATCCCCGATGGCGGCATCTGGCGCCGCCGCCGCGCGCAGGGCGCGTGCCACAGCCTTGAAGGCCGCCTCGGCAATGTGGTGCGAGTTTCCGCCCGAAAGCAGGCGTATGTGGAGGGTGCAGGCGGCACTCCTTGCAAAAGCCGTAAAGAATTCTTTACAGAGCTCGGTGTCAAAATCACCGATTTTTTCGGTGGGGAAGGGGAGCTCGTAGCCGAGGCAGGCACGCCCCGAAAGGTCAACGGCGGCCAGCACGAGCACCTCGTCCATCGGGAGGCAGAGCGAGCCGTAGCGCGTGATACCGCGGCAGTCGCCGAGGGCGGCGGCAAAGGCCTCGCCGAGAACGATGCCGACGTCCTCCACCGTGTGGTGCGCGTCTACCCGAAGGTCTCCGCGGCAGGAGAGGTCAAGGTCAAAGCAGCCGTGCTTCGCAAAAAGAGTCAGCATATGGTCAAGGAAGCCGCAGCCCGTGTCCACACGGGAGCTGCCGCACCCGTCAAGCGTGAGTGCGAGGGTGATGTCGGTCTCAGCCGTCTTGCGGCAAAGCTCTTTACTTCTTTTCATGATAGCTCCTCCAATATTTCTTTTGTGATACGTAAAAATTCCTGCATTTCCGCGGCGCTGCCTACGGTAATGCGGTTGTAGTCGGCAATGCGAGGACTCTCGAAGTGCCGCACAAGCACGCCCCTTTCCTTGAGGGCAAGGTAGAAGTCGCGCCCGCCGAGCGCACCGTGACGGGCAAAGAGGAAGTTCGCCGAGGAGGGGAGAACCGAAAAGCCGAGGGCGAGAAGCCCCTCCCTCACCGTCTCGCGCGTTTCTATGATGCTCCGTCGGTTCGCCTCAAAATAGTCGGCGTCGGCAAGCGAGCCTATCCCCATGGCCGCGGTGGCGCGGCTCACGTTGTAGGGGTTTGTCGAGTCCTTGATGGCGGTGAGGTCCTCAATAAGGGCGGGGGAGGCCACCCCGAAGCCGAGCCGCGCACCCGCCATCGAGCGCGATTTTGAGAAGGTGCGTGCCACCACGAGGTTTTCGTAGCGCGGGAGCAGTGAGACGGCGCTCTCGGCACCGAAGTCCACGTACGCCTCGTCGATAAGCACGATATTGTCACGGTTGTGTGCGAGGATTTCCTCAATCGCCGAAAGCGGAAGCGCACGCCCCGTCGGCGCGTTGGGGTTGGCGAGGAAGACCGTGCCGCCCGCCTCAAAGAGGTCGGAGGGCTCTATGCCGAAGTCCTCGCGGAGAGGAATGATTTTCGTCGGCAGACGGTAAAGCTCGGCAAACACCGAATAAAAGCCGTAGGTAATGTCGGGGAAGACGGCGGGCGTGCCCCCGTCACAGAAGGCGGCAAAGGCAAAATTCAGGATTTCGTCCGAGCCGTTGGTGGGCAGGACCGAATCGGGGCTGACACCGAGGCAGTCGGCAATCGCCTCGCGGAGCGATTGCATCGTGGGGTCGGGATAGAGGGCCGAAAGAGCGAGTGCCTCTCGGCCTCGCGCAAGTGCCTCGGGCGAAGGGGGGAAGGGCGATTCGTTGGTGTTCAGCTTGATGTAGCTGCCGCCCCTCGGCTGCTCACCCGGCACGTACGGGACAAGCTCCCTGTAATGCGAAACACGAAAGCGACTCACGGCAGGACCTCCTCCCGTATCATGGCAGAGGCGGCGTGCGCCGAGAGCCCCTCGGTGTTGGCAAAGAGGGCAACGTCGGCACAAACGCGGGAGAGCGCCTCTCTTGTGAAGTAGGTATACTGCATCTTCTTCACAAAGTCATCTACCGAAAGAGGGCTTGAGAAGCGTGCCGTGCCCCCCGTCGGCAGGGTGTGATTCGGCCCCGCGAGGTAGTCGCCGAGGGCCTCGGGGCAGTAGCGCCCGAGGAAGACCGAGCCCGCGTTCCGTATTTTATCAAGCAGGTCGAAGGGAGCCTCCACCGAAAGCTCAAGGTGCTCGGGGGCAAGCTCGTTGGAGAGGGCAATCGCCTCGTCAAGAGAGGCGCACACGATGATTTTGCCGTTCTTGTCAATAGAATCGCGCGCGATTTCGGCGCGCAGGAGGGTGGGAATTTGCCTTTCCAGCTCCTCGCTCACCGCCTCGGCAAGCGCGGCGCTGTCGGTAAGCAGCACGGCGGAGGCCATGCGGTCATGCTCGGCCTGGGAGAGAAGGTCGGCGGCAAGCACGCGCGGCGACGAGCCCCCGTCGGAGACAATCAGGATTTCGGAGGGGCCCGCTATCATGTCGATGGCCACCTGCCCGAAGACCTGCCGCTTGGCTTCTGCCACAAAGGCGTTGCCGGGGCCCACGATTTTATCGACGCGCGGCACGCTCTCGGTGCCGTAGGCGAGGGCGGCCACCGCCTGCGCGCCCCCCAGCTTGAAGATACGGTCCACCCCCGCCACGTGGGCGGCGGCAAGAATGGCGGGGCTTATGCTGCCGTCGCGGCGGGGCGGCGTCACCATGCAGAGCTCGCCCACCCCCGCCACCTTGGCGGGAATCGCGTCCATAAGCACCGTGGAGGGATAGGCCGCGGTGCCGCCCGGCACGTAGAGCCCCACGCGCTCAAGCGGCAGGACCTTCTGCCCCATAAGAACGCCCTCGCGGTCATTGAGAAGGAAGGACTCCCTCCTCTGGCATTCATGGAAGGCGCGGATATTGGCGGCGGCCTCCTTAAGCACCCGAAGGAATTCGGGCTCAACAAGGCCGAGTGCCGCCTCCTTTTCCTCCTCGCTGACAAGGAGCGAGGTGAGGGCGGCGCCGTCAAGCCTCTCGGTGAGGCGAAGGAGCGCGGCGTCACCGCCCTCGCGCACCTCGCGCACGATGTCGGCCACCGTGCCGCTGACGTTCACGGTGGGGGCGGTGCGGGCAAGCACCTCCTCCCGCTTCACCTCGGACAGCTTCAGTATGCGTATCATAGGACAGTCCTTTCTTGCTCGGCAAGGGCGCGGCAGAGAGCCTCTATGGCCTCGCCCTTGAACTTGTTTTTAGCCTTGTTGGCAATGAGCCTTGCCGAAATAGGCAGGAATGTATCCACCACAGCAAGGCCGTTTGCGCGCAGGGTAGAGCCCGTCTCCACGATATCGACGATAACGTCCGAGAGACCGAGAAGCGGCGCGAGCTCAATCGAGCCGTGCAGCGGTATGATGTCGATTTCGCGCCCCAGCGAGGCGTAATACTCCTTGGCAATGCGCGAGAACTTGGTCGCAACCCGAAGGGTGCGCTCTCTTGTGTCGCAAAAGCCCTCGGGTGCGGCCACCGCCATGTGGCAGCAGCCTATTCCAAGGTCCAAAAGCTCATACACGTCGGGGCGGTATTCCAGGAGAATGTCCTTGCCCGCCACGCCGACGTCGGCGGCACCCCTCTCAACGTACACGGGCACGTCCGAGGGCTTCACCCAGAAGTAACGCACCCCCTTTTCGGGATTCTCAAACACGAGGCGGCGCCCCTTGTCGTGAATGGCGGGGCATTCGAAGCCCGCTGAGGCAAGCCTTTCGTATACCAGCTCGCCGAGCCGCCCCTTCGGAAGGGCAATATTCAAAAATTCCTTCATTTCTTTTCCTCCCCGAAGCGGATGACTTGCTTTGCGGCTGTCTGCCCCTCCTCGGTGAGGGAGAGGAGAACCCTCGCGCCGCCCCGCCGCAGCTCCTCGGCGTACCTGAGGACGTCTGCGGGGTTATCCTCGGTGCGGTAGAGCAGGAGGAGGTCGCACCCCTCGCGGCGGCGTGCGCCGTACCCCTCAAGGCGGTCAAGATAGAGGGCAAAGCCGACAGCGCCCGAGGCGCGGCAAAGCTTTCTCACAAGGCGGTCATACTGTCCCCCCGCGAGAAGCTCCGAGGCGACACCCTCAAGATAGCCGCAAAACACGAGGCCGTTGTAGTATTTCATATTGTGTGTGACCGAAAAATCTATGCGGAGGCGGAGCCCCTGCGGCAGGGCGGCAAGAACGGCGATAAGCTCCTCCGCGGCAAGCCTCCCCTCGCTCCCCTCGGGGAAAAGCGAGCAGAGCTCGGGCAGCACGCGCGAGGGCTCGCCCGATACCGAAAGCAGAGAGAGCAGCGGTGCCGCCGCCGCCTCGTCCACCCCCTCCTCACGGAGAACGGCGAGAAGCGAATGGTGGTTCTTCTCACCCAGCGCGGCATAGAGGGCGGCGCGCCCCCTCTCACTCACGCCGAGAGGGCGGATGGCGGCCTCCACGACGCCGAGGTGCGAAACGTCAAGGACGTACCGCCCGTCTATCGCGGCAAGGCTTTCGGCGGCCAGGGTAAGCACCTCGGCAAGGGCTGTCGCATCGCATTCGCCGATGCACTCAAGCCCCACCTGCCTGATTTCGCGGAAGGCGTGCGCCCCCTCCGAAACGCGGAACACCTTTTCATCGTAGTAAAGCTTGGTCGTCCCTCCGACGGGCGGGCGGCAGTTCTTCACAATGGAGAGGGTGACGTCGGGCTTCAGCGCAAGCAGCTTGCCGTCGGTGTCGGTGAAGGTGATAACACGGTCCGAGACCAGAAAATCCTTGTTGCGCGCATAGAGGTCGTATTCCTCAAAGCGGCTCATGCGGAAGGGGGCGTACCCGTAGGAGCCGTAAAGCTCACGCAGGGAAAAGACGACCTCCTCCTCGTAGGTCAGCGGGAGTCTATCGGTCATACGCCCTCCTCCTCTCCGCCGACATCAATGCCCTCGCCGCGGAGTGCGGCGCGGTAGCCGCCCGTGCCGTAAAGCAGGCACTTGTTGACGCGGCAGATGGTGGCGGTGGAGGCTCCCGTCTTCTGGGAAATTTCCTGATAGGATTTTCCCTCGGCAAGCATCTCGGCCACCTCAAACCGCCCCGAAAGGTCGCGCAACTCGCGTATCGTGCAGAGGTCCTCAAAGAGAGCGTAGCATTCCTCCAGCGTGGAAAGCCGCAGAATGGCGGAAAACAGACGGTCAGCGTGCGGTGTGCGTAAGGATTTCATAGGACTCGTCCTCCCTCGGTTCGTTGATTTTTTAACAAGGGTATTTTAGCACGGTAAAGCAATAAAGTCAAGCCTTTTTCTTCATTTTTCTTGAAAAATTCCCGAAAAAGACAAATGCTTCGTTAAAAAACAGGCAAAAATCCTGCGGCGAAGGGGGGAGACGGAGGGACATCTGTCATACTCTACAATTTGCCGTCCCCCTTTTGCACAGTTCTCACAAATCACAAAAAAATGCTTGCACGCGAAGGGGTTTTCTGTTATAATATAAGGACGATAGGCGTATGCCATTCTTTTCAGTACGCAAGGAGAACAAACATGAGTACAAGAACGCCCTTTCTTCGCACCGTTGCCTTTGTGCTTTTGGTGCTTATGACGGTGATGCCTCTTGTGGCCTGCGGAGGTCTCGAGAACCCCGAGGATACCACAACGGCTCCTCCTGTGACCACGACAACGCCCTCTTCGCCGGGCGTCGTGCCGCCTCCCTCTGCGGGAGTGGAGCCCGATATTACCGATTTTACCCTGACGGCTCTCTCGGCTGCCGAGCTTGCGGGCTACCGCATCGTGTTCCCCACCTCGGCCTCCTCCGAGATAGAGGATATGGCGTATGCGCTTGCCGCCACCATCCGTGAGAAAACGGGCACGCTTCTGCCCGTCGCCACCGATGCCGTCGGCATTGGCGAGCCGATTCCCACGGGGGGGAAGGAAATCCGCGTCGGTATCACCAACCGCAACCCCGAGCTTGCCTCGCTCCGCGTCAATGACTATCGTATCGCGCTTGACGGGCAGGCTATCGTAATCGCGGCCCATACCGCCGAAACGCTGAAAAATGCCATCACGGCCTACACGACCAAGATGGTAGACTCCGCCGTGAAATATCCCGACAGGGCCTACTGCGCCGTCGGGCTCTATGCGGTTGACAGCCTTACGCTCGCGGGAGAGGACGTTTCAAAGTTCTCCATCGTGCGCGATGCCGAGAATGCGGCGGTTGCCATCTATCTGCGTGACAAAATCGCCAACCTTTCGGGGTACTATCTGCCCATCCGCACCGACAAGATGCCCGCGACGGAATATGAAATCGTCATCGGTAACATCGCAAGGGCAGGCTTCACGCCTCCCGCGGCGGGCAGCTATGCCATTGCCACCAACGGCAAGAAGCTTATGCTTTCGGGCGTCAGCACCTACGCGGGTTATTTTGCGACGCTTGCCTTCCTTGACAGCTGCCTTGTGCCGGAGGGCTCGGGCGTGGGACAGACGCTTGCGATTCCCACCCTTAACCGAGTCGCGCCTCACACCAACGGCGACCTCTTTACCCTGAATATTCCCTCCACCCTCGGAAGCATGGCGGGCAAATACGACCTTTCGATGGACCCCGACACGGTGCTTGCCCGCTTCGAGGCCACCCGTGCGGAGCTGCCCGAGGAAATCACGGTCATTGACCGCATCTCGCTGGATGCCTATCCCTTCAGCCTCCAGACACAGGTGTATGTTTCTCCCGACGGAAATGACGAAAACGACGGCAGCAAGGAGCATCCCTTTGCCACCCTGCAGAGGGCGGTAGACGCCATGGCGAACCGCAACGGCGGCGTCATCTGGATAATGGAGGGTGTTTACACACTGGAATCCACCGTCAACCTCGGCAAGAGCCATTCGGGCCTTGCCTCCTCGCCCCTCTTCATCAAGGCGTACGAGGGTGCCGACGTTCAGCTTACCTCCAACAAGACGCTTGACACCTCCGAGGATAAGTGGGAGTACCTTGACCCGCAGTCCGAGATGTACAAGCGCATTCCCTCCTCCGCCCGTGACTTTGTCATGGTTACCACGCTGGATAAGCAGGGCTGGACCGCGCAGGATGCCCCGCGCATCACGACGAGCGGCGCTCCCCTCATCTACGTGGAGGGCGAGGAATATGTGGTGGCCCGCTTCCCGAACGACACGGGCAAGGCCATTGACCTTGCGTATTTCACGCATACCTACGATACGGGCTCGGTAACCCTTATGCAGTCCACGCTGCTTCCCGAATGGGAGAAGCGTGCTTACGCTGCCGGGCAGAATCCCTCCACCTGGATTATCGGCTGGGAAATCCGCGTTCTGAATGAGGCCGACAACAAGAAGAATCCCAACAGCCGCTACGAGTACGGCGAGGAGATTCTTTCTTGGGTGAACACGGGCGATATCTGGTACTACGGCTCGGTCTTTTCGGGCTTTGAGTACGGCTACTATAATCTCGCGCTTGAGGCCGAGGGGCAGTACTGGGCACACGATGAGAACGGCAACCGCTGGACGCCCTCCTCGGGCAAAACCCCCTACCTCGGCACGCCGAAGTCGGGCGGCTACTATTCCCTGAAGTCGATGACGCCCTGCGAATGGGGCTGCAATCCCTCCACCAACAGTGCGGCAGGCCGCAACACCTTCTACCTCTTCAACGCCATCGAGGCTCTTGATGCCCCCGGCGAATGGTTCTACGATAAGGAAACGGGCAACCTTTATATTTATCCGAAGGATGAGCATTACCTCCCCGATTGCTCGGCCTCCATGTCCAACGTCACGCCCTACGGCCTTATCGATGCGAAGGACACCTCCTACATGGTGATAGACGGCCTGCGCTTTGACGGCTGTGCCTCTACCGCCGTCTCCGTAAAGGGCGGAACCAACATCGTGATTCAGGATTCGGTGTTCTGCAACACCAAGGGCGCGAGCCTTAACTTCAGCGCGACGAAGTCGGCGATTATTTACAGCGACTTCTCGAAGGCATACAGCCACTCCGGCGTGGTTCTCGGCGGCGGAAGCATAGGAGAGCTTACCCCCTCGGGCATCCTTCTGCAAAACAACATCTTCCACGGTCTTCGCGGCGAGCACGCCCTCTCGTGGAGCGGCTGTCGCCTTGTTATCTCGCACAACTATTTCAATAACTGTACTACTTATGGCGACCAGGCGGTGGAGTGCATCTTCGAATACAACCGCTTTGAGGGCGGTGACGCGCACGCAACCGACGGCGGTATGATTTACATCTCGGGTGCTTACTCTCGCGGGAACCATTACCGCTACAATCTCTTCCATATGATTAATCAGTCGCATAACGCCGTGTATAACGACACGCAGGGAAGCGGCAACTACATGTATTTCAACATCGTGTCCACCCTGTATGCGCTGAACGACCATTCAACGGGCTGGTATTCCTCCTCGGGCTCTGGCAACGTTTCGTACGGCAACCTGATGATTCTGCGCAACCCCGTGGAGCGTATTGCCGCAGGCTCGAACGCCTCGATTGAGACCGACGGCGTCTTCGCGAGAGAAACCGACGGCGACAGCATCCTTGAGTCTGCCCTCTTCTTCGTGGACGGCGGCGTCGATGCTTACCAGAAATGGAACGCCGTGGACTATGACGGCAATCCGCAGAGATTGTTGCAGGCGGACGGGAGCTTCGGTCTGCCTTATTCCGGGGCGACCTCCGAGCAAGGCGCCACGTGGTACGACTACCACAATACATGGAATTCGCGGTACCTCAGCAACTACAATACTAAGGCGTGGCAGGACCGTGCTCCTGAATACATGAACTACATCAAGGTCACGCAAATGCTTCTGAACTTCCACAAGGACTGTGAGCTTTCCCCTGACGACGAGCTGGATTATCACGTCAAGTATTTCTACGTGCCGTGGTATCTTACGAGCAAGAGCCACACCTTTGAGGGCGTGGAGAACGGCCTTGTCATAACCGTACCCTCTTATAAGTATCTTGTGACCGAGGGCGGCGTCAACCGCTACGAAACCGTTCCCGCCCGTTCCTTCACGGTGGACGGTCCCTTCACCCTCACCTATGAGGAAATCGCGGCCATGGAAAAGGAACGCCGCGGCCCCTCGAACTCAGTGGTCATGAACAACATCATTCTCGGCGGCACTCCGATTTACATTCCGCAGGCAGGCGGCGGCTTTGTGGCGGGAGATTCGGACCCCTCGCTTGTGATGGCCGACTACTGTGCAAGTTTCCCCGGGTATATGCCTACCACGAGAAAGACCAACAACTACCTCTCGTACCTCTATTCTGACATCGTGCCACAGCCGTACGCCATCTATGACTTTGATTACAGCTTCGGCGAGAACGCATGGAGCCTGATTGCGGCACGCGCCGCGGCAAACCCCGAGCTTTCGCTTGAGGCTGCGGCACAGGCCGAGGTGCGTGAAAAGCTCACGGGCCTGAAGGAGAAAACAGGCCCCACATGGGAGCTTGAATACGGCGACTGGTTCGATGTCATCTATCCCGAATTCGACTGGGATAAGGATATCGCCCAGCACGGCTGAGCCCTCTGAAAACCAACTGCCGAGCACCCACCCGGGTGCCCGGCAGTTTTTCTTTTTGCACGCCCTCGCGCCGCGGCAATCGGGCTTCTTTTTGCCAAAACCCCCCGCGCCATACCGCCTTGCCGCCCCTCTCCGCACCGCTTTTGGCATTATCACAAATATTGACAATTCTGCACAACTTTTTACAAAATATTCCTTTTTCACTCCCTCTCTGGGGCGCAAAGGAGCCTCGCGGCAAGGGTGAAAGAAAAAAGAGCAAGCCTGCAAGAGAATCTTGCGTGCTTGCTCTTTTCGCTTCCCGCGGGGCTGTCACTTGCGGAAGCAGGGGTGCGCTTTTGCGCTTGTGTGCGACAGGGCCGCTTTCCGGCGGCTCCCCTCGCGCTTTCGGAGAGGCGTGTATCCGCCTTGGGTGCGCCCCCGTGCTTTCGGGGAGCGCTTGCCCTTCGCGGCGGCGCTTCCTTACGGGTCGGAGATGCCGAGCACCACGATTCCCGCAAAGGCCACGAAAATGGCGAGATAGTGGAGAAGCGAGAGCTTTTCCTTTAATATCACGCGCGAGAGGAGAACCGTCAGGGCGCAGTAGGAGGAGATGATGGCCGCCGAAAAGCCCACGTGCTCGGTGTCGGCAAGGGCAAAGATGTAAGCGAACTGGCCGACTGTCTCAAAGACGCCCGCGCCAAGCTTCGGGAGCTCGTGCCGCAGAAGGTGCCCCTTCGCGGTGAGCCCCTCCTCGCGGAGCACCTCGTCCTTTGGCAGGAGGGATTGCTTCTTGATGACGAATACGTAAAGGGCGGCAAAGACAGCCATAAGAAGGAAGGTCAGCTCATAGCAGACGTTGGCCACACCCTCGTCAAGGACGGGGAAGGCATCAAAGAAGGTGCCCGTATCCTCCTCGCGCAGAATCACGGCGTCCACAAAGGTGCCGAGCGCGTCGATGAGGCAGTAGAGAAGCGGCAGGATAAGAGCAAGGGCGGAGCGCCCGTACTGGATACCGTCACGGCGGCGGAGCACCTTATCCTCCTCGCTTTCGCGCTTCTCCACAATCCCGAGGGCGAGAAGGCCGACGGCAATGCAGGCAACGCCCACCCAGCCGAGCGCGACGGGCGACTGCTGAAGAACCAGGAAGCAGAGCACCGCGGCCACAGCGCCCGAGCAGTTGCATATGGGGGAGGAAACCGAAACCTCAATGTAGCGCAGCCCCACGTAGCCGAGCACCATAGAGCCGATGTACATGGCCGAGGCGGGCAGGTACGCAAGCATGTCGAGAAGCGTAACCGAGATGCCGCCGAAGAGCATCTCATAAGCGGCGTGAAGTCCCATCACGAGGCCGACGGCCATCACCATCTTCCAGTGCGAATATTTGTCGCGCGGATGGCTTCCGAGCTTAGCGCAGAATTCCGAAGCGCTCCACGAGAAGAAGGCGGCAAGAGAAAGAAAAAACCACATAAACGAGCTCCTTTTTATAAAAATGTAAAGAAAACTTTGTCAAACTGCATTGAGAAGCGGGGCGTATCCGTGCCGATGGGACGGGGCTCAGGCCTCGGGCAGCACGGCGAGGCCGCGCTCCACCATCCTTTGCAGCGAAGCGAGAACGCCAAGCTTTGCGTTATAGAAGGTAAGCCCGCCCTGGAAGTAGACGGCGTACGGGGGGCGCACGGGGCCGTCGGCAGAAAGCTCAATCGAGGAGCCCTGCACGAAGGCGCCTGCCGCCATAATGACCTGCGACTCATACCCGGGCATATCGCCGGGCACGGGCGTCACGTAGCTGTCAACGGGGGCGGCGGCCTGAATGCCCGCACAGAAGGCAATCATGCGCTCGGCACTCCCAAGCTCCACCGCCTGAATGATGTCGTGCCTCGTTTCGCGGCTGTCGGGAATACAGGGGAAGCCCAAGGGCTCATAGAGATTGGCGGCAAAGATGGCACCCTTGAGGGCCCCTGCCACCACGGTGGGGGCGAGGAAGAAGCCCTGGAAGAGCGAGGGGAGAAGCCCGAGGTTCGCCCCGACCTCCTGCCCGAGCCCCGGTGCCGAGAGGCGGTAGGCACATCTCTCGACGCACTCGCGCGTGCCGCAGATGTAGCCGCCGATGGGGGCGAGGCCGCCGCCCGGGTTTTTGATAAGAGAGCCCACCGTCATGTCGGCGCCGACGTCGCTCGGCTCTCTCGTTTCCACAAATTCGCCGTAGCAGTTGTCCACCATCACCTTGACGTGCGGCGCACGCTCCTTGATGAAGGCGATGAGCTGCCCGATTTCCTCCACCGAGAAGGTGCGGCGCGGGGCATAGCCCTTGGAGCGCTGAATGGTGACAAGCGCGGTCCTTTCGCCGAGGGCGGCGGCGATGCCGTCGTAGTCAAAGCTGTCGTCGGGCAAAAGGTCTACCTGGCGGTAGATGACGCCGTATTCGGCGGGCGCGCAGACACACGGGCCGAACCGGATGACCTCCTCCAGCGTGTCGTAGGGGGCGCCGCAGGGCGAGAGGAGCTCGTCCCCGGGGCGGAGGTTTGCCGAAAGCGCAACCGCGAGGGCGTGGGTGCCGCAGGTGATTTGCGGGCGGACAAGGGCGGCCTCGGTGTGGAAGGTGTCGGCATACACCGCCTCGAGCGTGTCTCGCCCCGTGTCGTTGTAGCCGTAGCCCGTTGTGGCGGCAAAGTGGGTGGCGTTCAGGCGGTTCTTCTGCATGGCAGTGAGCACCTTCTGCTGGTTGTATTCGGCCACCTCGTCAATCTCGCGGAAGCGTTCCTCAAGCCTTTTCAAGGTCGCTTCGCCATAGGCATATACCTCTGCCGATATGCCAAGCTCTCTGTACATTGCTTCGATTTCTCTCATGATTTTTCCTCCATCTTTCGGAACAGGTCCTCTGCCACAGCGGTCATGACCTCGGGCTTGCTGACAAAAAGGCCGTGCTCCTCGTCACCGAGGACGAGCAGCGTGTCCCCCGGCTGAATGCCGAAGAGCTCTCTTGCTTCCTTCGGAATGACGAACTGGCCCCTCTCTCCCACGCGGACGGTGCCGAATACACGGGCCCTGCCGCGCCTGCCGAGGAGATGCTTTCCCTTGCTCATCGCGCCCTCCCTTTTTTCTTTTTTTAGGTTGGCTTCGCACGAAGCCGTTTTCATATTTTTCACACAAGTATGAATTATACACAAAGGACGGTCCTCTGTCAAGAGCACACGGGCACGAAGGGCAAAAAAATTTTGCGGGATAGGCTCCGACGCCTTGACAAGCAGGGAGAAAAATGGTATAATAACCTCGTTATTATAGAGAGGCGCGCTGAGCGCGCGGAACGGGCAACTGACGGAGAGCGTGGGTCACCACGGGGGAGCCCTGATTCCTTATATGCCGACCGTCTGGGCGCCGCGATTTCCGCATACACGGAAACCGGGGCCCTTTTTAATTTTTTTACGGAGGAAAGCAGTATGACTAAGAAGGTTGGAATTCTTTTGGGGAGCGACAGCGATTTGCCGACGGTGGAGCGCGCCTTCGCCACGCTCCGCGAATTCGGGGTGCCCTTTGAGGCCCATATCTATTCGGCGCACCGCACGCCTGCCGAGGCTGCCGAGTTCAGCCGCACGGCAAGAGAGCGCGGCTTCGGGGTTCTGATTGCGGCGGCAGGCATGGCAGCTCATCTCGCGGGTGCCGTTGCGGCCAACACCACCCTCCCCGTGATAGGCATTCCCTGCCGCTCTGCCGCCCTTGACGGAATGGACGCCCTCCTTTCCACCGTGCAGATGCCGTCGGGCATTCCTGTTGCCACCGTGGCCATCGGCGGGGCTGCGAACGCCGCCCTCCTCGCGGTGGAGATGCTTGCCATCTCGGACGGGGCGCTGGCCGATAGGCTTGCCGCGCGCCGCCGTGCCGATGCCGCGCGCGTGCTGGAAAAGGACAGGGCCCTGCAGGAGTCGCTCGCCGACAACAAATGAAATTAAAAAATTGAAAATAAAGCAAAAGGAGAACTCAAAATGAAGCTTGTTTACACGGGAAAGACCAAGGACGTATTTGCGCTGGAGAACGGAAACTATCTTTTGAAATTCAAGGACGACTGCACGGGCAAGGACGGCGTTTTTGACCCGGGTGAGAATAGTGTTGCCCTCAAGATTGACGGCATCGGCGACGTGAATCTCCGCATGTCGATGTACTTTTTTGAAAAGGTGAATGCCGCAGGCATCCGCACCCATTACGTGGACGCGAGCCTTGCCGACACCACCATGGAGGTTCTGCCCGCCCGCGTGTTCGGCAAGGGGCTTGAGGTCATCTGCCGCTACCGCGCCGTGGGAAGCTTTCTCCGCCGTTACAGCGATTACATCGAGGAGGGCGCGAAGCTCCCCGCCTACGTTGAGATGACCTTCAAGAACGACGAGAAGGGCGACCCGCTGGTAACCAAGGAGGGGCTCGTGGCTCTCGGCGTAATGTCGGACGAGCAGTATGAGGACGTCAAGGAGATGACCAAGAAAATCACCGCCATCGTGGCAGACGACCTTGCCGCGCGCGGGCTTGAGCTTTACGACATCAAGTTTGAGTTCGGCTACGATAAGGACGGTGCCGTTATGCTTATCGACGAGATTGCCTCGGGCAACATGCGCGTGTACCGCGACGGCAAGTATATCGACCCCGTGACGCTTTCCCGTCTTTTCTTTGCGTAAGTAAGAGGGGGAAGAATGGGAGGCTTTTTTGGGGCTGCGCTGCGTGAGGACTGCATGTCGGACGTCTTTTTCGGCGTTGACTACCATTCGCACCTCGGCACGCGCCGCGGCGGCCTTGCCGCCTATGACCGCGAGAGGGGGCTTCAGCGTGTCATTCACACGATAGAGAACGCTCCCTTCCGCACAAAATTCCATAACGTGTTCGAGGAGATGAAGGGCACCTCGGCCATCGGCTGCATCAGCGACAGGGACCCGCAGCCCATGCTCGTGCGCTCTCACCTCGGCACCTACGCCATCTGCACGGTGGGCGGTATTATCAATGCCGACGAGCTTGTCGCCGAATACCTCGCCACCCCGGGGCGCCATTTTGATGCCATGACGGGCGGCAGGGTGAACCACACCGAGCTTGTCGCGGCACTGCTTGACACCAAGGCCGATTTCTGTGAGGGAATCCGCTTCGTGCAGGAGGTGGTGAAGGGTGCGGTTTCGATTTTGATTCTCCGTGAGGACGGGAGCCTGCTGGCGGCGCGTGACCGCCTTGGGCGGCTGCCTGTCCTTCTCGGGAAAAGCGAGCTCGGCTATTGCGTGACCTTTGAGTCCTTCGCGTACCAGAAGCTCGGCTATACCGCCGAGCGCGAGCTTGGCCCCGGTGAGGTTGTGGAAATCACGCCCGACGGGGTGACGAGCCTTGTGCCGCCCGGGAAAGAGATGAAGCTTTGCGCCTTCCTCTTTTCCTACTACGGCTACCCCACCTCAAGCTACGAGGGGGTGAACGTGGAGGCCATGCGCTACCGCAACGGGCGCATCATGGCCGAGAACGACAGGGCAAGCGGCCTCCTTGAGGGGCTCGACTACGTCGGGGGCGTGCCCGATTCGGGAACGCCGCACGCCATAGGCTATGCAAACGAAAGCGGCGTGCCCTTCGCGAGGCCCTTCATCAAGTATACACCCACGTGGCCGCGCAGCTTTATGCCGCCGAGCCAGGTGGAGCGCGCTCAGGTCGCCAAGATGAAGCAGGTGCCCGTGCACGAGCTGATTGAGGGGCGCGACCTCCTCTTTGTGGACGATTCGATTGTCAGGGGCACGCAGCTTCGCGAGACGGTGGAGTTCCTTTACGAGAACGGGGCGAAGAGCGTGCACATGCGCTCGGCCTGCCCGCCGATTATGCACGCCTGTCGCTATCTCTCCTTCTCGGAGGGACGGGGAGACAGGGACCTGCTTGCCCGCCGCGTGATTTATGAGCTGGAGGGCGAGGAGGGCGAGGCCCACCTTGACGAATATGCCGACGGCAGCACCGAGCGCGGGAAGAGCCTGCGCCGTGCGATTTGCGAGAAGATGCACTTCGCCTCGCTCGAATTTCAGACGCTTGAGGGGGTAATCAAGGCCATCGGCCTTCCTGCCTCAAGGCTTTGCACCTATTGTTGGAACGGAAAGGAATAAAGGACATGATTGAAAATTCAAAATCGGACAGCTACGCAGCAGCCGGCGTAGACATCACCGCGGGCTACCGCGCGGTAGAGCTGATGAAGAAGCATATTGCCACAACCGTGACGCCCGGCGTCGTTTCGGACGTGGGCGGCTTTGGCGGTCTCTTTGCCCTTGACCTCACGGGCATTCGCCGCCCGATTCTCGTTTCGGGGACCGACGGCGTCGGCACCAAGCTGAAGCTGGCCTTCCTCCTCAACAAGCATGACACGGTGGGCATCGACTGCGTTGCCATGTGCGTCAACGACATCATCTGCTCGGGTGCACGTCCTCTCTTTTTCCTCGACTACATTGCCTGCGGCAAGAACGTCCCCGAGAGAATTGCCGATATTGTGGCCGGTGTGTGCGAGGGCTGCCGCCAGGCAGGTGCCGCCCTCATCGGCGGCGAGACGGCGGAGATGCCCGGCTTCTATCCCGTCGATGAATACGACCTTGCGGGCTACGCCACGGGGCTTGTGGACCGCGACGCCGTGATTGATAACACCAAAATGGAGGCGGGCGACGTCATTCTGGCCCTGCCCTCCTCGGGCATCCATTCGAACGGCTTCTCTCTCGTCAGAAAGGTGTTTGACGTGGAAAACTGCGACCTTTCGGCAAAGCCCGAATGCCTTGGCGGTATGACGCTCGGCGAGGCGCTGCTTACCCCGACGAAGATTTACGTGAAGCCCGTCCTCTCGTTGCTGGAGCGCGTGCGCGTGCGCGGTATCTCGCACATCACGGGCGGCGGCTTCTATGAGAACATTCCGCGCTCGATTCCCGACGGGCTCGGCGCGAGGATTGACCGCGAGGCGGTTCGCGTGCTTCCCATCTTCCGCCTCCTTGCCGAGGTGGGCGGCATCAGCGAAAGAGATATGTTCAACACCTATAACATGGGTGTCGGTATGAGCATTGTGGTGGCGCGCGAGGACGTCGATATGGCCCTTGCGACACTCCGCGAGGCGGGCGAGGACGCCTACGTCATAGGCGAAATCGTGAAGAGTGAGGACAAAATCACAATCGTCGGTGCGAACTGACTGCACGGAGGAGCGCTATGAAGAAATGCCGTATAGCCGTTCTTGTGTCGGGCGGCGGAACCAACCTTTCGGCCATTCTTGAAGCCGAGAGGGCGGGGAAAATCCCTCACGGTGAGGTCGTCCTCGTGCTCTCCTCAAGGGAGGGGGCCTACGCCCTCAAGCGGGCAGAGGCCTTCGGCGTGCCCTCGGCGGTGGTTTCGCGCCGCCTGGCCGCGAGCCGCGAGGAATTTGAGGACGGGCTCCTTGCGAGGCTTTCGGAGGCGAGGGCCGACATCGTGGTGCTGGCGGGCTTCCTCTCGATTTTGAGCCCCCGCTTCATCGCCGCCTATCCCGAGCGTATTCTCAACGTGCACCCCTCTCTTATCCCCTCCTTCTGCGGCGAGGGCTTCTACGGCCTCCGCGTGCACGAGGCGGCTCTTGCCGCAGGGGTGAAGGTGACGGGGGCAACCGTACATCTTGTCAACGAAATCCCCGACGGAGGGAGAATTCTTCTCCAGAAGGCCGTGGAGGTGAAGGAGGGCGACACGCCCGAGCTCCTTCAGCGCCGCGTGATGGAGGAGGCCGAATGGAAGCTTCTGCCCGCAGCCTGTGAGCTGATGGCCGAGGCTATGACCGAAGAATAAGAAAGCGAGAGAGAAATGGACATCTATAAGATTCACGACATCGGCGCGCGGATTGCCGACAACCCCTATGTGGGCAGAGGCATCGTCATCGGCAAGAGCGAGGACGGACGCTCTGCCGTGGTTTGCTACTTTATCATGGGGCGCTCCGAAAACAGCCGCAACCGCGTCTTCAAAAAGCGCGAGGGTGCGCTTTTCACCGAGCCCTATGACCCGTCGCTGGTTTCCGACCCGTCGCTTATCATCTACGCCGCCATGCGCGAGCACGAAAACCGCCTCATCGTCACAAACGGCGACCAGACCGATACGGTCTTTGAGGGGCTTCTTGCGGGGCGGAGCCTTGCCGACTCGCTGCGGAGCCGCGCCTTTGAGCCCGATGCCCCGAATCTCACTCCGAGAATCAGCGGTCTTCTCACCTTCTCCGAGGGTGACTTCGCGTATGAAATGAGCATTCTGAAAAGCGCCGATGCCGAGGGAACGGCCTGCGCGCGCTACTATTTTGAATACCCCGCGCTCCCGGGGCTCGGTCACTTCATTCACACCTATGAGACCGACGGAAATCCGCTTCCCACCTTTCAGGGCGAGCCCGAGAGAGTCCGTATCCCGAACGATATCGACGAGCTCACGGCGAGCCTTTGGGCGGCGCTCAACGAGGAAAACAAAATTTCGCTTTACGTCAGCTACCGCGACCTTGCCACGGGCGAGGTCACGGAACG
Source organism: Eubacteriales bacterium (assembly GCA_045533505.1). GTDB lineage: Bacteria > Bacillota > Clostridia > Oscillospirales > CAG-272 > UBA1740. The sequence goes on along the minus strand of JAZSHY010000014.1, from coordinate 165,715 downwards.
CCTGCTGAATAAGAAGGAGGAAAAGAAAGCATGAAGGAATGGGAACTGAAATACGGCAATAACCCGAACCAGAAGCCTGCGAAGATTTATATGCACGACGGGAGCGAGCTTCCGATTACCGTGCTTTCGGGCCGCCCGGGCTACATCAACTTTCTTGACGCGCTCAACGCGTGGCAGCTCGTCAAGGAGCTGAAGGAGGCCCTCGGGCTCCCCGCCGCGTCCTCCTTCAAGCACGCCAGCCCCACCTCGGCGGCTGTCGGCATTCCGCTTTCCCCCGCCCTCCGTCGCGCCACCTTTGTGGACGACGTGGAGAACCTTGACTCCTCCCCCCTCGCCTGCGCTTATGCACGCGCCCGCGGCACGGACCGCATGTGCTCCTTCGGGGACTGGGTTGCCCTCTCGGACGTGTGCGACGTGATGACGGCGAGACTTATCAAGCGCGAGGTCTCGGACGGCGTGATTGCCCCGGGATACGAGCCCGAGGCACTTGAAATTCTGAAAACCAAGCGGGGCGGCAACTACAACATTGTGGCCATCGACCCCGACTACGTCCCTGCCGAGATTGAGGAGAAGCAGGTCTTCGGCATTACCTTCCGCCAGGGGCGCAACAACTTCCGCATTGACCGCACCCTGCTTGAGGAGGCGGTTACCGAGGGGCGCGACCTGCCCGAGAGCGCGGCGCGCGACCTTGTGATTGCCCTCATTATCCTGAAATACACCCAGTCGAACTCGGTTTGCTATGCCTTTGACGGGCAGGCCATCGGCGTGGGCGCGGGCCAGCAGTCGCGCATTCATTGCACCCGTCTTGCGGGCGGCAAGGCCGACACGTGGTTCCTCCGCCAGCACGAGAAGGTTCTGAACCTGCCCTTCCTCCCCACCCTCGGGCGCCCTGACCGCGACAACGTGATTGACGGCTATATCAACCAGAACGAGGAGGACGTCACCGCCGAGGGCAACTGGCAGAAATACTTCCTCACCCGTCCCACCCCCTTCACGAAGGAGGAGCAGCGCGCCTATCTTGACACGCTTGACGGGGTTTCTCTCGCCTCGGACGCCTTCTTCCCGTTCGGGGACAACATCGAGCGCGCCAAGAAGAGCGGCGTGCGCTATATCGCCCAGCCGGGCGGCTCTATCCGCGATGACCAGGTGATAGAAACCTGCAACAAATACGGCATGACCATGCTGTTTACGCATATGCGGCTATTCCACCATTAAGGAGTGCTTTATGAAGATTCTGGTTGTCGGTGGCGGCGGCAGAGAGCATGCCATCATCAAAAAGCTGAAGGAAAACAAGAGCATTGAAGCAATCTATGCCCTGCCGGGCAACGGCGGCATCGCCGCCGATGCCGAATGCGTGGGGGGCGATGCCAAGGATATTGACGGCATCGTGGCCTTCGCGAGGTCGGCGGGCATTGACTACGCTGTGGTAGCACCCGATGACCCGCTGGTGCCCGGCGCCGTTGACGCGCTTGCCGAGGCGGGCATACCCGCCTTCGGGCCGAGGGCGAACGCGGCCATTATCGAGGGGAGCAAGGTGTTTGCCAAAAATCTCATGAAGAAATACGGCATTCCCACCGCCGCCTACGAGGTGTTTGACCGTGCGGAGGATGCCCTCCTGTATCTTGAGACTGCCCCCATTCCCACCGTAATCAAGGCCGACGGGCTTGCCCTCGGCAAGGGGGTTATCATTGCCGAGAGCCGCGAGGAGGCAAGGCGCGCCGTCCGTGAGATGATGGAGGAGCACGTCTTCGGCAAAAGCGGTGAGCGCATCGTGATTGAGGAGTTCCTCACGGGCCCCGAGGTTTCGGTGCTTGCCTTCACCGACGGCAAGACGCTTGTGCCGATGGTGTCCTCCATGGACCACAAGCGCGCGCTTGACGGCGACGTGGGCCTGAACACGGGCGGTATGGGCACGGTTGCGCCGAACCCCTATTACACCGAGGCCGTGGCGGAGGAGTGCATGGAGACCATCTTTCTACCGACGGTGCGTGCCATGGCCGCCGAGGGGCGCGCCTTCTCGGGCTGGCTCTACTTCGGCCTTATGCTCACCCCGAAGGGGCCGCGTGTGATTGAATACAACTGCCGCTTCGGCGACCCCGAAACGCAGGTGGTGCTTCCTCTTCTTGAGAGCGACCTTCTCACGGTTATGCAGGCGACCACAAACGGCACGCTTGCCGATTGCCCCGTGCGCTTCTCGCAGGGCGCGGCGGCCTGTGTTGTTATGGCGTCGGGCGGCTATCCCTCCTCGTATGAGAAGGGTTACCCCATCACCTTCCCCGAGGAGCTGTCCCCCCACGTTGTGGTGGCGGGTGCCGCCCTTCGTGACGGTGCGCTCGTGACAAGCGGGGGGCGTGTGCTCGGCGTTCTCGGCAAGGGTGACAGCCTCTCCGAGGCTCTGTCGCTGGCCTATGCCCGCTGTGAGCAAATCCACTTTGAAAAGGCGTTTTATCGCCATGACATCGGCAAACGCGCGCTCGCCGCGGGTAAGGAGTAAAGTATGGTTTACAGAATTTATGTAGAAAAACGCGAGGGGCTGGAGAATGAGGCGCGCGCCGCCTATGCCGAGCTTTCGGGCCTTCTGGGAATTGCCTCCCTGCGCTCGGTGCGGCTTCTCAACCGCTACGACGTGGAGAATATGGAGGAGGCTCTCTTCGCCCGTGCCGTCGGCACCGTGTTCTCCGAACCTCAGCTTGACCTTGTGTACGACACCTGCCCCTCTGCCGACTATGTGCTCGCGGTGGAATATCTGCCCGGGCAGTTTGACCAGAGGGCCGACTCTGCCGCCCAGTGCATTCAGCTGATGACACAGGGCGACAGGCCCACCATCCGCACGGCGCGCGTATACCTCTTTGAGGGCGAGCTTTCGGAGGAGGACAAGCAGGCCATCAAAAAATATCTTATTAACCCCGTGGAGGCAAGAGAGGCCTCTCTCTCGCTCCCCGAAACACTCGCCATGCCCTACGAGGTGCCCACCGAGGTGGCGGTGCTTTCGGGCTTCACCTCGCTTGACGAGGGCGGGCTTGCCGACTTCCTTTCTGCCTACGGGCTGGCCATGGACCTTGACGACATCCGCTTCTGCCGCGACTATTTCGTGAGTGAGGGGCGCGACCCCACGCTCACCGAAATCCGCATGATTGACACCTATTGGTCCGACCATTGCCGCCACACCACCTTCCTCACCACGATTGACGGGGTGCGCTTCGAGGACGAAACGCTTGCCGCCGCGTGGGAGGAATACCTCGCCACCCGCGAGAGGCTCGGCAGAACCAAGCCGAAGAACCTTATGGACGTGGCCACCCTCGCCGTGCGTGAGCTTCGCCGCACGGGCAAGCTTGACCGCCTTGACGAATCCGAGGAAATCAACGCCTGCACCGTGAAGATTGACGTGGAGGTGGACGGCGTCAGCGAGCCGTGGCTCCTCCTCTTTAAGAATGAAACGCATAACCACCCCACCGAAATCGAGCCCTTCGGCGGTGCCGCCACCTGCATCGGCGGTGCCATCCGCGACCCGCTTTCGGGGCGGTCCTACGTCTATGCCGCCATGCGCGTTACGGGGGCAGCCGACCCGACAAGGCCTATTGAGGAGACCATGAAGGGCAAGCTCCCCCAGCGCAAGCTCGTGCAAACGGCTGCGGCGGGCTATTCCTCGTACGGCAACCAGATAGGGCTTGCCACGGGGCTTGTTGACGAAATCTATCACGAGGGCTACGCCGCCAAGCGCATGGAAATCGGCGCGGTGATTGCCGCCGCCCCCGAGGCGAACGTCCGCCGTGAGTGCCCCGAGGACGGCGATGCCGTCATTCTTCTCGGCGGGCGCACGGGGCGTGACGGCTGCGGCGGTGCGACGGGCTCCTCCAAGAAGCATACCCTCTCCTCGCTTGAAACCTGCGGGGCAGAGGTGCAGAAGGGTAACGCGCCCGAGGAGCGCAAGCTCCAGCGCCTCTTCCGCAATCCCGAGGCCTGCCGCATGATAAAGCGCTGCAACGACTTTGGCGCGGGCGGCGTTTCGGTGGCTGTCGGCGAGCTTGCCGACGGTCTTGACATTGACCTTTCCCGCGTGCCGAAGAAGTACGAGGGGCTTGACGGCACCGAGCTTGCCATCAGTGAATCGCAGGAGAGAATGGCGGTTGTGGTGGAGCGCGAGAACGTGGACGCCTTCCTCGCCGCCGCCGCGGCAGAGAACCTTGAGGCCACCGTGGTGGCAAGGGTTACCGCCGAAAAGAGACTCCGCATGCGCTGGAACGGCAAAACCATCGTGGACCTCTCGCGCGAGTTTTTGAACTCCAACGGTGCCGAAAAGCACATCGAAATTGCGCCTGCCGCCCCGAAGGATTACCGCCGCGCCCCCGTCACCTCCTTCCGCGAGGGCTACCGCGCGCTGGTCTCCGACCTGAACGTGGCCTCGCACCGCGGCCTCTCCGAGCGCTTTGACTCCACCATCGGCGCGGGCACCGTGCTCATGCCCTTTGGCGGTGCCTTTCAGAAAACCCCGATACAGGCTATGGTGCACAAGATTTCGGTAGAGAAGGGGCACACCGACGACTGCTCCTTCATGTCCTGGGGTTATAACCCCTACATCACCGAAAGGAGCCCGTATCACGGCGCGTATCTCGCCGTGGTGGAGAGCATCTCGCGCCTCGTTGCGACGGGGGCCTCCTTCCGCGAGGTCTACCTCACCTTCCAGGAATACTTTGAAAAGCCAGGGCGCGACGCCGCCCGTTGGGGCAAGCCCCTCGCCGCCCTTCTCGGCGCCTTCCGCGCCCAGCTGGATTTCGGCATCGGTGCCATCGGCGGCAAGGACTCCATGTCGGGCTCGTTTGAAAGCCTTGACGTGCCGCCCACCCTCGTCTCGTTTGCCGTAACCACGGGGAAGGTCAGCGAGGTCCTCTCGCCCGAATGCAAGCGGGCGGGCAGCTACGTGTCGCTCCTTTCTCCCGAATACCGTGAGGACGGGCTTCCGAAGCCCGAGTCGCTTCTCGCGCTCTTCCGTCGCATGGAGGCCCTCCGTGCCGAGGGCGTGTTGCTTTCGGCGTGGACGCCGACCTATGGCGGCATTGCCGAGGGTGTTTACAAGATGATACTGGGTGGCGGCTTCGGCTTTGCCTACGACACCGCCCTCACCACCGAGGAGCTCTTTGCCTACCGTTACGGCTCCTTCCTCGTGGAGAGCGAGCAGCCGATAGAGGGGGCAACCCCCGTTGGCCGCGTGACAGACGGGGCCAACGTCACCCGTGACGGCGAGAGCCTTACGCTTGCCGAGCTTTCGGCCCTTTACGAGGGCAGGCTTGAGAGCGTGTACCCCGTTGCCGAGGGCGAGGCCGTGCGCTACGAGGCCTTCTCCCATCGGGCCGCCGCCCGTCCCTCGCCCCGTGTCGGGGCGGCGAGGCCGCGTGTTCTCATTCCCGTGTTCCCGGGCACCAACTGCGAGTACGATTCCGCCAAGGTCATGCGCGATGCGGGTGCCGAGGCCGAAATCTTCGTCATCAACAACCTCACCCGTGAGGGGATTGCCCGAAGCGTTTCGGACTTTGCCGAGCGCATCCGCACCTCACAGATGATTTTCGTGCCGGGCGGCTTCTCGGGCGGTGACGAGCCCGACGGCTCGGGCAAGTTCATCATGGCCTTCTTCAAGAACGCCGCCATCCGCGAGGCGGTTGAGGAGCTTCTTGACAGGCGCGACGGCCTTATGTGCGGTATCTGCAACGGCTTCCAGGCCCTTATCAAGCTCGGCCTTGTGCCGTACGGCAAAATCGTCGATACCGACGAGGCCTCTCCCACCCTCACCTTCAACCGCATCGCGCGCCATCAGTCCAAGATGGTGAGAATCCGCATTGCCTCCAATCTCTCGCCGTGGCTTGCCGCCACCGAGGTCGGGGACATTTACACCGTGCCGATTTCTCACGGTGAGGGCCGCTTCCTCGCGTCCGACGCGCTCGTCTCCGAGCTCGCCGCGCGCGGGCAGATTGCCACGCAGTATGTGGACGGCGAGGGCTTCCCGACGTCGGATATCCGCTACAACCCGAACGGCTCGGCCTTTGCCATTGAGGGCATCACCTCGCCCGACGGCAGAGTGTTCGGCAAGATGGGCCACTCCGAGCGTATCGGAGGGGGGCTTTACCGCAACGTGTACGGCGAATACGACATGAAGATGTTTGCCTCCGCGGTCAAATATTTTAAGAAATAAGGAGAAGCAAGATGGCCTATCTTACCGATATCGAAATCGCCCAGCAAACGCCCATGCGCCCCATCACCGAGATTGCGGCGCGCGCGGGTATTCCCGACGAATACCTGGAGCCGTACGGACGCTACAAGGCCAAGGTGGGGCTTGGGCTCCTCCGTGAAAGCAAAAGAGCCGACGGTAAGCTGATTCTCGTCACCGCCATCACCCCCACCCCCGCGGGCGAGGGGAAGACCACCACGACCATCGGCCTTGCCGACGGGCTCTCCCGCCTCGGCAAGCGCACCTCGGTTGCGCTCCGTGAGCCCTCGCTCGGCCCCGTGTTCGGCGTCAAGGGCGGCGCGGCGGGCGGCGGCTACGCGCAGGTCGTGCCGATGGAGGACATCAACCTCCATTTCACGGGTGACTTCCATGCCATCGGTGCCGCCAACAATCTCCTTGCCGCGATGATAGACAACCATATCTATCAGGGCAACCGCCTCGGCATAGACCCGCGCCGCATTACGTGGCGCCGCTGCGTGGACATGAATGACCGCCAGCTTCGCTTCGTGACCGACGGGCTTGGCGGGCGCGTCAACGGCGTGCCGCGTGAGGACGGCTTTGATATTACGGTGGCCTCCGAGATTATGGCAGTCTTCTGCCTCGCCTCGGACATCGAGGACCTCAAGGCGCGCCTCTCGCGCATTGTGGTGGGCTACACCTATGACGAACGCCCCGTCACGGCGGGCGACCTCTCCGCCGTGGGTGCGATGGCCGCCCTCCTGAAGGACGCCCTTGCGCCGAACCTCGTCCAGACGCTGGAGGGGACGCCTGCCTTCGTGCACGGCGGTCCCTTCGCCAACATCGCCCACGGCTGCAACTCTGTGATTGCTACCCGTATGGCGATGAAGCTTTCGGATTATGTGGTGACCGAGGCGGGCTTCGGTGCCGACCTCGGTGCCGAGAAATTCCTTGATATCAAGTGCCGTGCAGCAGGGCTCCGTCCCGATGCCGTCGTGATGGTGGCCACCGTGCGCGCGCTGAAAATGCACGGCGGTCTTGCCAAAGCCGAGCTTGGGAACGAGAACCTGGCCGCGCTTGATGCGGGCCTGCCGAACCTTCTGCGGCACGTGGAGAACATCACTGAGGTCTACCGCCTCCCCTGCGTGGTGGCGGTCAACCGCTTCCCGACGGATACCGATGCCGAAATCGCGCTCGTCATAGAGCGCTGCCGTGCGCTCGGCGTGAAGGTGGTTCTCTCCACCGTGTGGGCCGAGGGAGGACGCGGCGGCGAGGCCCTCGCACGCGAGGTGCTTGCCCTTTGCGAGGAGGAGAACGACTTCTCGTACAGCTATCCGTCGGAGGGTAGCATCGAGGACAAAATCGAGGCGATTGCCAAGAGAGTTTACCGTGCCGACGGCGTTACCTTCACGCCCGCCGCGAGGAAGCAGCTTGCCACGCTCACCTCGCTCGGCTACGGTGGGCTCCCCGTCTGCATGGCCAAAACCCAGTACAGCTTCTCGGACGACCCCACAAAGCTCGGCGCCCCCACCGGCTTTACCGTCACGGTCAAGCAGGTCAAGGTCTCTGCCGGCGCAGGCTTTATCGTGGCCCTCACGGGTGACATCATGACAATGCCGGGCCTGCCGAGGGTGCCCGCCGCCGAGGCAATAGACGTAGAGACAGACGGCAGGATTGTCGGCCTCTTCTGAGCCATCCTGCCAAAGCGCGCCCCCTCTGTTACGCGGAGGGGGCGTATCCCTCTTAAAAAGAGGGAGAGGCATCCTTCGCTTACTGTGCATAAGAGGCATTTGAGGTAGATATGAAGACTAAGCTCCTTGCCGCGTGGCGGTATTTCTCCACCTTTGAAAAGCTCCTGTGGGCGGTTTCCGCAGCGGGCATTCTTCTTTCGTATTTTCTTTTCCGAGAGGAAAGCGCGCTCTCGCTGGCGGCCTCGCTCGTAGGCTCGGTGGCCCTCGTGTTCAGCGCTAAGGGCAACCCTCTCGGCCAGGCGCTTTTTATAGTTTTCGGTGTTCTTTACGGCATCATTTCCTATTCCTACGCCTACTACGGCGAAATGCTGACCTATCTCGGCATGAGCGTGCCGATGGCGGTGTTTTCGCTTATTGCATGGCTGCGCCACCCCTCGGGGGCAGGGCGTGCCGAGGTGCGCGTCGGGCATCTCACCGTGCGGGACGCCGTGCTCCTGCCCTGCCTTGCTGTGGCAGTTACCGTGCTCTTCTACTTCGTGCTTCGGGAGTTCGGCACGGCCAATCTCCTGCCAAGCACCTTTTCGGTCACCACGAGCTTTGTTGCCGTGTACTTTGCGGCGCGCCGCAGCCCGTGGTATGCCTTTGCGTATGCCATAAACGACCTTGTTCTCATTCTTCTCTGGGGCCTTGCCGCGCTTCATAACACCTCCTATCTTTCGGTGGTAATTTGCTTTGCGATGTTCCTTATGAACGACGCCTACGGCTTCTTCAACTGGCGGAGAATGAAGAGAAAGCAAGAGAAAAGCTGAAAAGAAAAAGGGCGGCAGAACCAAGTTCTGCCGCCCTTCCTTATGCGGAGGGAGGAGTCTGCGGAAAGGGCTTACTCTTCGGTTGCTTCTCCCGTCGCCTCCTCGGCCTTTTTTCTCTCCATATAGCGGTTAAAGCGCGAGGCCCCAAAGAGGACGGCCAGAACGAGAAGAACCACAAGGAGCACGAAAACGAGCCAGTGCCAGAAGGTGGTGAAGCGGTCAAACGGCACAACAGAGAGGCCGAAGACGATGGTGGCAATGCCAATGCCGCGCGCCACGATGATGGAGGGCAGGAACCACGAAAGCCTCATGCGGGTGGTGCCCGCCACCATGGTGAGCGCTTCGTCGGGGAAGAAGGGAAAGAGCATCATAAAGGGGAAGAAGAAGGTGCCCTTGTCGCGAAGCAGGTCGAGGGCGCGGTCAGCATCCTCCTGCCCGACAAAGCGGACGGTAAGACGGTAGCCGCCAAAGCAGCCCACAATATACATTGTGATACTGGCAATCAAAACGCTCACAAAGCAGAGGATAAAGGAGCGCCACGGCTGCCCGGGGAACACCACGGTGGTCGAGAGAATAATGAGGGCCATAGAGACACCGGGGAAGACACAAAGCAGCATGGAGAGAACGGTTTGCAGGAGGATAAAGAATATCCAGCCGTACCACGCGTCCGAGAAGGAGGCAAAAAGCTCTCCGTTAAACACCATCTGCCCCTCGGCATTGAAGTCCATCACGCCAAAGGCCCGCAGAAGGAAAAAGGACAAAACGGAAACGGCTGCCACCGAAAGAATGAGAAGAGCAAAATGCAGGATAGTGCTCTTGTTCCGAGCGAAGCCGTCCCGAAGTCTCCCAAAAAAAGCTTTCATGCTGTCACCTCATAAGGAAGATAGGCATCACAGGATGCCTTTTTTCTTAGTATACCATATTTCTCGGCGTGTTGCAATCGCTCCGCCAAAAGAATTTCAGAGGAGTGACGCTCCCTCGTTAAGTCCCTTCTCCTCGCAAAAGGAGGAGAGAAAGAGAATACGTCTCTCGGTCATGCCGAGCAGGCTCTTCGCCTGCGCGCCTCCTGCCGAAAAGCCGGCAAAGGCGGCCATCGTCACACCGAAAAGCCCCGAAAGAATCTGAACGGCGGTAGAGGTATCGAGCGCCTCTCCGGGAAGCACCATAACCGAGGAAAAAAGGAGCGAGGAGAGAAGAACGAAAAGAGGTCGCAGGAGGGCAGCGCGGCAGAGCCCCGTGCCCCCTCTCCTCCCCACGCTGTTCACCTCGCCCCGCCCCTCGCGGCAAAGAACAAGGGCGGGGGAAATCGGGCAAGGGCGGAGGCGCCGTGCCCTACGCCGCAGCCGCCGTGCACGGCGGGGCTCGGCCTCGGCAGCCGCAAGCAGAGCCTCCCTTCTTTCCTCACATTCCCGTTCCGCCGCCTCACGGCAATAGAGCGAGAAGGAGGCAAGATGGCCGAGGCGCACAAAGCGCGAAAGCCGAGAGAGCCGTTCCTCGGTCTCGGCGAAGGAGGCGTCACGCTTCTCCTCGGCCCGACGCCCCTCGGGAAGAAACACAAGATAGGAGAGGGTAGAGGTGAGGGCGGCATAGGCGGTTCGCAGGAGGAAGGACGCCGAGAAGGGGTTCACAAGCCGCAGCACCACAAGGGGCAGGACCGCCGTCAGAAGGAGGCAGGCTGTAAGCAGAAGACCGCCTGTGTATTCGCCAAGGGTACGGCGCAGGGCGCTCCTTGCGCGCCCGTTCTGCTCGGCAAGGAGCGAAAAGGGGTCGCGCTCGGTCATACGCTCTCCTCCCTTCTTGCCATGCGGAAGAAGATGGCACCCAAAAGAGAGGACAGGAAGCCCACAAGAGCAATATCCGCAATCGCGGCGGCAATCCGCCCGAACCAGGCGGTGAGGAGCCATACGAGCCCCCATATCCCGAAGGCAGAGGGAGAGGCAAGAAATCTCCGAAGTACTCGCTTTAGGCCGCGCCGCAGAGGGACAGCGGCAAGGAGAAGCAGAAGCAGCCCGATTCCCGAGAGAATGAACTCGCCTCCCTCCGCGGCAAAGACAGGGAAATAGTCAAGAATGGCAACGGCAGGCGGCACCACGCAAAGGAAATATCCGATAAGGCCGAAGAGAAGCCGCTTAGTTATCCTCATGGTGCGCCTCCCCGAGGGCAGCGCGGCAGGCGGCGTGCGCCTCGCCGATTCGGTCCTTCTGATATTGCGGCAGGTTCGCCGACATCAGAAGCTCATAGAGAAGCGACATCTGCTCGCCGAGAACCAGAGAAAGCGCCTTTCTCGATGCCGCCTCCTGTGCGCCAAGCGCGGAGGCCGCCTCCGCGTATTCACGGGTAGCACGTGCCTCCTCGCACAGCCTCTCGGCCTCCTTGAGGAGCGAGGTGATTTTCTCGCGCTCTGCCTCACCGAGCTTCTCTATGCTCTCCACCGCATCACGGCTCTTCCCCATCAGAGAGGAAAGCGCCGAGAGAAGCGAGGGCATGAGCCTCTTGCGGAGAAGAAGCGAGCTTGCCAGAGTGAAAAGCAGGGTGGCCCCCGAGAGGAGGCTTGCTGCGTTCTTCTCAAGGAAGAGCGACAGGGCGCGCGAGAGGGGTGTCGGAGACTCGCCCGCTTCGCCGTCGGTAATTTCGGGCGCGGCATCGGTGCTGTCGGGAGTGAGCGCGGCATCGGGTGTCACGGCGCCGTCGGCCATCGAGGTCACGGTGACCGCCGCGGTCTCCTCTCCGTGCGGCTCCGCCGCTGCCGCCGAAAGCGGCAGGCAGAGAGCGAGCAAAAGACAAAGGATACAAAACGAATAGAGTTTCAAATGGGCTTTCATAAGGTACCTCCAAAGGTTATAGCAGGCGTTTCGATTTTTTCTTCAAGAGAGAGAAGTGCTTCCTCGGCGGCAGACAGCCTGCCGTTCCATTCGCCGAGGAGCGAGGTGAGCCGCACGAGCTGGTCCTCCCACGGCTCGGGCACGGGGGCGATAAGCTCGCCCCTCTCTCCCAGTCTTGCCAGGGGGTCGCAGGGGTAGCGGCGGCGCAGCGTGAGCGAATGCGCGGTGACGGGGCAAATGCCCGAGATGGCCTCGCACGGGATTTCGGCGCGGTTGTTGATAATCGGGTAAAATACGCCGCCCACGCAAACCGTGTCGGCCAAATCTCCACAAAATGTAAGCAAAACCTTACCTTTTGCTTCTACGGGTGCGCGCTCTGTGGCGATTCCGACGCCAAGAGATGTGAGGTGATAGGTCATACGGGCTCTCCCTCGCTTTCCTGCCGCACGGCGGCCTTCACGGCCTCGGCATAGGCACAGTAGGCGGCAAAGGCCTCGGGTGCCTCATCTCTGCGCCTAAGGAGCGAGAGCTCCTCCGAGAGCGAATAGCGCTCACGGATGCGGGCATTGACAAGGTCGCCGTAATAGGCCTTGCTGCAGCCGTTTTTCTTCATAAGCTGTTGCTTTACGTCTTTCATAGTGTTCTCCTTATACGGTTTTCACCCCAAAGAGGATGGTGCAGTCCATCTCGCAGTACTTGGGGTTGACAAACGAGATGCACCCGGCCTGCTCCACACAGAGATAGAGGTCCTCGACAAGCTTCTCGTCAAGGGGGATTATACAGGGGGTAGCGAGAAGCGTGCCCGAATCGCTCCGCCTTTGCACATAACGAGCCTCGTCAAGCTCCACCACGTTGTCCTTCCACCCGTAGCCCGGGAGGGCAAGCATCCAGTCGGGGACAGGGAGGACGGTGGGCTCGTGCCAGGGAATGTAGGGCCTGGATGTCATATCGTAGACACAAATGTGTGGCTGAACACGGTAGTTTTGAAAGGTGACACCGTTCTGAAGCCTAAGACAGACGGGATATTGGTTAAACAGGGGTTCATGGGGCTGGGGACGCTTGTATCCGGAGTAAAGACCGCCTCCGAATTCTTCGGCGACGAGGTACAGCATCGCATCTCCCGCACTGGGCTCGATACTCAGCATCTTGCAGGGGAGGCTCAGTCCGTGCTCCTTTTTGAAGAGGGGGATATAGGTGACATCGCTGGCGGTGCCGTTGAGCTCCAGCTCACCGTTTTCCAGCACCGTGACCGATACCCCGTTGTAGTCGGCCTCGGTATCGAGGTCGGGGTAGGGGAAGGGCAGCAGGTTTTTGCCGTATAAAATGAAACTTGTGAGGGGAGACGCCTCTTGTTCTGAGAAGACGGGACCTCCGATTTTGAGAACTTTGGCATAGGGAAGCGCGTTTTCGGGGGGGAGCATTGCGGCATCCTCGACATTCAGCGAAAGGAAGGTGTGTGTGGTGCCGACGGCAGCCGCGCTCAGGTTTTCAAGCCGCGCCTCGGTCTTGGCAAGCTCCCCCTTGGCTTCTTCGCAGAATGCGCGGAGCTCCGCAATCTCATCGAGCAGCTCGGTGAGCGTTTCGGCAGAGGCGCCGCCGCCCTCGCCCCCTTCGCCCCCTTCGCCCTCCTCCTTCTCTATCTCGGGGAGATATTCGCTCGGCACCTTGCCATCGGCGCCAAGCGGTGCGTAGAGCCCCGTGTGGGTGTGGGTGTCAAGGGCGGCGGCGAGGGCAGAAAGCGTACGCGCGCCGTCCACCGTGAGATAGGAGGCCAGCTCTCCGCTTGTCACGTCGCGGAAGAAGTCGCACAGCGTGCGTCCGTTGAGAGAGGGAATCTGCTCGCCGAGCCTCCCCTCCTCCAGCACCGTGACAAGGGCATTGAAATGCTCCGCAATCCGAAGCGGCAGGGCATCGTAGGCGGCCTTCATCTCGGCGGCACTGAGCCCGGGCGCGCCAAATCTGCCCGTGCGGTTCGGGTGGTCGGGGAGGCGCTGCACCCATAGGGCGCGCACCTCCTCCTCTGTGATTTTGGTGATACTCATGCTTATATCCTTCCTGCGACCCGATACCGGTAGGCAACAGACAGAATGCCAAAGGGCCGCTGATATTCTTCCGAAACAAAAAAGAGCTGCTTCTCCACCCAACGCCGTTTCGATTCGCGAAAGGGGAGTACGACGTCGTCGCCCGTGTGAAAGTCGGCGGATGAGAAATCGGTTTCCTCAAAGCTCGCGCGCCCGGGGAAGAGCGTGTCCACGTGAGTCCAGTCGCCGAGCTCGGTGCGGGCAAGCACCCGAACCTTGCCGCCCGCCATCGCCTTGAAGCGCACCGCGCCCGCCCCCTTTACGGTGGTTTTTCTCGCGGTCTTCCTGTCGCAGTCGTCAAGCGGTGTGGCAAAGCCCGAGGTGTAGGCGTGGCCGCAAAAGGTGTAGGCCTCCCTCGGCAGGGTTGCGTCCTCGCGGCGCCTGTCGGTTTCAAACACCATGAGCAGCCCCTCGGTGGTTCCGAAAAAGAGGAGCGAGTCGGCTTCGGCAAAGGCGGTGGCGGGGCAAAGCGTGCCGCCGTACCGCTCGCCCACGAAGAAGACAGAATGGGCCTCCTCCCCCACGAGGACGTAAGGATAGACCTTTCCTCCCAAAAGAATGGAGTGAATTCTCATTCCGTCGGCATAGCGTTCCTCCTTGGCGGGGGCAAAGGGATAGTCCACCTTGTCGTGCGTTGTCGATAGCCCCACAAGCGCGGGCGGAAGCACGGTAGAAATGCGATACCGCTTGCTGTCACCGCGGAAGCTGCCGATACCCGAGAGGTAGTACCATTCGTATTCCCTGTGGCCGTCCCTCGTGACGGTGCGTCTGCCGTCGGCAAGATAGACACGGTCCTCAATGGCAATGCCGAGGTAGCTCCCCCAGTGAAAGAGGTGCGCCCGTGTCACGTCCTCGCGGGTGAGGCGCGCATCAATGGCGCCCGAGCGGTGAAGAATGCGCCTCTCGCCCGAAATCCCGTCCCGCTCAATGGATTCAAGACCAAACGGGGAGAGAAAGAGCCTCTCTCCTCGGAAGGAGATGGCTGCCCCAAGAGAGCCCATGCCGCCGATGGCGTCGCAAACCGGGTAAATGCGAGGGAGGAGGTCGCTGTCTCCCTCCTTCCCCTCATGGCAGAAGAGCGAGGGGCGCGTCGGCCTTTCCTCGGTCATCACCCAGAGGGCGGTTTCGGTGGGGAGCAGGAAGGTAACGGCGGCACCTCCGTCGCCGTCGGTGAAATGCTGATAGACGCCGATGTAGGAGGGGTCGCTTACGCCGTCGCTCCGTATGCCGCTGTAAAATACCGTTCCGGGGAGGGCAGGGTTCCCCGAGAGGAAGAGCCTCCCCTCATAGGCGGCGACGAGACGGCAGCCGCAGATGGCCGCGCGCCCGTCCGAGACACCGGGGGGTGCTCCTGCGAGCGAGGGCGAGTCCTCGCGGCAAAGATAGGAGAGCGAAAGCGTTTTCCCAAGAATAGAGCTCTCGCGCGCCGCCTCAAGGAAGAGCCTTCCCGCGCCGTCCTCGGAAGTCGAGAAGCGGTAGAAGGGCTCGCCGAGGGCCTCGGCAAGAGGCTCACCGCCGAGAAGAACGGCACGAAGCTCCTCTACTTCGGCAAAGAGAGGGAAGTGGCAGCGGACAATGGGGTAGAAGGACTCAAAATGTGCGGAAAAGCCCTCGGGCGGCGAGGCGGGGCGGAGTTGCGTTCCGCCATCGACGTTGCCAAAGTCCTCCTCCTTGCCGCCAAAATGAAGCTCGGTGACCGAGGCGGCGGCGAAGGCCCCTTCTCCGATAGTCCTGAGCCCGCGCGGCAGAAAGATGCGAAGGAGAGAGGGGCAGCCGTCAAAGCACCTCTCGGGTATCTCGGTGATGCTCTCGGGGAGGACCGCCTCGGTGAGGGCCCGCATGCCAGAGAAGGCGTCGGGGGCGAGAGTGACGATTCCATCGGAAAGCACAAGCGTCCTCACCGTTTCGTTGCCACGGAAGGCGAAGGAGCCCACCGCTGCCACCGTGTACTCTCTCCCCGCAAAGCGGGCACGGGGAGGCAAAACAACGAGCTCCTCGCTGCCGTCATAGCCGATTACCGTCAGAAAGCCTGCGCTGTCAAGCGAAAAGATGAAGTCCTCCTCGTCGGTGTAAAAGGGAAAATCCTTGGGCGAAGAGAGCGAAAACTCCTCGCGCACCTCGTTTGTCAGAAGATTCTTTTGCTCGTAGGCCTTGCCGCCCAGAGCAATAAGCGGCACGTAGGCCCCGTCGCTCACCGAACGGAGCATCTTTCCGTCCGTAACAAGGTAATGCTCCCCGTCCAGAAGATAGAGGCTTCCGTCGTGAACCGCCGCTGCCGAGGGAGAGTCGGTGAGGAGAGCCTCCCCTCCGGACTCGCTCTTGATGGGGGATGGGGTGGGCAGCTGCGGCGACTCGGCAAGGGGCACCCTTGTTGCGGCGACATCCTCGGTGCGGAAGGGGAAAAGGTGCTGCCCCGCATGCACGAGAAGGCAGTCCTTTTCTCGGGGGTGAGGATGAAGGGCATGCACCGCCCCGTCAAAAAGGGCGACCTTGCGGTAGCCGGGAATGGTTTCCACCACACTCCCCGAGCCGCACGCGTAGTCACGGTACATGTTTTCGAGGTAGGCAAACTGACGGGGCGAAACCTGAGAGGGCTCGGAGGAAAAATCCACGCCTCCCATATCGGAATACACCCTTTCGTAAACAGTACTTGTCATGTTGCTCACCCCCATCGGTTCACATCACGGAAGGGTGTGGGGCTCAGCTTGCTTGCCTGAAGGCCCAAAAGCCCCTCGTGAAAGCGCGAGAGATAGAAGCTCGCCTTTTCGGGCTCATCCTCAAGGAGGAGATAGGAGGCGCAAAAAAGCGGAAGAAGAGCGCTCTCCTCCTCGCTGATGGGGAGCTCACCCGCCTCGCTCAGCGTGAGGCGGCGGCGGTAGCGCAGGAGAATTTTCCCCGCCGTGTGAGGCGGGAGTGAGAGGATGTGGCCGTCCTCCAGGGTATAATCGGCAGAGGGCCCCTCCACAAGCGCCCTGCCGTTCTCATCCTCGGGGCATAAGACAAGGGCACCGAAATCCGGAATAAGCTCAGAAAGCTCGTAGCGTCTCCGTCCAAAGGGGTCGGGAGGGAGTGTTGGGAAGACAGTGTCGTATATCGCAAGGGTAAGAAGCCGCCAGCCTCCCTCGGCACGGATGCGTACGGTAAAGGCCCCGTTCTTCCCGGGTATCGTGCCTCCGAGAAGGGCGGGCTCCTCGCCCTCGCGCGAGGAGAAGGGGAGCGCGAGGCTTTCCCCACCGCGCGAAAAGACTACCTCCCCGCGCCCCGCAAGGCGCAGGAGGTAGGAGGCTCCCGACGGGAGAGAAAACGCTTTCTCTCCCGTCAGCCGTTCTGTGGAGCCCTCGCTGTACAGGGGTGGGGACGGCAGGTGCCAGAGGGTGGCGCTCCCGATACGGGGGCAGGCGACGGCCAGCTCCTGAAGGCCGCGCGCCGCCGCCTCAAGAAGCAGGGGGCGCGCATCCTCAACCGAGGCGACAAACCCTAACGCGCAAACGGCGCGTTCCAGCTGCTGTACCGTCATAGGGCTCAGGCGAGGGGCGTTGCGCCTTCGACTGCCGCTTCGCTCCCCACGGCAAGAAGGATGTGCTTGTAGCTGCCGAAGCCGACGCCGAAGCGGCAGCGTCCGCACCAGAGGTAGTTGCCCGTGTGGTGGTCAACCCAGTTCGAAACCGTAAGAGGAACGCGGTTAAAGAACATATTGCCGCCGAGGTTCTTGTTGGCCTCGCTCGACATAATCATCATGCGGTCATCCTCGGTCTGCCAGTCGGGTAGCACCACGATGCTCCAGTTGCCGTACTGAATGTTGATGTCGTTGTAGCCGTTGCCGAGCGCGCCAAATGAGCCGCAGACCTTTTTGACAAGGCTTTCGGCGAGAGGACGGTTGCCGGGCAGGATAATGGTGTCGGCGGTGTAGCCCAGCACCTCGCCGTTCTCGTCCTTCATGTTACGGAGGCGGGAGGCAAGCGCGCCGAGCGAATCCTCAAGCGCCGCGCCCGAGGCGAAGAGGTTGCCGTAAAAGTAGTTCGACTGTGTCAGCCCATCCGAGGGAATGCCGTACTTATGCACGCTTGAGAAGAGGGGGAGCGCGTCGGGGGCGGTCAGGTCCAGGGTGGCGCCGGCAAAGCTGCCGCTGGCCAGCGTGCCGTTCGCGAGGGCATAGGAGCAAATCTTATGCATCGTCTTGTAGTAGGCACGGGTGAAGTTTTCGGCACGGCGGCGCGCATCGGCGGCCACACCGTAGTTGGCGTCCTCCATCATCTTGGCGGTGACGGTGAATTCCTTCATGAACTGAATGTGCTCAATGAACTTCGTGTAGGTCTCCTGAATGCCGTCGCCCGTGGCGGCCTCCCCCTCTTCGGTGGCCGCGAAGACGCCGAACTCGTTCTGCCCGACGATGGTTTCGCCGAAGCGGTTGGATTTTTCCACGTTGAAGAGCCAGTCCATGGCGCCGCCGCGCTTCTTCTGATAGTCAGACTCATGCTCGATAATCATTTTGATGGGAGTTTCCAGCTTGCCGATGGCGGCGTTGTGAACCCCCGAGGATTGCGAATAGATAATAGACATTTGGGTAGGTTTCCTTTCTTACTTAATAAACATGTCCCAAGCTTCCGGCGCAACGGCGCCAGAGAGCCTCGATTTCGCGGTCAGAGAGGGAGGGGAACAGGTCTCGCGCCGCCTCCATTTCTCCCACCGAAATGCGACCTCCCGAGGGGCGTGCCGACCTCCCGAGGCTCGGGGCAAGGTGGGCACGGCTGTCTCCCGTGCGCTCCCGCGGCAGCCCCTCCGACGCGAGATAGGCTTCGGTTGGGGTGAGCCCGAGCTCACGTAGCTCGCCGTAGCGGGCGGGGTTTCTGAGCGAGAGAAGCGAGCTGCTTCCCCTCATGGAAGGAAAGCTTTCGGCGAGCACGGCAAGGTCTGCCCTCTCAAGCTCGGCAAAGCGGGCTCCGTCGTCCGAGGGGGGGACCTCCTCGGCCCTCTCCTGCGGAGGAGCTTCCTCTGCCTCCGTCTCGGGCAGCGGCGTATCCCCGCTCTCGGTCACGGTCTCCTCAGCGGCATCCGTCGGGGTGAGGAGGTCTGCCTCCTCGCGGTACTCGGTGTTGTTTGTTTCTTCTTCCATACGGTGCTCCTTATTGCAAAGTTTTATTTACCTGTGCGAAGGTCGCCCTTGTTGCTTACGGTTCTGGTAGCACGGGGGTCGCCTGCCGCA
The DNA here is from genome assembly GCA_045533505.1 of Eubacteriales bacterium. GTDB lineage: Bacteria > Bacillota > Clostridia > Oscillospirales > CAG-272 > UBA1740. The sequence continues at coordinate 146,931 of JAZSHY010000014.1, read as the reverse complement.
GGATTTTTGGGTGCCTTGATAAAGCTGCCCTTGTTGGTGGCATAGCCTGTTTTCTTGCTTTCCATATGCGTTCTCCTTTCCTTTTGTAGACGAGGGGGCCTCTCCGGCCCATTCTTTCCGGATACGCCGTGTCGTTTGCCGTGGCCCCCTACAAAAAGAGTGTAACTCACATTTCACTGCAAAGGGGGTCAATCCGTGAAAAGGTCATGCAGCTTTTTTGTGTTGTCGCTTCTCGTTTCGTAGAGATAGGTCGCCATTTTGCGAGCCATCTCCTCGCTGTATCCGAGAAGGAGGCAGTATTCGTAATTTCTCTCATAGGGGAGCTCGGCCTGCCGCAGCGTTTCCAAAAGCTCACGCATAGCCTCCTTTTCGCTCTCGGTCACGGTCCCTCGCTCGGGGCCGTAGAGACGGTGGAGCTCGCGGAGGGCCTCCTCGCCCCCTCGCCCTGTGCCCACCGCCTTGATTTTTTCCTCGGCCTCCTCGGCGGTGTGGTAGGCCGAGAGCAGCTCCTCGGCGGTTGCCAAAAGCTCCTTGCCGTTCTCGCGCCGTATGCCGTCAAGGTAATCGGCATAGCCGCGCAAAGCCTCCCTTTCCTCCGAATGGCGCGCCGCCTCCAGCTGCGAAAGGCGAGCCCTCCGTGCCTCCTTGGCGGCACTGCGGAGGTAGGCGGCGTAGCCGTCGTTGCCGAGGTCCGCCGCCGAAAGCCGCTCGCCCGCACGCCCGTAGCCAACCGCTTGGCGGCGCGCCTTATCCTCCGCCTCGGAGACCATGGAGTCGTAGGCATCGGTTGTGCGTCTGCCGAGATAGGCGGCGTAGCCCTGCGCACCCTCGGAGCTGCCGAGGGCGGCAAGCCTCTCCTTCTCCTTATCGGTAAGTATCTTCCGTGTTTGCATAGTCGTCTCCTTGCTCCTTGCTCTTTACAAGCTCTTCAAAGTATTCTACGTTTTCTCTGGCATTCGGGTAGTACGCCCTTTCCTGCTGGCGCCAGTACCGCAGGAGGGTTTCGGGGGCAGTCGGCTCGCCAAGCGTTCCCGCCGTGAGGTTTTGCAGGTTCTTCTCCCAAAGGAGCTCACGCGCGGCCTCCGCCGTTACCGACCTATCGGCAGAAAAGAGAAAGCCGTCATCGTAGAGGTATTCGCCCCGCAGCTCGTCATACACAAGAAAATCGTAGCGGTCAAACGATGCCTCGCGCACCCTGCCGCGCGCATCGCGGTAGGGGGTTTTGCGCGCCTCGTCGGCAAAGGCGAGGGTGAACTCAAAGATAAGGCGGTCAATGTCGGCATAGGCAGCCTCCTTCATGCGGCGCTTGGATTCAAGCCGCCCAGCCGCCTGCTCAATCTGAAGCCTCTTTGCGTAGCCCGAAGGGGCAGTCGAGTCCGAAAGCCCCAGAAAGGAATCCGAAATGCCGACCATGCGGCGGGCCTGCTCATAGAGGCGGTCTGATTGCAGGATTTCCTGCGAAACGTTCGGGGTGGTGTCGATGATGCCGTAGCGCGCGGTGGTTTCTCCCGGGCCGAGGCGAATGACCTGACCGAACACGCTGTTGTCGGGCGAGACGCGCGCGTCCTCGGGCATAACGGGCGTGACACCCGAGCGCATAAGCTTTGCCTGAATGCGGGATTCAAGCTTATTGATGGCCTGCTGCTGAGGGCGAATGACCTCGCAGTCGGATTGACCGAGCAGCTGCCCTGCGCGAGAGATGTTCTTTCTGATGACAACGGGGAAGCGGCGCGGGCGGTAATAGGGCACAAGGAGCTCGCCCGTCGGCAGGGAGACGCGCTCCTCCCTCCGCGGCATAAGCCGTCGCGCCGTACCGCAGGAGCAGGGCACGTCCTCGGCGCCGCAGGTGGGGCAGACGAGAAGCTTTCTTCCGTAGTAGTCCTCAATATCCGAGAGGACAAGGCTGCCCGAAAACACAAAGCGTGAAACGGCACCGTCCTCCTCGCGGAAGAAGCAGGTGACCACCGTCACGCTATCCTCGTCCTCACACAAAAGCTCGCCCTCGCATTCTCCCTCCTCGGCCTCCTCGGGCGAGATACCGAAGCGGCGCACAAGCTCGCTTCTCGGGGTGGCATAGCGCAGGAAGCAGTATTCCATATCCTCCACCTCGGGGATATCGGGCTCGGGGATAAAATCCTCGGGTGAGAGGCAGCGCACCCGAATACCGCCGCGCTCACCCACGCCCTCACGCGTGGCGTCCCATTCCACAAGCCAGCAGGAGCCGCCGAAGATGGTGGTGTAGCGCTCGTCAAGGTCATTCTGCCTTTCAAAGGGGAGCTCGTCACGCATACGAAGCAGCATGCGCTCCACGGCGGCGGCGCACCGCTCGCCGTGAAGGCTGTATCCCGTGTGGCTGACGTGCGGCGCGGGGATATCGGACGAAACCTGGCTTTCTATGATTTCATAGGTAATGTTGCGCACCGCCGTGGCACGGACGGGCGAGCCGTCAAGCTCGTCGCTTCCGAGATACTGTGCCATATGGCGGGCAAGCGCGTCTCTTGTTCTTCTGTGACTGTCCTTCGCCTTGGCATAAAGCTCCGAGAAAAAGGACAGCCGTTCTTTCTTTTCTTTTGGTGTTTTCATAATGGTTCTCCGTATTTCTGTTTGAGATACCGCCTTCCCTCGCGGTCTGCGGCGTAATAATCCTGCCACATGTCGGGAGTCCACGGGCGGCGCACCGTGTCGGGGCTCTCACTCTCGGGGGCGGTGTGATACACGGCAAAGCCGCGCAGGGCGTCGGGGGCGTGCGTAATGGCGTGGGGCTCCGTCAGGACGTCCCCGGGGCGGAGGGGATCTGCGAGGAGCATGGGGAGGCAGCGGATAAGCTCCCGACAGGTGCGGAAAATCCGCAGGCGGGGGAGGCCTCCCTCGCGGATACGCAAAAGCTCCTTGACGGCCATCCAGCCCGAGAGACGGTCATTGGAGGAGCGCACAAAGGGCACGCCGTGCTCCATAAAGAGCGAGGCGCGGCTCCTCCCGCTTTCCTGACTTCTGCCGAAAAGGTCAGGCGGGGCAAGCGTCGCATAGACCGTCTCCTCGGGCGGCGAATGCGAAAGAATGGAGAGCGCCGCCTCCGAAATCACGAGATTGCTCTCGCAAAGCTCACGGTAGACGTACACCTCGCCCGTCGGTGCGAGGGCAAGCCAGAGCACCGCCAGGCGGTCAAGACCGTAGTCGAGGGTGCGGTAGCGCCGCCAGCCGGGCGGCAGGGGGCACGGGTCGCAGGTATGAAGGTCGTAGCTGAATTCCGAGAAGAACTGGCCCGAGAAGAGGTTCCACTCACCGAGAAGCAGGGCACGCCTCTCCTCGCGCGGCAGAACCTCAAGGCGGCGGCGGTAGTCCGGGTCCTTCGCAAGGAGGAAGCGGTTGTCCTCAATCCTCGCGGGCAGGAAGATGCGGCGCGAGCCGTCCTCCCCCAGAAAGGAGGTGCCGAAGGGGGCAGGGTCGATGAACCTCTCCTTTACCCATGCGTGCCCGACACCGCCGGGGTTCGTAGACGACTTGATTTGCTTCGGATAGCCGTTGGCACCCCGTATGCGCGAGATAAGGTAGAGGTACTGGAACTTTGTGAAGTGCGTCAGCTCATCAAAGCGCACAACGTCATACTCCGCCGACTGATATTGGTAGACGTCGCCGTCGGTGGCACAGTGCCCGAAGTCGAGAAGCGAGCCGTTTGCAAACCGCCCCGTATGCTCGCTCACCGAATAGCGGAAGAGCTCGGCGGGAAAGAGGTCGCGCGCCGTGCGTATCAGGGAGCGCTCAAGCTCGGGGTAGGTGCGCCGCAGAAGAAGCTGACGGCTCCCGGGATACCGCAGGGCAAAGAGGAGCGCGTCAATCAGCTGCCCGTAGGATTTGCCTCCGCCCGCCGCGCCTCCGAAGAGCACCTCGGTTTCGGTGGCGTCGAGGAAGGCCTTTTGCCGCTTTGTGACAGAGAGCTTCATTCCACCACGCGGATTTCCACCGAGAGGGTGCGCGGTGCCGCCGTGCTCTCCGCCTCTCTCTCCGCGGCCTCCTGCTCCATGAGATGCTTGACAAACCCCGTGTCATACTTTTTGAGGAGTGCCCCTGCCGTCAGGGTGTCAAGATAGCGCGCCCTCGCCTCCTTCACGGCAGCGGCAAAGGTGGGCTCGGCCTTGAGTGCCTCAAATTCGGCAAGGCTCAGCCCCTCGCGTGCCCGAAAGCCGGCAAGGCCCGGGGGCGGCTCTCCCGGCTCAAAGGTGAAATAGGCGATAAGTCGGTGGCAAAGAGAGTGTGTGTCTTTCACGGTGTGTCTCCTTTCTTTTTGCGGTGTGCTCGTGCCCCAAGATAAGAATACATGAGCTTTCACTGAAAAGGGGGCTCATCTTTTGCAAAAAAAGAAAGCCCCGCGGGGCTTGCTGCCGAAAAAGCATTTCTTAAAAATAATGCGTACCCACCCCTTGACAAAGAGGGGCTTCGGTGTTATAATAAATGAAAGCATAAATCTTTAAGTCGATACTGTGATGTCGATAAGGTTTTCCTTCTGTCGGGCCCCCGTGCGCTTTTTGCGCTTTGGGCGCGGTCTGCCATAACGAGGTCTTGTCGATGGGCAAGCCTTTTTTCTTTATGCAAGAGGGGGAGGGAGCGTATGCAACCGAAGGCACAGGTTTTGGACGCGGCGGGCATTGGCCGCGCGCTGGCACGCATTACGCATGAGATTATCGAGCGTAACCGCGGGGTGGAGGACATCTGCCTTCTCGGCGTGCGCCGCCGCGGCGAGCCGCTTGCCCACCGCCTTGCCGACAACATTGAGCGCTTTGAGGGGCGCAGGGTTCCCCTCGGTTATCTTGACATTACCTGCCACCGTGACGACCTCTCGGATGCCGAGAGACAGGGCATCGAAAGGGAGCAGCACGTTCCGTGTGACGTCAGCGAAAGGACGGTCATACTGGTGGACGACGTGCTGTATACCGGGCGCACGGCACGCGCCGCCATGGAGGCGGTCTTTGCGCATGGGCGCCCCCGTGCCATTCAGCTCGCCGTTCTGATTGACCGCGGCCACCGTGAGCTTCCCCTCCGCCCCGACTATATCGGCAAGAACGTGCCGACCTCAAAGACAGAGAAGATTTCGGTCATGCTCTCGGAGGTTGACGGCGAGGATGCCGTGTATATCTGCGACCTTTGAGGCCTGCGCGCACCCAATAAAAATAAAATAAGGAAAGAGGAGACAACCATGAAAACGAGATTCACCGCCGCTGAGGCTCTTGCCGCGGCCCGCCGCGCCGCTGCAGAAAGCCCCCTTTTTTCGTCCTCCTTTTCTTCTTCCGATGCTACGGTTTTTCCCGGCTTTTGCGATGTGCATGTGCATTTTCGTGAGCCGGGATTTTCTTATAAAGAAACCATAAGAAGCGGCAGCCTTGCGGCGGCGCGCGGCGGCTACACCGCGGTCTGCACGATGCCGAACCTCTCGCCCGTGCCCGATTGCCGCGAGGCGCTGGATGCCCAGCTTTCCATCATAAGAAGGGACGCGGTCATCCCGGTCTATCCTCTCGGTGCCATCACACGGGGCGAGAGGGGAGAGACGCTTTCGGATATGGCGGCGCTCGCTCCCGACGTTGTGGGCTTTTCGGACGATGGCCGAGGGGTGCAGAGCGAGGAGAGAATGAAGGAGGCCATGACGGTTGCCCTCGCGCTTGGGCGCCCGATTGTTTCGCACTGCGAGGTGAACAGCCTTCTTGACGGCGGCTACATTCATAAGGGGGCCTACGCCGCGGCGCACGGCCACCGAGGTATCTCCTCCGAGAGCGAGTATGCTCAGGTGGAGCGCGACCTCTACCTCGCGGAGAAAATCGGCTGTGCCTACCACGTGTGCCATATCTCCACCGAGGAGAGCGTGGCCCTTATCCGTGCCGCCAAGGCGCGCGGGGTGGACGTCACCTGTGAAACCGCACCGCATTACCTCGTCCTCGACGAGGGAGATTTGCAGGAGGACGGGTGCTTCAAGATGAATCCGCCCATCCGCAGCCGCCGTGACCGCGAGGCTCTCCTCCTCGGAGTGCTTGACGGCACTATCGATATGATAGCCACCGACCACGCCCCCCACAGTGCAGAGGAAAAGAGCCGCGGGCTCGCGGGGAGCGCCTTCGGGATTGTCGGTCTTGAAACCGCCTTCCCCGTGCTTTACACCTACCTTGTGCGCGAGGGAATTCTCGGCGAGGAGAAGCTCTGTGAGCTTCTCGTCACAGCTCCGCGCGAGCGCTTCGGGCTCCCGTACGGTGAGGACTTCTCGGTGTTCCTTTGTGATGAGGAATTTACGGTGAACCCGGAGGACTTCCTTTCACTGGGGCGCGCCACTCCCTTTGCGGGGCGGCGGCTTTACGGCGTGAGCCTTCTGACCGTGGCGGGGGGGCGCGAGGTCTACCGCAGGGAAAAGACAGGCCTTTGACAGAAAATAAAACATTGTTGTTATATAAATACGGAGGAAAAGGAAATGGCAAAAAGGAAAGATTTGAAGAAGATTTTAATTATCGGCTCGGGCCCGATTGTAATCGGTCAGGCCGCGGAATTCGACTATGCGGGCACACAGGCCTGCCTCGCTCTCAAGGAGGAGGGGTACGAGGTCATACTTGTGAACTCCAACCCCGCCACCATTATGACCGACACCGCCATCGCCGACAAGGTGTACATGGAGCCCTTGACGCTTGAATACATCGCCAAAATTCTGCGCTATGAGCGCCCCGATGCCATTCTGCCCGGCATCGGCGGCCAGACGGGGCTGAACCTTGCCATGCAGCTTGAGAAGCGCGGAATTCTGAAGGAATGCCGCGTCGAGCTTCTCGGCACCCCCTTTGCCAGCATTGAGCGCGCCGAGGACCGCGAGATGTTCAAGGAGCTCTGTCAGTCCATCGATGAGCCCACCATTCCCTCCGAAATCATCTACACGGTGGAGGAGGCCAAGGCGGCTGCCCTCCGCATCGGCTACCCCGTCGTGCTTCGCCCCGCCTTCACGCTCGGCGGCACGGGCGGCGGCTTTGCCTACGATGAGGAGGAGCTTGTCGAGATAGTTACCAACGGCCTCTCCCTCTCGCCCGTCCACCAGGTTCTGGTAGAGAAGAGCGTGCGCGGCTACAAGGAGATTGAGTTTGAGGTAATGCGCGACTCCACTGACCGTGCCATTACTATTTGCGGCATGGAGAACGTGGACCCCGTGGGCGTTCACACGGGCGACTCTGTGGTGGTGGCTCCCATTCTTTCGCTCCCAGAGGGGGAGCTGAAAATGCTCAACGACAGCGCCATCAAAATCATTCGCGCGCTCGGTATCGAGGGCGGCTGTAACGTGCAGTACGCGCTGCACCCCACCTCGGGGCAGTACTACCTCATTGAGGTCAACCCCCGTGTGTCGCGCTCCTCGGCGCTCGCCTCCAAGGCCAGCGGTTACCCGATTGCCCGCGTGACCGCCAAGGTGGCCGTCGGTATGCACCTTGACGAGATTGCCCTGCCCGGCACTACCGCCGCCTGCGAGCCCCGCCTTGATTACATCGTTGCCAAGTTCCCCCGCTTTCCGTTTGACAAGTTCACCTCGGCCCCGAACCTTCTCGGCACCCAGATGAAGGCAACCGGCGAGGTCATGGGGATAGGCTCCAACCTTTCCGAATGCATGCTGAAATCGGTGCGCTCGCTCGAAATCGGCGTGTGCCACCTCTATATGCCGAAGTTTGAGGGCATGAGCCGCGAGGAGCTTCTCGATTACGTGCGCACCTTCCGCGCCGACAACATCTTCGCGGTGGCTGCTCTCTACCGCCTCGGCGCCACCACCGAGGAAATCCACGAGGCAACCGACATCACCGAGCTCTTTCTCACCTGCATTGAGGGCATTGTCAAAATGGAGGGCCTCCTTGCCGAGAACAAGGGCGACAGAGAGACGCTTCTTGCCGCCAAGCGGCTCGGCTTCTCCGACCCCTATATCGCAAAGCTCTGGGGCACGACGGAGCTCTTTGTTGCCGACATGCGCCGCCGTGAGGGAATCCGCCCCGTGTTCCGCATGGTGGACACCCTGCACGCAGGGGCCTATATCCCCTACTTCTACTCCTCCTATACCGGCGAGAACCAGTCGGTTCTCTCTGACAGAAAGAAGGCTGTCGTGCTGGGCGCGGGGCCCATCCGCATCGGGCAGGGCGTGGAGTTTGACTATTCCACCGTTCACGCCGTTACCACCATACGGAAGTCGGACTACGAGGCTATTATCATCAACAACAACCCCGAAACCGTTTCGACAGACTACACCACCTCGGACAAGCTCTATTTTGAGCCTCTGACCGCCGAGGACGTGATGAATATTATGGACTTTGAGAAGCCCGAGGGTGCGCTTGCCTCGCTCGGCGGGCAGACCGCCATCAACCTCGCCGAGCCCCTGCGCCGCCGCGGCGTGCGCATTATCGGCACCGATTGCGACGCCATAGACCGCGCGGAAAACCGCGACCTCTTTGAAAAGCTTCTCAAAAAGCTCGGCATTCCCCAGCCTCCCGGATGCGCCGTCACCAAAATTGAGGACGGTGTGGCCGCCGCCGAGAAAATCGGCTACCCCGTGCTTGTGCGCCCGAGCTTCGTTCTCGGTGGGCGCGCCATGCAGATTGTGGCCAACGAGGAGCAGCTCCGCCATTACCTCAAAACCGCCGTGGAGATTGACGAGGAAAGACCTGTGCTTGTCGATAAGTACATCATCGGCAAGGAGGTCGAGGTCGATGCCATCTGTGACGGGCTGGACGTTTTTGTGCCCGGCATTATGGAGCTTGTTGAGAGAACGGGTATCCATTCGGGTGACTCCATCAGCGTCTATCCCTCCTTCTCCATCTCGGACCGCGTCAAGGGGATTATCCTCGGCTACGCCAAGAAGCTCGGCCTCGGCATCGGCATCGTCGGACTTTACAACATTCAGTTTATCGTCGATAAGGACGAAAACGTCTACATCATTGAGGTGAACCCGCGCTCCTCGCGCACCGTGCCCTTCCTTTCAAAGGCGACGGGGTACAGCCTCGCCGATATCGCCACCGAGGTCACGCTCGGCAAATCCCTGAAGGAGCAAGGCATCTTCTGCCTCTACCCGCCCGAAAAGAACCGCTGGTACGTCAAGGTCCCCGTCTTCTCGTTCAGCAAAATCCGCGGTCTTGACGCCTACCTCTCGCCCGAAATGAAGTCAACGGGCGAGGCCATCGGCTATGACGACAAGCTGAACCGCGCTCTCTATAAGGCGCTTCAGGCCTCGGGTATGCATCTGCAGAATTACGGCACCGTCTTTGCGACGATTGCCGATAAGGACAAGGAGGAGGCTCTGCCTCTTATCCGCCGCTTCTATGACCTCGGCTTCAATATTGAGGCCACGCGCGGAACGGCCACCTTCTTAAAGGAGAGGGGCATCCGCACCCACGTCCTCTCGAAAATCGGCGAGGGCTCGCAGGAAATCCCCGAGGCACTTCGCCAGGGGCACATCGCGTACGTCATCAACACCTCGGACGTCGGCTCCTCCAGCGGCCTGCATGACGGGCACGAGATACGCAAGCTTGCCACCGAGAACAATGTGACCATCTTTACCTCGCTTGACACGGTCAAGGTTCTTCTTGACGTTCTGGACGAGACCACCCTGCGTATTTCCACCATTGACGCGTAAGAGGTGACCATGAAGCAAGCTTACTTTACCGTACTGGAAAACACCCCCCTGACACCGTCGGTTTTTCGTATGGTGCTGGAGGGGGATACCTCGGCCATAACCGCGCCGGGGCAATTCGTCAACATTCTGCTTGACGGCCTCTTCCTCCGCCGCCCGATTTCGGTGTGCGATGCTGAGGGAGACCGCCTGACGCTCCTTTACAAGGTTGTCGGCAAGGGCACCGAGAGGATGGCGGCCATGTCCGTCGGAGAGAGGCTTGACCTCCTCACGGGGCTCGGCAACGGCTATGACCTCACCCCCGCGGGTGATGCTCCCTTGCTCATAGGCGGTGGCGTTGGCGTTCCTCCCCTTTATATGCTCGCAAAGAAGCTTCTCGCGAGGGGAGCCCGCCCGCGCGCCATTCTCGGCTTCAACACAAGGAGTGAGGTGTTTTACGAGGAGGAGCTCCGCACCCTCGGGGTGTCGGTCACCGTAACAACGGCAGACGGGAGCTACGGAAGGCAGGGCTTTGTTACGGCGGCCCTTGACGAGGCACCCTACACCTACTTCTACGCCTGCGGCCCCGAGCCGATGCTGAAGGCCCTCCATAAAGCAACCGTGACCTCGGGGCAGCTCAGCTTCGAGGAGAGAATGGGCTGCGGCTTCGGTGCCTGCATGGGCTGCTCCTGCAAGACCTTGACGGGAAACAAGCGCATCTGCCGTGAGGGCCCCGTTCTGCAAAAGGAGGAAATCTTATGGTAGACCTTCGTGTGAGCCTTGCGGGCATACCGCTCTCCAACCCGGTCATTCCCGCCAGCGGCACCTTCGGCTTCGGCTATGAATTTGCTGAGCTTTATGACATCAACATTCTCGGCACCTTCTCCTTCAAGGGGACAACGCTTGCCCCTCGCTTCGGCAATCCCACACCGCGGATAGCCGAATGCACGGCGGGCATGATAAATGCCGTCGGGCTTCAGAACCCCGGGGTAGAGAAGGTGATAACCGAGGAGCTCCCCAAAATGCGTGCGGTCTTCCACAAGCCCGTGATGGCCAACGTGTCGGGCTTTTCGGTGGAGGAATACTGCGAAACCGTGAAAAGGCTTGACGCCTGCCCCGAAATCGGGTGGTTTGAGGTGAACGTCAGCTGCCCGAACGTGCATGGCGGCGGTATGAGCTTCGGCACCTCCCCGGCGGCGGCTGCCGAGGTGACGGCGGCTGTGCGCCGTGTGACGGGGAAGCCGCTTTTCATCAAGCTTTCCCCGAACGTCACCGACATCACCGAGATTGCCAAGGCCTGCGAGGCGGCAGGAGCAGACGGCATAAGCCTTATCAACACGCTCCTCGGCATGCGCATTGACCTTGCCCGCCGCCGCCCCGTGATTGCCAACACCATGGGCGGCTTTTCGGGGCCTGCCATCTTCCCGGTGGCCCTCCGCATGGTGTATCAGGTGGCCCACGCCGTTTCGGTCCCCGTTATCGGTATGGGGGGCGTCAGCACCGCCGAGGACGTGCTTGAAATGATGATGGCGGGAGCCACTGCCGTTGAGGTGGGCGCCGCCAACCTTGTGAACCCCTTTGCTTCGCGCGATATCATTCTTTCCTTGCCGAGCGCGATGGAGAAATACGGAATTGCCTCGCTGAACGATTTGAAAATCTGAAAGGAAGCCTACTATGGGAAAAGACGTAATTATTGCCTGCGACTTTGACAGCGCAGAAAAGACCTTTGCCTTCCTCGACCTCTTCACCGAGGAGAAGCCCTTCGTCAAAATCGGTATGGAGCTCTACTATGCCGAAGGCCCCTCGATTGTCCGTGAAATCAAAAAGAGGGGGCATAAGATTTTTCTCGACCTCAAGCTCCACGATATTCCGAATACCGTAAAGAAGGCGATGGCGGTGCTTTCCCGCCTCGATGTGGATATGACCAACCTCCACGCGGGCGGCACGCGCCCGATGATGGAGGCGGCCCTCCTCGGGCTCACCCGTGAGGACGGCACGCGCCCGCTTCTGATTGCCGTCACCCAGCTCACCTCCACCGACGAGGAAACTATGCACCGTGACCTCCTTGTGGAGGGCAAAATGGAGGACGTGGTCATGCACTACGCAAGGAACGCCGCGGCCTCGGGCCTTGACGGCGTGGTGTGCTCCCCCCGTGAGGCGGGTGCGGTGCACGAGGGCTGCGGCAGGAGCTTCCTCACGGTAACCCCCGGTGTTCGCTTTGCCGACGGTGACGTCGGAGACCAGAAGCGGGTGATGACGCCCGCCGAGGCGAAGCGCATCGGCTCGGACTATATTGTGGTGGGGCGCCCGATTACCGCCGCCGCCGACCCTGTGGCTGCCTACCGCCGCTGCGTGGCGGAATTCTGCGACTGACAAGAGAAATCGAACAAAAAGGAAAGGAAGCTTTACAAAATGAAGGATTTGGAATACAAAATCGCCAAGGACCTGCTTTCTATACGCGCGGTGTTCTTCCGCCCCGAGGAGCCCTTCACATGGGCAAGCGGCATCAAGAGCCCCGTATATTGCGACAACCGTCTGACGCTCACCTCTCCCGCGGTGCGCACCGATGTGGAGGAGGGGCTTGCCGAGCTGATTCGGAGCGAATACCCCGAGGCCGAGGTCCTCATGGGCACCTCCACGGCGGGCATTGCCCACGCGGCTATTACGGGGCATCTTCTCGGTCTCCCCATGGGGTATGTGCGCTCGGGCGCCAAGGACCACGGGCGCGGCAATCGGATTGAGGGGCGCCTTGAGAAGGGCCAGCGCGTGGTCGTGGTGGAGGACCTTATCTCCACGGGCGGCAGCGTGATTGAGGTTGTGGACGCTCTGCGTGAGGCGGGTGCCGAGGTCCTCGGCATCGTCAGCATCTTCACCTATGGCATGAAGAAGGGGCTTGAGCGCCTTGCCGAGGCAAAGGTCAGGAACGTCTCGCTCACAAACTTCGACGCGATTGCCGAGGTAGCCGCCAAGGAAGGGTACATCAAGGAGGAGGATATTGCTAGGCTTATCTCCTTCCGCAACAACCCCTCCGACGAAAGCTGGATAGCGAAATGAGAAGCCTTGTGGATATCGGCGACCTCTCGGTTGCCGAGCTTGACGAGCTTCTCAGGGTGGGGAGCGATATTGCCGAGCACCCCGAGACCTATGCCGACGCCTGCCGCCGCAAGAAGCTTGCCACGCTGTTTTTTGAGCCCTCCACGCGCACCCGCCTCTCGTTTGAGGCGGCGATGCTGGAGCTTGGGGGGAGCGTTATCGGCTTCGAGGGAGCCTCCTCCTCGTCCTCTGCCAAGGGGGAGAGCGTTGCCGACACGGCCCGTGTGATTTCGGCGTATGCCGATATCGTTGCCATGCGCCACCCGCGAGAGGGCGCGGCGCTTGTGGCCGCCGAGAACGCCACGGTTCCCGTCATCAATGCGGGTGACGGCGGCCACGCCCATCCGACACAAACGCTCACCGACCTTATGACAATCCGCCGCCGCCACGGACGCCTTTCGGGGCTCACCGTGGGCTTCTGCGGCGACCTCAAGAACGGGCGCACCGTGCATTCGCTGATTGCCGCCCTTTCGCGGTACAGCGGCAATTCGTTTGTGCTCATTTCCCCGAAGGAGCTTCGCCTGCCGAGCGAGGTGAGGGAGGCCTGTGAGCGCCTTTCCATTCCGCTTACCGAGACCGAGGGGCTGGAGGCTGCCATACCCGGGCTTGATGTGCTCTATATGACGCGCATTCAGCGCGAGCGCTTCCTTGACTCCGAGGAATACGAAAGGCTGAAGGACAGTTATGTTCTCACGCCCGAAAAGCTGACCGAGGGCAAGGAGGAGCTTTCGATTCTGCACCCTCTGCCGCGCGTCAATGAAATCAGCATTCGGGTGGACAGCGACCCGCGCGCCGCTTACTTCGAGCAGGTGGAAAACGGCAAGTGGATGCGCATGGCCCTGATACTTATGCTTCTTGCCGAAGCAGGGATAGACCGTACCCCGAGACAGCGGCAGGGAACTGCTTTGCCCCACCGTGTCTGCCAAAATCCCGCTTGCATTACGCAAATTGAGCAGGAGCTTGCCCCTCGGTTTTTGGATGGGCGCTGCGTCTTCTGCGAAAAATAAGAGGGGAAAGAGCCCTCGGGTGCGCCCTGCCGAAAGGGCGGTGCCCTCCCACGGCATAAGCTTCGACATACAAAAAAGGCAGAGAACAGTCTCTGCCTTTTTGCTTTCCTGCCGTGAGGCAGGGTGTTCTTTTTGGGAGATAGCTTTTATTTCGTGCCGAAGAGGCGGTCACCTGCGTCACCGAGCCCCGGCAGGATATAGCCGTTCTCGTTGAGCTGGCGGTCAAGGGTGGAAACGTACACAGGCACATCGGGGTGGGCCTCTGCCAGCTTCGCAATCCCCTCGGGGGCGCCGATGATGGCCATGAACTTAATCTTCTTGCATCCCTTCGCCTTGAGGGCGGAGAGGGCATCGGCAGCGGAGCCGCCCGTGGCCAGCATGGGGTCAATCAGGAACACCGTCTTGTCCTCAATGTCCTTCGGCAGCTTGCAGTAGTATTCGTGAGGGAGGAGGGTTTCCTCGTCACGGTACATACCGATGTGGCCAACCTTGGCGGTGGGGAAGAGGGTGTGAATACCGTTGACCATGCCGAGCCCCGCGCGGAGAATCGGGACGATGACCACGCTGTGGTCGGGAATGCGGTACTGCACGGTGACCTCAAGAGGGGTTTTTACCTCCACGGGCACCGTTTCCACATCGCGCATGCTTTCATAGGTCATGAGGGTGGTGATTTCCTCAATAAGCTCGCGGAATTCCTTCATGCCCGTTTTTTCGTCACGAAGGATAGAAACCTTGTGACGAATCAGCGGATGGTCAAAGATAAATACATTTTTGGGAAGTGCATTCTGCTCCATACCTAAGACTCCCTTAGTTCTCGTCCGAGGACTTTTTGAGATTCACAAGGAAGTTGACAAGGATGCCGAGAATGAGAGCGCAGGCAATCGAGGTCACGGTCACCTGACCGAAGTTGAGCGTAAGACCGCCGACGCCGCAAATCAGAATGACAGCCGCGACAAAGAGGTTCCTGCTCTCGCCAAGGTCAACCGCCTGAAGCATTTTAAGACCGCTGACGGCGATGAAGCCGTAAAGCGAGACGCACACGCCGCCCATGACGCAGGAGGGGATGGTGGCGAGGAAGGTGATGAAGGGTGCCACGAAGGCGGCGAGAATGGCAAGCGCGGCAGTAGCCACGGTGGTGACGACAGAGGCGTTTCTTGAGATAGCTACGCAGCCGACGCTCTCACCGTAGGTGGTGTTGGGGCAGCCGCCGAAGAAGGCGCCCGCCATAGAGCCGACACCGTCACCGAGAAGGGTGCGGGAGAGGCCGGGGTTCTCAAGAAGGTCCTCGCCGATGATGGAGCTGATGTTTTTGTGGTCGGCAATGTGCTCGGCAAGCACCACGAAGGCAACGGGGACATAGGCAACGGCAACCGTGCCGAGGTAGGACCAGAAGGTGCCGCCGTCACCGAAGTCATAACCGCCCGAGAAGGCAGTCAGGAAGGTGAAGTCGGGATACCACTGCATGCTTTCGAAGAGCGAGAAGTTGATGAGCTTCATGGCATCGACATCGGCGATGTTGCCGATGACGGTGAACACGGCAGCGAGAATATAACCGGCAAGGATACCGATGATAAAGGGAATCATCTTCATCATCTTCTTACCGTAGACCGAGCAAAGAATGACGGTGAAAAGCGTCACAAGGCCGCAGAGCAGGGCGAGGTAGGGCGAGGCTACGGGGTTCTTGGCGGCGTTCAGCACACTGCCCTTGGTAAGGTCGCCGATGGCGTTCCCCGCGAGCGAAAGACCGATGATGGCCACCGTCGGGCCGATGACCACGGGAGGCATAATCTTGCCAATCCATTTCACGCCGAAGAATTTGATGGCAACGGCAATGCCCACATACACAAGGCCCGCGAGAACGGCACCGATAATAAGGCCGAGGTAGCCTGCGGAGGCAGAGACGCCGCCCGCAAAGGCAGCGGCCATCGAGCCGAGGAAGGCAAACGAGGAGCCGAGGAAGACGGGGCTGCGGAATTTGGTGAAGAGGAGGTACACAATCGTGCCGACACCTGCGCCGAAGAGCGCAGCAGAGGTGGACATACCGTGGCCGACAATCATCGGCACGGCAATGGTGGCCGCGAGAATCGCAAGGAGCTGCTGGAGGGCAAACACGAGAACCTGGAGGGTTTTCGGTCTGTCTTTGACGCCATAAATCATGTTCATAGGGGACTCTCCTTTGTTGTTGTTTTTGGGAATGGTTCCTTTGCAATTATATATATTGTAACACTCCTTACGACAAAATACAAGACCAAATGACAAAAAGCGCGATTTTTTATCCTCGGGCAGGTCACGCCCCTCAAGAAACCGCAAAAGGAGGGGGCCTTGTAAGCCCCCTCCGCAGGGAAGAATTATTCTTCGGTGAAGACGCCGTCCTCAAATCGCCCGGCGGTCACTCTGCCGCCCGCGGTGCAGGTGACATGAGAGGCATTGCCGAGGCTTTGCCAGGTCCCCTCGTACACCTCGCCCGTGGGCTCGGTGAGAATGCCGTGGCCGCAAAAGCTGTCGCCCTTCCATTCGCCCTCGTAGCGTCTGCCCGATGTCGTCGTGTAAATGCCGTAGCCCTCGTAGTTGTTGTCAACGAAGTCGCCTTCATACACGTCGCCTGAGGCCATCGTGTAAATGCCGTACCCGGTGCGCTCGCCCATCTGCCATTCGCCGCGGTAAACCGCGCCGTCCTTATAGGAATAAACACCCATGCCGTGGCGCTTGTCATCGCAGAACTCGCCCTCGTAGACGTCGCCCGCGGCAAAGGTGAATTTCCCGTTCCCATGGAAGTTGCCGGCCTTCATATCGCCCTCGTAGACGTCGCCGTTCTTGTAGCGGTAAATGCCGTGTCCCTCAAAGTGGCTGTCACGCAGCTCGCCCTCGTAGACCGTTCCGTCGGCATAGGTGTATTTGCCGCGCCCCTCAAGGCGCCCTTCGCAGAATTCGCCCTCATAGACAGCACCCGAGGCAAACACCGATTTGCCGCGGCCATGCCGCTGGTCGTCCTGCCAGCCGCCCTCATAGGTGGACTTGTCGGCAAAGAGCATTTTGCCCGTGCCGTTCCGCTTCCCGCCAAGGAGGCTGCCCTCGTAGCGTGCGCCGTTTGTATACTGCATGACGCCCTCGCCCGTCATCTCTCCGTCGAGGAAGTCGCCCTCATAGCGTGTGCCCGATTGGAAGGTGTACACACCCTTCCCGTGCATCTTCCCCTCCTTATAGTCGCCCTCGTAGCAGGCACCCGAGGCATAGGTCATCTTGCCGTAGCCGTGCTTCTTGTCGTCCGCCCATTCGCCGGTATAAAGGCCACCGTCGGCATAGTGGTACACGCCGTGCCCCGTGAACTTGTCGTGGTGGAAGTTGCCCTCGTAATAGGCTCCGTCGGCAAAACGGAAGATGCCGTGGCCCTCAAAATCACCGTTCACAAACGGCCCCTCGTAGAAATTGCCCGTTGGATAGGTGTATTTGCCTTGCCCCTCACGGACGTTGTCCCGCCACTCGCCCTCATAGGTCGAGCCGTCGGTGTAGTAGAAGGTGCCGCGCCCCTCGCGCTTGTTCGCACGGAAGCTGCCGCGATACCGCCCTCCGTCGGCGTAGGTGAGCTCACCCTGGCCTTGGAAGTCGCCCTCATAGAAGTCGCCTATATACTTGCCGCCACTCGAGAGGGTTTGCTCGCCCTTGCCGTGGCGCTTATCGTTCTTCCATTCGCCGCGGTACACGGTGCCGTCCGAATAATAGAAAACACCGTAGCCGTTGAAGTTGTCATCGCGGAAGGCGCCCTCGTAGCGCCCGCCGCTTGCGAAATAGAAAATCCCCTGGCCGCAGAAGTTGCCATCGACGCATTCTCCCTCGTAGCGGTTGCCCTTGGCGTAATAATAAATGCCGCGCCCATGGAATCTCCCCTCGCGCCACTCGCCGTCATAGCGGTCACCGTTGTGATAGGTCAGCACGCCCTTCCCGTGAGGGGTGTCCGAAAAAAGCTTGACCTCTCCTGTGTAGGTTCCCTGTGAAAGGGTTACGGTTTTTCTTGCCATAGACCTCTCCTGCCTCCTTGATAATGATACAAATACTCTCAACCCCAGTATATCACAGAGACAGTGTCTTTGCAAGAGCTTCCCCCCTTGTCAATAAGGAAAAATTCACCGAAAAAGAGCACGCATATCCCCCGAGGCGAGGTGCACAGCGGGGCGAGAAGGCGGGGAAGCCCGAAAAGCCCTGAGCAAAAAACAGCAGGTCCCCCGAAGCACGTAGGATTAACATTTAGTACATATGTAGTTCATAACTTGTTCATATATCGTTGCTATAATAAGTAAGCAATGCCGATATGGGCCATTAGCTCAGATGGTTAGAGCCACCGGCTCATAACCGGTTGGTCCAAGGTTCGAGCCCTTGATGGCCCACCAAATTTCCCCACCCTACGGGGCATTAGCGCAGTTGGGAGCGCGCAACACTGGCAGTGTTGAGGTCAGGGGTTCGAATCCCCTATGCTCCACCAGAGAACGAAGCACCTTTTTCAAGGTGCTTTTTTCGTTCTCCGGTGGAGCATAGCGCGAACCCCGCGCGGAAGGCGCGGGGTTCGATTACCTGCCGAGAGCGACGGTAGCTTGCTGACCGGCGGCGAGGCAAGGTGACATGGCGCACACGCGCCATAATCCTGTATTCTATAAATCACCGCGGCGCGATGCGACGGACACGGGCGGCCTTGATGGTAATGATGATAGGGGTGGGCAGCGTGTAAAGGCTGCCGCTTCTTTGTGAAAGAAGAAGGGGACACGGTAAGCCGCGTCCCCTATTTTATGTGCTTAAGACTCAACTATTGTAAACTTATTTTTACTTCCAACCAGGGTTTCAATGGTTGCGTCGGCGCCGTTATGCTTTCCTGTGAAGCTGTAAGCGTCCATTATCGAGCCGTCGGAATCGGTAGATGCGTAGCCTATAAGCGCTCCGGTTGCAAGGGGGGATTCGCACGTAACGCTGCCGCTGCACTCAATGAAGGTAACAACCACCTTGAATTTCGGGAAGCGCATATCATGGTCGTACGCCTCGCCCTCCAGCTTTCCGAAGATGCCTCCGCAGAAGCCGCCGTAGGAGTAAACGTCGCCCGAGCTTGCAAGCTCGCTGATGGCGGTCATGTGATCTGAGCTGTCGTTGAAGGTGAAATAGCAGTTGAAGGCGCCTATAATTCCGCCAACGCTTTCGTTTGCGGTGATATTTCCGCTGTTCGTCAGCTTTGAAAGGTTGTAGTTTCCGCTGTGAGAAATTCTTCCCACAACACCGCCTACCGCGCTTGCTTTAGGTGCGGTTATATTGCCCTCGTTTGAGCATTTTGAAATGGTTGCGGTAACAACACCCGCAACACCGCCGATACAGCATCCCTTTTCGGCGTATTCAATGCTTGCGAGGTTTTTGCAATTCGTGATGTCCGTGCATACGCCTGCGAAGCCGCCAATTCTTACGTAATATCCGCTGTCTTCGATATAGTAGCTCGTCGCGTGTATCACGGTGCCCGTGTTATCGCAGCTGTCGATTGCAAACTTCGTCATATAGCCCGCAATCCCGCCTGCGGTATGCTTTACTGTAATGTTTCCGCTTGACGAGGAGCGGGTTATCTTGGATACGTTATCGCTGTTGTATCCGTATCCTACGCAACCGCCTGCTATATTTTCGGCGGTGATATCGCCCGTATTTACAAGGTCGGTAAGCTTGATTGCAATTTGGGGATGGTAGGCGGCAACACCCGTTGACGAGGTAGCATAGCCAATACATCCGCCAACATGGGATAGGCCCTCAACGTTGCCCGCGTTTGTGAGCCTGTGGAAATCAAGCGTAAAGATTTTGCTCTCCCACCAATCTCCGTAGAACGAGCAATAGCCTATAATACCGCCGACGCTTGAGCCGTCCGCTGTTATATCCGCGGTATTGGAAAGGTTGTTGAAGATAACCGTACCGTCACCGAATTTTGACGCGGTGATTTTACCGACGCAGCCTCCAACGTAGCCCGAGCCGGCATTGATTTTGGCAAAATTCGAGGATTGAGTAACGTTGTTTGCGCCGTCTGCGTGCCCCACTATACCGCCTACGTTTGCAAAGGCGGTAATTTCTCCGCGGTTTTCGCATCCGCTAATCAGGCCGTTCGTTATATAAGCCGCAATCCCGCCCGCAACCGCGCCACTCTCAAGCGTGTTCGTCGTAACGGAAGCGTAATTCTCGGAGCTCTTGATCCTTCCGCCGTTTACCGTTCCGCAAATGCCGCCTATATTAGCGTTATCCGCACTAACGGAGCCGTACACGGTAACGTTTTCAACGGTACCCGTAAGAGTAGCGCAAAGCGCGCCCACGTTTACCTTGGTGTTGGAGAGGCTTGTTACGGAAACATTCTCAAGCGTGAGGTTTTTAACGGTGCCGGAAACGGTGGTAAACATACCAAGGCTGCCGCTTGCGGCATGCAAGGTAAGCCCCTTGATTTTGTGCCCGAACCCGTCAAGCACTCCCGAAAAGGCGAAGGGAGTCCAGCGAGCGGAGTCCTGCTCGCTGATCGTTATGTCGTTGAGAAGAATGTACTTTCCGCCGGGGGCGTTTTTGATAGCCAAAAGACTTTCAAAATCGGTTATTGCGCACGGGGCGTTATTATCTGCAACCCAAATGGGCTCTATTCCCACCGTTCTTTCCTGATTGTTCCAAGCGGCAAGACCTTGGCCGTCCTTGTCCGTGATAGCAGAATCGGTCCCCGCTATTTTCCATCCGTCAAAGCGATAGCCGCCCTTATACGCAATGGGTAAGGAAAACTTCTCGCCGTATGAAAGCGTCGGAAGCCCGTCGGCGACAACTACATCCTGCGAGACATTCTCGAGAACGGTGAGCGCGGGTGTGTAATATATTTTAACTGAAAGATCGGTTGTTACTTTGCGGATTTCAAACGTTCTTGAGCCGTCCCGATTGACGGTGCAATAAACTCGTATCCCTCCAAGCTGAGAGCCGCAGGAAGCTTCCGTATTTTCAATTTCGTCATAGCGCAGGGATACAGAGCCGTTAGCGGATGAAATATCCATTCTGTCAAATTGATAGCCCGACTGGAATGGAGCGAGGCAAGTGGCGGTTTCCGTTTCTAAAATCTCGCAGGAGCTTTTGTCCAAGCCTTCGTTCGATTCAACGTCAAAGGAAACCGTTACCGCATCTCCGTACGTTGCACTGACGGAGATATCAAAGGTATAGTTGTAATTGCCGAGGCTGTTGCCGTGTCTATCGGTAATTTTTACGCCGTCGTATGCCCAGCCCGCAAAAAGCTTGCCGGCGGGAGCGCTTGGTACGGGGATAGTAAACGGCTCATCGTAATAAACCTGAACGCTATTGGCGCCGAGCGTATCATTCGACGAATTAAAAGAAACCTTCCTCAAGGAGCCACGATACACCGCCTCAAGAGTCGGCTTCCTCGCCTCCGTATTGGATTGCGTATAATACGCGAGGATAATTTCTTCAGGCAAGGTCTTGTATATCCGCTCGCTTCCCGGTACTCTCCAGCCTACGTGGTCGTAATGATCGGGAGCGTCGGTTATGGGGAGAAGAGCTCCCTTTGAAAAGAAA
Source organism: Eubacteriales bacterium (assembly GCA_045533505.1). Lineage (GTDB taxonomy): Bacteria > Bacillota > Clostridia > Oscillospirales > CAG-272 > UBA1740. The sequence continues at coordinate 125,670 of JAZSHY010000014.1, read as the reverse complement.
TCAAACTCGAAGGTGGATTCTCCGCCGTAATGACTGAGAGGAAGGGAGAATGTGTTGGCGGTGTAATGCGCATAAAGCACAATCTCGTGCTGTGAATTTGCGGCTTCCTCGAAGTTCTTTGTAATAACACCGGTTTTGTCCATATACATCTCCCCCTGCCCGTTCGGCTGGGAAAAGATGCCCTCAAAGTTGAAGCCGTATCTATAGCACTCTTCCAACAAGTAGTCACTTTGGCTGCCCGTCCGGTAGCTCGCCATATTTCCGGACACAGACCAAATTGGCAAATAGTTGTTCGGACTGTACGCGTTGAAAGCATAAACCTGCGCATCGTACACGGTTATCTCCTCATCGCCGCAGGCGCAGAGCGTGAAAAGCACAGAAACAACAAGAATTGTAAAAAGAATGGAAAATACTGTTTTTCTCATTTTTAATCCCCTCTTAAACACGCGACAGGGCAGCCGCTTTTCGGGTAACTTCGGGCATATTACGCGCCAATTATAACACATGTCCACACAAAAGTCAACGGGGCGGACAGTGCCGCTTCAACCGTAACACTACAGGCGCCGGACGGGGGATTGGCATGAAACTATTGCACGATTTTATGAATGATGGTATAATGTATGGTAAACAGCAATGCTTCTTTTCGCGGCACAATCAAGGAATTGCGTATGAGAAACTGCAATCTGCAAGGAAAAATTCACAAAGAAAGGACAAAGAAGCAATAACATGGGAAAGCTACTAATCTTTAACGGTATCCTCATGGCCTTAATCGGGCTTGGGGTATGGGTTATAAAGAAGCATGTGAAAAAGGAACGCACACAAGCTGTCATTCTTATAGCTTCTTCGATTTTCACTATCGTATTCCATTACAGCTCGTTGCTTTTTAAGCTGTTGTCGGGCGGTAATGCGATGGCGTATTTGGCTGAGACTCCTAATCTTATCTTGCCGATATATCCTTGCAACGTGGTAATGTGGTCGGCGCTGATTTTTGCTCTCTTAAAGAACAAAAAATCGAGAGTCGGTTCGTTCTTCGTTGATTATCTGTTTTGGTTCGGTGTCATTTCAACACTTGTAGGCATGTTCGCCAACGTCGATTTTATAATGAACCCCACGCTTGCCGATTATGAGAATTTCAAAAGCATAACCGCCCATGCCACGCTTCTCTTTACTATTCTTTTGCTTCCCATCTTCGGTTACATAAAAATAGATGTGAAAAGAAACATGACAAACATTATCATTTCAATATTTGTAATGGCGGCTATCGGGGGCTATTGCAATCTTGTGTTCCACGCGCTCGTTTCCGAGGCGGCAGCGTATGATGTAAATTCAATGTTCTTAATCCATTCTCCGTTTGAGGGGCTTGGTTTTTTGACTTATCCCGTGATTTCCTTGATAGCGGTTCCGCTTTATTTCGCGGTGTTTGTTATTTGCGACCTGTTTGCGCACAAAAAGGGAGAGCGATTCTATAATAAGGGGAGATACTGAAACGCTTTATCGTATGAGGACATATAGGGGAAGCGTATCCCTTGGTGTAATTGCTCACAACCGAAAGGCCTCCTATGGCATCTGCCATAGGAGGCCTTTCGGTTCTTGAAAGCTGAAGGGGGCTCGCCTTGCTTGCAGTTGCCGCGGTCAGTCGAGGTCGCTCTCTTTGTCGGTGAGCGAGGCGAGGCGCCCCTTTTGCATTCCCTCGCGGATGGCAAATTCGCCGTCGTCGGGAATGTGGTCTCTGTCAAGCTGCAGGGTGGGAGCGAAGGCCGTCCGAATACGGTAGCCCATGATTTCCTTTTCCATTTGCGAGCGTATCAGGTTGCTGAGCAGCTTGGCGCGCGGCACAAACTGCATAAAGCGTGTGAGGGCGTCCATAATTTGCCACCCCGGCTGCTCCGAGAGCATGAGAGTGGGCTTTTCGGTGGCATAATAGAGACGCATGCGCCGTGCCGAGGCCATTTCGGGGAAGCAGATATCCAGCTTCAGAATCGGCTCGCCGTCGGTGTCATCGCAGAATTCGGCGCGGGTGGCGATGCGGTAAAGCTCGCCGCGGACCGAGAGAGTCGTGTGGCGGTATTCGGTAAAGCCGAAGGGAATGCGGTAGCTCTCCCCGCCCTCCTCGAGGACAAGCCAATACCCTTCCTCCGAGGAAGAGAAGGAGAGCTTTGAGATTCCGCCCGCGAGGTTGTTTTGCGAGAGCATAACAAAGAGGGGGAGAATGCCGAAGTTATTCGGCTCGGCAAGGTAGGGCTTCTCCTTCAGCAAACGGAAGAGCTCCTCGGGGACCGAGCCGTCGGGGCGCGGTCTTGTCGGCTCCTGCCCGTGCGTCCACATCCGCCCCGAGAAGAAGGAGGCCTCGTGCGCGCGGAGCGAAAGCAGAGCCTTGCTGTCGGGCTTCAGAGGGGCATCATCCATAGGGGTGGCAAAGAAGTTGCGGATAATATTCAGCATAGAGCCCGTCTGGAAGAGCTCGCAGTTACCCGCTGTCGTTACGGCAACGATGCGGTTCTTCGGATGAATCCATATATTTTGCCCCAGCATGCCGTTGGCAAGAAACGCGCTGCGGTCACGCGCCACCCAGATGTGGAAGCCGTAGTTGTAGTCACCAAGCCCCTCTTGGGTGTCGATATGCTTTCTGGTCATCAGGCGTATCCATTCCCGAGGGACAACCTGCTTGCCGCCGTACGCGCCGCCAAAGAGAATGAGGTTCCCGATTTTCAGGCAGTCTGCCACCGAGAGATAGAGCCCCCAGCCCCCCTTGGTGTGCCCCATAGGGCAGCACTCCCACAGGGTGTCGCCAATGGCGAGCGGAGCGAAAATCCGCTCTTTTACGAAGTCGTAGAGCGTCATATCGGTCAGTCTTTCCACAATGACCGAGAGGATATAGGTGTTCATGCTGTTGTAGGCAAAGCGCGAGCCCGGCGCGAAGGCGACGCTTGACTCAAAAAAGGAGCGCACCCACATCTCCTCGGTAACCGCGCCTACCTCACCGAATACCACGCCGCTGGACATTGTCAGGAGGTGGCGCACCGTAATGCTTTTCGTGCGAGGCGAAAGCAGGGGCGGCAGGCCCTCGCCCACCAGGCGGTAGGCAGGGGTATCAAGGTCAAGCCTCCCCTCCGAGACGAGAATACCCACGGCAAGGGCCGTAACGGTTTTTGCCACAGAGTAGGTGGTTTGCCGTACCGAGGGGGAGTAGGCGGGCGCTGAGGCGAGAAGAAAGGTCTGCCCTGCGCGCGAGGCCGCTACACAGTGGAGGCAGGCGGAGCGGGATTTTTCCAGGGCGGCGAGGAAGCCCTCGGCGTGCGAGGAGGAAATCCCCAGCACCTCGGGCTCGACAAGCGGGAGAGAGGCGGTGTCCTCGGGGGGGAGCTCATCCTTGGACGGGAAGTACGGAATCTGGTGCGCGCCGATATGGTTGCGCAGAAAAAGGCGGTACAAAAGGGTGACGGCCCTGCTTTGCATACGAATGTCCATAAAGCTCCTCCTCCCATTCGGCATCTTCGTTTCTTGCTTTCAGTATACCACAAAGGGAGCCGATTGGCAACAGGCTTTTTTGGGGAAACGGGAATTTTTCGCAAAGGAACGGCGTGTCGAAAAAAAATCGGTTTTCCTCTTTACAAAAAGGGAGAATTGTGATAGAATAGGAACCGTAACGAATCTTCCCGCATAGGTTCTGACAATCACCGTCGGGGCATATAGTGAAGGGAAGCAGTATTTTGTGGCTGCCCGATGGGTTCGGCCTTGCCCTTTGGCAGGGATACGACAGCCTCGCGAGAAAGGGGGGAGTGCGGCAAGCCGTTTTTATGAAAAAGTCAACTAAGTGGAGCCTTGTCGCGTGTGCCTTCGCTTTTGTGTTGATGCTGGTGTATCTTTTCAGTGGCGGCGAGGGCGGCAGCCTGATACGGGCCTTTGGTCTTCTCAACCCCTGGTACCTTCTTATAGCGCTTCTGCTTATGGTGGCATACTGGGTGCTTGAGGCACTTGCCACACAGATTGTACTCAACAAGGTTTCCCCCGGGCAAAGGTTTAAGCACACCTGCACAACTACGATGATAGGGCAGTATTATAACTGCGTCACGCCGTTTGCCAGCGGCGGTCAGCCCGTGCAGGCCTATTACATGAGCCGATACGGAATTCCCGCCTCGGCGTCTATCTCGGTGCTGATGTCCCGTCTCATTCTTTACCATATCGCCGAAACGCTTTACTGCCTTGTGGTTCTCGTGCTTCGGTTTGATTTCTTTACCGACGACCTCGCGCCGCTTATGGCGCTTGCCCTTGTGGGCTTTTGCGTATGCTCCGCCTTTATCGTGTTCCTGCTTCTCGTTTCCTTTTGCAAGGATTTCACGATGAAGGTCATTCGAAAGACGATATTCTTCCTTGGGAAGATACATATCCTGAAAAATCCGCAGAAGAAATGCGATGCCATAGAGGATTCTATGAACGCCTCCTTCAATAACATGAAGTTTATTATGAAGGAGCCGCTCATGCTCGTGAAGGTCATCGCTGTCACGCTGATGCAGCTGACTGTGTATTTCGCCATCTCTTACGTAATTTTCAGAGGCTTTGGCGAAACGGGGAGTGACTTCTTAACCGTCATTTCCTGTCAGGCGTTTGTGTACATGATTTCGGCGTTTATGCCCATGCCGGGTGCTATGGGCGCGTCGGAGGGATGCTATGCAGGCTATTTCAGTCATGTATACAGCGATGCCACGCTGGTTCCGGTATCTACCTTTATATGGAGATTCCTGACGTTCTATCTGCCGATTATCGTGGGTATTATTCTGACCCTCATCCTCCAGCGAAAGAAAAAAGGAACAAACGAAATCGATAGAACCTGAAAAGCCGCCGAAAAGGCGGCTTTTTCTTTTCTCTTTCAGGTAGCGGCAACGCGGCAGCGCGGCACGGCGGGGAGCCCCCATCGGAGGCCCCCACAGCGAGGAGGCACATCAGCGCGCCTTGTTCTCGGTCTGCTTTTCGGCCACGGGCGCGCGAGGGGCATCCCCCTTCTCACAGGCGGGGGCGCGGCTCATTTCGGTATGCGCGCGGTTGGGCACGGGCGGGTTCGGCGCTTTTTCGTCCCACTGCCGTCTCTTTCCCTTTTCCTCTTGCATGACATCACCTCCTCCCCCACAGTATCTCCGTGCCGCCCGTGCTCTATTCGCAAAAAAGGAGAAGGCTCATTGCCTTCTCCTTTTTGTTGCTTCGGCAGCCTCCGTCAGCGGGAGACCTCCTCCATCACGTACGCCTCGAAGATGTCACCCTCCTTGACGTCGTGGAACTTCTCAAGGGTAATGCCGCATTCGTAGCCTGCGGCCACCTCGCGCACGTCGTCCTTGAAGCGGCGCAGCGAGGCCATTTCGTCCTCTGCCACGAGAATGCCGTCACGCACAACGCGGATTTTGGCATTTCTTGTGACCTTGCCGTCCAGCACGTAGGAGCCGGCAATCATACCCGCCTTCGACACGTGAATGACCTGGCGCACCTCTACGTGGCCGAGCACATTCTCGCGGAAGGTGGGGGCAAGCATGCCCTTCATGGCGGCGTCGATTTCCTCAATGCACTCATAAATGACCTTGTAGGTGCGAATGTCCACCCCGTCTCTCTTTGCCGATTCGAGGGCAGAACGGTCAGGGCGCACGGCAAAGCCGACGATGATGGCATCCGAGGCGCGCGCGAGCATCACATCGCCCTCGGTAATACCGCCGACGGCTGTGTGAATGATAGACACCTTGACCTCGTCGTTCGAGAGCTTCAGGAGCGAAGCCTTCACCGCCTCGGCAGAGCCCGCGACGTCGGCCTTCACGATGATGTTGAGGTTCTTGACGCCCTCGCCGATTCTGGCAAAGAGGTCGTCAAGGTTCATGCGGGCGTTCTGGCGGAAGAGCTCCTCCTTCGCCTCGGCACGGCGCTGCTCCGAAAGCTGGCGAGCCATTCTTTCATCCTCAACGGCATTGAATTCGTCACCCGCCTCGGGAACCTCGGAAAGACCGATAATCTCCACGGGCACGCCGGGGCCTGCCGTTTTCAGCTGCTGCCCACGGTCATTCACCATGGCGCGCACACGCCCGACGGAGGTGCCCGCAATCACGATGTCGCCCGCCGAGAGGGTACCGTTCTGCACGAGAACAGTGGCAACGGGGCCGCGCCCGTGGTCAAGGCGCGATTCGATGACAATGCCCTTGGCACGGCGGTTCGGGTTCGCCTTCAGCTCCTTGACCTCGGCCACGAGAAGGACGTCCTCAAGCAGGGTTTCAATGCCCATACCCGTCAGTGCGCTGACGGGCACGCACATAACGTCGCCGCCCCACTCCTCGGGAACGAGGTCGTACTTTGTCAGCTCCTGCATGACCTGGTCGGGGTTTGCCTGCGGCTTATCCATCTTATTGATGGCAACGATAATGTCGATTCCCGCCGCCTTCGCGTGGTTGATGGCCTCCACCGTCTGGGGCATAATGCCGTCGTCGGCGGCTACCACGAGAATGGCAATATCGGTGGCCTGAGCACCGCGCGCACGCATGGCCGTGAAGGCCTCGTGCCCGGGGGTGTCAAGGAAGGTAATCAGCTGGTTGTTGACCGTGACCTGATACGCACCGATGGCCTGGGTGATACCGCCTGCCTCGCCGCGCGTCACGTTGGTGTGGCGAATGGCGTCGAGCAGGGAGGTCTTACCGTGGTCAACATGCCCCATCACGCATACAACAGGGGTACGCGGCACGAGGCTTTCGGGGGTGTCGGCGGTGTCATCAAAGAGGCGCTCCTCAATCGTCACCACGACCTCACGGGTGGCAATCGCCCCCATTTCATCGGCGATGAGATAGGCGGTGTCATAGTCGATGCTCTGATTGACGGTGGCCATAACCCCCATCATCATGAGCCGCTTGATAACCTCGGCACTTGTTTTTTTGAGGCGTGAGGCCAGCTCCCCTACCGAAATTTCATCGGGAATGGTAATTTCAAGCTGCTTTTTCTTGGCACGCTCAAACTGCTGACGGCGCAGCTTCTCCTGGGCAAGGCGCTCCTTTTCGCGCGATTGCTTGGTGTTCTGCGTGCGGTTGTCCTGCTTCTTGATTTTCTGCCTCTCACGGTGCGAGTCCGAAACGCGGCCCGAGTACTTGTCGAGAGAGTCGTCGTATTTCGAGAGGTCAACCGAGGAGGTGCGGGTATCCACCACGCGGGTGCGCGGTGCGGGTGCCGCCGCGTAATCGGTGGGGGTTGTTACGGTGTAACCGCCGCGCTCTTGTGTGGGTGCGGGCATGGGCTGCCTTTCGCGGCGCGGGTCAGGGCGCTTCTCGGGCTGTGGCTTCTTCTGCTCTCCCGCTGCGGGCGCGCGCCCGGGGAAGCGGCTGAAGCGGTCTGTGGGCGTCTGGTTCTTCGTGCCCGTGTGGAAGGTGCGCGGCTTTTCGGGAGCCTTCGGCTTCTCCTCGGCGGCGGGTGCCTTCTCCTCGGCGGCAGGAGCCTTTTCCTCGGCGGCAGGAGCCTTTTCCTCGGTGGCAGGAGCCTTTTCCTCGGTAGCGGGCGCGGTTGCCTTGGCAACTACAATGCGCGCCTTGCCCGAAAGATAGTCGTCAAGGTTCTCAAGCTGATGTTCTCTCGTGAAGGCCTCCAGGAAAAGGGAAAACTCCACCTCGGTAAGGGTGGCTCCGCTTTTTTTCTCAATGCCGTGCGCACCGAGAAAATCAAGAATATCCTTTTGCTTTTTGGAAAAATCCTTTGCGATTTGTGTAATCTTCACAGCTGCCATAAATTTGTTTTCTTCGCCTACCGCTTAGTCGGTGGCGTCCTTTCCTGAAGATTTTGCAAGCTCCTCCGCGAGGCCCGCGTCGAGAATGGCAACGGCGGCGATAGGCGCCTCCTTGCCCACGGCGTGGCTGAGGCTCTCCTTGGTGTAGGGAGAGACACAGAGGGGGATGCGGTAGAATTCGCACTTTGTGCGAAGCTTTTTTTGTGTAGCATCCGAGGCATCGGAGGCGGCGATGACCAAGGGGGGCCGCTTGCCGCCGCGTAGGGCGGCAAAGATAAGCGGCGCGCCGAGAACGGTGTTTCCTCCGCGCCTCGCAAGCCCCAGAAGGCGGAGAAAGCGTGGGGGTGTATCAGGCACGGTCAAGCTCTCCTTCCAGAAGCAGGTAAAGCTCCTCGGAAATGGGCGAGGCAAGCGCCTGCTCAAGGCGGCGCGCCTTGCGTGCCCGCCTGAGGCATTCCGCCCTTTGGCAAAGGTAAGCGCCCCGTCCCGCAAGCTTTCCCGTTCTGTCAAGTCGGATTTCGCCCGAGGGCACGCGCACAACGCGCGAGAGCTCGCCCTTCGGGAAATGCTCACCGCACCCGAGGCATCGCCGCGTGGGTACTTTCTTGGGTGTCATAGTCTGCCCCCTCTCCTCGGCGTTCTTGCTTACGCCTTAATGTCGATTTTGAAGCCTGTGAGGCGCGCGGCAAGCTTGGCGTTCTGCCCCTCCTTGCCGATGGCAAGCGAGAGCTGGTCAGCGGCCACACGGACGTGGCAGGTGCGCTCACCGCTCATCTCAACCGAAAGCACCTTGGCAGGGGAGAGAGCCTCGGCCACATAGGTAACAGGCTCCTCGCTGAAATGTATGACGTCAATCTTTTCGCCCGCAAGCTCGGCAAGAATGGGGGCGATACGCACGCCGCCCTTACCGATGCAGGCACCCACGGGGTCTACGTTGGGGTCATTGCTGGCAACGGCAATCTTGGCTCTGGAGCCTGCCTCGCGCGCCACGCTCTTGACCTCCACAATCCCCTCGGTTACCTCGGGGATTTCAAGCTCAAAAAGACGGCGCAGAAGGTTCGGGTGCGAGCGGGAAATCGAAACCACGGGGCCGCGCGTCTCCGCCGAGTGAATCTCGGTGAGAATGACCTTCACACGCTGGCCGACGGTGTATTCCTCGCCGGGAATCTGCTCCGCCTTCATAAGGGTGGCATAGCCCGTGCCGAGGTTCAGAACGGCGTTACCGTTTTCGGGGTCGATTTTCTCCACCGTGGCGGTAATGACGTTTTCCTTCTTGCTTTCGTATTCACGCACCATATTGTTGCGCTCGGCCTCACGAATGGCCTGAATGATGACCTGCTTGGCAGCCGTCGCGGAGAGGCGGCGGAAGTTCTTCGGGTTCAGCTCAAATTCAATGACGGCACCGACCTTGGTGGAGCGCCCCTTGGCGCGCTTTTCGGCCTTGGCGGTGAGGGCCTGCTCTCTCGTGAGCTCGGTGGTCGGGTCGGTGACCTCCTCCACGATTGTCATAAGGCGAATGACGCGCATATCACGCTTCACAGGGTCAAGCACAATGCGCACGTTCTCTCCCCCCACCTCGCGGCGGAAGGCGCTGGTCAGCGCGGCCTCTACCTTTTCCATCATGTAGTCACGGGAAATCCCCTTTTCCTTTTCGAGAGCCTCGAGGGCGTTGTAAAATTCAGCGTTCATTTTGTGCGGCTGACGGCTGTCAGCTTCCTTTCTATAATATATATGCGTGCGTGTTATTCAAAGTATACGGTTTGCACCTTGGAAATTGCCGAGAGGGGGAAGGTCTCGCTCCCGTCAAGCGTCAGCCCCTCCGTATCGGCGGCGGTGAGAGTACCCCGTACCGCCTTCCTTCCGCCCTGCGCCGTGAAGAAGCGGAGCTCCACCCGCGCGCCGATTGACAGGCGGAAGTGCTCCTGCGTGCGAAGCACCCTTTCGACACCGGGGGAGGAAACGTTCAGGTAATAGGCGTCGGCAATCGGGTCGGCAAGGTCAAGAATGGGGTCAATGGCGCGGTGCACCCTCTCGCAGTCATCAATCGTAATGCCGCGCTCGCTGTCAATGGTGACGGTGAGGTGGTAGTCAGCCCCCTCCTTGCCGTATTCCACGTCCCAGAGGCGGTATCCGAGCTCCGAAACGGTGGGCCCGACGAGGGCGGCCACGGCCTCGGCAACATTTTGCTTTTTCATAGAACCTCCGCAAAAAGTAGGAGTGGGCAACGCCCACTCCCATATCCTATCATCATACTGTACCCATTATAGCACACGGGGCGCGAAAATACAATAGGTTTTTGAAAAAAATTTCAAAGGCCGCAAAGGGCGGTGCCGATGACCGTGGCAAACTGCGCCCGCTCGGGAATCGTGAAGCGCACGCCGAAGATTTCCGAAAGCCTCGGGAAGAGGAGCGCGGCATAGCGCGTGACGGCGAGATTGCCCGTGAGAACGATGTCACGGATGCCGCGCCCGCGCGCCGCGAAAATCGCCATCATGCCAATCGTTTCATACACCATATTGAAAAGCCCGAGCGCAAGGTCCTCCTTGGTGGCAAGGTCGCCGACCTTGCCGAAGTTGGCGGCGGTCAGGTCGTGCGGCATGGTGGAAACAGGCGCCGTCTTCGCAAGGTCGCCGATGCGGAGGTCCACCCGTGAAAGGTCGCCCCCCTCGGCGAGGGTGTCAAGGTGCTCAAGCGTTTCTATCTGCAAAAGCTTCTTGGCAAGCCCCGTGAGGGTGCCGCCTCCCACGCCCGTGCCGCCGAGGTATTCCATCTCGCGCCCCTCCTCGGCGTGGACGATGGCCGTTCCTGTTCCCATTGAAACCACTATGGCGCGCGAAAGCCCCGAAAGATAAAGGCCGCCAAGCCCCGTGCCGCGGAATTCCGAAACCCCCGTGCAGGGCAGGCCGTAAATGGCCTCCTTATAATAAGAGGCTCCCACTCCCGTCATCATCACGCGGCTGACGCCCGAAAGGGGCAGCCCGTTCTCCGAGAGAAATTTGCCAAACGCGCCGTACATCGAGGTGATGGGGTCAGCCGCCGAAACCAGAAAGGGGGAAAGCAGCCTCGCCTTGCCCTCCTCGGGCAGAAAGCCCACGATTTTCGTGGTGCTGCCGCCGATATCAATACCAATTACAACGCCCATAGCCGAGCCTCCTGTATCATTTTCCCTATTGTAGCATATTCGTGAGAAAAAAGCAAGAAAAACCCCTGTGCGCTACCCCTCGCGCCGAAAGGTCTGCACAAGGAGGCGCTCGCCCTCCACAAGGAAGCCGACCTCAAGCCCGAAAAGGCGGATATGGTAGAGCCGAGACGCGTCCTCCTGATAGGCAGGGCGCGGGTCCTCGGCGAGGATGCGGCAAAGGAGGCTGAGCTCGCGGGGAGACAGCGGCAGGTCGAGCCCCTCGGCAATCTCCACCGAAAGACGGTGCCCGAGCCCCTCCTCGGCATAGCCCGCCGTGGCATCGGGGTGCGAGTCGGTAAAGGGCAGATAGGGCTTGATGTCGAGAATCGGCGTGCCCGAAACGAGGTCCACTCCGCCAACGGTGAGGCAGGGCCCCTCCTCCTCGTTCTCGGTGACCGACAGGAGCCGCACCGACGAAAGACCGATGGGGTTCGGGCGGAAGGGGGAACGGCTGGCAAACACCCCGACTCTGCGGTTTCCCCCAAGGCGCGGGGGGCGCACCGTGGGGCGGAAGCCCGAGCCGTGCGAAAGCGAGAAGTCAAAAAGCAGCCAAAGGTGTGAAAAGCCGAGAATCCCGCGCAGGGCCTCGCGGCTTCGGTAGGGCGGCAAAAAGACAATCCGCCCGAGTGCCTCCTCCACGCGCCCGCTTTGGCGCGGAACACCGAATTTTTCGGAGAAGTCGGTCTCAATGGTGGCAATCGGGTGCAGCGTCAGCTCCTTCTGCATGGTGCCCCTCCTTCCTTTTCTTTATTATATAAGACAGTACCAGTATACCACATAAGGAAAGCCCGCGCAAGCCCCTCGGCGCAAAAGCCCGCCTCCCTTCGGCACGCGCCCGCCTCCCCTCGGCGGGCGCGTGCCTGCCACCGCTGGCCGAGGGTGTGCCGCCCCCTCCTTTTTGGCCACGCAAAAAGCCCCCGCAAGGCTTTCGCCCTGCGGAGGCTTTGTCTCCCCGAAGGGAGGCGGAACAGAATTTACTGGCAAGCTGCCACAACACCCTTCACAAGGGTATCGTCGGCGAACTCGGGAAGATTTGCGAAGTAGGTGTAAAGCTCCTTGGCGGAAACCGTTTCACCGAAGGTCTCAGAGACAACATCGGAGAGAGTGTGTCCCGCATAAGAGGCAGCTGCGGTGGTGAGGCCCGAGCCCGTTGCCACAGAGTAGGCATACGAGAATTCGATCTCGTAATTCTCCTTGGTGGCGGTGTCACCCTGGTAGGTGACGGCGTACACGAAGGAGGTCACGGTCTCGCCCGCCTCATTCTCGCGCTCGATAATGTTATCGGCGGAGTAGGCGGTGGTGGCACCCGTCGAAAGCACCGTCTTGGTGACCGAAACGGGAGTCGTGCCGCCTGCCTGCGTGTAGAGAATGGTGAGTATCACACGGGCTTCGCCATCGCGCTTGATGTCCACCGAAAGGAGAACCTCCTCCTCGGTCTCAAGGAGCTCAGCAACGAGGGCGGTGTCGATATCGAAGACAGCGCGCACGCCTGCATAGGTGTTGGAGGCGTAGCCCGTGTCGATTCTGACCTGGTAGCCCGCGAAGGTAAGGGCAGGGGCCGCAGCCTCGTTGGCGGCAACCATCTCGGCAGCCTTATCCTCAATGTAGGCCTTGGGCGTCATGTCCGTGTCACCCACCGTCAGCGTCTCAAAGCCAACGTTAATCACAAGCGGATCGGCAGCAAGCTGAGCGAACTGCTCGTCGGTAAGGGCTGTCAGCAGGTCAATGTCTGCACGGAACCACTTGGCAAGGTCGGCAAGGTGGTTCTGCTTCATTTCGTCCGCGCTCAGCATTCTGTCATAGTAACGGAAGGCGTAGAGCTTCATACGCATGGCCTGGGAGGAAGTTTTGTAATCCTGCCATCTGCCGATAACGTTAGTCTCGTTATTCATCGGGAAGCCGCCGTCACCGGAGGAGAAGTACTCCGAGAATTGCCCGTCCTGAGGGGTGTGATGGGTGATGGCGTCATGCGTCTTGTAGACGTCTCTGTTAGTGCTTGCGGTGTCGTTTACCGTGTCCTTCAGAATGGTGGTCAGCTCAAAGGGAGCCTTCATGGAAACGGAATGATAGTAGTCGGAAGAGTACCTGTAAGGCTCCGAGGGGTTCGCTCCGTCGTCAGCCGTCCATCCGCACAGGAGGTTCTTGTCAGCGGGGGTGACATTCGTTCCGTCCGAGGAAAGCGGGACGGAGATACCGCCGAAGGCAAAGGAGCGCTGGCCCCAGAGTGCGTTTTCACTCGGCCAACCGAGAAGCATCTGGTACGACATGCCTGCCGTAGCACTATCGGTGGCTCTCGGCGCCGCGGGGAAGCTCTCGAAGACGAGCGCCATACCGTCGGTGCTGCGGATGGTCAGGAAGCCCGCGCCTACCGTATAGGCCTCGTAGTCCTTTTCAAAGGAGAGAATCTTGGTTTCGTTCCCCTCGGCGTGGAAGGCGAACTGGTCGAGCCATGCCTTCTCAAGCGCAGACCAGGCAGCGGTGTCATTCGAGTAGGTGGGGTAGGTCGTGGGAACAAAGTCGGCCCAGTTTTCGTTCAGGGCGAAGAAGTCAATGCCGTACTGGTAGCCGTCCTGCACATAAAGGGCATTGTAGGCCTCGGCCTCAGCCTTGGCAAGGTAGGAGGCAGCCTTGGCTTCGATGTAGGCCTTGGGAGACTTGCCCGTCTCACCCACGGCGGCAGTATCGAAGGCACAGGCAATCACCAGTGGGTCAGCGGCAATCTCGGCGAGCTCCGCATCCGAAAGAACCGACAGCAGCTCAATATCCATGCGGTACCACTTGATAAGGTCGGCAAGGTGGTTCTGACGGATCTCTTCAAGCGAGAGAAGTCTGTCGTAGTAACGGTACGCATACAGATGCGAGTCTGCCTCACCGCCGTGGGCAAAGCGCGTGTCGTTCGAGAAAGTCAAGCCGCCGGCGCCGAAGGCGTAAAGCTGGCCGAAGCGTCCGGCCTGAGGAGTGTACTGAGCGATTTCGTCATGAGTGGGAAGTATCGAGGTGTTCCAACCCGACGTGCCTGTGCTGATTGCATCGTCGTTCAGGGTGTCCTTGAATTCAACCGTCCATTCAAACGGAGTGCCCATAGGAGCCGATAGGCAGTAGGTGCTGTACTTGCTCCCATAAGGCTCTACCGAAAGAGATTGGTTTGCAAGGGTTCTGACCGAGGTGCCCGAATAAAGGTTACCGTTGCTGACCGAATAACCGATGGCAAGGCCGTTGAAGACAAAGCCAAACTGGTTCATCCTGGTGTTGTGCTTGATAAGTGTCTGGTGCGAGGCGGAGTCACCGGCTTCAAACGCAGGCATGTTTTCAAGCAGCACGATGTTGGGGGCGAGGTCGGTGCGGAGCGTCACGTAACCGTCCCCGAGCGTATAGCCCGCCGCATTCCCGGAGGTTTGCTTGTAGGTGTAGAGCCTTGTCGTATTGCCATCGGCATGGAAGGCAAACTGGTCAAGCCATGCCTTCTCTTCGGCCACCCAGTTCGCGCTTGCGGTGTCGGGGAAGGCGGTGAAGGCGGTATAGCCCTCCCAGTGCTCGTTCAGAGGGAAGAAGTCAATGCCGTACTGATAGCCGTCCTGCACGTAGAAGCGGTTGTAGAGCTCCAGCGTGGCAAGGCCCTCGGCCTTATTCTCAATGTACTCACGGGGCGTCAGGCCCGTGTCACCCACCGTCTCGGTCTCAAAGCCGCAGGCCACAATCGCTGCATCGGCGGCAAGGGCGGCGAGCTGGTCGGCAGTCAGCATGCTGAGGTAGGTGGTGTCCACGCGGAACCACTTGGCAAGGTCGGCAAGGTGGTTCTGCTTCATTTCGTCCACGGTAAGGGCTCTGTCATAGTAACGGTAGGCATACACATGCGCGTCCATACCGCGGGTGGAGGCACCGTTCAACCATTTGCCGATGACCATCTTCGCGTTGTCAAAGGGAAGACCGCCCTCGCTGAAGACGCCATACTCTGTGAGCATCCCATCCTGAGGCGTGTAGTTTCTGATGGTGTCATGCGTCGCAATAGCGGGCGCGTCGGAGGACGAGCAGGCGGCATCGTTCACGGTGTCGGTCATCACGGTGGTGAGCTCAAAGGGCACCTTCATGGAGGCTGTCGAGGCGTATTTCCCGGCGTTACCGTTGCTTATCGGCTCCATGCCCAGGCCTCCGTCAGCCACCCCCTGGCCCATGTGTATTTTGTAGGCGTCGTTGAATGAATACTTCGTCCCATCAGACGAGAAGGGAAGCAAAACACCCGAAAGCGCAAAGGAGTGCTGATTCAGGAGGGTGTTATGCTTAAGAAGCAGCTGATGCGTAATGGCTGTCGTCGCATTGGCAGTGGCTCTCGGCGCCGCAGGGAATTTCTCAAACACTACCCCAATGGCGTCGCCCTGGCGGATGGTCAGGAAGCCCGCGCCCACAGTGTAGCCCGAGGCTGCCATGCTGTCGGTGTACATGTGGGTTTCGTTCCCCTCGGCATGGAAGGCGAACTGGTCAAGCCACACCTTCTCCTGGCGGGACCAGGCTTCTCTCGAGATTACCGCCTCGTCAAAGGGGGGATAGGCGGTGGCGTCGAAATAGCCCTCCCAGTGCTCGTTCAGAGGGAAGAAGTCAATGCCGTACTGATAGCCCTCCTGCACATAGAGGCTGTTATAGACCTCCAGAGGAGAGGCAGGCTCTGCTGCGGCGATGGGGAGAGCGATAAGCGGCAGGGCCGTTATCACCAAAGCCACGAGCAGAAGAAGGGAAAGAGCTCTTTTTTTCATAAGTATACTCCTTTTCTAAAACAGGACAGGAGGCGGCGCCAAGCGCGGGCGACACCCGTATCCGTGTATTATGTATATTATATTATATTCAAATCTTACATTTTTGTCAACACTTTTCTTTTTAAATTTGTTTCTATTGTCTATTTTTCGTGTTTTCTCTTTTCTTTTTAATTTTTTTCTCGGCAGTATCACCAAAAGCCGTGCAACCGCGCCACGGCGCCCTCCCTCGCGCAAGGCGGCGAGGGCGAGGGGTGCTTTTTGCCTTGCGGAAAACGGATTTTCGGAAGAAGGATGCTGTCTGCCGCCCCCTCCTTCCCCGCCCTGTATGGCCTCCCTTGCCGCCGCTGTTCTTTGTGAAAAACGCCGAATTTTTGTCTGCGAAGCTTCCTCCGTATCCGCCCCCGCAGAAAGCAAAAGCCCCCCGAAGCACGGGGGGCATTGCGGTATGCGGAGCGTATGCTCCTGTCAATAGTTCTCCTTGCGAACCTCGAAGAAGGACTTCGGATGGGCGCAGACGGGGCAGACCTCGGGGGCGCGCTTGCCCATCACGAGGTGGCCGCAGTTGCGGCATTCCCAGATGGCCTCCTCGGCCTTCTCGAACACTCTCTGCATTTCCACATTGGAGAGCAGGGCGCGGTATCTTTCCTCATGGGACTTCTCAATGGCGGCCACGGCACGGAACTTCCACGCAAGGGCGGTGAAGCCCTCCTCCTCTGCCTCA
Organism: Eubacteriales bacterium; assembly: GCA_045533505.1. Classification (GTDB taxonomy): domain Bacteria; phylum Bacillota; class Clostridia; order Oscillospirales; family CAG-272; genus UBA1740. The sequence goes on along the minus strand of JAZSHY010000014.1, from coordinate 109,285 downwards.
CGGGCAAAGGTCTCGTACATGTCGGTCCATTCGTAGTTCTCGCCCTCGGCGGCGGCGGCAAGGTTCTGCGCGGTATCGCCGATTCCGTCCAGCTCCTTGAACCACAGCTTGGCGTGCTCCTTCTCGTTGTTGGCCGTCGCCTCAAAGAGAGCGGCAATCTGCTCGTAGCCCTCTTTTCTGGCTACCGATGCAAAATAGGTGTACTTGTTTCTTGCCTGGCTCTCTCCCGCAAAGGCAGCTGCGAGATTTTTCTCGGTTTTGGTTCCCTTCAGTTCTTTTGCCATGATATTTTCCTCCTAAAAAATAGTGTTTAACACAAAATAAGCATTGTCCCGTCCTTGCCGCGCCCTATCCTTCGCGGTCACGGCAGGCAGCGCATACCCCCGTGGCAATCAGGAGAAGCCCCTCGCTCACAAACCCGTCGGGCAAGGCGGGGGTGAGAGCGGCGTCCGTCTCCATATCGCCGAAGCAGCCGCATATGCGGCAAAGGTAGTGGCCGTGGGCGGAGGCCGTGCCGTCAAAACGGTCTGCCCCGTTTGGCATAGGCAGGCGGAGTGCCTCGCCCTCCTCGGCAAGCACCGAGAGGTTGCGGTAGACCGTGCCGTACCCGATGGTGGGATTTTGCGCACGGGCGCGCAGGTACACCGCTTCGGCAGTGGGGTGGTCGTGACATTTCCTAAGGATTTCACGTATCAGCCTGCGCTGGGGGGTGTCACGACGGGCAAATTCCTTTCCCATGTCTCGCCCTCCTTTCGCTATCGTATTCAGTATAACCGAAAGGCGGCAAAAAAACTATGACTAAGTCACACTATCGAAAACGATTCTCAATAGTGCAGAGGTCACATTAAAGAACGCGGCGAAGGCTCACATGCGGCACAGGGCGGCAAGCGCCTCGCGCTCGCGCAGCCTGACACCGCCGCGCAAAACGGTCACGAGCCCGCGCTCGGAAAAGGATTTGAGCGTGCGCGAGACGGCCTCGCGTGCCGAGCCGATATAGCGGGCAAGGGCATCCTGCGTGAAGTAGACCGTGTCACCGCCGCGGCGCTCCGCCTCCCCGAGCAGGAAGGCGGCAAGACGGAATTCAAGGCTGTCAAGCAGCACGGAGCGCAGGGCGGCGAGGGCTTCGGCAAGCCGTGCGGCTTCTCTCCCGAGGAAAAAGGCCTCGGCCTCGCGGCAGCCCGCAAGGCAACGGGAAAGGAGAGGTCGGTCAAGCTGCAGAGCAACGGTGCGGCATTCGGCCTCGGCTTCGGTGTCAAGGCGCGGAGTGCCAAAGAGGCCTCGGGAGACGAGGTAGCAGTCGCCCGCAGCGAGGCGGTAAAGAGGGAGCTCGCGCCCGCCGTGTGAGCGCATGGTCACAAGCAGGCGGCCACGGATGAGGAGGAGAAGCCCTCCGTCCTGCCCGAGGCTCCCCGCAACCTCCTGTCCTGCCTCCAGGGTGATGTCTGCCGCCCCCGCGGCAAGCGAATGACGGACAGCCTCGTCAAGAGAGGCGAAAAAGGGCAGCTTCTTCCAAAGAAGTGCCTCGCGTTCCTCGGTTGTCATAACATTCTCCTTTACTGAAAATTCCGTCGGCAGAAGGGGAAGGTGCTGCGTGCTGCCACGGAAAAAGTGCAAAGTATTTTTTACAAAAAGGGGGGCAAAGACCTGAGAGAGTATGCTTTTTCGGCATATGAGACGGGCAGAAGCACAGGCGAGGGAAGCAAAAAAGGCCCGCCTGCCTTGAAGCAAGCGCGCCTTTTCTGGAGCTGCTAATCAGATTCGAACTGATGACCTCATCCTTACCAAGGATGTGCTCTACCAACTGAGCCATAGCAGCCTATGACCTTGCTTATTATAACAGAGCAGGCATGCTTTGTCAAGGGGGAAAAGAAAAAATCTTAAAAAACCGTTTGGGTGCCCGTCATACCGCCTCTGCCCGACGGGCAGAGGCGGCATGACGGTGCGGCACTCTTTATTTCAGCTCCACAAAGCCAAGCTTACGCTTCACCTTTGCGAGGGTTCTCGCGGCGGCGCGCCCTGCGGCCTCAGCCCCCGAGCGCATGACATCGGTGAGGTAGGCCTTGTCGGCCATAAGACGGGAGAATTCGGCGCGCACGGGGGCAAGGGCATCGGCGGTCACCTCGCCTACGGCGGCCTTGAAATCCCCATAGCCGCGCCCTGAGAACTCGGCCTCGATTTCGGAAAACTCGCGCCCCGTGAAGCAACGGTAAATCGACATCAGGTTGGCGATGCCCGGCTTCGCCTCGTCATAGCGCACCTCGCTGCCCGAATCAGTCACCGCGCGGCGGAACTTGCGCAGGATATCGTCCTTGGAGTCAAGGATATAGACCACGGCATTCGGGTTCGGGTCGGATTTGGACATCTTGGAGGTGGGCTCGGCAAGCGACATGATTTTCATGCCCTCGCGCGGAATGTAGCCGTCGGGCACCGTGAAGGTGTCACCCATCGCGTGGTTAAAGCGCACGGCGATGTTGCGGGCGAGCTCAAGGTGCTGCTTCTGGTCGATGCCCACGGGCACAAGGTCGGTCTGATACAGGAGGATATCCGAGGCCATCAGCACGGGGTAGGTGAAAAGCCCCGCATTGATGTTGTCGGCGTGCTTTCGGCTCTTGTCCTTGAACTGCGTCATGCGCGAGAGCTCGCCGAACATGGTGTGACAGCCGAGCATCCAGGAAAGCTCGCAGTGGGCGGGCACGTGCGACTGCACGAAAAGAGTGTTCTTCTCGGGGTCAAGACCGCAGGCAATATAGAGCGCGAGCGTTTCATAGGTGCGGCGGCGCAGCTCTGCGGGCACCTGGTGCACCGTGACGGCGTGCAGGTCTACCACGCAGTAAAAGCAGCGGTAGGAGTCCTGAAAAGCGGCGAAGTTGCGGATGGCGCCGAGATAATTTCCGATAGTCAGGTTCCCCGAGGGCTGCACCCCCGAAAAGATAACCTTATTTTCTCCAAGCATAGTAAGCTCCTCGTTTGTCTTGTTACCTACTCATTATAGCCGAGAGGGCGGTGTTTGTCAAGGGGAGAGGTGGACTGCCGCGCGCTGCCGTTCCGCGCCGCCGAGGGCGGGGGTGTGCGAGGGCACGGAGGGAGGAGGGGTGTTCCTTTGAGAAAGAAGCGAAATTTGTAGTAAATGTTAGGAAAAAGTTCTTTACTTTTTAAAAGACTTATGTTATAATGATGAATGGCTCGGGCGCAGGTGCCCGCAGCCGCCCGTCCTTGTTCTCAAAAATATAGGAAATATAGATAAAAAACGGAGGAATTTCAACATGGAAAGAAAAAAGCTTTCTATGGATGGTAACACTGCTGCGGCGCATGTTTCCTATGCATTCACCGAAGTAGCGGCCATCTACCCTATCACCCCTTCCAGCCCTATGGCAGAGGTGACCGACAGCTGGAGCGCTGCCAATAAGAATGTGTTCGGCAAGCCCGCCACCAACCTGTTCGGTGACCGTGTCAAGGTGACCGAGATGCAGTCCGAGGCAGGTGCCGCGGGTGCTGTGCACGGCTCTCTTGCCGCGGGTGCCCTTACCACCACCTACACCGCATCTCAGGGCCTTCTTCTCATGATTCCCAACATGTACAAGATTGCCGGTGAGCTTCTGCCGAGCGTAATTCACGTTTCGGCGCGCTGCGTGGCCAGCCATGCTCTTAACATCTTCGGCGACCATTCCGACGTGTATGCCTGCCGCCAGACAGGCTATGCCATGCTGGCAGAAACCAACGCCCAGGAGATTATGGCCCTCGGCGCCGTGGCTCACCTTGCCACCATCAAGGGCCTCGATCCTGTCCTTAACTTCTTTGACGGCTTCCGTACCTCGCATGAGATTCAGAAGATTGAGGTGTGGGACTACGAGGACCTGCGCGACATGCTTGACACCGATGCCGTCGCAGCCTTCCGTGCCCGTTCGCTCAATCCCGAATTCCCCGTTCTCCGCGGCTCTGCCGAAAACGGTGACATCTTCTTCCAGCACAGAGAGGCCTGCAACCGCTACTACGAGGCCTTCCCGGCTATCGTTGAGGAGTACATGCACAAGGTGAACGCGAAGCTCGGCACCGACTACCAGCTCTTCAACTATTACGGCGCACCCGACGCCGAGCGTGTGATTGTGGCGATGGGCTCTGTCTGCGATACCATCGAGGAGGTCATCGATTACATGAACGCGAGGGGTGAGAAGGTCGGCCTTGTCAAGGTTCGCCTCTACCGTCCTTTCTCGTCTGCGCACCTTGCCGCCGCTATCCCCGCCACTGCCAAGAAGATTGCCGTGCTTGACCGCACCAAGGAGCCCGGCTCCCTCGGCGAGCCGCTTTATCTTGACGTCCTTGCCGCCCTTGCCCGTGAGGGGCGCGGCGGTCTCACCGTGGTGGGTGGCCGTTACGGTCTCGGCTCGAAGGACACTACCCCCGCTTCGATTTTCGCGGTGTACGAGAACCTTGCCGCCGAAGCACCGAAGAACAACTTCACCATTGCAATTGTCGATGACCTGACGGGCACCTCTCTCCCCGAGAAGGTTGCCCCCGCTACCGCCCCCGCAGGCACCATCAGCTGTAAGTTCTGGGGCCTTGGCGGCGACGGTACGGTGGGTGCCAACAAGAACTCCATCAAGATTATCGGCGACCACACCGACAAGTACATTCAGGCCTATTTCCAGTACGACTCCAAGAAGACGGGCGGCGTCACCATCTCGCACCTCCGCTTCGGCGATTCGCCCATCAAATCCACCTATTACATCAACAAGGCCGATTTCGTGGCTTGCCACAACCAGGCGTATCTGCAGAAGTACGACATGGTTACCGACGTGGTGCCGGGCGGTACCTTCCTGCTTGACTGCCAGTGGACGGACGAGGAGCTTGACGCCCATCTGCCCGCGAGCGTCAAGTCTTACATCGCGAACAACGGTGTGAAGTTCTACACCATCAACGCCACGAAGCTTGCCATTGACCTCGGCAACGCCAAGGTTAAGAACACCATTCTTCAGTCGGCCTTCTTCGCTCTTGCCAAGATTCTGCCGATTGACGAGGCCATTGAATATATGAAGTATATGGCCACCAAGTCCTACCTCAAGAAGGGGCAGGACATTGTGGACCTCAACCACAAGGCTATCGACAGCGGTAAGGACGCCCTGCACCTCGTTGCGGTGCCCGAGTCCTGGAAGACCGCGGGCGAGACGCCTGCCGCCCCCGCCGTCTCCGGCCCCCGCGCCGACCTTGTTGACTATGTCAACGGAGTGGTGCTTCCCGTCGTTTCCATGAAGGGTGACAGCCTCCCTGTTTCCGCCTTTGAGAAGTATGTGGACGGTACCTTCCCGCAGGGTGCTGCCGCTTACGAGAAGCGCGGCGTGGCTGTGACCGTGCCGACCTGGCACCCCGAAAACTGCATTCAGTGTAACAATTGCGCCTACGTGTGCCCCCATGCCACCATCCGTCCCTTCGCCGTCTCGGAGAGCGAGCTTGCCGCCGCCCCCGCCGGCATGAAGGTGATTGACAAGGTCATCGGCGACAAGTCGGGTGCTTACAAATTCACGATGGCCGTAAGCCCGCTGGACTGCATGGGCTGCACGCTCTGCGTCAAGGCCTGCCCCGTGAACGCCAAGGGCGAAAAGGACGGCACAGGCAAGAAGGCCATCGAGATGGTTCCCCAGGCGAGAGAGTCGGGCGAGCAGAAGTACTTCGACTACTGCGTGGCCAACGTCGATGACAAGAAGCTCTTTGACACCAAGACCATCAAGGGAAGCCAGTTCCGTCAGCCGCTGCTTGAGTTCTCCGGCTCCTGCGCGGGCTGTGCCGAGACCTCGTATGCCCGTCTTATCACGCAGCTCTTCGGCGAGAGAATGTATATCTCCAACGCCACAGGCTGCTCCTCCATCTGGGGCGGCTCGGCTCCCTCCACGCCTTACACCGTCAATCGCGAGAGCGGGCGCGGTCCTGCTTGGGCCAACAGCCTCTTTGAGGACAACGCCGAGCACGGCCTTGGAATCTACCTCGGCCAGAAGACACTCCGCGAGCGCACCATTGCGTACGTAGAGGAGCTCCTTGCCACCGCGAAGAACGAGGAGGTAAAGGCGGCTGCTGAGGCGTACCTTGCCACCAAGGACAACGGTGCGGCCAACGAGGAGGCCACGAAGGCCCTCGTCGCGGCTCTTGAGGCCTGCGACTGCGGCTGTGAGCTCCGCGCGAAGATTCTTGCCAACAAGCAGTACCTCGCCAAGAAGAGCGTTTGGATTTTCGGCGGCGACGGTTGGGCTTACGACATCGGCTTCGGCGGTCTTGACCACGTGCTTGCCTCGGGCGAGGACGTGAACATCATGGTGTTTGATACCGAGGTGTATTCGAACACGGGCGGCCAGGCCTCGAAGGCCTCGCAGATTGGGCAGGTTGCTCAGTTTGCCGCCGCGGGTAAGGCCATCGGCAAGAAGGACCTCGCTCAGATTGCGATGTCCTACGGCTATGTCTATGTGGCACAGGTTGCCATGGGTGCCGACCCGAACCAGACGCTGAAGGCTATGCACGAGGCTGAGGCATATCCCGGCCCGTCCATCATCATCGGCTACGCCCCCTGCGAAATGCACTCCATCAAGGGTGGCATGCAGAACTGCCAGGCCGAAATGAAGAAGGCGGTGGAGGCCGGCTACTGGCACCTCTTCCGTTACAACCCTGCTCTTAAGGCTGAAGGGAAGAACCCCTTCACGCTGGATTCGAAGGCCCCGACGGGTGACTATCAGGCCTTCATTAAGGGTGAAGCCCGTTACACCCGCCTTGCTCAGCAGGACCCTGAGCGTGCCGCCGCCCTCTTTGAGAAGGCAGAGGCCTCCGCGAAGGCCAAATACGAGCGCCTTGTCAAGCTCGGAGAATTCTATTCCTGATGCCTGACGCGCGCAGTCGGCCCTGTTCCTCGGAACGGGGCTGACCTTACAGAAAAAGAGAGCTAACAGCTTTTTGCTGTTAGCTCTCTTTTTATTTGCAGGCTTAAAGGCCAAGCTCCGCAAGGAGCCTTTCGGCGCGCTCCTTTTTCTCGGCGGAGGGGGAGGCCTTCGGCCTCAGCATACGTAAAAGACGGCGGGGCCCTCCGTGAAAGAGGGCGCTTCCCCATCTTCGCACCGTCATAAGGGGCATAAGCCATGGGTGCCGCCTTAGCACGGGATAGATGTGCGAAAGCTCGGTATAGGAGGGAAAGAGCCGCCCGAGCAGGTACCGAAGACCGTCCTTGCCCTCGCGGCTCCTAACCGCCATAGCATTGGGGGCCGAGCCGTAGACACCGCCCTCCAGAAGATAGCGCTGCGCATCGTTCGTGAAGGGGGTTGCCTCCTCGCCGAGAAGCCAAACCGAAAGGAGCGACAGGACACCGCGGTAGAAATCCTCAAGCGAGGCCTCGCGGAGCAGGGGCGAGAGAGCCTCGGCATCGGGTGAGAGCCTCTCGCGCAGGCAAAAGACGTCCAGAAAGGGACGCACGCCGCAGCCGCCGCAGAGAAGGTGGTAGGCCATATGCGCCAGCTGATGGAAGAGAAGAAATTCCCTTGTGAGCGCCATGCGCGAGGAGCCCTCGCAGACGGGCGCGGCATAGTCCCAAACGCGCGAGAGCACGCGGTCAAGCCGCGCGTCGTTTTCCAAAAGGCTGAAATGCAGCTCAAGGTGCACGCCGTTCTCCGCATAGAGCGAAAGGTCGTGATAGGCCCTTTGCCTCTCGGCGGTGTAGCCGAGCCTCTCCGAAAGAAGCGAGGCGGCACGCGAGAGCTCCTCCTCCCTGACAAGGATATCCACGTCACAGCTCGTTCTCCACCACGGTATCGGGTAAAGGTCACGGAGGACGGCACCCTTGAGGGGCAGGAAGGCAATCCCCTCTGCCTCAAGGAGGGCATAGATGCGCTCACATTCGTAGCGCTGCCTCTCGCAGCGGAGGGCAGCCTGAAGCATGCTGCTTTGAAAAAGAGAGGAGGCCCCGTCGTCCGAGAGGAGCCCCAGGCTGTCAAGCGCGCTTCCCACAAGGTGGGCAAGGTCCTGCGAGAGGGCAAGCCTGTGCAGGGAGGCGAGGTCAACGGTGCGAAGCTCGGCCAGTGTCTCCTCGGTCAGCTCCCTTTCGCAAAGCGCGTGCGAAAGAAGCAGGAAAAATCCGTCCTGAACCGTCACGCTCTCTCACCTCGTTTCGTTGTGCTTTTTGTATGCCTTGGCAGGGCGTCACGCCTTGGCGGCGCCTGCGCCCACAAGCTTCATCTGCTCGTCAAAGGCCGCGCCCTTTTCCTCGCTGCCGTGCTCCCCCGCGGGGCGGAAGGTGGGGCACACCTCGGTCACGAGAGAACGGATTTCGTCCTCGCGCCCGTCACAGGCGGCGGCAAGGAGGCGAGGCAGCTTTTTCAGAAAGACATCCTCGTCAAAGGGAATGGGGCAGCCTATGTGAATGAGTCGGTTCGGGGTGGTTCTCAGCCCCTCCTCGGACATCAGCTTTTCCTCGTACAGCTTCTCGCCCGGGCGGAGCCCCGTATACACGATGGGAATATCCTCATCGGGGCGGAGGCCCGAAAGCTTGATAAGGTTCCGCGCCAGGGTGTCAATCTTCACGGGCGAGCCCATGTCAAGCACGAAAATCTCGCCCCCGTGGGCATAGGTGCCTGCCTCGAGCACGAGCGAGGCTGCCTCGGGAATGGTCATAAAATAGCGGATAATATCGGGGTGCGTGACCGTCACGGGGCCGCCCCTTGCAATCTGCTCACGGAAGCGCGGTATGACAGAGCCGTTGCTGCCGAGAACGTTCCCGAAGCGCACCGCCACGAACTCCGTGGAGGGGGTAAAGCAGTCGGTGCGGGCGGGCCTTCTCGGCTCCTCCTCGCCGTGCCCGTAAAGAGGAGGAATGCTGTCGGCACGCCCCTCTCTCACACGCTTGTCGAAGGTCTGAACAATCATCTCGCAAAGGCGCTTGGAGGCCCCCATGATGTTGGTGGGGTTCACCGCCTTGTCGGTGGAGATAAGAACGAACCTGCGGCAGCCGTTCTTCATGGCGGCATAGGCTGTTTTGTAGGTTCCTATCGTGTTGTTTTTGATAGCCTCGCAGGGGCTCCCCTCCATAAGCGGTACGTGCTTGTGCGCCGCCGCGTGGTAAACGACGTAGGGCTTATATTGGCGGAAAACCTGCTCAATCCGCTTGCTGTCGCGCACCGAGCCGATGAGCACGGCAACGTCAAGCCTCGGGAAGCGGTCCTGAAGCTCCAGCGCGATAGCGTGGGCGTTGTTTTCGTAAATATCGAAGATGACCAGCTGCTTTGGGTGGAAGGTGGCAATCTGACGGCAGAGCTCACTCCCGATGGAGCCGCCGCCCCCCGTCACGAGCACCACCTTGCCCGACACGAATTCGCGGATTTCGTCCATCTCCACGCGGACGGTCTCTCTGCCGAGAAGGTCCTCAAGGGCAATCTCACGCATCGAATCCGCGCCAATCGTGCCCGAAAGCGACTGATAGATGCCGGGAAGGGTTTTCAGCTCGCAGGAGGTTTCGTTGCATATGCTGAGAATATCACGCCGTGCCGACGGGCTGGCGCTCGGAATAGCGAGATAAATTTTGTCGATTTTGTAGCGCTCAACAGCCAGAAGAATATCGTCTCTTCCGCCCACAATCGGAATTCCGTCGATATACCGCCCCCATTTGTTGCTGTCATCGTCTATGAGGCATACCACGCGCTCGGGGACCTTTCTCGCGGTATTGATGTCGCGCAAAATGAGCTGCCCTGCCGCGCCCGCGCCCACCAGCAGCACGCGGCTGCCCGTGATAGCCACGGCACCGCTTCTTTGCATTCTCCGCAGCAAAAGGACAAGGCGGAAGGAAAATCTCACCGAAAGCAGCGCAAGGAATTGCAGGACCGCGCCGAGAAGATAGTAGGAAACCGGCATGCGCGCGAAGAGGAGCGAGATGCCAAGGATATGCAGAGGGGCGGTTATCGCGGAGGACAGAAGCACGTGCCAAAGCTCGTTATAGCTGGCGAATTGCCAAAGGCTGCGGTAAAGGCGGAGAAAGTGCATGACAAGAAAGACAAGAACGGCATAAATCGGGGCAAACCGCGCCCATGCAAGAAGAAATTCCTCGGGAATCTCCGAATACATAAAATCAAAGCGCAAAAAAAGGGCCAAAAAATAGGCTATGGCGGTGGCGGCGGCATCGTAGAGTATGAGGAAAAGGGCAACTACCTTCCATTTTTCTAACGAAAGGAGCTGCTTCGGCGTGTGTTTCATGGTTTCTCTCCCTGCTTTTCTCGTCGTATTTTTGGGGGAGCGGCTTCCCCAAATAGGCTTCGTACAAGGGCTGACTCGGAAAGAACGCGAAAGGGCAACGAGCTGTAGGATAGCTCATAAAAATCCAAAATAAATTATAACATACTATACGAATAAAAGCAATATGCAAACTCTATTTTTGTTTATATTGAATAAAAATGGCGCAAGAGAAAGGGGGACAGCGCCTTTTGTTTTGTTAAAAAGGTGAAGCGAGGAGGGAAAAAGAGAAAAGGCCGCAAGATGTCTTGCGGCCTTTTGCGAAGGGAAATGGCTTATTCGCCGTCGGGCAGGGAGAGCTTTTCCCGCAGGAAGCGGCCCGTGTACGAGCCGGGGGTGGCGGCTACCTCCTCTGGGGTGCCCTCGGCAATCAGCCGTCCGCCGCCCTCGCCCCCCTCGGGACCGAGGTCAAGAATATGGTCGGCGGTTTTGATAAGGTCAAGGTTGTGCTCAATCACCACCACGGTGTTGCCCGCGTCGGTGAGCCTTTGCAGAATGCCCACAAGCCTTGCGACATCTGCCGAGTGAAGCCCGGTTGTCGGCTCGTCAAGAATATAGAGGGTGCTTCCCGTAGCGCGGCGCGAGAGCTCGGTGGCAAGCTTGATGCGCTGTGCCTCGCCCCCTGAGAGGGTGGTCGAGGACTGGCCTATCTTCAGATAGCCGAGCCCCACGTCGTAAAGCGTGCGCAGCTTCTTCGAAATGGCGGGGAGGTCGGCAAAGAAGGCAACACCCTCCTCCACCGTCATCTCCAGCACCTCGTAGATGTTTTTGCCCTTGTAGCGCACCTCCAGGGTGTCGCGGTTGTAGCGCATGCCGCGGCAGACGTCGCACTTCACGTAGACGTCGGGGAGGAAATGCATTTCAATGCACCGCACGCCGTCGCCTTCGCAGGCCTCGCACCGCCCCCCTCTTACGTTGAAGGAGAAGCGCCCGGGGCCGTAGCCCTTGGCACGGGCATCCTGCGTTTTGGAAAAGAGGGTACGGATTTCTCCGAAGAGCCCCGTGTAGGTGGCAGGGTTCGAGCGCGGGGTGCGCCCGATGGGGTTCTGGTCAATGCTGATAACCTTGTCAAGATGCTCTCCGCCGAGCACTCCGCGGCATTTGCCAGGGTGGGTGACGGCACGGTTCAGCTCGCGCGCCAGCGTGTCACGCAGAATGCTGTTGACAAGCGAGGATTTACCCGAGCCCGAAACCCCCGTGACGGCAATCAGCTTGCCGAGCGGGAAGGTGACGTCGATGTCCTTGAGGTTGTTTTCGGCAGCCCCCAGAACGCGGAGAAGCTTGCCGTTGCCCTTGCGGCGGGATTTCGGCACGGGCACAAAGGCGCGCCCCGACAGGTAATCGCCCGTAAGCGACAGGCGGCAGGCGGCAACCTCCTGGGGCGTGCCCGCAGCCACGACCTCACCCCCGTGAATGCCCGCACCGGGGCCGATGTCAACGAGATAGTCGGCCTCGCGCATGGTGTCCTCATCGTGCTCCACGACAATCACGGTGTTGCCGAGGTCGCGCAGGCTTTTGAGAGTGGCAATCAGCTTATGGTTGTCACGCTGATGCAGCCCGATGGAGGGCTCGTCGAGAATATACATCACTCCCGTGAGGGCGGAGCCTATCTGGGTGGCAAGCCGAATTCTCTGGGCCTCTCCACCCGAAAGGGTTCCCGCTTTGCGCGCAAGGTCAAGGTAGTCGAGCCCCACACTGCAAAGGAAGCCGAGGCGTGAGCGAATTTCCTTGAGAATGTCACGGGCAATCACAGCCTCGCTTTCGGAGAGAGAGAGTCCGTTTACAAACTCCAGCATACGGGAAACCGAAAGGCGGCAGATTTCGTCGATGTTCAGGCCTCCCACCGTCACGGCGAGCACGGTGTCCGAGAGCCGTCGCCCACGGCAGCGGGGGCAAGGAATGTCCTCCACGAACTCCTCGTAGCCCTCGCCCATGGCACCGTTCATCTGCATGCGGCGCTCCACGGTGGGGATAACCCCCGCGAAGGCGGTGAACTGCTCGTGCTCCTCCTTGCCGAAGTAGCGCGTCACTTGGTATTTTTTCGGGTAGCCGTAAAGAAGGGCGCGGTAGGCCTCCTCCGAAAACTCTCGTATCGGGGTGTCGAGGGTAAAGCCGAGGTCCTCGCCAACAGCCGCTACGATAGGGCCCATCCAGCTGTCCTCGGTCATGCTCTTGAAGCCGTTGCAGACGATGGCCCCCTCGCGCAGTGACAGCGAGGTGTCGGGAATGAGGCGCGCCGCCGAGATTTGGCGCGTGTCGCCGAGCCCCCCGCAATCGGGGCAGGCCCCCTGCGGATTGTTGAAGGAGAACATGCGCGGCTCAAGCTCGCCGAAGCTTATCTTATGCTCCTCGCACGCGTATCGCTGGGAGAAGGAAAGCTCCTTTTCCTCGCCCTCGCCCTCGCGCGGCACGGTGACCACCGTCACACGTCCCTCGGAAAGAGAGAGTGCGCTCTCCACCGAGTCGGAAAGGCGTGAGCGGAGCTCCCGCTTCATCACAAGGCGGTCAATGACCACATCTATGGTATGCTTTACATTCTTTTCGAGAGGAATTTCCTCCGACAGGTCGTACATTACCCCGTCAACGCGCACGCGCGTGTAACCGTGGCGGCGCGCATCGGCCAGCACCTTTTCGTGCATACCCTTCTTCTCTCTCACGAGAGGGGAGAGAACGAGGAAGCGCGTGCCGTCCTCCAGCTTCATAATGCTGTCCACAATCTGGTCAAGCCCCTGCTGGCGGATTTCCTTGCCGCACACGGGACAGTGCGGAATGCCCACACGGGCGTAAAGAAGCCGCAGGTAGTCGTAAATCTCGGTCACCGTGCCCACGGTGGAGCGCGGATTCTTCGAGGTGGTCTTCTGGTCGATGGCAATGGCGGGCGAGAGCCCCTCAATGCTGTCTACGTCGGGCTTGTCCATTTGTCCGAGAAACATGCGCGCATAGGAGGAGAGCGACTCCACAAAGCGGCGGTGTCCCTCGGCATAGAGGGTTTCAAAGGCGAGCGAGGACTTTCCCGAGCCGGAAAGGCCCGTGAGCACCACGAGGCCATCGCGCGGGATATCGAGGCTTATATTTTTCAGATTGTTTTCGCGTGCGCCGCGTATACGGATATAGCTTGCCATAGTACCCTCTTATTTCGTTTCTTCCTGGAGCTCGCGGATGCGGTCACGGAGATAGGCGGCTCTTTCAAATTCCAGCCGCGCCGCCGCCTCGCGCATCTCTGTGCGCAGGCGCTCCACTGCCTTTTCGCGCTCCCGTTTTCCAAGTGGCCGTTTGCGCTCGCCTGTCTTGCTTGCCTCGGGCTCCTCGGCTTTTCCGAGCGCGATAAGCTCGCGCACCTCCTTGACGACGGTTCTCGGCGTTATGCCGTGTGCCTCGTTGTAGGCCATCTGCACCGCACGGCGGCGTCGGGTTTCGTCAATGGCGCGCTTCATGGAGGCGGTTACCGTGTCGGCATACATAAGCACGCGTCCGTGTTGGTTTCGCGCGGCGCGCCCCACCGTCTGAATGAGCGAGGTGGCCGAGCGCAGAAAGCCCTCCTTGTCGGCGTCCAGCACAGCGACAAGCGCCACCTCGGGAATGTCCAGCCCCTCGCGCAGAAGGTTGATTCCGACGAGAACGTCGAACTTCCCAAGCCGCAAATCGCGGATAATCTCCATTCTCTCCATGGTATCCACCTTGTGGTGCAGGTATTTCACCTGTATTCCCGCGGAGGCGAGATAGTCGGTGAGGTCCTCGGCCATCTTGGTGGTGAGGGTGGTGACAAGCACCCTCTCATTCTCCGCCGTCACGGCGCGGATTTCCGAAAGCAGGTCGTCGATTTGCCCCTCAATCGGGCGGACAGAAATCTCGGGGTCAAGAAGCCCCGTGGGGCGTATGAGCTGCTCGGCCACGCTCTCGGCGTGCTCCTCCTCGTAGGGGCCGGGGGTGGCACTCACAAAGACGGTCTGCCCCATTCTCTCCTCAAATTCGGAGAAGCTTAAGGGGCGGTTGTCCGCCGCCGAGGGGAGGCGGAAGCCGTAGTCGATAAGGTTGCGCTTCCGCGCGGCATCGCCGCCGCCCATGCCGCGCACCTGTGGCAGCATCACGTGCGATTCGTCCACAAAAAGAAGGTAGTCCTTCGGGAAATAGTCAAGCAGGGTATAGGGGGTAGAGCCCGCGGGCCGCCCCGCAAGAACGCGGGAATAGTTTTCAACACCCGAGCAGAAGCCCACCTCTCGGAGCATTTCAAGGTCATAGAGGGTGCGCTCCTCAATCCTCTGCGCTTCAAGAAGCATACCTCGTTCACGGAAATAGAGAACCCTCTCGCGCATCTCGCGCTCAATTTCGGCAAGGGCGGCCTCGCGGCGCTCATTGCTGACCGCGTAGTGAGTGGCGGGGAAGATGGCGGCATAGCCAAGGCTCCGCAGGACCTCACCCGTCACGGTGTTGACCTCCGAAAGCCTCTCTATCTCGTCACCGAAGAATTCGACGCGCAGCGCCTTTTCGCCAAACGAGGCGGGAATAATCTCCACCGTATCTCCGTGCGCGCGGAACTTTCCGCGGGTGAGATTCAGGTCGTTTCTCTCATAGCTGATGGCCACAAGGCGGCGGAGCAGGTCATCGCGCTCCATCGCTTGCCCCACCCGAAGCGAAACGAGCAGCCCCTCGTATTCGGCAGGGTCGCCGAGCGAATAGATGCAGGAGACCGATGCCACGATAATCACGTCGCGCCGTTCGTAGAGCGAGCTTGTCGCGCTGTGACGGAGCTGGTCGATTTCGTCGTTTATCATCGCATCCTTTTCGATATACATATCCTGCCCGGGGATATACGCCTCGGGCTGGTAATAGTCATAATAGGAAACAAAAAATTCGACAGCATTGTCGGGGAAGAATTCGCGCAGCTCGGAGCAAATCTGCGCGGCCAAGGTCTTGTTCGGCTCAAGAATGAGGGTGGGGCGCCCCACCTCTGCAATGACGTTGGCCATGGTGAAGGTCTTGCCCGAGCCCGTAACGCCGAGAAGCGTCTGGGCGCGCTTGCCCTCCCGAATGCCCCGCACCAGTGCGGCGATGGCCTCGGGCTGGTCGCCCGTCGGGCTGAACGCACTTTTCAGCTTAAAAACCGCCTCGCTCATCGCAGCCTATCTCCTTATCTTCATGTAGGGCAGTGTTTCTTCTGCCGTCTCCTATTATACTATATCCTTTGCCGTTTTGCAATAAAAATTCGGAAGCGGGCTTCCCCAGCGGAAAAAGAAAAGGTGTGCCGAGGCCCCGCGGGGGCTTCGGCACAGCCGCTTCCTTATTTCACGATAAGAAATTGCTCGTCCTCACGGAGCTCCACCACCGTGCAGTCGTTCGCATAGGTGGCCTCGGGCAGCACGATGAGGGCCAGGAGCTCGGGTGCGGTGGCGGGCAGGGGGGCAAGGTGCCATACGCAGGCGTTCATCTTCACAAGAGTATGCTTCGGCACAAGGAAGGCGTGGGTATAGTCAGGCACGGGCTTCCCCGCCGAGGGCGGCGCGACGTGAAGAATCATGTCGTCGGAGAGAGGCATGATAAGCTCACAGGTGGTGGTGTGATATTCGACGGACGTCACCTTCATTTCCTCGGGGCGCTTGACAAGAATCGGGGAAAAGCCAACCTGATGGCCCTGGTAGGCAACCACGCGGTCAGGGAAGAAGCGGTGAAGCTCTCCCGTGAGCGGATACCCGTCGGGTGAGCTCATATTATAAAATTGGCCGTAAGGGGCGAAGGCCTCCTTGGTGAGGGCTTCCACATGGATTGTTTTCATAGACAGGCTCCTTTTCTTTGATATCTCCATTATACAGGAAAAAAAGAAAAAAAGCAAGGGGGAGACACCTCCCCTTGCAAAAGCCGTCGCAATCTGCTATCATAGAGGGGAAATCAAAAAAAGGAGAGAGGCCCCGTGCATATTACGTTGATTACGGTTGGCACACTCAAGGAGAAGTATCTTCAGGAGGCGGCTGCCGAATACAAAAAACGCCTCGGCGGTCTTTCGCGGCTCACCGAGGTGAATCTTCGCGAGGAGAGGATTGCCGAGGAGCAAAGCTCCGCCGCCGTGCGCGCGGCTCTCTCTGCCGAGGGTGCGCGGATTCTCGCCGCTATTCCCGAGGGAGCGTACACGGTGGCTCTGTGTGTGGAGGGCAGCATGATGAGCTCGGAGGCGCTCGCCGAGACGCTTGGCAGGGGTGCGGCCAAGGGGGGCAAGCTCTGCCTTATCATCGGCTCCTCCCACGGCCTTTCGGACGAGGTGAAGGCGAGGGCCGACCTCAGGCTTTCGGTGGGGCCGCTTACCTTCCCCCATCAGCTGATGCGCGTCATGCTTCTTGAAATCCTCTACCGCTCCTTTTCCATTCTGAACGGGAAGAAATACCACAAATAAAATCCCAAAAATTCACAAAGCATGAGCCTCGCATTTGACCAATCAAATGCGAGGCTCGCACTTTGTCTTCTTTCTGTTGGTAAAAATAATACTGTATTTTAAATATGGAAAAATTAATCCAATCTAACAACCCAACTCTTATCAAAAGCTAAAGTTTTCAATACACTTGCTTTATCCAATTTCTCGGGTTCTTTAATCTTCAAATGGTAGCGTTCCTCGGGAATTTCTTCGATGATAGTGAATTGACTTCCGTGAGGCTGCCAAGTAAACTTATGAATATATTTCTCTTTGGTATATCCTTCGAGATTACCTCTATCGTTCCATACAAACACAAACTGATCGACATCGTAACGAACGGTTTCTGTTTCAAATATCAAATACTCGTCATAGTTCGGACCCTTGACTAAGACAACAGTTCTTGCAAACTTGAAATATTGACGAATACCTGATACACGCTCATTCCATATATCAAGAACCATTTTGCCGATTTCATTCGGATCGGCTTCTGTGATTCTGTCAACACCGAAACTATATGTAGGTGAGTTTCTGCCACTTATTAACCTAACTGTCTTTTGCTCACCGATGTTGCTACCTGATTTCACAGTTTTGGCACTCCAACAGCAGTTGTTTAACACAACATCGTCCAAGTCGACATTAGAAGGATGCCATTCTGCTCCTATACAATTCGCAAATATTTGCTCCCACTCAGGGCCTTCTAATGACATTGTGGATTTTGTGGCAAGCATATAAACTATCTCTTCTGCAAAACGCTCAACAAACGCAGAAGGAAATTGATTGATGGGATATGGGTGCACAGCTCTATTTACAGTTCTTAATCTCGGTTCAGCCATATCTTCCTCCCAAGTACACAAATAGTCACTTTATATCATAATTATATCATAGATTTTCGTCGTTGTATATAGTTAAAGCTAAAAATAAATTTTTCGAGAATATTCGAATATCGCTTGACAATTTATTCGATTTATGTTACACTAAACGGGAAGCAAACTTCTCATAGTTGGTGAAGGGATGTACTATGATTTCTACTGTTGAAATACAAAGAAAGCGAGTCGGATTAACTCAAACCGAACTGTCTAACAAAGTCGGCATTAGCCGCAGGGCACTTTCATCCATAGAAAAATCTACCTCTATTCCTTCGGTGGATATAGCCTTAAAATTGGCAACTATACTGAATACAACCGTTGAAGATCTGTTCCGTGTTTCTGACACAACGGCTACACCTGAGGTTGTAATAGCTACGCCCATCATTCCGACACAATCTCCAAATAATAAGTGGAATACATTTAAGTTTATTGATTTGTTTGCAGGTATTGGAGGTATTCGACTGGGTTTTGAGAGTGTAGGAGGACAATGTGTATTTTCCTCTGAATTTGATGAAGATGCGTGTAAGACCTATGAAGCAAATTTTGGCGAATACCCATCGGGAGATATAACCAAAATCAATGCCGAGGATATTCCCGACTTTGATATCCTTCTTGGCGGTTTCCCTTGTCAAGCCTTTTCCATTATAGGAAAAAAAGAGGGGTTTGCCAACGAAACTTGCGGCACTCTGTTTTTTGATATCGAGCGTATACTGAAGGCAAAACGCCCCTCGGCATTTATGCTTGAGAATGTTAGAAACTTGGTGGCACACGATAACGGAAATACATTTAAGGTTATTCGTGAACATTTGGAGGCTCTTGGATATACCGTTCACGCAAAGGTTCTCAATGCTCTTGATTATGGTGTGCCGCAAAAGAGAGAAAGAATTATTATTGTTGGTTTCTTAAAGGATATTCCGTTTGAATTTCCAAAGCCTGTTAGTGAAAGCGATAGACTTTCGCTTTCCGATATTCTTGAAGAGAATGTTGATGCAAGATACTATGTAAAAGAATCTATCAAGTTGTCAAGGCTGGATAGACTGCGAGACAAGGACTATCCTAAGCCCTACATTTCTCACGAAAATATGGCTGGATCGGTTACTCCGCATCCGTATTCTTCGGCACTCCGTGCAGGAGCTTCCGCAAACTATATTCTTGTTAATGACGAACGCCGCCCGACAGAAAGAGAAATGCTTCGCATACAAGGATTTCCTGATACATTCAGAATTGTATTACCGTATGGAAAGATAAAGAAACAATGCGGCAACTCCGTAGCTGTGCCTGTTATTAAGGCGGTAGCAGAAGAAATGCTGAAGTCCTTGCGAGCATACGATAACTAAGATAAACACAAAAAGGTCTTTGCAAGTTTGCAAAGACCTTTTTGTGTTTAAGTAGCAATAATTCTCCATTAAGAATATCACGCTATTCTTGCTCTGCTTGTTTTTATAGGTGAATTGATGCTATCGCATCATGAATTGGCTTCGCCATGAGTTCTTGTCGGCGTATTGTCTTCTCCATGAATTGAATTGCAACGAGTATAATGCCCAGAGGGCAAACTTAGGTGTAGCTTTTTATTTTATCAGGGGCGAATCCGCCGTGCTTCAAGGTAGTACCGCTTATCTCTCGCGTGCCCCATCGAAAAGGTTTTTCTCGGCAGGGGGCCCGAGCGAAGAATGGCGGGGAAGAGGTCTTCCTTTTTCATGCCGCGGAAGAGGAAGCCCACGGCTCCCTCGCGCACCGAGAGGGCACGGAGCGAGTCCTCGTCATGAATGTAGTCCACCGTCACCTCGGGGTGGGCGGCGGTATAGACGTCGAGGAAGGCTTGCAGAGTGCCGACGGGCTGCACGTGCGTCCCCTTGAGCGTGAGCTTCTCCTCGTGCCCCGCGGCAATCACCGTGAAATCGGCGGTGCCGAGCGAGGCATCGGCAGCCCTCTCGGTGTAGTCGCGGAGGGAGGCGACAAGGTCATCGGCGTCTGCCCCCATCACAACGCGGAAGATGGGCTCAAAGTCGAGTGCCTCGTCGTGCAGATTGACAAGCTCCACGAGCGCGTAGCGCGCGGGGTGGCGCGCCGCCGCCTCGGCGCCGATGCGTGCTTTAAGCTCCGTATAGCAGGTCTTGGCGGTGGCAAGCGAGTGGTTGCCGTCACCCACGGCAAAAAGAAGCGGGGCACCCGTCTCGTCCTTCACGCTCAGTGCCGAGAGCGCCTTGTCGATGGCGGCCTTTTCATCATCGGTGAGGAGGTAACCGCGCACATGCCCGCCCTCTGCCATCAGGGGGAAGTCATAAAGGGGGCGGTCCTCCTCGGTGCGCACAACACGGGAGAAGACGGTGTCCTCTCTGTCGTCCATAAGAAGCATCACGTGGGGGAGCTCCAGGGGCGCGTCACGGCGGATTTCCACACGGGGCGGAATTCTTTCGAGCACCGTGCCCTCGGTGGCACGGATGGGGAGGCGGTCCTCGGGCAGAAAGCCGTAGGCCTCAAGGTCACAGGCGCCGACGAGCCCACGGCGTATTCTCCCGTCGGGCAGGGTGCGGCAAAGATAGAGAATGCTTTGGGGGTAGGAGAGGAAGAAGCCCTCGGCGAGGAGGCTCTCCATGGTCCTGTTGATGGCGGGGATTTTTTCCTCACGAAGGGCAAGATAGCATTCGGGAAGAATCATGCCGAGGGTAGAGGGGGCATCGGCCACAAGGCGCTCGGCCTCCTCCCAGTAGAGGGGCTCGCTTGTGAACTGGTCGCAGGCGATAACGGCGTAGCGGCTGCCGTCGGTTTTTTGAAAGTCGGGCAAAAGGAGGTCTGCCTCCGTGAAGATTCCGTTTTGCATGATATGTCTGTCCTTTTTGTTTTTTTCAAAAATTTTATGTATAAAGCGGTGCCCTCGGGGCAAGATAACGGTGGTAGCGCAAGACGGGCTTTCGTGAGGGAGCGTGTCGGCGCTCCCTCCCATAGCATCCTTCCGTATCGGC
The DNA here is from genome assembly GCA_045533505.1 of Eubacteriales bacterium. Classification (GTDB taxonomy): domain Bacteria; phylum Bacillota; class Clostridia; order Oscillospirales; family CAG-272; genus UBA1740. The sequence continues at coordinate 88,811 of JAZSHY010000014.1, read as the reverse complement.
AGCCCTTCGGCTTGCCAAGGTGGGGAATGGGCGGCGCGAGGTCAGGGCTTTTCCCTAAGGTGGCGGCGTTGTGCCGCGAGGACGCCCCCTGCCCACGGTTGTAGGCTCCCGTTCGGGAGACGGAAGGCAGACAGCCCGTTGATATAACTGTCCGGCTTATGGGGCCAACCGAGCGACATTTGTCGCTCGGTTGGTTTTTTTTACGGTCAGCGCAGGCGGGAGAGACGGGCAAGGCCCCTCTCGAGCGAGGCCAGGAAGAGGGCAAGCTCCTCCTCGGTGTTGCGGTGCGAAAGGCTCACGCGAATGGCCGTGTCTGCCTCGCGGGGCGAGCAGCCGAAGGCCAGAAGGGGCGAAGAGCCCGTCTTCCCGTGGGACGAGCAGGCCGAGCCGCTGGACACCGAGATGCCGTCTGCCGAGAGATGGTGCAGCATGACCTCACTCTTGATGCCCGGGAGAATCAGCGTGAGAATGTGCGGTGCCGCGACGGGCGGCAAAAGAGGCTTCACCTCGCGGAGGGCAGGCTCCTCGGCAAGCCGCCTGAGGAGATACTGCCGCAAGGAAAGAAGAATTTTCTCTCTTTTTGCAAAGTTTTCTTTACCTATATCGCACGCGGCGGCAAAAGCGGCAATCCCCGGTACGTTCTCGGTGCCCGAGCGCATGCCGTCCTCCTGGCCGCCGCCGAGAATCTGGGGCACAAGCCCCTTTTCCTTTCTCACCCTTTCGGTGTAATACAGCGCACCCACACCCTTCGGGCCCTCCACCTTATGGGCGGAGACCGTAAGAAGGTCGATTCCGAGTGCGGAGACCGAAAGCGGAATATGAAAGAGTGCCTGAGTGGCATCGACATGCAGAAGGCAGTCGGGCGCGCGTGCCGCGATGAGACGCGACACCTCCGAAAGCGGATAAACGGCCCCCGTTTCGTTGTTGACCGCCATCACCGACACGAGAAAGGTGTCGGGCGTCAGCGCGGCTTCAAGAGCTGCCATGTCCAGAGCGCCGCCCACGGTGGGTATTTCCTCCACCGCAAAGCCCTCCTCGCGGAGGGCGGCAAGCGTTTGGCTCACCGAGGCGTGCTCTCCCTTTGATGCGAGGATTTTTCCGCGGCGGTAACGCGCCTTCGCATGGGCCCTGCCCCAAAGGGCAAGGCTGTTGGCCTCTGTGCCCGAGGCGAGGAAGGCAATATGACCGCCTTTTGCTCCGATGGCCGAGAGGAGAGAGAGGCGCGCCCCCTTCAGAACGTCCTCTGCCTGCTTACCGACGGCATGGAGGGAGGAGGGGTTCCCGAAGACCGTGCGGCTCACCTCGCAGTATCGGGCGAGTGCTTCCTCACAGATGGGAGTTGTCGCGCTGTTGTCGAGATAAACGGTGCCTGCCATATCAGTCAAAGGTAAAGGCATCGGCTACGGCGTCTGCCTCGCCGAGATAGCGGTCATAGACGGTCTCCTCGCCCTCGTAAAGGGCGGTGTAGGAGAGGGTGTAGACGTACACCCCTCTCACGGTCATCAGCTTGCGGCATTTGTAGGTGTGCCCCCCTCTTGTGAAGCGGAAGACGTAGGCGGCGGCCTGCTGACCGCCGAGGCGGAAGCTCACCTCTGCCTCGGTTTCGGCGGGGGGCGAGCATTCCTCCGGGAGGAGGGTATAGCCCTCATAGAGCGAGGCGTAGGCAAGGCTGCGTGCCTCCCAGTGCTCCTGCAAGGTGTTTTCCTTGGGGATTTCGTACGAAAGCGTGAGCACTGCCCCCTCCGGTCTTGTGGCCGAGGTGGTGCCGTTCCTGAGGTCGCTCTCCCAGCCCGTCGGCACAAACATCGAATAGCGCGAGACGGCGGGGTCCGAAATAAGCGTCATGCCTGCCGCATTGGTTACGGGCGGTACATCGGCGGGAACCGAGGGCTCCCTTTCTCCCTGAAAGGAAAGGACGGAGGCAGCCTTGTCTGCCATCTCCTCATATCGCTCAAAGTAGGTTTTCTCGCCCGCGGGTATCTCGTTCTTGGCTGTGTAGGTGAAAAGATAGAGGTATGCGTCCTTGCGGCAGAGATACTGCTTTACCGTGTAAGACACGCCGAGAAGCTTGCCGCTGTACATACGCACAATGGCAGGCATGCCGCCGAGGAGGGTTTCGTTGTTTTCCTGCTCCTCAAGGTACAGAAAGTCCTCAAAGCGCGCAGCAAGGCTTGTCCGAGAGGCTTCAAAGTAGTCGGCGGGCTGCGCGTCGGAGAGAATCCGCACGAGCGTGATGTTGGAGGTATCCACCGCCGAAACATAGGCCATCGGAATTCCCGTTGAGACGTCTACCGTCCAGCCCTCGGGGGCGTAGAAGGTGTAGCCGTCTCCCTGCTCGGCAATCTGCATGCCCTCGGGAAGAGAAGGCGGCTCCTTGCCACCGCAGGCAAAAAGGCTGCAGGGCAGGGCCAGAAGGAGAAGAAGGGCAAAAAGCTTTTTCAACATACGGTCCTCACTTTCGGGGGGTTATTCTTTCGGCTGTCGGCGCCACGGGGGCACCGACAGCACGGCATTTACGATAGGGCGGCGAGAATTTCGGCAAAGGCACGGCCCCTTGCCCTGTAATCGGGGAAGACGTCGTGCGAGGTAGCGGCGGGCGAGAGAAGGAGACAGCCGCACGGCTCCGCCAGCGTAAGCGCGAGGGCGGTGGCCTCGGTGAAATCCGCCACCACGAGGAAGGGGAAGCGTCCGTCGGGGTCGACCTCGGCAAGGGCGTTTGCCATTTCGATGCGGTCCTCCCCCGTGATGACCGCCCCGACAGCGAAGGCCAGCAGAGCCTCGGCAAGCGGGCGGTAGGAAAGCCGCTTTCCTCTGCCTCCCACAAGGACGTAGGGAGGGCTTGGGAAGGAGGCGAGCGTTACGGCGGTGCGGCTCGGCGTGGTGTCAATCGAGGAGTCATAGCAGGCAACCCCCCGAAAATGTCCGAGGAAGGAGGCGCGGTGAGGGGGCGGCGAAAAGGAGGCAAGGGCAGCTGCCATCGCCTCACACGGCACACTGCCGAGGGTAAGGGCAGCCGCCGTCATGGCGTTTTTGAAATTATGGGCGCCGCGCGGTGCAAGCGAGGCGGGAAAGAGGGGCAGCAGCCTGCCGCCCTCGGAAAGCACAACCGTGTCCCCGTGAGGGAAAACGGCAGGGTGGTCGGTATCCTCGGGAGGCACCTCCCCGAAATAGCACACGTCGCCGCGGTAGGCGAGCATGGCGAGCAGAGCCTCGTCATACGGCAGAACGGCAGTGCCGCCGCCCAGAATGCGGGCTTTGGCAGCCGCGTATTCGGAAAAATCGGAGTGCCAGTCAAGATGGTTCTCGGAAAGGCACGTAACGGCGCACCTTCCCTCGGGCGGGGCAAGGTCCATGAGCTGGAAGCTGGAAAGCTCAAGCACGGCGGCGTCCTCCCGTTTCATAGAGGGGAGAGCCGAAAACAGCGGCGTGCCGATATTGCCGCCGAGATGCACCCGCCTTCCTGCGGCCCGCAGCATGGCTGCCGTCAACATGGCGGTGGTGGTTTTTCCGTCGCTCCCCGTGATGGCAAAGAGCTCGCAGGGCACCATGGCAAGCGTGAGCGCCGCCTCGGTCAGAACAACGGCCCCCCGTTCCCGTGCCGCGAGGAGCTCGGGGGTATCGGGGCGAAGCGAGGGAGTGCGGAAGATGACGGGGGCAGATAGCCCCGCAAGATATCCCGGGCCAAAGAGGGGGCGCGCGCCGCTTTTTTGTATTTCGACAAGAATGTCAGGGGAGGGCTGTGCTCTGTCGCGCACGGTATGCACCTTAACACCGAGCCCCGGCAAAAGAGAAACAAGAGGCAGGTTGGCCGCGCCGATTCCGCAAATCTCAACGCCGCCTTGCCGCATTCTCTCAAAAAGCACGGGGAGGGGCACGCCTCCGATGGAACGTCCTCTTTTTGATAATTCTTGGGGCGAAAAGCAATCAGGCATGCTATCATTATATGCTTGTGCGCCGCGCCTTGCAATATCTTTTTGTAAATTCTTTCGAAAATCCCCCGTATGTCGGGGGATAACAGCGCAGAATTTTCAAAAAAGGGCACCGTTCTCTGCGACGTGTGTGCAGGCGGTGCCCTTTTGCTTGCGTCTATCGGTACATAGCGCGGATAATTCCGTCTACCCAGCGTGTGGGGAGGAGACGGTTCAGAAACAAAAGAAGGCGATACCGAAGGCCCACGGTAAAGCGGTAGGGCATTCTGCGCGAGGTCAACCGTCTGACAAGCACTGCCGCCACGGCATCGGCGGAGGCGCCGCCCTCCTCATCCTTTTGCATTCTGGCAACGCTGCCCGTAATCCTTCCGCCGTAAAGCGTGTCTCCCTCGGTGCAGGTGCGTCTTGCGGCTGTGAAGCCTGTGGCAGTGTCACCGAGAAGCGCAACTCCCACACGAATACCAAAGGGCGCGACCTCGCCCGCGTAGGCGCGGAGCAGAACCTCAACAGCAGCCTTTGTGGCAGAATAATGCGCCTGAAAGGGAATGGGGAAAACACCTGCGGCTGAGCCGATAGCCAGCACGCGCCCTCCTCTTTCCCTGAGGGCAGGGGTGAGCGCGCGAAGCGAGGCGTCCAGCCCCATAAGGTTGACCGACACCTGACGGGACACCTCCTCGGTGGGCAGATATTCAAGTGCGCCCGCGATTCCGCAACCGGCGGCAAGAACGGCAACATCTATGCCGCCCTCCCGTCCCTGAATGTCGGCAACGGCAGAAAAAAGCCTGTCCTCCTCGGTGACGTCTACCGCAAGAGGAATCACCCCCGGAGGGGCGGTGCCGCGGCGCGAAAGCCCGTACACGGTGTAGCCCTTATCGGCAAGCAGGGACGAAACGGCGGCACCGAGACCGCAGGAGGCCCCTGTCACGACGGCAACCTTATTCGGCATGGAGAAGTCCCTCTTCCTCAAGGGTTTTGGCAATAATGTCGGCGGCCTCGTCCAGGAGAGCCTCGGTGTGCGAGGCCATAAGGCTCACACGGAGGAGGCAATCGTCGGGAGAGGTGGCGGGAGGAAGGACGGGGTTTACATACACACCGCGCTCGTAAAGCGTCTTGGCAACCCGAAGCGTGGTTACCGTATCCTTGGTGTGAATGGGAACAATCGGGGTAGGGGCATGGGTAATCGGCACACCGCGCGCCGTCAGCTGCTCCTTAAGATGCGCGGCAAGCTCCGAAAGCCGTGTGACAAGCTCGGGGTGGCGGCGGATGACCGAAAGAGAGGCCAGGGCCGTGGCACAGGCGGCAGGAGGAATGGAGGCCGAGAAGATAAAGGGACGCGAGGTGTGGCGTATGTATTCGGCAATCAGGTGCGAGGAGGCCATAAAGCCGCCAAGCGAGGCAAGGGACTTCGAAAAGGTGCCCATAATCATATCCACCTTGTCGGTGAGGCCGAAGTGGTCGGCGGTGCCGCGTCCTCCGCGCCCGATGACGCCGAGACCGTGGGCATCGTCCACGAGAATAGAGGCATCGTATTTTTCGGCAAGCTCCACAATGTCGGGGAGCTTGGCGATATCACCGCTCATGGAGAAGACACCGTCTGTCACAATGAGCTTACCCGCCCCCTCCGGGATTTCCGAAAGCTTCTTTTCCAGCATGTCCATGTTTCCGTGGCGGTAGACGGTTGTCTTTGCGCCCGAAAGCTTGCAGCCGTCATAAATCGAGGCATGGTTCTCTCTGTCACAGAGGATATAGTCGCCGGGGGCGGCAACCGTTCCGATAATGCCGAGGTTGGACTGAAAGCCCGTCGAGAAGGTGACGGCCTCCTCCTTTTCGACAAAATCGGCAAGCTCCCGTTCAAGCTTCACGTGGAGAGCGAGGGTGCCGTTCAGAAAGCGTGAGCCCGAGCAGCCCGTGCCCAGTTGGCGAATGGCCTCCTCGGCGGCGGCGGTCACCTCGGGATGCACCGTAAGGCCAAGGTAGTTGTTCGAGCCGAGCATGATGCGCCGCGCCCCCTCCATAACCACTTCGGCATCCTGACGGGATTCGAGCTCATGGAAATAAGGATACAGCCCCATGGCACGAATGTCATCGGCTCGGGTGAACTCACGGCATTTTTTCAGTAACGAAGACATAAAGCACTCCTCTTAGAAAGAAATTGAAAACCGGGATAGGGACGGCGGGACACGGAGGCCCGTAAAATGCATAGAGGTATCCTCTCCGCAGGGAGGAGGGACACAAAACATATTCATTATAACATTATAACAACTTTTCGGGGCAATTTCTATATGAAAAAGCACCAAAAACTCCCGTCTTTTTTGAATCATTATGCACAAAAAAGAGGAGGGACCTTGCCGTTTTGAAAGCAAGCGCATACGGGTGCTTTCCCGCGGGGGCACATCACATTTTTCTCCAGGTAGAGGGAGAGAAGAGGACGAGCAGGGGGAATATTTCCAGTCTGCCAAACAGCATTTCGAGCGAAAGGACGAGCTTCGAGAAGAAGGAGAGGTCGGCAAAATTTCCGACAGGGCCCAAAGCCCCGAGCCCCGGCCCCACGTTGCTGAGGCAGGTAAGCGAGGCCGAGAAGGTGATATCCACAGGGAGCCCGTCAAACGACACAAGGAGTGCCGAGGAAAGAAGAACCGCGAGGTAGAGCGTCAGATAGGTGCTCGTGGCTCTGACGGTTTCCTCGGGGAGCGCCACGCCGTCAAGACGGGTGACGTTGACCGAGCGAGGACGCAGAATGTGCTTCACCTCGCGCACGGCATTCTTGCAGAGGATAATCACGCGTGAAATTTTAAGTCCGCCTGCCGTGGAGCCTGCTGAGGCCCCCGTCAGCATAAGAAGAAGCAGAAGTCCTTTGGATAGCATGGGCCATAGGGAGAAGTCTGCCGTCACAAAGCCCGTGGTGGACATAATGGAGGCCACCTGGAAGAAAGAAGCCCGCAGTGCACCTCCGAGGCCTTCGTAAAGGGGGAGTATATTGACTGCAATTACAGCAGTTGCCGCCAGCGCAATCAGGAGATAGGTGCGGAGCTCCTCGTTTCGGAGAACCGACCTGAATTTGCCGAGCAGAAGAAAGAAATAGAGGTTGAAGTTGATGCCGAAAAGCAGCATAAAGACGGCAATAATCCATTCGGCAGCAGGATTTTCGTAGCCGGCCACCGAAGCGTTCATCACCGAAAAGCCGCCCGTGCCCGCCGTGGAAAGGGCGGTGACAAGGGCATCGTAGAAGGGAAGCCCCGCGATGAGAAGGGCGAGCAGCTCAAGGAGGGTGAGCACAAGATAGAGGCCGTAAAGAATTTTTGCGGTTTCGCGCAGGCGCGGCACGAGCTTGCCCTTGGTAGGCCCCGGCACCTCCGCACGGAGCAGATGCATGGCGCGGCTGTTGTCGGCGGGGAGAATGGCAAGCATCAGCACGAGAACCCCCATGCCTCCCACCCAGTGGGTAAAGCTCCGCCAGAGAAGAATACTGCGCGGCAGGCTCTCGATTTCGCGAAGAACGGTGGCACCCGTGGTGGTAAAGCCCGAAACGGTCTCAAAGAAGGCATCTATATAGTGTGGAATGGCACCCGAGAACACGAAGGGGAAGGCTCCGATAAGCGAGAGCAGAATCCAGGAGCCTGCCACCGCCACAAAGCCCTCGCGCGCATAGAAGCGGCGGTCACGCGGGCGAAGCAGGATAAGGGGAAGGGCGAGTGCGAGTGCCATGATAACGGTATAGAGAAAGGGGAGAACGCTCTCGCCGTACACAGCCGCCGTCAAAAGAGGCAGAAGGAGGAAGGAGGCCTCAATTGTCATAAGGACACCGAAGAGGTATCCGAGCATACGCAGGTTCATTTCTTTATGATGTCTCCTATGCTTTCGGTTTGCCGTCCCGAGGAGGTGACGACCACGACGGTGTCGCCCTTCAGAATGACATCGTTACCCGTGGGGAGAATGACCTTGTCCTCCCTGACTATGCAGGCGAGGAGCAGCCCCTCCGCCGTGTCGAGGTCACGGAGGGGAATGCCCGTGAGAGAGGGAACCTCCTCCTTGACAAGCAGCTCCAGTGCCTCCACGCTTCCGTCCATCAGCTTGTAAAGTGTTTCAATCTGCGAATGGTCCTTGGCGGGAGCAAGGGCACGCACGTAGCGAAGAATTTGCGCTACCGTAGAGGATTTTGGCGAGACGATGCTTTCAAGCCCCGCGCTTTTGAAAAAGTCAATGTACGAAAGACGGCGGATAAGTGTGATAATCTTGGGAACGCCGAGGGCCTTGGCGTAGAGCGACACGATGGCGTTTTCCTCGTCGATATCGGCAAGGGCGAGGAAGGCGTCGGCGCGCTCAAGCCCCTCTCTTTCGAGCGTTTCCTGATTGGTGTGGGCATCGCAAATCACGGTGGCATTGGTTTTTTCGGCGAGGAGGGAACAGCGCGCCTTGTCCTTTTCAATGACGGTGGAGCTCATGCGTATCTTCTCTCCGCGGAGCAGCTCCTCAAGATAATAGGTGATGCTTCCTCCGCCTGCAATCAGAACGCTGTGAATGGGGTGGCGGTACATGCCTACCGCCTTGAAGAAGGCGGCAATATCCTGCTCCGAGGCCGTTACACAGAGGACGTCACCCGCCATCAGGCGGAAATCACCCGTAGGAATGTAGGTTTCACCGTCGCGAAGCACGCCGCAGACCAGAAAGCCTACGGGGATTCGTGCGCGGAGCTCGGTCAGTGTGGCGCCCGCGAGAGGCGAGCCCTCTGCTACCGCGAATTCGGCAAGCTCCACGAGGCCTCGGCAGAAAACATCAATTTTGGCAGCGGCGGGGAAGCGGAGCATACGGTAAATTTCCTTAGCCACCGAAAGCTCGGGGTTGATGGTGAGCGAAAGGTTCATGTCAGCCTCAAGGAGGTGCAGGAGCTCGGCATATTCGGGGTTGCGCACGCGCGCTACCGTGTATTTTGCACCCAACTTGCGCGCCGCCGTGCAGCAGAGAATATTCAATTCGTCCCCCGCCGTGACCGCAATCACGAGGTCGGCATGCTCCACCCCCGCCTCGCGCAGGGCCTGCAGGTCGGCACCGCTGCCCTCGACGGCGAAGATGTCAAGCGTGTTCGAAAGCTCGGTGAGCACCTGCGTGTCGCTGTCGATTACCGTGAGGTCATGCCCCTCGGCGGCCAATTCCTCGCAGATGGAATAGCCCACAGTGCCTGCCCCAATCACCACGATTTTCATAAGAAAGCCCTCCCGACTGTGCTTATAAGGCTTGATTTTGTTATTTAGCATTATAGCACTTCTCCAAGGAAAAAGCAATAGATAAATATATGCGGCCCCTTCTCTTTTTGTTTTGCTCTTGCAAAGTGGGGCAAAAAATGCTATAATATCAAGGAGTAAAAACACAGGGAGAATATCCATGCAGAGCTTGCAAGACCGTTACCTTGCCGCGAAGAGAGCCCTCTTCCGCAAATATTACGAATACACCCTGAACCCCCGTCAGGCGGAGGCTGTGTGCATGGAGCGCGGGCCCCTTCTTGTGCTGGCGGGCGCAGGGAGCGGCAAGACCACCGTTCTCGTGCGCCGTATCGTCCACCTGATACGCTTCGGCGATGCCTATGAGACCGATTTTGTGCCCTCCGGTATCGGGGAGGACTACGTGAAGGGCATGGAGCTTTTTGCCGAGGCCGCCACCCGTGAGGAGCTTGAGGAATGCCTCGGGGAATTCACGCACGAGCCGTGCCCGCCGTGGGCGCTTCTTGCCATCACCTTTACCAATAAGGCGGCGCGCGAAATCCGCGAAAGGCTCTCGGCTGCCTTCGGCGACCCCTCCGTGAGCGATGCAATCTGGGCAGGCACCTTCCATTCGGTTTCAGTGCGCATTCTCCGCAGCCATACCGAGGCGGCAGGCTACCGCCCCGGCTTTTCGATTTACGATACCGATGACCAGAAGCGCGTGGTGGCCGATGCCATGAAGGCCCTCGACATCGACGAGAAGCTTCTTCCCGTCAAGAGCGTTATGCAGGAAATCAGCAACGCGAAAAACAACCTCGTGTCTCCGCGCGAGTTTGCCGACCACGGCGACTTCCGCCTCAGCCGCATTGCTAAGATTTACAGGGAATATCAGAAGCGGCTTGAGGTCGCCAACGCCCTCGACTTTGACGACATCATTATGAAAACCGTGCGCCTTCTTGAGGAGAACCCTGAGATTGCCGAGCAATACCGCAAAAAATTCCGCTACGTCCTGATTGACGAGTATCAGGACACGAACTATGCCCAGTTCCGCCTCTCGGCCCTCCTTTCCGAGGGCTCGGGCAACATTATGGTGGTGGGTGACGATGACCAGAGCATTTACCGCTTCCGCGGTGCCACGGTGGAGAACATTCTGAACTTTGACAAGACCTATCCGACGGCACGGGTGGTGAAGCTGGAGCAGAACTACCGAAGCACCAAGACCATTCTGGCGGCGGCCAACGCCGTGATTTCCCACAATGAGGCGCGCCACGAAAAAAGCCTATGGTGCGACGGGCCAGAGGGCGCAAAGATAACTTTACATAAGTCTGAAAATCAGAACGAGGAGGCTCTTTGGATTAAGGATACCGTCATGGATTTGGTCATAAGAGACCGCCGCCGTTACCGTGATGTGGCCGTCCTTTACCGTGTGAACGAGCTTTCCCGTTCGCTTGAGGCTGCCTTTGCGAAAAGCGGAATGCCTTACCGCGTGCTCGGCGGCCAACGCTTCTATGACCGCGAGGAAATCCGTGACATGGTGGCCTATCTTCACGCCATCGCCAACCCCGAGGACGACCTTCGTCTTGTCCGTATTGTCAATAAGCCGGCGCGGAAGATAGGCGCGGCCACGGTGGAGGCGGCCCTGGCGATTGCCCGCGAGGAGGGCATTTCGCTCCGCCGCGTGCTGGACGGGGCAGACCGCTATCCGTCCCTCGCGAAGGCGGCCCCGCGTCTCCTTGCCTTCTCGGGGCTTCTCGCCTCGTTGGCCGCCACCGAGTGCGACCTTGCCTCCCTTATCGGCCATATCCTTCAGCGCACAGGCTACCGCGACATGCTGCTTGCCGAGGGCGAGACGGGCAAAACGCGGATTGACCATATAGGGGAGCTTCAGTCTGCCGCCGCAGAATACGAAAAGAGGGCGGGGGATACGGCCTCCCTCGTCGGCTTTCTGGAGGAGGTCGCGCTTATCAGCGATGTGGACAAGTACGATGAGGGAGCCGATGCCGTGGTGCTGATGACCATACACAGCGCCAAGGGGCTTGAATTCCCCATCGTGTTCCTGCCCGGTATGGAGGAGGGGCTTTTCCCGGGCTCGCAGTCGCGCACCAACCCCGACGAGCTGGGGGAGGAGCGCCGTCTTGCCTATGTCGCCATCACAAGAGCCAAGGAGAAGCTCTATCTTTCGCATACCCGTGAGCGCATGATGTACGGGCGCACGACCTGCAATCCTCTTTCCCGCTTTGTGAAGGAGGAGCTGCCGCCGCAGCTTGTGGAGGAGGAGGCGCCGCGCCGTCCGGCGCCCGCCTACCGCCTCCCCGAGAGGAAGCCTGCCTCTCCCTCGCTTTCGGGAGAATTCCTCCGCCGTCCCACGTCTGCCCCCACACCGCGCGGCGGTACGGGTGCTCTGCTTCGCTTCGCCGTCGGGGAGCGCGTGTCACACGGCATTTTCGGCGCGGGGACGGTGCTTTCCTGCCGCCCGATGGGAGGAGATGTTCTCTATGAGGTGCGCTTTGACGACGGCACGGTTAAAAAGCTGATGGCCACCTACGCGAAGCTCACAAGGCTGTAAGGGTGGCCTCGCCCCTCATCATGTAAATCGGCCTTCGTGGATGAAAAAAGGGAATTGCACTGCAAAAGCAGCACAATTCCCCTTTTTTCTTCGGCTGTTCCAAAATGTGTCAGCCCCCTCGGTTTCTTGCGACAAAAAGCCCCCGGCGTTCCTTCCTTGCGGAGGAGGCCGAGGGCTTTTTCTGCGGCATCAGTGAACGATGCAGCGCTCTGTATCCTTATCGAAGATGTGCATTCTGCTGGCTTCGAAGGCAATCTGGATGGAGTCGCCTGCGCGCGAGGTGGAGCGCGAGGAAACACGGGCAATAATATTCTTGCCGTTGGTGGCGTCCTCCTGGCCGTCAAAGCTCAGATAGAGATAAATTTCAGCACCCATAAGCTCGGTGACCTCAACACCGGCCTCGATAATACTGTCGGGCATGGAGGCAATGTGGGCAGGGTCATCGTAGAGGCACTCGGGACGAATGCCTACCACAACCTCCTGGCCGATGTATTCCTTAATCGCGGGGTTGTTGGCCTTTTCGGCGGGCACCTTAATCTTGTTGCTGCCGAAGGTGACGAAGAGGTCGCTGCCCTCCTCCACAAGCTTTGCCGTGATGAAGTTCATCTGCGGCGTGCCGATGAAGCCTGCGACAAAGAGGTTCACAGGGAAATCGTAGAGGTTCTGAGGCGTATCCACCTGCTGGATAAGACCGTCCTTCATAACGACGATGCGGGTGGCCATGGTCATAGCCTCAACCTGGTCGTGGGTAACGTAAACAAAGGTGGTTTCCACCTTCTTATGAAGCTTCGTGAGCTCGGTTCTCATCGAGGCGCGGAGCTTAGCGTCAAGGTTGGAAAGCGGCTCGTCAAGAAGGAAGACCTTCGGATTGCGCACGATGGCACGACCAAGGGCAACACGCTGCTTCTGACCGCCGGAAAGAGCCTTCGGGCGGCGCTCAAGGAGGTGGTTGATGTCAAGAATGCGGGCGGCCTCCTCCACGCGGCGCTTGATTTCCTCCTTCGGCACCTTGCGGAGCTTAAGGCCGAAGGCCATGTTTTCAAACACGGTCATGTGAGGATAAAGAGCATAGTTCTGGAACACCATCGCGATGTCGCGGTCCTTCGGGGCCACGTCGTTGACGAGGGTATCCCCAATCCAGAGCTCGCCCTCGGAGATTTCCTCAAGGCCGGCAATCATACGGAGGGTGGTTGACTTACCGCAGCCCGAGGGGCCGACGAGGATAAGGAACTCCTTGTCCTTGATTTCAAGGTTAAAATCCGAAACAGCGGTAACGCCGCCGGGATATTTCTTATAGATGTGCTTGAGCGAAAGACTTGCCATTTGCGTTCTCCTTCAAAAAAGTTAAATTCCTTACCGCCTATTATAGCAGAAAAAAGTCGGTTTGGGAAGAGGGCAACCCTCTGAACTTTCTATCCTTCTTTTGTTCATATTGCACAAAAACGCTCGGATTTCACGAAACGGTACGAAGGGCGCGCCGTTTGAGCCTCTAATAAATTAGCTTCAATTGCCCTTTGGCGTTTTTCGCGTGAGGGAGATGCGCCCGCGCTTTTTGTCCACGCTTTTGATACGGACCTCAATGACGTCACCCACCTTCAGGACGTCGGCGGGGTTTTTGACAAAGCGGTCACTCATTTCCGAAACGTGCAGGAGCCCGTCGTCGTGGACGCCGATGTCCACAAAGGCACCAAAGGCGACCACGTTGCGAACGGTGCCCTTAAGGAGCATGCCCTCCTCAAGGTCGTCCACCGAAAGCACGTCGGTGCGGAGAATGGGGGCAGGGGCATCGTCGCGCAGGTCGCGCCCGGGCTTCTCCAGCTCCCCGATGATATCGAGGAGGGTGGGCTCGCCGCAGCCGAGCTTTTTTGCGAGCTTTGCGGTGCCGCGTGCCATGGCAAGCGCACGCAGGGAGGTGACGCCGCCCGCGCGGATTTCGGACTCCTCCATGCCGAATTCGGCGAGGAGGGCACGTGCCACGGGATAGGATTCGGGGTGAACGCCTGTCGAATCGAGGACCTCGTCCCCGCCCGAAACGCGAAGGAAGCCCGCGCACTGCTGGAAGGCCTTCTGGCCGATTTTCGGCACCTTGAGAATGGCCGCGCGGCTGCGGAATTCACCGTGCTCCTCGCGGTAGCTCACGATGTTCTTGGCGGCTGTCGCGCCTATGCCCGCGATATGCGAGAGGAGCGAGAAGGAGGCGGTGTTCAGGTCAACGCCCACGCTGTTGACGCAGTCCTCCACCACGCCGTCAAGAGCCTCGGTCAGACGGTTCTGCTTCATGTCATGCTGGTATTGGCCGACACCGATGGATTTCGGGTCAATCTTCACAAGCTCGGCAAGGGGGTCCTGCAGGCGGCGCGCAATCGAAACGGCGGAGCGCTCGGTCACGTCGAAGTCGGGGAACTCCTCGGCGGCAAGGGGGGAGGCGGAGTAGACGCTGGCCCCTGCCTCCGAAACGATGGTGTAGGAAACCTTTCTTTCGCATTCGCGGAGGGTGTCGGCGATAAAGGCCTCGCTCTCGCGGGAGGCGGTGCCGTTGCCGATGGCGATGACGTCAATCTTGTAGGCGTCAATCAGGCGCAGCACCAGCCGTCGGCTCTTTTCGGTCTCCTCGCGCGGCTTTGTGGGGTAGATGACGGCGGTGTCCAGCACCTTGCCCGTCTTGTCCACCACGGCAAGCTTGCAGCCCGTGCGGTAGCCGGGGTCATAGCCGAGGACGGTTTTCCCCTTGAGAGGGGCGGCGAGCAGGAGGTGCCGCAGGTTGTCGGCAAAGACGAGGAGGGCCTCCTCGCTTGCCGTGTCGAAAAGCTCGGCACGCACCTCGCGCTCAAGGGAGGGGAAGATGAGGCGGTCATAGCTGTCGGTGAGGGCCGCGAGAAGCAGCGGCAGGAAGGGAGTTTCCTTATTGACAATCACGCGTGAGGCAAGGCGCGCCGTGGCGGCCTCGCGCGGAAGCGTCATGGTGACCTTCAGGCATTCCTCGCGCTCCCCTCTCGTGATGGCAAGCACGCGGTGCCCCTTGACGGTGCGCACGCTCTCGCGGTATTCGGCGTAATCGGCATAGATTTTGGCATTTTCCTTTTCCTCGTCGGTGAGCGAGGTTTCCAGGACGGCCTCCTCAAAGGCAAAATCACGGAGGAGCTTGCGGCATTCGGCATTGTCCGAAATGTCCTCGGCGATAATGTCGGAGGCACCTGCCAGGGCCGCAGCGGCATCGGGCACTCCCTTTTCCTCATTGATATAGAGGGCGGCCTCCTCCTCGGCGGCGCGCTCGGGGGCGGAGGGCTGACTCATCAGGTATTCGGCAAGCGGGGCAAGGCCGCGCTCACGCGCAATCGAGGCACGGGTGCGCCGCTTTTGCTTGTAGGGACGGTAGATGTCCTCAAGCTCCACAAGGGTAGTGGCGAGCGAGAGGGCGTGCGTGATTTCCTCGGTCAGCTTCCCCTGCCCCTCTATGGCACTTGCGATTTCGGCCCGTCTCTCATCCAGCTTGCGGAGGTAGGTGAGGCGGTCACTCAGGGCGCGCAGGGTGATATCGTCGAGCGAGCCTGTCACCTCCTTACGGTAACGGGCGATGAAGGGAATGGTGTTGCCCTCGTCAATGAGGGCGACGGTCTTTTCTACCTTATCGGCAGAGAGGTTCAGTTCGCTGGCAAGGGTTTTGATGATGTCCATAGGATTCTCCTTTATTCGGTTCGGGGTGAGCTTGCGGCGACGAGGAGGATACGAAGCTCCTCCTCCCTGAGAGGACGGCACTCTCCGCGTGGGAGAGCAGGGTCAAGCGGAATGCCCGCAAAGGCAATGCGCTCAAGGTAGCAAACGGGCGCGCCGAGGGCGGCCATCATGCGCTTCACCTCATGGTATTTCCCCTCCGTGAGGGTAAGCTTGCCTCCCATGCGTGAGGGCTCGGCTGCAAGATGGGCGGGGCGGCAGGTGAGCTCGCCAAGCCGCATTCCCGCAGAAAGCGCGGCCTCGGCATGGCTCGGCAGAGGCGCCGAGGTTTCAAAGCGGTAGACCTTCGGCACCGCGCGGCGGGGCGAGAGCAGGGAGTGTGCGAGGGCTCCGTCGTTTGTGAGGAGCATAAGCCCCACGGTGTCGCGGTCAAGCCTTCCGCACGGGAAGAGCGCAAGGCGGCGGTATTCGGGGGGGACAAGCTCGGTCACCACGGGGAGATGCCCGTCCTCGGTGGCACTGACATACCCCGGGGGCTTATTGAGCCAGAGATAGACGAACTGCCGATAGGCAACCGTCTCTCCGCGGTATGTCACGGCATCCTTTTCGGGGTCCACGGCGACGCTCGCGTCGCGCGGCACCATGCCGTTCACGGTGATTTCCCCCCGCTTCACGGCAACGGCACATTCACGCCGCGAAAGAAGCCCCACGGTGGTGAAGAATTTATCAAGACGCAAGCCTCTCTCCTCCCTTCATGTTGCCGTACGGCGATGTTCCTCTATTGTACCACAGTCTTTCTCTTTTGTAAAGTGACGGGGAGAATTTTATTTAAGCAAAGGGGATTTCTTTGCCGCACCTTTTCTCCTCTTTTTACGACAAAGAAGCACCTGCGTTTTTTGCGCAGGTGCTTCCGGAAAAAGACCTATATGCAAGGTATTCTTTACAATCCAAGCTCTTCCTTTGCGGCGTCAAAGGCGTCTTTTGCCTCACGGTAAAGGTAGAGCGAGCCGAGAATGAAGAGGGGGAGCCCCTCCTCCCTTGCCTCACGAAGCGCCTCCTTCATGGCCTCCCCGACGTCAGAATGGGGGGTGGCGGGAATTCCCCTCTCGCGCCATGCCTCGGCAAGCTCGGCGGCGGGGAGAGCGCGGGGGTTGTCGGGGCGCACGGCAAAAACACGCGCGGTGCACCCGGCAAGACAGTCGAGCATGGAGGCGTAGTCCTTGTCGCGCATTACGCCCGTAAGGAGAAGAATACGTCCTCCGTACAGGTGTCGGATGGAGGCCTCGGCAGCGGCAATCCCCTCGGGGTTGTGGGAGCCGTCAAATACGACGTCGGGCTCATGGCTGAAATACTCAAAGCGCCCGGGCCAGCTGACCGTGGCAAGCCCCCTTCGCACGGACTCCTCGCTCAGCCTTACGCCGCGCTTGCGGAGGGCGTCGCAGGCGTCAAGCACGAGGGCGGCGTTCCGCGGCTGATAGAGTGCGGCAAAGGGGAGGCGTACCTCCCGCCTTTCACGGTAGGAAAAGCTTGTGCCGTAGGGAGTGGCAGCGATATCCGAGAGCGCCCCCTCCTCGGCAAAGGTGAGGGTAGTGCCGATTCGCGCGGCCTCCTCCGCAAGGACGGCGGCGGCCTCGGGGAGGAGCATGCCGGCCACGGCAGGGGTTCCGCTGCGAAAAATGCCTGCCTTTTCACGGGCAATGGCCGATACGGTGTCGCCAAGGTAAGCCGTGTGGTCGAGCGCAATGCCCGTCACCACAGAAAGAAGCGGATGGGACAGGACGTTGGTGGCATCGAGCCTGCCGCCCATGCCCACCTCAATCACGGCATAATCCACCTCTCTCTCGGCAAAATACAAAAAGGCGGCAGCCGTGATAAGCTCAAATTCGGTGGGGCTGTCCTCCATGCTGTCACAGAGGGGGCGCAGCCTCTCGGTCACGCGGCAAAGCGCATCGTCGGGAATCGGCTCACCGTCCACCTGAATGCGCTCACCGAAGCGGTAGAGATAGGGTGAGGTATAGAGGGCGGTGCGGTAGCCCTCAGCACGCAGGACCGAGGCCAGCATGGCACTCGTCGAGCCCTTGCCGTTGGTGCCCGCGATGTGAATGGCCGCAAGCGAATCCTGCGGATTTCCGAGCATGGCAAGAAGGGCTGAGATGCGCGAGAGCCCGGGGCGGCTGCCCTGCCATTCGGTTTTGTGGATATAGCGCATGGCTTCTTCGATATTCATTTGAGAAGCACCTCCAATTCGTGCCTTATAAGCCGAGAGCTGAGCAAGAGATGAAGGAGATAGCTCTCAACGAGGATAATTCCCGCGTAAATGGGAATACGGAGGAGCAAAACGGGAAGCGGATAAAAGAGCGCGAGCGCCGCGCTTTTCAGGAGAACCGAGCCTGCGAGGTGCGCAAGTCCATCATAGAAAAGCAACGGGAGAAAGCGGTAGGGAAGCTCCTGCCGCCATCGACAGGGAAGGCTCAGAAGGCCCGGCACAAGGCCGAGGGCAAAGGCACCCACGGAGATGAGGGGGAGGGGAGCCTGCCCTGCAAGCAGGCAGGAAAGGAGGTCTGCCGCCACTCCGACAAGACCGCCCACGACGGGGCCGAGCGTTATCCCCGCAAGAACCACGGGGAGCCCCTCGAGGGTAACGCGCAGGGGGCTGCCTCCCTGCAGGGTTTTGGCCAGAAGCCCGATGAGAAACGAGAGGGCCGCAAAAAGAGCGCCGAGGGCCAGCCGATAGGTGTGGCGGCGCAGGGACGTGTGAGCTTTTGCCATAAAAGAAAAACCTCCTTTCCCGAATTCACGAGCGGAAATGGAGGCAGGCTCTATATCGCGCGGAAGCGGGATGCAGCGATGCTACCGCGGGGGGAACCCTTCGTCCGCGCGGCAACTCCCCGTCCGCACGGCACTTCACGCAGCAACGCTTACTCTTCATATATTTCTTCCCCATTATACAGAGAAAAGGTGGGAAAGTCAAGGCCTTTTGAGAAGGAAAAAGGAAAATAGGGAAAACGGTTGAAATTCGGTGAATTTTGTAGTATACTAAAACCAACCGAAAGGGACATTCAATCAAAGCAAAGGGGCTTTTTATGAAAAAAATCACATCGGTTGAGGATTTTTCCTCCCATATCAAGCGTGTCCTCATTGAGGAGGCCGAAATTTCCGCCGCCATCCGCCGCGCGGGGGAATGGGTGGATGCGCTGTATGACGGGCACCCCATTCTCCTCGTGAGTATTCTGAAGGGGGCCTTCGTGTTTCTCTCCGACCTCTGCCGTGCCGTGACGGTGCCGTGCGAAATCGGCTTTATGTGCGCCAAGAGCTATTATGAGGGCACCTCCTCCTCGGGGGTTGTTCGGATTACGATGGACCTTGACCGCGATGTGAAGGACTACCACGTTGTCATTGTGGAGGACATTGTCGATACGGGCCGCACCCTCTCGGATGTTGTCGGCCTTTTGCAGGGGCGGCAGCCGCGCTCGCTTCACGTGGTGACACTGCTTGACAAGCCCTCGCGCCGCATTGTCGATTTTCGTGCCGACCTTTCGCTCTTCACCATTCCCGACCATTTTGTTATCGGCTACGGTCTTGATTGCGGAGAATACTACCGCAACCTCCCCTATATCGCCGAGTACAGCGAGGAATAAAGAAAAAACTGCCAAAGAGCTGTCTTTGGCGGTTTTTTCTATGGCATGGGGCTCAGGGCTGCGCCGTGTCCGCGGGGAGGGCAAAGCGCTCCCGATAGGCGGCGTGGCGGCGAGCATAGTCGCTGTCATCCTCGCGGAGGGCGCGCAGGGTTTCGTGAAGTGCGAGCCCCTTGCTTCCCATATCGAGGAGGCACCCCGCGATATTCGAGCAATGGTCCGAAACGCGCTCAAGGTTTGTGAGAAGGTCGGACCAAACAAAGCCCGCCTCAATGCTGCACATGCCCTTCTGCATGCGCAAAATGTGAGCGCTGCGCAGCTTCTTTTTCAGCTCGTCAATCACCTGCTCCAGCGGCTCCACCGAGAGGGCGGCCTCATAATCGGCATTGGAAAAGGCGAAAAGAGCGAGGTCAAGGCTTTCGCCGACGGCGCGGCAAAGCACGGAGAGCTCACCCGCGGCAGAGTCGGAGAAGGCAAGCTTCTTTTCGAGAAGCTCCTCAGCCGCCTCC
Organism: Eubacteriales bacterium; assembly: GCA_045533505.1. Taxonomy (GTDB): domain Bacteria; phylum Bacillota; class Clostridia; order Oscillospirales; family CAG-272; genus UBA1740. The sequence goes on along the minus strand of JAZSHY010000014.1, from coordinate 69,305 downwards.
AGGACATTTACGCTGTGGTCGGAAATTCTTTCGAAGTCACCAATCAGGTGAAGGAGCTTGGCGGCCTCCGCACTGTCGGCATCGTCGAGCTTAGCGGTGCTGAGGCGCACGAGGTAATCACCGAGGACGTCCTCGTAGTGGTCGCTCTTCTCCTCGTCCGCACGGACACCGGCGGCAAGCTCGGGCGTGTAGGCGGTAAGAGAGAGCATGGCGTTCTTCAGTGAGCGAACTGCCGTATTGGCCATGGTGACGGTCAGGTTGTGGCTGGCAGAAAGGGCAAGCGGAGGAGTTTTCAAAAGGCGCTCGTCAAGCTCGGCCACCTCGTCGGGCTCCTTGCTGTCGGGAATCAGCTTGCGTGCGATAAAAACAAGGACGCCCGGCATGGGGAAGAAGAGAAGCGTGCAGAGTGCCTTGAAGGCGGTGTTGGCTATCGGAATACCAAGCACGCCGACGGGGGTTTGCAAAAGCCCTTCGGGGAGGAAGACCGAGACGATGCAGAAGACGGTAAGCCATACGGCGGTGCCGAGTATATTGAAGAAGAGATGGACGACTGCGGCGCGGCGTGCGTCCTTGTTCGCGCCGATGGAGGAGAGCATGGCGGTGATGCAGGTGCCGATGCCCATACCCATCATAATCGGGATGGCTGCGCCAAAGGTGACGGCGCCCGTTCCCACGGCAAGTGCCTGCAGAATACCGACAGAGGCCGACGAGGATTGAATCAAGGCGGTGAGCACGGCTCCTGCCAGCATACCGAGAATGGGATTTTCAAACATCATGAAGACTTGGCGGAAGCCTTCGGCCTCGGCAAGGCCGCTTACGGCATCCGACATGGCCTCCATACCGAACATAAGGGTGGCAAAGCCGAGGAGTATCATGCCGGTATCCTTCCGCTTGTCCCCCTTGAGGAACATATAAAAAATGATACCGATGAGCGCAAGAACAGGGGTGAAGGAGGAGGGCTTCAGGAGCTTCAGGAAAAAGCCGACATTGCCCGAAATGCCTCCAAGGCTCAGAACCCACGCCGTGACCGTGGTGCCGACGTTGGCCCCCATAATCACCGCGACGGACTGACGCAGCGTCATCAGCCCCGAGTTGACAAAGCCCACCACCATGACCGTTGTGGCAGAGGAGGACTGAATGACAGAGGTAATGCCAAGGCCTGTCAGAAAGCCCGCAAACGGGTTGTTTGTCAGTTTGCCGAGAATGCTGCGAAGGCGGTTTCCTGCTCGCCTCTCAAGCGCGCTGCCCATAAGGTTCATTCCAAAGAGGAAAAGGCATAAGCCGCCGAGCATGGCGAGTGCTTCAAAAATTCCCATAGTGTCTCCTTGTGCTTTTTGAGTCGTCTTTTTTATCGGGATTTACGAAGTGGTCCCTACTATACCAAGTATAACATAGCACAAAAAACGCAAAAAAGCAAGGGAATTTCTGGAAATTCCGGTTCCGCGCAACCGGGCGCCCTTATGCGGCGCAGAAAAAAGCACCGCCCTCTCCCCTTGCGGGAGCGAACGGTGCCGTGCCGCTTCTGCGTCTTATGCGACGAAACGGGCAAGCGCCGCCGTTCTGCCGTCCTCATGGCGGATGGCAAAGCGGTAGCCGTCCTCGGTTCTTTCCTTGAAAATTCCAAGCACCTCACCCTCGGTGGCCGAGCTCAGGTACTGGATTTCCGCTTCGCGGAGCGAGAGCTCCGAAAACTCCCGAACCGAAAAGCTGTCGGTCAGCATGCGGATATACCGCGTGTTGTTCACGTGGTTCCCGAAGTCGATGTCCGAGGCGGCGACCTTGTACGTGTAGCTGAGCGTATCCTCGCCGAGAGTATCACGGAGGCGCGAGAAGGGCGAGGGCCCTGTCCTCGGCAAGGGAGAAAAAGCAGCGGGGTAGATTTCCTCGGTGCGAATCGGCTGCAGGGTGTCGGTGTCAAGCACCGCCCATTCGTGGTACCCCTCAAGAAGGAGTCCTCCGTTCCCCTCTACTGTGTAATTGCGGTTGCAGAGAAAATGGCGCGGTGCCTCGGGCCAGGTGGTGACCGTGATTTCCTCCATCATAGAGGGGCGGCGGTGAAAGACGATGCGCGCCCGTGTCATAAGCCAGAAGCGGTGCGCCTCTGCCATGTCGGCACAGCCCGTGCCGATTCGCTCGCAGTGAACGGCGGCGGTATCCACAAGGAGAGAGAAGGCTCCCATGAGGCTCAGAGCCTTGTCGGCGCCGCAGTAGCTGGGGGGGAGGGCGCTTGTGCTTGTAATCCACGAGGGATAAGGACGGCAGTCAAGCCGGCTTTTTGCCGTTCCTTCGTTTGCAAGCCTTACAAGCCCTTCGTTTGCAGGGCGTTTTCTATCTGTTCTTTCATCTATACGGTTCATACGGTTCTCCTTTATACGGTTCATACGGTTCTCCTTCCGTTCGCACTTGGCGCCATGCCTTGGCATGCGTTTTTTGCAGTTGACACTCTATATACTTTTTATGTAGCCTTGAAGCAACCCGCGTGCCCTTCCGCACACTTTCTTGCGTTTCGTTTTCTTTCGGCTTTTCCATTTCGCCTTGCACCTTCGGCACGGCGGAGCCTTTCCTATATAGGATTGTACCGCGCCGCGGGAAAACATGCAAGCTACGAAGCAATTTGAAGAGGAAACGAAAAAAATTCTTGAAGTAGAGACTGCGAATGGGGGAGTAGAGAGAAAAAACGGGTACTCTACAAACCGTAGAGCCGCATTTTTTGAAAAAACAACAAAAACACCCCCGTGCTTGGTTTTGCTAAGCTACGGGAGTGCCTTTGCGGAAAAAGCGGAATTAGGCCCCTTACCCCGAAGGGACGACGGGGGTAAGGGGGGAGCCTGCGGAGAAAAAGCCTCACCCTGTCCCGCGATGGCTCCTTTCCTATGGGTGGCACCTTTGCCGGGGGCTTTTGTTGAGGGCTTCGCCGGGGACTTTTGGCGAGATTTTGAAGCGGGGCTTCCCGCGACGGCCTTCCGAGTGACTCTTTTACGGTGCGCCCTCAGGAAGCGTCATGCTTCTCGGAATAGTCGAGTACGAATACCCCGCCCATAAGAAGCAAAAGAGAAATGCCCACGCTGTCCACCCAGAAGGCAAAGGAGCGGGCGAGCCATAGGCTCCCGTACGGGAAGGAGGGGGGCGCGTTATGCGCGTAAAGGAGAAAGGCGAGCGCCAGAAAAATAGGAATAAGGCCGACGGCGAGGAGGCGCACCGAATGCTCGCTCAGCGAGGCAAGGTAGGTAAGGAGAAAAGATTTTTGCTTCATAAGAAGCTCCTTTCGGGAGATATGTCTGATACCATTCTACAAGGGCGCGTGCCCTTCGTCAAGCGGAAAAGAGAGGAAGGGACGGCAGGGCACGGCATATCCTACGGCTTTTTGTGCCTCGCTTCCTTCATGGGGGAATTTTTCCGCGGTAGGCTTCGGTACACCCTGGCGGGGGGAACCAAAACGACGGCATACAGGCGGATAAAGCGAGAAAAACGCAAAGAAAACATTACAATCAAGAAGTCTGTTACGAGGCGCCTTTCGGAGCGTCACCCCTTTCGCACTTTTGCTGTGCGAGGCTTTTCGCTGTGCGGCGAGGGACCTGTGCTCCTTTTCGCACCTTTGCCGTGAAGCGAGGTGCCTGTGCTCCTTTTCGCACCTTTGCCGTGAAGTGAGGTGCCCGTGCTCCTTTTCGTACCTTTGCCGTGAAGCGAGGTGCCCGTGCTCCCGCCTTCGCCACAGCGCCTCCGTCCTGCCCCTTCTTCTCCGCCGTGCGGCTTTCCCGCCGAGCCGCTGCCTCCTATCCGACGGCGCAATCTGCGGCTTTTTGTCGGGTGTGCTGTGAAAATAACGCGAAAAAGCCGCTTCATTCACGAATCGTTCATAATCGTATGCTATACTTGTACGGTAACCATATCAAACTGTATTAGAATATATTTAGTTCTTTATTTAGATACTATAAAAACCGAAGGCCGAGGCGGCCCTCCCGCCCTTGGCCGCGGGGGTAAAGCCGGGCGAGAAGCCGGGTTCCCGACAGGGGGCGCATCCCTCTCCTGCCGAGGTCAGCGAAAGGAGGCGGCACCGTTGCCGCAAAGCCAATGAAAAAGTCAAGCACCGCAAAGGGCAAGAGCCCGGAGCTCACCGAGAAAAACGAGACTCCTGTCATCTGTCTTGAAAATCTCTGCAAGCGTTATGGGAGCCTCACGGCTCTCGACTCCTTCAATCTCACCGTGGGGCGCGGGCAGATTGTCGGGCTTCTCGGGCCGAACGGCGCGGGGAAGAGCACGATGATGAATATTCTCACGGGCTACCTCTCCGCCAGCAGCGGGCGCGTTCTCATTGACGGGATTGATGTGCTGGAGGACCCCCTCGCCGCCAAGCGAAAAATCGGTTACCTGCCCGAGCAGCCGCCCCTGTATCCCGACATGACGGTGGACGAGTATCTTTCCTTTGTCTTTGCGCTCAAGGGCTGCACGCTCCCGAAGGAGGAGCATCTTGCCGACATTGTGAAGGCAGTGCGCCTCACCGATGTCAGGGGGAGGCTTATCCGCAATCTTTCCAAGGGCTACCGTCAGCGTGTCGGCATTGCCCAGGCACTTGTGGGCGACCCGCCCCTGCTTATCTTCGACGAGCCCACAGTCGGGCTTGACCCGAAGCAGATTATTGAGGTCAGGAGCCTTCTGCGCGCCCTTGGGCGCCGCCATACCGTCATTCTTTCGACACATATTCTCTCGGAGGTTCAGGCCGTTTGCGAGAGAATCGTGGTGATTGACCGCGGCTGTCTTATCGCCGACGAGGCAACCGATTCGCTGAGCCGCGCGGTGGGGGACAACCCCCGTTACCGTTATGCCATTCTCGGCCCGGGGCGCGAGATTGTGAGCGCCCTCCGCGCCAAGCACGGCATTGCCCGCTGCGAGCTGCTCCCCGAGAGGGAGGGTGAGGCGGCGGTCCTGCTTGTGGAATCTGAGCGCGGCGTGGACGTGCGCCGCACCGTCTTCGGTGTTTGTGCCGCCTCTTCCTGGCCGATTGTCGGGCTTCAGCCCGTGGGGGCCGAGCTTGAGGACATCTTCCTTGCCCTTGTCGGGCGGGAAGGCGTAGAAAAGAAATAAGGAGGGTTCCCTGTATGTTTGCCATATACAAGCGTGAGCTTGCCACCTATTTTCATACACCCATCGGCTATGTCTTCTGCGCCATCTTTCTTGCACTGGCAGGAGCTGTATTTTCCTATACTACTCTCTTTTCTATGACTGCCGATGTGACGAGCTACTTCACCTATATGCTGGTTCTTCTCGTCATTCTTGTGCCTATTCTCACCATGAAGCTTTTCAGCGAGGAGCGCAAGCAAAAGACCGAGCAGCTTCTTCTCACGGCCCCCGTTTCGCTCTATGCGATGGTAGGCGGGAAGTTCCTTGCCGCTTACACGTTGTTTGCCGCCTGCACCCTTACCTCGTTTTCGAGCTTCTTTATCCTTTATTTGTATGCCGATGTGAAGACGGCGGTGCTTTTCGGCAATCTTGTCGCGCTGCTTCTTCTCGGCATGACCTTTATCGCCATCGGGCTTTTCGTCTCGGCTCTCACCGAGAACCAGCTTGCCGCCGCCATCGGCACGGTGGCCATTCTCCTTGTCCTTTTGCTTATAAGTCTTGTCAACAGCCTTATTCCCGTCTATTGGATTCGCTTTGTTTTTTCAAGCATTTCGGTCTTTGCCCGCTTCCAGAACTTCACCCAAGGGGTGTTTGATTTCTCCGCGCTTCTTTATTACCTCAGCGTCGCGGCAGCCTTCCTGTATCTGACAGTGCGTGTGTTTGATAAGCGCCGTTGGGGGTAAGAATGGATACGAAATTTCGAATGCTTTCGGGGCATAGGCAAAGGTCCCGCCTTATGCTTTGCGGTGTGCTTGCCCTCCTGATACTTCTGAATGTGATTTTCCACGCCTTCGCCATGCGCTTCCGCTGGTATCTCTATACAAGCGAGCAATATACGCATGAAATCGGCACAGCCTCCGAGGCTCTGTTTTCGGGGAACGAGGAGGAGGTGCGCGTGATATTCTGTATGCCTGAGGAGGAGCTTCTTGGGGACAGCATCTATTCGCTCGTCCTGAACACCTTCCGCCAGCTTGAGGCGCGGCACGATTTTCTCAGTGTTGAATTTGTCAACATCTATCTCCACCCGAGTGCCGTAAAGCCCTATCGGGGCGAGGACCCCGAAACGGGGGAGGAGCTTTACCCCATTACTGAGCAGAGCGTCATTTTCGTAAGAGGGCAGGGAGCCGAGGAGGTCTTCCGCGTGGAAAGCCTTTCCTCCTTCTTCGTGCTGAATGAAGAAAAGACCGTCACGGCCTACAACGGTGAGGAAATCGGCCTTTCCTGCATCCGTTGGGTGCTGAGTGACCGCCATCCCGTGGCGGCCTTCACCTCCACCCACGGCGAGAACTTTGGCGAGCTGCTTGCCTTCGCCACTACCCTGACTGCCTCGGGGTATGACCTTTCGGTTCTGGACCTGCACGGGGAAATCCCCGAGGAGGTGGAGCTGATTGTGATAGCCAACCCCCGCTGGGATTTTGACCGCAGCGCTCCCGGCCCCGGCGTCCGCTCGGAGCTTGACCGTCTTGCTGAGTTCCTTGAGCGCGGCGGCTCACTCTTCGTGTCGCTTGACCCCTATGCCAAGGCCGACCTTGAGGGCCTGCGCGGCTTTCTTGCCGAGCGCGGCCTCACCGCAGGGACGGCGGTCATCCGCGACAGCGAAAATTCCCTCACCCCCGACGGCTACACGCTTGTGACCGATATGGCCGAAGGCCCCCGCGCGGCGGCTCTTGCCGAGCGCCTCGGCGCCTATACCTCGTCGCATTCGGTTGTGCGTGAGGCCTCTGCCATCACCTGCCGTGCGGTGGGAGGCTGGCAGGCCGAGCCTCTGCTCCTTTCCTCCCCCTCGGCTGAGTGCTATGAGGGCGGCGTTCTTGTTGACCGCGAGGGGAGCTATCCCGTGCTTGCCGTGTCGTCTGCCGAGGCAGAGGGGGGCAAAGCCGCCACCGTGCTGCTTTCCTCGGGCGTCTACCTTTTGGCAGATGACGTTCTCAATTCCGCCACCTACGAGAACCGTGCTACGGTGCTTGCGGCGCTTGAGCTTGCTTCGGGCGAGAAAAACCCCGTGGGCTGCCGCATTCTTGCGGTGGAGACAGGGCATCTTGAGGATTTGACGATGGGTACGGCACGCCTTTACGCCGTGCTTCTGTCGGTTGTTTTGCCGCTTGCCGTGCTTTCGGTGGGAGGCATTTGCGTAATACGAAGAAAAACCCGTTGAGGAGAATGGTATGAAAGCATCCTTTGCCAATCGGCGCCCCCGCCGCAAAACGGTAATGGCCCTTGTGTCACTTGCCGTGCTTTTGGCTACCCTTCTCATCGGCGTAGGCTCGGCCTTCCTTAAAAGCCGATGGAATTCCTATGCGGATATGACAGAGGAGGGGCTCTATACCCTGACCTCCGACTTTGTTTCCGAGGTAGGGAAAATCAAGGACGATATCACGATTACCTTCTGTGCCGACCCCGACGTGCTTCTTGAGAATTATGAAACCCGCTACGTCTATATTATGGCAAGGGAAATCGAGAAGCGCATGCCGAACGTCACGGTGAAGACCTATGACATCGCGAGCAACCCGACGGCGGTGCAGGAATACCGCACCACCTCCTCCACGGTGATATCCTGGAACCACGTTATAGTCAGCTGTGACAGAAGCTACCGCACGCTGAAGGCGAGTGCCTTTTGGAGCAAGGACTCCTCAACAGGCAATTACTTCGCCTTCAACGGCGAATACAAGATGGCAACCGCCATGCTTTCCGTGACGGCCATCGAACGCCCCGTGGCGTATTTCACGGTGGGGCACGGCGAGAGGGTGTATGACCCCGCGCGCCCGGAGGATGCCGAAAACGAGAGGCAGCGCGCCTTCTGGCAGCTGCTGCGCGACGAGGGGCTTGCCGTTGACACCGTGTGCCTTGACGAGGAGGAGATTCCCTCGGACTGCGCCCTGCTTATCATGAACGGGCCGACGTCCGACTACGCCTCTGCAAGGGAGGATTGGTTCCTTGTGGATTCGCTTCCGGCGCTGGAAAGGATTGACCGCTATCTCGACGGTGCGGGCTCGCTTATGGTGCTTAAGGACCCCTCTGTCTCTCTCCCTGCGCTTGAGGAATATCTCAGCGAGTTTGGCATGCAGTTTGTGAACGGCCTTACGGTGAAGGGCGGGCGTGCCGAGGAGGCACCCGAAATTCTGAGGGCCGAATACCCCACAGAGGAGGATTCGCTTGCCCATTCGCTCTTCGGTGACGTATCGGGGCTTGCCACCGCACCCCGCGTTGTGATACCGAAAAGCGGGCACATCGCTTCAAGCTGGATAGAAAGCACTAAGTTTATCTCAAACCACGTGTCGGCCATGACCTCCGCCGTGTTCTATTCCTCCCCCGACACCAAGCTCTATGACAGCGAGGGGCGTCTTGCGGGTGAGGGAGGCGGCTATGCCCTCGCGCGCATGACCGCACGGGTGAGAACGGTGGACACGAGGGATTATTTCTCCTACGTGTTCTGCGCCGCCTCCACCGCGCTTGTGGAGACCGAATATCTCGATAACCCGAACTATGCCAACTACGACACCTTCTTTTCGGCCATTCGCTCTATCTCGCGCACCGATAAATACGCCAGCGACGCGCTTGGCGGTCTGAATATCAATTCGGATAAATACGGCGGCAAGCACCTGCATTCGGACGCCATAGGGACAGAGGATAGGCCCGTGTATAAGGACGGGAAGGTGGTACGTGTCTATTACGGCCTTACCCCTCTCGCAACGGTGCTGTACACTCTCCTCGTGCTGCTGCCCGTTCCGGTCCTCGCGGCGGTTGGAACCGTGCTGTGCGTGCGCAGGAAATACCGATAAGGAGGAAAGCAGAATGAATTCCCATACAAAAAGACTTCTTCCCCTCCTTCTTCTCGGTGCCGCGCTCCTGCTGCTTATCCTGTATTTCGCCGTAGTAAGGCCCCTGACGAGAGAGCCCGAGGATACCACGGTGCCTCCCGTTGTCACGGGTGAGGGCGAGGGCTCGCATTACAACAAGGGCACCCTTTATCCGCCCATTCCCCGTGAGGAGATGCTCTCCATCACGGTGCATAACGAAAAGGGCACCTACCGCTTCGCCCGTGTGGGCGAGGAGGGGGCGGCTCCTACCGTGAGAGACAATTTCGCCCTCTTTCTTGAGGAGGGAGGCAGCTTTGTGGAGTACGGGCACATTCCGTACGACGAGGAGCGCTTCTCGGAGCTTGTGGTAGCGACGGGCACCTTCTATTACCTGAAGAACCTGAGCGAGGAGCCCGAAACACAGGGGCAGCCTCTTGATTTTGCCGACTACGGTCTTTCTGACCTTTCGGCCCTCCCATGGTTTGAAATCACCCCCCTTGAGGGAGAGCCCGTGAGGGTGTATATCGGAGACAGGGCCGTGACCGACAACGGCTATTACGTCCGTGTTGCGGGGCGCGACACGGTGTACGTCAGCCATACGGCCAGCGTTGGCAGCACTGCCCTTTCCGAGGCGGCGAGCTTCGTCAGCAAGAAGCTTGGCACAGCCCTCTCGCCGTATTCTTATTATTATATGAAGGATTTCACCCTCTTCCGTGCGATGGCGTCTGAGTATACCGTCACCGCCGAGGATACCGTCACCTACCGTTACCGGGAGGTGATTGACGGCGTGGTGTCGTCGCCGATGGAGGCCGCCACCGATATGAACCTCGCCGTCCCCGAGGTTCGCGCCGCGTTTTGCGATGGGGGGAAACGGCTTGGCTCGGGTGGCTTCTCCTTCTCTATAACCTATCCGAACGAGGAGGCGCACGAGGAAAAATACCGAGGCAAAACGGTGGAATTCCGCGTGGAGGAAATCCTCCGTGTGGATAAGCTCGTCCTCCGTCTCAATTATCTGAACGAGTCCGAGCGTGACAGCTTCCATGCGGGCTGCGCCTATACCATCTCGGCTCCCGCCTCCAAGAAGGGCTACACCCCGAACTCCTCGCATTATATGACGGTGCTGGAAACCCTCGGGCAGCTCGAATGCCTTGAGGTTGTTGCCATCGGCCTTGAACGCCACCCCGAGCTTATCTCGGAGTACGGGCTCGGTGCCTATACGCTCTATTATGAAAATCCGCTCATTGTCGAGAGTATTCCGGGCAGCAACGATGTGAAGGCCGAGCAGTATCTGCCGAACTACCTTTACATCAGCGAAAAGCAGGCCGACGGAACCTATTTTGTCGGCAGCGTGCTTGCCGATGTTGTCGCAAAGGTGGACGGCTCTCTCCTTTCCTTCCTTGAAAGGAAGGAGTCCTTCTGGCTGGAGGAAACCATGTTTGCCGTAAAAATCAATGAGGTCAAAAAGCTGGAGTTTGATTTCTCCTACCGTGACCGGGCGGCGTCCTATGCCTTTGCCCTCTCACAGAAGGAAGATGACAGCGGCAAGCTCTCGGTGAACGGTGTCACCTATCTCGGTGACAGCCGCGCCGTAAATGTGGAGTATTTCAAGAAGCTCTACATGCATCTTGTCACCATCTACTATTCGGGCGATTATGACGGAGAGGCCCCTGTTTCGGAGGTGATGGCAGGCGAGTCTGTTCTCACCATGCGCGTTACCGTGCGCGGTGACAGACAGTTTGTGTACCGCTTCTATCCCTACAGCTCGCGTCACGTGCTCGTGACGGTGTGTGAGCAGGGAGGCAGCGAGGGCGGTCTCTTCTATATCCTCGCACCTGAGGTAGAGAAGATATACCGCGATATCGAGGTGCTTCTTTCGGGCGGCTGTCCCGACCCCGAAGGGCAGTATTGACGGCTTCAAATAAAAATTTTTATAGATGAGGAAACGAAGAAATGAAAAAGAATGCTTATGCACAGGCTCGGGGAGGAAAGAAAAGCCCCGCAAAAATTGCCGTTATCGTAACGGCAATCGTCCTTCTTGCCGCGCTCATTTTCGGCATCGTATGGACGACGGTTGACCATAGCTACCGCTATGACAGGGTTGACCTTGCCGCCTTCTTCAAGGACGGTGTCATTCGCACCGAGCTTTCGGAGCTCATGAAGCTGCCGATACGCCTTGAAACCACCGTCAGCAAGGAGGATGTGACCGAAGCTGTTGGCAAAAACCTTGTCAACATTAAGCAGCTTACGCCCTACAAGAAAACGGGCGCGGATGCCAACATCACGACGAGTCTTCCGTTCGCCGATACGGTGTATCTCTATTATGAAATTCTCGGCCCCGGCGAAAACGAGGGAGACCCTCAGGTGGTCCTTATGTCGAACGTTATGTACGCGGACCCTGCCGAGGCCGACGTGGTAACGCTCGGGACCAAGGACCTCAACGAGATGATTGAGAAGTATATGCAGGAATTTCCCGAGTTTGGCACCACGGTGGTGCGCCGTACCGATGCAGACACCCTGATTTCCGAGCTCCCCGGCTGCACGCTGGTGCTTGACGTTTCGGTCACCTATAAGACCGATGTTACCGATACGTCGGGTGTCACCACTCCGGATGTCGAAAAGAACTATCTCTCTCTGAAGGACTTTTACTATCAACCCGCAACACCCCAGCCTGCGGGTAAGACCTACTACACGGGTGCCTCCGAGGTTCTCACCTCCACCACCGCCACCGATTCCTCGGTGAAGACGATAGATGCCGACCTGATTACCGAAATCAACGCAAAGGCCGCCACGCTCACCAAGGTGGGCGAGGTGATAGAGGGCGATATGAGCCTTACGCTGGACAGCACCACCGCTGAAAAGCCCGCCCATTACAAGATTACCCTCAAATCCATCTTCCTCGCCGAGATGAAGGTGGGCACCATTGACCTTGACAACGAGGACAGCACCTATCCCTTCAAGGGCATGACCTTCTCCTACAAGGATTCGTCGGGCTCCACCAAAAAGGTGTCCGAGGGCATGCTCACTGTCCGTCTCACGCCCGAGGCTGTGCTTTCGCTTAACCGTGCGACGGTGGAGGAGCTGACGAAGGGCAAGGAGGATTTCGCCGCCCCCACCGAGCTCACCCCGAGCGAGGACGCCGCCTACGCGCAGGCCTATATAGACTATGTGGAGGCCGGTATGCGCAGAGATTCCGAGAAGACGATTAAGGATAACGCCGAAAGCTACGCGCAGAAGGTGCGCACCGCGCTTTGGAACGAGGTGGTGGAGCGCTTCAGCAAGAGCGATGTGATTGCGAAGCTCCCCGAGTCCGAAAAGCAGGCGATGTATGATGCTCAGATGGCATACCACAAGAACACCTATGCCACGACCTATGCCGACGGCAAGACCTATAAGAGCCTTGAGGAATATATCCTCCGTGCCGTGTATGAGGACGACGATGCCGCCAAGAAGACTGCCGATGAGCAGAAGGCCGCCATCCGTGCCTATATTGAGGCTGATGTGCGCGAGGCTATTGTAGAGAAGATTATCCTCTTTGCCATCGCGGGGGAAAATGACCTCACGGCTACGGGCAAGGAAATCCGCGACTACAAGAAGAACTTCCGCGAGGCCAAGGAGGCCTACTACCTTTCGATGTACAAGATGTACTATGCCAGCACGATGTCGGAGGGTGAGATGAAGGTGATGGCGAGCGACACCGCAAAAACCGAGGCCAATGCGTACAGCAAGACCTACTACCGCGAGTGTGTTCTGCTTGAAAAGGTGCAGAAGCTTCTTGTCCCCAACCCTGCCGAGTATCAGTATGTCACGTGGACGCTTGAGGGCGAGCTTGAGGACTAAGGACACTGTCCTATGAAAAAGGTACAGATTTTTACCGACGGGGCCTGTCGGGGGAACCCGGGCCCCGGCGGCTTCGGTGTGATTTTGCAGTACGGCACGGCACGGCGCGAGCTTTCGGGCGGGGAGGCGGAAACGACCAACAACCGCATGGAGCTGCTCGCCGCCATCGAGGGGCTTTCGGCCCTGCGTGAGCCCTGCGAGGTCACGCTCTATTCGGATTCGCGCTATCTTGTGGATTCGGTCACGCTCGGCTGGGCCCGCAGCTGGCAGGCCACGGGCTGGAAGCGCGGAAAGGCCAAAAACATTGACCTTTGGGAAAGGCTCCTTTCTCTCATGGACACGCACAGGGTAACGCTTGTCTGGGTGCGCGGCCATGACGGCCACCCCGAAAACGAGAGGTGCGATGCCCTTGCCACGGCGGCGGCAGACAGCTTCCGCGGAGGCAACGGCACACCGACAGAATAAGTTTAGGAGAACTATTATGCATAAAGTAAAGAAAACCGTTACGGCGCTTTGCCTTCTTGCGGCAATGCTTGCCTCCACGCTTGTCCTTGCCTCCTGCGGCAAGCAGGAGAGCTTCTTCTTCCTTGATGAGAATATGGCCGACTTTATTTCGCTCAGCCCCTCCGACTATTCGGGGGTAGCGCTTACCGTGCCGGGGGTTGCCGAAATCACCGATGCCGATGTGGACAAGACGGTGCTCTCCACCCTCGCCTCCTACAATGTGAGCAAGGGTAAGCCCGATACGCTGACCGACGGCATCATAAAGAAGGGCGACGTCGTTGCTATTTGGTATCGCGGCGAGGTAAACGTGGCCGCCGAGGGCGAGCCCGAAAAATGGATTGATTTTATCGGCGGCTGCAACTTCTATCCTACGAGCGCCGCGACGGCGGCCTCCGCCACCGACCTCCTCATCGGCTCGGGCAATATGATTGCGGGCTTTGAGGATGCGCTTGTCGGGCTTGAGATTTCCGAGAGCAAGCTCGCCACGGTGAAGGATAAGCATAACTTTGTGGGCAAGGACGGGCTTTCCGACATCGTGTATATCAAGTATTCCTATGAATATAAGGATACCAACGGCAACCCGAAAAAGGGGATTATGTATGACCGCGTAGACCTCCGCAAGGAGGGGGATGCGTATCTTTCCGACAGCCGTTACAGCACGGCCCTGCGCGACGCTCTCTTCGGGCTGTATGTCGGGGAGGTTTTGCAGACCACCGAGGGCGGGCGCCTTACGGTTGCCGAGTTCAGCGAGAGCTTTGATATCACGGGCGACCTTGAGGCAGAGGAGCTTACGGTCTGGGGTGTTGAGGTGGCAGAGATTGTGAAGCAGGACACGCCTCTTAAAAACAAGGAGGATGCCACGCTTCCTTACACCTTCTCCCTCGCCTTCCCGAACCCCTATTCCTCCAATGCCGCCCTTGCGGGCAAGACGGCAAGATGGTACGTCTACGCTGACAGGATTACCCGTTACAGCGAGGAGGAGCCGAGCCTCAGTCAGGTGACCTATGACTTCGTGGCGAATACCTCGATAGGCCTTGGCATTACCTTTGACAAGGTGAAGCCGCTTCTCACCGAGGCCGAGGCCCTTGCCGCCTCCGCCAGCGAAAAGGGGAAGCAGGACGCCGTTCTTGCTCATTACAGGGAGTATATCAAAAAGGCACTTGAAGAAAGCCGCACGAACCAGCTGCAGAGCAACACGGTGTCGGCCCTTTGGGAGCACATCGTCGGGAAGGTAGAAGTTAAGGAATGGCCGCAGGAGCTTTTGGATAACTATGTTGAGGCCCTCACCTTGCAGGCCAAGCGGGAGTTCGACGAGTATACAGCGTCCAGCGGGAACGCCCTCTATTCCTCCATGGAGGAGTATGTGGCCAACAACTATGACGACAAATATTTCCCGAACAAGGAAAGCGTCGCCGACGGCTTCCGCAGAATGGCTGAGGAGCAGCTGAAGCAGGAGATGGCCGTCTTCTATATCACAGACTCGCTCGGCCTCAGAATGAAGGAGCGCGAGGAGAACAAGGTCTTCGAGGAGGAGATGGCGGCCATTATCGAGTATTATAACGCGATGTATGAAAGCCAGCTGAACGGTGGGTCCTTCACCAAGGAAGACCTTGCCGACCAGGGCATTACCAAGCAGTCTATCCTCTACAATTATTATTATGAGAAGGTGTCGCTTGCCCTTTATGATACCGTGAAGGATACCGTCACCTACGAGCTTCCGTCCGAGGACGCCGAGTAACAAGCACAAAGGGCTCCCACAGCCGTGGGGGCCCTTTTGTGTCGGGGAGAGGGCGGCTGCCTGAATTTCTCACTTGACAGGGGAGGGCGTTTTTGCTATAATACAGATAGCATAAAGGGGGGAGCCCGTATGGATTTTCCCCTCGGGAGGTAGACAATGAACGAAATTGAGGTAGGAAACGTCTATGAGCTGACCGATGACGAAAGCGGCAAGACAGCCGAGTATGAGGTTGTCGGGCTTGCGGCGCTTTCGGGCATTCGCTATGCTGCCATTGTTCCTTACGGAGAAGAGGTTGAGGAATACGTCATTCTCCGCATGGAGAGCGAGGGGGAGCGTCTCCTTTTCGCCACTATAGAGGACGATGATGAGTGGGAGCGTGCCGCCGCCTACTTTGACAATGAGATTTTCGGCATTGTCGACCACGATAAGGCTTAAATTAAAATTTGAAAGAAATTTCCTGCTTAGCTCGTGATAAAGTCTCGATTGGGCCTACACTTCTTTAAAGGGAGCCCGACCTTCCGCCTCGGGATGCAGACCTCCCGCCCCTCGCCGTCTTGCACCGCGAGGGCAGCGGACGCTGGGAGCGCAATGTTGCGGAGAGGGCACCCACCTGCTGTCGCAGGGCTAAGTTCGGCTTTACACGGCTCGGCGGGGTTTCTTTTTATACTGAGGAGGAATTATGGGATTAGTGAGAGCTTTGGCCGCAGGTGCCACCACCGTTCTTTCTGACCAGTGGCGTGAATACTTTGTCTGCGATTCTCTGGAGGGGAATGTCCTTGTCAGAAAGGGCGAGATGAAGACCAAAAAGCGCGGTCTTTTCGGCGCGCGCAACAAGGCCACCGAGGATATCGTCACGAACGGCTCGGTCATTGCCGTGAACGAGGGGCAGGTGGCTCTTATGGTGTCGGACGGCAAAATTGTGGATTTCTGCGCCGAGGCGGGCTATTACCGCTGGGATAAGACGGCAGAGCCCTCTCTCTTCTGCGGCGACCTCTTCCGCGGGCTTGTCGATTCCTTCAAGCGGGTAGGCTACCGCTTTACCTTCGGGGGCGACGCGGGCTCGCAGCAGAGGGTGTATTACGTGAACACTAAGGAAATCCTTGACAATAAGTTCGGCACTACCACCCCGATGCCCTACGATGACCCTTACTACAAAACCGCGCTCTATATCCGCTATTTCGGGCAGTACACCTTCCGCATCGTTGACCCGCTTATCTTCTTTTCAAGTATTTCGGGTAACGTCGGCTCGGTCTACACCTGCGAGGACCTGAAGGCTACCGCTACCGATGAATTCATGACGGCGCTTGACTCCGCGCTTGCCCGTCTTTCGGCTGACGGCGTCAAGTTCAGCCAGCTCCCTGTAAGGCAGAGGGAAATCGCCAAATACATGAGCGACACGCTGGACGAGGAGTGGAAAGCGAGGCGCGGTATTGAGGTTGTTTCAGTCGCGCTCACCAAGGTGACGCCCGACGAAGAAAGCCGCAAGCGCATCGAGGAGTTTGATACGAATGTGATGCACGCTGCTCCCGACGCGATGGCGGGCGGAATGGCCTATGCGCAGATGCGTGCCATGCGCGATGCCGCCAACAACGAGGGCGGGGCCATGCAGGGCTTCATGGGCATCGGTATGGCGGCGGGTGCCATGGGAATGCGCGGGCAGGAGACGCTGCTCTCGCGGGCCGACGAGCTTGCCGCACGCAAGGAGGCCGTCTCGGACGGCAAGGGAGACTACTGCCCCGAATGCGGGGCCGTGGCCAAGGGGAAGTTTTGCCCCGAATGCGGCGCGCCTCGCGCCGTGCGCTACACCTGCGAGTGCGGCTATTCCGCCTCCCGGCCCTTTAAGTTCTGCCCCGAATGCGGGAAGAAGGCATAAAAAGAAAAGACACCGCGGTTCTCTTGCGAGGCCGCGGTTTTTTACGGGGCGGGGAAGAAAAACGGTAAAAACAAAATAAAAATAAAATAAAAAATGCAATGTGTGTTTTTCCAAAAAGCAATTGACTTTGAAGGCCGGCCCTTGTTATAATACGGGTAGAAATTGTAAGGGAGGAAGCATACGCTTCTTCCGAAAAAGAGGTATGGTATGTTAAAAATTCAACATGCACGCGCCGTTCTTGACAATTCGGTGAAGAACACCAATATCTACATAGAAAATGGGAGGATTGCAGCGCTTTCTGAGGCCGACCTTCCTGCCGATGAAACACTGGATGCCGCGGGGCGGTATGTAGCGCCCGGCTTTATTGACACCCATGTGCACGGGGCGGGCGGCGTTGACTTCATGGGCACGCCCGAGGACTTCCGCACAGCGGCCTCGCTGCATCTTTCCCACGGTACCACAACGCTTCTGCCCACCACGATGGCCGCCTCCTATGAGGCAACCGTCGCGGCGATTGACAGCTTCAAGGCGGTGGTGGCCGAGGGCGGTGTGCTTCCGCATATGCCCGGCATGCACCTTGAGGGGCCGTATTTCTCGCCCATGCAGGCGGGTGCCCAGCCTCCCGAGTACATCTATCCCCCCCGTCCTGCGGAGTACAATGAGCTGATTGCCCGCGCCGAGGGCGGTATCCTCAAATGGAGCTTTGCACCCGAGCTTGAGGGGGCGCTTGCCTTCTGTGACACGATGGTGAAAAACGGGATTTTCCCGGTTATCGGCCATACCGACGCCACCTATGACGATGTGCTTCTCGCCTATGAGCACGGCGCGCGGTGCCTTACGCATTTCTATTCCTCCATGTCCACCATCACGAGGCGCTCGGGCTTCCGTATCCTCGGCGTGGTGGAGGCAGGCTATCTTCTTGACGAGATGTGGGTTGAGGTGATTGGCGACGGCTGCCACCTGCCGCCTCCCCTTCTTAAAATGATTCTCAAGGTAAAGGGCCCGCACCGCGTAATGACGATTACCGATGCCACCTCGCCCGCGCTTTTGCCCGAGGGGGCCGCGGTGCCGAACGGCTACATCATTGAGGACGGTGTTTGCAAGCTCCCTGACCGCACCTGCTTTGGGGGCAGCATCGCCACCACGGACCGCATCGTGAGAACGATGGTGAACGAGGCAGGCTGCGACCTGCCGACGGCTGTCCGTATGATGACCAAGAACCCCGCAAGCTTCCTTGGCCTCCGCGGCAAGGGCGAGCTTCTTGTGGGGTACGATGCCGACCTTGTCTTCTTTGACGACGATATCAGGGTTCGTACGGTTATGCTGAACGGCAGGGTTGTTTCAAAATAAAAGTAAAGCGCAAAACACAAAGAAAAATATACTTTGAAAGAAGGATTGTCATTATGGAAATCAGAATTTGCAAGACCAAGGAAGATCTCGGCAAAAGTGCCGCTGCCTACACGGCAGAAATTCTCCGTCACGCCATCGCGAAGAAGGGCTATGCCCGCATCGTGCTCTCAACCGGTGCTTCGCAGTTTGACACCATCTCGGCCCTCGTGAAGGAGGATGTGGATTGGACGAAGGTGGATATGTTCCATCTTGACGAGTACGTGGGGCTTCCCATCACCCACCCCGCCAGCTTCCGCAAGTACCTCCAGGAGAGATTTGTTGACCTTCTTCCCACCGCGCTTCGCTCGGTGAATTTCGTGGACGGCACCCCCGAGGGAATTGCTGCCCTCACCGCAAAGCTCCGTGAGGATGAGATTGACATCGGTCTTATCGGTATCGGTGAGAACACCCACATTGCCTTCAATGACCCGCCTGCCGATTTCAACACCCGCGAGGCCTATATTGTGGTGAATCTTGACGAGCGCTGCAAGCGCCAGCAGATGGGCGAGGGCTGGTTTGCCACCATCGACGATGTGCCGAAGCAGGCTGTTTCCATGACCGCTTACCAGATTATGCAGTGCAAGGTGGTCGTTTCCTGCGTGCCCTACGCCGTGAAGGCCGATGCCGTGGAGAAGACGGTGCATACCAAGGGTACGACTCCCATGGTTCCCTCCACCCTTCTTAAGGAGCACGAGAACTTCATTCTCTACGCGGATGCCGATTCCTCCGCGAAGATTATCGACATCGCGTTCTGAACACCCTTCGCTTCGACCTTATCACAATCGAAGCCGTATTTTGTCAAGCGTGCCGAGAGCTCGCTTGATACTTGAAATGAGGTAGAAAAAATGGAAAAGAAAAAGTGTGTCATTGTTGGCACGGGAACCAGAGGCACAGGGAGCTACATAGAGCCCATTGTGAGAGGCCATCTCTCGGATTGCTGCGAGCTTCTCGGTGTTTACGATGCCGTCCATTCGCGTGCTAAGATTATCAGCGAGAATTTCGGTGTGCCCTATTACACCGATTTTGAGGAAATGCTGAATGCCGTGAAGCCCGATTTCGTCATTGTCACCACCAAGGACTCTGCCCACCATGAGTACATCATCCGCGCGCTTGAGGCAGGCTTTGACGTCGTTTCCGAAAAGCCGATGACCGAATCGCGCAAGAACGCGCTTGCCATTATGGAAGCGGAGAAGCGCACGGGGCACAAGGTTCTCGTGACCTTCAATATGCGCTATATGCGCCCGATTGAGGACCTCAAGAGAGTCATTCAGAGCGGTGTCATCGGTGAGGTGCGCCATGTGGAGCTTTCCTGGCTGCTTGACCGCCGCCACGGCGCCGACTACTTCCGCCGCTGGCACAGATACATGGAGAACTCCAACAGCCTCCTTCTCCACAAGTCCACGCACCACTTTGACTGCATCAACTGGATTCTTGAGAAGAAGCCGGCCTCGGTGTTCGCCCGCAACACCCTTGAGTTCTACGGCAAGAACGGCCCCTACCGCGGCGAATACTGCCGCAAGTGCGAGCACACCGAATGCCCCCTGCGCCTGAACATTCCCAAGGGGAGCTTTGAGGACTGCTACCTGATTGCCACCGAGGAGGAATCCAAGTACTACCGCGACGGCTGCGTCTTTGCCGAGGATATCGACATTTACGACAGAATGGCCCTCAACGTCCTTTACGAGGACGGCACCACCATGAACTATTCTCTTGTGGCATACAGCCCCGACGAGGGCTACCGCATGCGCTTCATCGGTACCGAAGGGCGTGTGGAATTCGAGAACATGGGCGGCGGCGTGACGGTTATTGACGAGCTTGCCGAAAAGGGAGCCAACGTCAGCGGCGACGGCAACCTTCTGATTCATGTCAAGCCCCTTCACGGCGAGGAGCAGTGGATTCGCACGGGCTTCGACACGGGTGCTCACGGCGGCGGCGACAACAAGATGCGCGACGACATCTTCCGCGCCCACGACGAGAATGACCCGTTGCGTCATTTCGCCCCCTCTATCGAGGGCTACTATTCGCTTGCTATCGGCGATATGGCGGTTCTTTCCTCCAAAACGGGAAGGGCCATCGCCATCGACGAGCTTTCGTAAGCATAAAAAAGCAACCGCCTCGGCGGTTGCTTTTTTTTACTTCTTTTTCGCGCTTGCCGCGCGGTATTCTCGGGGAGAGATGCCCACAAGAGCCTTGAAGCATCTGCCGAAGTGCGTGAGGCTTGAAAAGCCCGTGCGCATAGCCACGTCGGCAACCGAGAGGGCGGGCTCGGAGAGAAGCTCCTTGGCGGCGCGTATCCTCACGGAATTGACATATTCGGGGAAGGACACCCCTGTTGTTTTCTTGAAAATACGGGATAAATAGTAGGGGCTGATGTAGTGCTTCTCTGCCAGCGCGTGAAGGGTGAGTGACTCCGCATAGTGAGAAGTGATGTAGGCTGTAATGTCCATCACCGTCTTTCGGGACTCGCTGTGGGTATCGTCACCGTAGTGCGAGGCGGCATCGCCCGCGCGGTAAAGGAGGCAAAGGAGCTCAAGGAGGGCGGCCTGCAGAAGGCAGGTGCTCTCTGCCGAGGGAGAGGCGAAGTCGCTCAGCATGGCCTCCAGGAGCCGAAGCACGCGGAGCTGCTCCTTGGGGGCGAGGCGGATGATGTGCCCCCCCTTTTCAAAGAGCGAGAAGGGGTTGAAGGGAAGGGTGTGGGAGAGGGGTGCAAGAAAATCCTCAAAGACCGAAAGCACAACCCTTTCGTAGGGAGATTCCTTGTAGTTTTTTGTGCAATGCTGCTCCTCCTTGGGTATCAGCACCATGTCGCCGCTTTTGACGCGAAGCACCTTTTCCCCTATGTAGTAATACCTGTCACCCGACATGAGAAAATAAAGCTCATAGCAGGGGTGGGCGTGGGGGTAGAACATGGAGTCGGGCTTTTTTACCTTATTGACCTCGATATGAAAACGGTATCCCTCCCGACAGGGGTTTTCCGTGACAGACCTCTCTGCTGCCGGTATATTCACCGAAATGACAATCACCTCCCGGGTGGTTTTTGCGGCTCTATGTGCATTATATCACGAAAAAAGAGAAAAAACAAGGGGAAAAACGGGGCGAAAAGAGCAATTTTTGTAGAAAGTCGAAAAACACGGCAAGAATTGTCTTGCAAGCGGAGAAAAGATATGTTAAAGTTAAGGTGTACCAAAATTATAGCATAAGGAGGCTATTATGCAAGCAAAAAAGAAGTTTGTGCAGGTAGGTGTCGGCGCGCGCGCCCGTATGTACTATAAGGCCATCGCCTCAACCTACAAGGATACCAGCGATATTCTGGCGTTCTGCGACATCAACAGGTCGAGGCTTGAATACGCGAGAAAGATTCTCGTCGATGAGCTGGGCTTCCACGATGTGGCCCTTTACGGTGCCGATGAATTCGAGAAGATGATTCTCGAGCAGAAGCCCGATGTTGTTATCGTCACCTCAATTGACCGCACCCACCACCGCTACATCATCAAGGCCATGGAGATGGGCTGTGACGTTATCACCGAAAAGCCCATGACCATGGATGCCGAGAAGTGCCAGGCTATCCTTGACTGCGTCAAGAGAACGGGCAGAAGCCTGCGCGTTGGCTTCAACTACCGCTATGCTCCCCACAACACCAAGGTCCGTGAGCTCCTTCGTGACGGTGCCATCGGCGACGTCAAGCACGTTCACTTTGAATGGATGCTTGACACCAGCCACGGTGCCGACTATTTCAGAAGATGGCACAAGGACAAGAGAAACAGCGGCGGCCTTCTCGTTCACAAGTCCACCCACCATTTCGACCTTGTCAATTACTGGCTCGGCACCTCGCCGAAGGAGGTCTTCTCCTTCTCCGACCTTATGTTCTACGGGCGTGCGAATGCCGAGGAAAGAGGAATCACCAAGTTTTATCTCCGTTCCACCGGTGCCGAGAACGCCAAGGGCGACCCCTTTGCCATCGACCTGACGCGTGACCACGAAAGAGAGCTTTACTACGATGCCGAGAAGGACGACGGATACCTCCGCGACCTCTCCGTGTTCGGTGACGGTGCCAGCATTGAGGATACGATGAGCGTGCTTGTCAAGTATAACAGCGGTGCTATCATGTCCTACTCGCTGACGGCCTACTCTCCCGTTGAGGGCTTCCGCGTATGCTTCACGGGCACGAAGGGAAGACTTGTCCTTTACGTCAACGAAAAGGGCGGCAATGCCATTGAAAGCAACGGTAAGGATAAATACATCGTGGTGTACCCGATGTTCGGTCAGTCCTATGAGGTGGAGATTCCCGAGGGCGTGGGCGGCCACGGCGGCGGCGACGTTGTCATGCTGAACGACATCTTCGGCGTTCCTCAGGAGGACCCCTTCAAGAGAGCCGCTACGCACATCGACGGTGCCATGAGTATCCTCACGGGCATCGCCGCCAACAAGTCGCTTGCCACGGGTGCTCCCGTCCGTGTCAAGACTCTTGTTGAGTTCTGATATTACAAAAGAAAAAAGCCGACGCTGTCGGCTTTTTTCTTTTGGTCATCCTGCTGTTGCGCTTCTCTTATTTTTTCGTGATGAAGCCCTCGCGGTAGAGGAGCTCGGCGTTCAGAAGGGCGCCGCCCGCCGCACCGCGCAGGGTGTTGTGCGAAAGGCCGACGAACTTGTAATCGAAAAGGGTATCCTCACGGAGGCGACCAAGCGCGACACCCATACCGCCGTAAAGGTCGCGGTCAAGGGCGGTCTGCGGGCGGTTATCCTCCTCAAAGTAGGTGATGAACTGCTCGGGTGCGGAGGGGAGCCCCAGCTCCTGCGGGCGCCCGCGGAAGGTGGCCCAGGCCTCCAGAATCTGCTCCTTTGTGGGCTTCCTCTCAAAGTCCACAAACACGGCAGCCAGATGCCCATCGGTCACGGGCACGCGAATGCACTGCGTGGTGATAAGAGGTGCCTCGGCCTTCACAATCTTCCCGTCCTCAATACGGCCCCAGATGCGGAGGGGCTCCTGCTCGCTCTTTTCCTCCTCGCCGCCGATGTAGGGAATGACGTTCCCCACCATTTCGGGCCATTCGCGGAAGGTCTTGCCGGCACCGCTGATGGCCTGGTAGGTAGTGGCCACCACACGAAGCGGGCGGAAGGGGAGAAGGGGAGTGAGGGCAGGCACGTAGCTCTGAATGGAGCAGTTCGGCTTGACGGCGATGAAGCCGCGCTCGGTGCCGAGCCTTCTTCTCTGTGCCTCAATGACGGCAAGGTGATGGTTGTTGATTTCGGGAATAATCATCGGTACGTCGGGCGTCCAACGGTTGGCAGAGTTATTCGATACCACGGGGAGCTCCGCACGGGCGAGCCTCTCCTCAAGGGCCACGACATCGGCCTTCGGCATATTCACGGCGCAAAAAACGAAATCGGCGGCGTCGGCAATGGCGGCGGTGTCCTCGGAGTCAAGCACCACCATGCGCTTGACGCACTCGGGCATCGGGACCGAGAGCTTCCATCTTTCGCCCACAGCCTCCTCATAGGTTTTGCCCGCGCTGCGTCCGCTGGCAATCACGGCGGAAATTTCAAAATACGGGTGATTTTCAAGAAGGGTGATAAAGCGCTGTCCTACCATGCCTGTTGCGCCAACAATTCCTACCTTCAGCTTCATCTTTCGTACCTCCAGAGAGTATAGTAAACATTGTATTACAGTAACACCAGAGAATTATAGCATATTCGTGGGAAAAAGTCAATCCGAAAAAGAGAGAAACCGAGAAATTCAGAGTCGGATATCCTCTTTTACAGAATTTCGGTTACGGTATAGCCCTCGGCCTCAATGGCGGCCCTCAGCCTGCCGTCGTCAAGAGGGGCGGAAAGCCGAAGCACGGCGGTCCCCGTCACGTGGCTGACCTCGGCGGCGGCCACCTCGCTCATCGCTTCCAGGAGGCTCTTGACTCTCGCCTCGCAGTGCGGGCACATCATGCCCTTGATTTTCACGGTTTTTTCCATTTGCTGTGTCGTCCTTTCGTTTATTTTTTTGTATGAAATCGTCCTCTCTTCGCTTTTCGCAAAGCGCCCGAGCCGAAGAGCATTGCCTACCACGAAAAGGCTGGAAAGGCTCATGGCTGCCGCGCCCAGCATGGGGGAGAGCGCAATCCCGAGCGGCACGAAAAGCCCCGCGGCCACGGGAATGGCGATAAGATTGTAGAAAAAGGCCCAGAAGAGATTCTGCCGAATGGTGCGAAGGGTAGCGCGCCCGAGGCGTATGGCATCGACGGCATCGGTAAGACGGCTTCCGAGCAGCAAAACCTCGGCGGTGTCCTGCGCGATGTCGGTGCCGCTGCCTATGGCAATGCCCACGTCGGCCACCGCGAGGGCAGGGGCGTCGTTGATGCCGTCCCCCACCATGGCCACCGCGCCCTCACGGCGGAGCGCGCGAAGGACATCGGCCTTCCCCGTCGGGAGGAGCTCGGCCATGACGGTGTCTATCCCCACAAGGCTGCCCACCGCCCTCGCGGTGGCAGCGTTATCCCCTGTCAGCATGACCGTTCGGATACCCATGTCGGAAAGCGCCGCTATGGCATCGGCGGCCTCGGGCTTTTCGGTGTCGGCCACGGCAATACAGCCGAGGAAGCGCCCCTCCGCGGCAAAAAAGAGGGGTGTTTTGCCCTCATCGGCAAGGGCCCTCGCACGGTCCTTCACCGTGCTGTCGAGGCTTGCCACCGTTTCGATAAAGCGAAGGCTTCCGCCGTAAAGCAGGGTTCCCTCCCGTTTCGCCGAGAGCCCCTCGCCGGGCAAAACCGTGAAGTCCTCTATCTCGCGGGGTGTGAGCCCTCTTTCCGTCCCGTACGCGACAATTGCCCTGCCCAAGGGGTGCTCGCTGCGGTATTCTAAGTCATAGGCAATACGGAAAAGCTCCGCTTCGCTTACCGTATCGGAAGGGAGGCAGTCGGTGACCGAGGGCTCGCCCCGTGTGACGGTCCCCGTTTTGTCAAGGGCGACCACCCTCACCCTGCCGAGCCCTTCAAGTGCGGCGGCGGTTTTAAAGAGAATACCCTGCCTTGCCCCGACGCCGCAGCCTACCATGATAGCCACGGGCGTGGCAAGCCCGAGGGCGCATGGGCAGGAGATAACAAGCACAGAAACGGCACGCGTCATGGCAAAGCCTGCTCCTTGGCCAAGTAGCAGCCAGACGAGGGCGGTTATGGCAGAGAGCCCCAGCACGAGGGGGACGAAAACGCCGGATACCCTGTCGGCAAGCCTTGCCACAGGTGCCTTGGAGGCGGCGGCATCGCTCACCGTCCGTATCATTTGCGAGAGGGTGGTCTCCTGCCCGACGCGCGTGGCGCGGCAGGTGAGCACGCCCGATTGGTTTATGGTAGCGGCAGACACGCTGTCGCCGACCTTTTTATAGGCGGGGAGGCTCTCTCCCGTGAGGGAGGCCTCGTTTACCGCGCTTTCCCCCGAGAGCACAATGCCGTCGGCGGCAATGCTTTCCCCGGGGCGGACGAGAAAGACGTCATCCCGCGAAAGCTGCTCGATGGGGAGGAGACACTCCACCCCGTCGCGCAGAACCGAGACCGTGGCGGGAGAGAGCCGTTCCAGGGCCGCAAGGGCCGTCATGGTTTTCCCCTTGGAGCGAGCCTCCAGAAGCTTCCCGAGGGTAATGAGCACGAGAATCATGGCCGCCGAATCGAAATAGAAATCGTGGGCAAGCGGAGCCTCGGGGTGCAGGAGCAGCGAAAGAAGGCGGAAAAGGCTGTATCCGAAGGAGGCCGCCGAGCCGAGCGAAACGAGCGTGTCCATGGTGGCGGCACGATGAAGAAGGGCACGCGCGCCGCGAAGGAAGAAGCCTCGGTTCAGGAGCATAACGGCAAGCGAGAGAAGCATCTGGCAAAGGCCGTTTGCGGCAGGCGTATCGGCAAGGAGGCGCGGCAGGGGCAGCCCCAGCATGCTGTGTCCCATGGAGAGATACATAAGGGGCAGCAAAAGGATAAAGGAAAGGAGAAGCCGCCGCGCCACATCGCGGCGGGCGCGGTCCTCGCCCTCCTTCACCGCAGGGGATGCGGCAGCCTCCTCCATAGGGGAGGCTCCGTAGCCCGCCGCCCTGACGGCGGCGACAATTTCCTCCTCGGTGGCCTCGCCCTGAACGCGCATTGTGCCTGTAAGAAGGTTCACGTCACAGGACGACACACCCGGGCAGGAAAGCACCGCCGCCTCTACACGGGAGGAGCAGGCGGCACAGCTCATTCCCGTCACACGAAACTGTTTCATTTTGGTTCCTTTTTTGGGGGGATTTCCGCGGGGCAGGACGGCAGGAGCTAAGCAACGGCCTCTCCGAAGCGCCTCGCGGCTTGTAAAAACAGTATATCACTTTTGACGGGAAAGCGCAAGAGAACGGAGATGAAAACCAGAAAAAAGGAGCCGCAGTCCATGCTTGCTGCAGCTCCGTTCTTCGCCCTTCGGTGTTATTTGCGCATGATTTTCACGTTGGTCGGCAGAATGCCCGTGGCCTCATACACGATTTCGTTGATTTGTGCCACCTGCGAGGCAATCAGCTCCTCCTCGGAGGCGACCACTACGTGAATTTTGTCGCCGCTGATAACGGCCACACAGTTTTCAAAGCCCTTTGCCTTCACAAGGCTTTCGATGTTGGCCTCGTTCTGGATGTCAAGGGCAATCTGGCTCATCTCGGCCATAGCCGCTTCCTTGGTGGCCGCGAGCGAATCCTCGCTCTCTACCACATTCTGAAGCACCTCAAGGGCCTCGTCGCGCGCCTCCTGACGGGAAAGCTGGGTGGCACTGAAATAGGTCGATACGTTGACCGTGTCGCCGCCCTCGCCTCCGGTCATGTTGTTGTCACCGTACCCGAGGTCATCTCCCGCACCGTAGAACCATTGGTAATTGAGATACACGGCGGCTCCGATAAGAAGCACGGCACAGGCGATAACAATACCGCGCTTACCGATTTTGGAAAAAAGCTTTGATTTGAATGCGATTTTTGCCATAACAGTTCCTCCAGCTGAATTTCATTTCTGTGTTACCATCTATATGCGCCGTATTCCCACGGTATGCCGAAAAATTTATTTTTTTTCGGCGATGACCACGCGGTGCGTTCCGATACCGAGCGAGGCCGAAAGAAGTGCCTTGACGGTTTCCTGCACGCGCGCGTCGCCTCCGCCTCGGCAAACAACGGCTACACCTGCCACGCGGGGCGGGCGCTTTTCAATCAGAAGCCCGTCGCCTCCCACCGTGAGGTACCCCCCCTCGTCCTCGGCAAAGAGAGAGCTCTCTCCTGCTTCAAGCGTGAGAAGGACGCTGACCTCGCTCACCCCCTCCACCTCCGAAAGGAGAGAGGCGACCTCGGCCTCCATGACCTTGCGGTAGCCTTCGGTATCGGCGGCGGTCTCCTGTCCTTCGCCGAGGCCGCCGCCGAAAAGAAGCGCGAGAATGCCGAGAAGCCCAAGGAGGGCAAGGCTCCACTTTCCTTTCATATTTTTAAAGCTCTTTAGGAGAAGGGCGTTATCCTTCACGGTAATTCACCACACATTCGGCATTTGTATTTTTTTCGATATGCTCCACCATGGAGCGCACATCCCCCATCACCCCGCGCCCCGAAAGCGTGAGGGTGACGCGCCGCACAATGACCGTGTTGTCCACAATATCCCCCTCCAGCGAAAGCGTAAGGTCCTCTGGGGAAAGCCGATACCTTTCGGTAAGATAGGCGTGCATTCCCTCCTCGACTGCAGACAGGGTTTCTGCCTTGAGGTAGCCCTCCTCCCCGAGTGCCTCCCCCTCCAGCCTCTCGAGAAGGGAGGAATAGTCGCTCGGCAGGCCGAGAAGCAGCTTTGGCAGAGGAAGCACAAGGGCAGAAAGGACAGCGACGGCAAGGGCGAAGCTCACGGCCTTTTTCATTTTCTCCTCGCCCGGCAGAAGACCGAGAATCGCCGTGACTGCCGAAACGAGGAGAATGCTTTGCAGATACTCTGTCATAGGGCAACGGGTGCACAGCGGGCAAAGCTCCCCGCAATAAAGAGAAAGAGGAGGGAGGAAACGCTGACGGCGGCAAGCACGAGGTCAAAAAGAGAGCGAAAGGAGGAGAAGAGGCGGCCCGCCGCAGGGGCGCCGAGCATGCCGGAAACCCCTGCCAGAAGACCAAGGCCGAGCCGCGAGAGGAGGAGCTCGGTGATAATAGGTAAAAGCGGGAGGAGCACCGCTGCCGCCACGGTGATGCCCGCCGTGCCGCGCAAAAGACCGAGCGAGGCCATAGCCGTGCCGAGCGAGCCCGAAACCGTACCGCCCACCACGGGCAGCATCTGTCCCACGGCAAATTTAAGGGTACGCAGGGAGAAGCTGTCCCGCGCGCTCCCGAGGGCATTGCCGAAGGCCTGCGAGGCGGCAATCAGAACCGAGAAAAAGCCGATAAGAAGCATATAGAGATTGCGCAAGGAGGCCATGACTCCGTCGGTGCGCACCTCGCCGAGCGAGGAGACGAGAAGAAAGCCGAGCATTACCCGTATAAGCGGTAGAAGTGTCTCGCCGCAGAGAAATTCAAGAAGGAGAGAGAGGGCCGCCATCACACCGCCCGAGGCAGCCGCCGTTGCGATGTTTCCCCCTGCCGCATACAGAGCCCCCATAAGCGGGGCGGCGTGCTCCGCAAGCGCTGCCATGTCCGAAAGATAGGAAACGGCCCCCATAAAAAGAGGAGAGAAGCTTTCGTAAAGCAAAAGGCAGGAGGCTGCCGAGAGGGCCATCTCGGCAACGCGCGCGCCGCCGCCCGCATCACCGCCCAGCTGATGCAGGAGAGAAAGAAAGAGGGCCATGCCGAGAAGACGGAGAAATATCCGCAAAAGGCGAGGCGCAGCCTCCGAGGCTCCCGAAAGCATAACCTCGGCAAGGTGACGTATGCCGATGGCCTCGGCAAGCGATTCCTCGCTGAGCTCATCGGGGAGGGCCTCTCTTGAAAGAGAGGGCAATCCTCCGTAAAGCTCGTCAACATAGTCCTTCGGCTCGGCGGCTGTGGCCGAAAGAGAGAAGCAAAGAGGGAAAAGGAGAAGGAGAAGGAGAAGCGAGAGCCGCTTCATCCGATAAGCGCGACGGCGGTCTCTACGAGGCGCGCGAGGGTGGGGAGCGAGACCACAAGAATTTCCACCCGTCCGCAAAGCTCCAGCCGTGAGGCAAGCCCTCCCTCCCCCATGTCGCGGCAAAGGCTTGCCGTCAGCTCGGTGAGAAGGCAAAGGCCGAGAATGCGCAGGGAGAGCGAGAGCACGTCCTTCACCGTGTCTCCCACCGCGAGCTCCTCCAGAAAGGAGGTTACAAGCCGAAGCTCCTCGAAAAGATAGAGAAGAAGGATAACGCCGCCCGAGAGGGCAATGAGGGGGAGGTAACGCCCTCCCGCTTCCCGAAGAAGCAGAAGAAGGCAGGCGGCAAGGAGGCAAAGCCCGCATAGCTTTAAGAAGGTCAAAACTGAAAAATGCTCCGTATGGCTTCATAAAGCTTTCCAATCTCTCCCATCAGCAAAAGGAGCACCACGACAATTCCCGCAAGCGAGACGAGCATGGCCTGCTCGTCACGCCCCGCCTTTGATAAAATCTGGCAGGATACGGTTACCAGCATACCTACCCCCACCACCTTCAATATAAGACCTACCTCCATTTTTCCTTCCTCCTCCTTGTTCTTGTCCCCTATTACCATATGATTACAAAAGCACAATAATGACCGCAAGGGTACCGCTTAGCATAAGGGTGCGGTAAAGCCTCGTGCTCTTCGGCAGGCTTTCCTTATAGGAGGCAAGAATGTCGGAGAGCCGCGCTATCGCAAGCTCACACCGTGCAAGCTCCTCCTCGGCATAGCCGCCCCCGAGCTCGGCGGCGAACTCGGAAAGCAGAGCCATCGTCTCTCCGTCAAGATAGAGTCCGTCCCCCCTATGCTCAAGCGCGAAGAGCATGCCCCCATCGCGCAGCTGCGTAAGAAAGCCCGTGCGGCTGAGTGCCTCGCAGTGAAAGCTTTCGAAGATATCGGGCGCAGGGGTGCGGAAGCAGGCAATTTTCTCCCGAATGTACCGCAAAAGCGAAAGAAAGCCCTCAAGCACCGCAACCCTTTCCCGAAGGGCCGCTTGGCCGCGGCTTGCAAGCATGGTGGCGAGCAGCAGCATAAGACAGGCTCCGCAGAGCTTGACCGTCATATAACCTCCTCCCGGGGAGAGAGCAAGATTTCCTCCCGCACTCCCACGACTCTCCCCCCGTGCCGTGCGAGGCCGAAAAGCGCGCCGAAGATGCCTGCCTCAAGCAGCATGCGTACGGCAGGGCGCGCACAAAGCTCCTCTCGCGTGGCGGCATGCGCCGTCGCTACCATCGGAACGCCGCAGCCCGACACCGCGAGAATGGCCTCCGCCTCCTCGCGCGAGCCGATTTCATCAAGAAGAAGCACCTCGGGCGAGAGGGTGCGCACGGCCTGCTCAATTCCCACAGCCTTCGGATAGCCGAGCAGAATGTCGATAAGCGCGAACCGCCCGTAGTCTCCTCCCGAAAGCTCACCGCGGCTGTCTATCAGCACCACTCTTTTGGCCTGCCGTCCGTTAGCAAGCCGTCGCCCGAGGTCGCGCAGGAGCGTGGTCTTTCCCACCCCCGGGCGCGAATACACGAGAAGGCCGCGCCCGTCAAGAGAGCGAAACACCTCCTCGGCCTCCTCGGCTGCCGAGGGGACGGGGTGAGGAATACGGAAGGAGAGTGAGCGTATATCGGTCACTCCCGTGACTCTGCCGCCCTCGCAAACGGCGCGCCCCGCTACGCCGAGGCGTATCCCGTCAAAAAGCGGAAGGTAGCCCTCGGCGAGCGCCTCGCGGTAGGCATAAAGCGAGCCCTGACAGAGGCGGAGAAGCTGCGAGGACAGCTCGGCTGCGCTAAGGAAAACGGGGAGGGGAATGTTCTCGCCCTCAACTGTGAGCGAGGCGCATCGCTCTGCCCTCAGCCGAATTTCCGAAAGGGCGACAAAAAGCTCCTTGCGCGAGGCCCTTTGCGCCGAAAGCGCCAAAGTAACGCTCGGCGGCAAAAGGGGAAGGAGCCGTTCCGCCACGGCCTCTGTCATAGCACGGTTTTCGGCAGCATCAGCATAGAGCACGCCCTCCCATCGCGTTTGTACCTCCAAAAGGGTATTTTGAAAAAAATGTTAAAAAATAGCAAATACTATTGACATTTGGAAATTTTTGTGATAGAATGGAAACGAAATAAAAAAGGGTTCCCCTAAGGAGGTAACAAAATGAAATCTACCGGCATGGTGCGCAAAATTGACGAGCTTGGGCGTGTGGTTATTCCGATGGAAATGCGCCGCACGATGAACATTGGCGATGGCGATGCCTTTGAAATTTTTGTGGACGGCGAGCACATTGTGCTTTCCAAATATCTTCCCCTTTGCCTTTTCTGCGGCAGCGGAGAGGATATTGCGGAATACTGCGGCAGAAAAATTTGCAAGCGTTGCCGCGAGGAAATCGGCAAGCGCTGATTTCTTATTCTCTATTGTATGAAACGGCGCAGCTGAAAAGAACAGCGGCGCCGTTTCCCTTTAGGAGGTTAGTATGGACGAAAGAAAAAATACACGGGAGGAGACGGAAGGCCGCGCTGAGCCCACCCCACCGAGAAGCTGTGCATTCCCCTGCCGTTCTTGCGGAAATCGCATGGTATATTCCCCGAGGGAGGGAGGGTTATTTTGCGCCTACTGCGGCACAACCGAGGAAATCCCCTCGCCCGAAATCGAGGCTGCCGAGTACGAGTATGACGCGGAGAGCGCCACGGTCAGCGCACCCAACTGGGAGGAGGAGGGGAGCTTTACGCACGTATGTCCCGCCTGCGGTGCCGAAACCCTTTCGGAGGCAGAAAGCATGACGGTCAGCTGTCCCTTTTGCGGTAGCCACTATGTTACCGAGCCGCATCCCGCTCTGCCGATTCTCAGGCCCGAGACGATGGTGCCCCACAAGCTCTCGCGCGAGGAGGCAGAGGCCCTGTTTGCCAAATGGGCAAGGCGCCGTTATTTCGCGCCGCGCGCCTTCCGCCGTATGGCACATAACCCCGATATGAAGGGGGTATATCTGCCGTATTTCACCTACGACACCGACCTTGACACCTCCTATTCGGGGCAGGGCGGGCGTACACGGGTGGTCACCTACACCGTCCGTGTCAACGGCAAAACGCAAACGAGAACGCGCACGGTGACAGATTGGTATCCCGTGGCGGGGGAGCGACGGGAGTATTTTGATGATATCTCCTTTTGCGCCTCGCGGGGCGTGGACGCCAACATGCTGAAAAAAATAGAGCCCTTCGGCACTAAGGTTCTGCACGTCTATAACCCCGCCTATCTTTCTGGCTTTCAGGCCGAGAGATACACGCTCGGGCTTGACGAGGGCTTCGCACGCATCCGCCCCGTGGCGGAGGAGCGTATGCAGAGCACTATTCGTGCGTCCCTCGGGTACGATACCTATCGCTTCATGCAGTATAACCACACGTATAGGAGGGTGCTCTTCAAGCATATTCTTCTCCCTGTCTGGCTCTCCTCCTACCGCTACGGCGGCAAGCTCTATCGCTTTGCCGTGAACGGGGAAAGCGGCAGGGTGGCGGGAGAGGCTCCCGTCTCGGTTTTCAAGGTTCTCCTCGCGGTCCTTGGCGGCCTTACCTTCCTTGCCCTGCTCATCTTTCTCTTTTCGTTGACGGGCTCAGCCGCTGAGCCGGCTCTTGTGCCCGAGCTTACCGAGGCGGCAGAGCATGCCATCGTGCTTTCCGCCGAGACACCGCCCCTCCCAATGCTTTTGTAAACAAAACTTAATAAAAAGCTGCCCAAGCCGAAATTCGGCTTGGGCAGCTTTTGTATGCGGTATCTTCCGTGGAATGGGCCCCTTTACGGCCTCTTGACGGTAGCCGTAAGAATGGCTTCGATTTCCTTCCCCTTCAGCTGGTTCTTTTCCACAAGAGCGGCAACCAGGGCGTCCATCGCCCTGCGGTTTTCCTCTATTGCGTGTCTTGCGCGGAGAAGCTCGGCCTCCAGGATTCCGTTGATTTTTTTGCGGATTTCACCGTAGTAGGGGGAGCCTTCGGGGCTGCCTGAAAGGGCGGCGAGGCCAAAGGAATCATCCATGCCGTAGGTGCAAAGCATATGCGTGGCAAGCGAGGTGGCCTGGGCAAGGTCGCCGCTCGGGCCCGTGGTGACGCCGTCCTCCTCGCCGTAATAGACGAGCTCGGCGGCACGCCCCGCAAGCGAGGTGCGAATGCGCGAGAGCAGCTCGGCACGGGTGTAAACCCCCTTGTCCTCAGTGTCGCCGTGCTGCATATAGCCGCCGTGGTCGCCGCGCGAGACCACCGTGAGATAGGAGGGACATTCACCGCCCAGCCAGCAAAGCAGGGCGTGCCCCGCCTCATGGCAGGCGGTTCTTGTCACCGCCTCCTTGGTGCGGCTGCGCTTTTCACCGCTTGTGAAGGTTTCAAAGGCCTCCTCAAGCTCAGCATCCCCTACCGTGCCGTTTTCCGAATGGACGGCGCCGCGAAGGGCCATTTCAAAGACCGATTCCAGCTGAGCAAGGCTCATGCCCACCGAGCGAATGGCAAGGTTTTCAAGCTCCTCACGGCTGACGGCCATCGCGGGGCTCTTGGCAACACGCATTTCGCAATAGCGCAGACGCTCCTCCTTGTTCGGCAGGTCAACGTAAATGCGTCTGTCAAAGCGGCGCAGTATGGCAGGGTCGAGCGATTTGCCGCTTGACTTATCCACCGCGTAGTTGGTGGCGGCGAGGACAAAGACGGGCTTGTCGGGGTTCTGGGAGAAGCCGTCCATCTCGGTGAGAAGGGCGGTGAGAATATCTCCGATTTGCTCGTCGTTGCGGCCTTCGCTCCTGTCCTTGGCAATCGCGTCGATTTCGTCGATAAAGATGATGGCAGGGGCATACTTGCGCGCCGTGCGGAAGAGGTCATGCACGGCGGCAGGGCCCTCTCCGACATACCGCTTTAAGAAGCGGTTGCCCTCGGTGGCAAGGAAGGTGACGTCGGATTCTCCCGCCAGCGCCTTGGCCAGCATAGTTTTCCCCGTACCGGGAGGGCCGTAGAGAAGCACGCCCTTTGGCGCGCGCAGACCGCGCCTTGCGTATTTGCGGGGGTCCTTAAGATATTCGGAGAAGTAGGTGAGCTCGCGCTTGGCGTCCTCGGCGCCGATGACGTCGGGGAAGCGGGTGCTCGGGCGCGCCGCCGCATCCAGAATGCTTCCCGCATCGTCGCTGTCGGTGGCACGTGCAAGGCGGAAGCCGCAGAAGGAGACGGTAGCCTGGGAGCCGTCCTTCGAGAGCGACTGCACCGTTTTATAGGAGAGCACCTTGCTGTCGCGGGCAAGCCGCGCCACGGCCTCCTGCTGGTAGGCAACGTCGCAGCGCGACACCACCTGCTCCTCAAAATCCTCGGCCTCCATGGCAAAGCAGCCCCTTGTGCCCATACGGGCAAAGGAGAGTCGCTCGGCCTCCGAAAGCCCGTCATCCCTGTCAAGCAGAAGATAGACAGGCTTTTCTTCGAGGGTGAGCGCATGGGCAAGGAACTCCATGCCCACCGATTCGGTGTCCTCTCTGTTAAGAGGCTTCGGGCAGGAGCGGTCACGGCGGCAGTCAATGTCGGTAAGTATCAGGAGAAAATCGTGGTTAAAGAGGAGCGCCTTGGCCGAGTCAAGGTCGCTTGCACTGAGCACCTCAACCGAGGGGAGGGCGCGGCGGCAACGCTCGGCAACTTCCTCCTCGGCGAAGACGAGGACCTTGGGCTTTTCGGCCCCTACAAAGAGCGAGGATGTTTCGAGGCCGCTTTTTTCAAGCGAGACCTCCAGCTTGATTTTCTTGAGCTTTTCCACCTTAGCGCCGCATTCACGCATAAGGCGCAGGAGCTCATACATCTCCTCGTGGAAGATGGTGGAGGCGCGGCCCCGTATTGTGCGCGCGTCGGTCTTTCCGCCGGCGGCAAAGATGAGGGTGGTGGGGAGCTTGCGGTCCACCTCCACCTGAATGCCGCTTGCCTTTGTAAAGCCCTCCACCTGCGAATCAATTTCGCGCTTGGTGATGAAGTAGAGGTTGTCGGTGCCGAGGCGATTGAACATCAGGACGTTGCCTGAGGCAAAGCGCGAGCAGATGGCGGTGGGGAACATGAGGGTTCCGCTCTTCGGGTCTCGTTCGGTTGCCAAGGCCTCCAGCACCCGCTTGCGCGGAATGGCCGCGAGGTTCTGCACCGAGGGGTCCTCGTACAGCTTGCGCCCCACATTGGTGGTGAAGATGGCGGTTACCTCTCCAAAGGAAACAGGCTTGTCCGTGAAGTTGTCGCGGATGCTGCCCGTGTCAAGAATTTGCAAAAAGAGGTGGATAATGCTCAGGTGTGCCTTTTCGATTTCATCAAAAAGAATGACGCTTCTCGGGTTCTCGGTCACAAACTTTGTGATGTTACCCTCTTTGCCGTTCTTGTATACATTGTCCGAGCCGCAGAACTCCACAAGAGAGTCGTTGTCGGCATATTCGCTCATGTCCACACGGAGAAAGGGGAGGCCGAGGAGCTCGGCGGCGCTTTCGGCGAGGAAGGTTTTTCCGACGCCGGGAGGGCCCGCAAAGAGGAAGGTGGCAAGCGGGCCGCGGTGCTTTTTCTTTTCGGCGGCAATCATTTCGCTCTGAAAGCAGCCCGAGGCAAAGGCGGCAACGGCCAGGTCCTGACCGACCACCCTTTCGAGCAGCCCGCGCTGAATGTCCATTGCCTTTTTGATAGAGCCGTCCAGCGAGAAGGGCTTGCTTGCCGCGGTGCCCGAGCTGCGGCGCTTTTTCGTCCCCTTCTCCTCGCTGTCGGCAGTGGGGCGCGCCTCCTCCCGTGCGGTGCCGGAGGACGGCGGAACCAGGGTGGTTTCGATGACCTGCATGCCGAGGGCCGTGCGCAGAAGAACGGGGGGTGATTCGAGAATGACCGAAAGGTAGAGAGAGGCATCCGCCCTTTCCACGGAGGTCTTCTTGGCCTCCTCACGCACGCGGAAAAGTGCCTTGCGGAACTGGAACTCATCCAGCTGCGGATTGTAGCCCTCCTCCCGTACGCCGGAAAGAATTCTGTCGCGAAGGGCAGGCGTGATATCGCACCTCGCCCGGAGAAGCGCCTCTGCCGCACGCAGCTCCGCAAGATTTTCTTCGGTTGCAAGCTCGGCCTTCAGCTCCCCCTCCTTCAAGGCGAGGCAGGTGTCTATCAGAGCCACGATGAAGTAGTTGGCCGAAAGCGCGTTCCGCTTATCATCCAATCTCATCGCATCCGCACATTCCAAAAGGTAAGTAAGGACAGCTGTTTTTTCCATAGGGTGTCAATCCTTTCTTAAGGGGCGACGGGGCACGCGCGCCGCGCTCCTCCTATAAATAATACGTACATTGGTATCATACTACTTTTTACCGTCAATGTCAACCTCCTTTCCCCGAGCCCGAAGAGGGCGGCACGGAGCCGCCTCCCCTAGGGCAAAATCCTCAACCTGAGGCGCGCCCCTCGCGCACGAAGCAGCCTCCCAGCCCGAGTGCCTCGTTATAGCAGTAGAAGATGTCCCTCTGCGTTTTTAAAAAGGCGAGAAAATCGCCAAGCTGCGGGTAAGCCACGAGGCAAACGAGAACGCATCTCCCCTCGTGGGAAAAGCCTCCCTCTCCGCGAAGGAGGGTTACCCCATGCCCTAGGCGGGAAAGCACAAAGCGGCGAATTTCCTCCTCTGCCCCCTCTGCGGCGAAAATATCAAAGCGCAGAGCTCCCCGCGTGGGGCGCAGAAGGCTTGCGCTGACTCTTTCGCAGGCAAATACCGAAATAAGAGAGAGGCAGGCTGCCCCTATATCGCGGTAGACGAGAAAGGCAAGCCCCACAATGCAATAGCCGACGAGCGATATCAGCTGCTCAATATTCTTGTGCGGCGCACGCAGGAAAAGAAGCCCTCCGATAATGTCCGAGCCCCCGGAGGAGCCGCCGAGGCGCAGGGGGATTCCCGTCAGGCCCTGAATGACACCCGCGAAAACGGCGGCAATCAGGGGGCTGTTTTTTGTCCCCTCGGTCAGGCAGTCGTACTGATAAAGCGAGATGGCCTCGTAGAAAACGAGAGAAAGCGAGAGCACCCCGATATAGAGGAGGGTGTAAAGCACGTAGCGGCGGCGAAGCTTTGACCAGGCAAGAAGCAAAAGGGGCAGGTTCAAAAGCAGGGTGAAGATACCGGGATTTACGGGAAAGCCGAGCGCTCTTGTGAGATAATGAAGCATGGTGGCAAGCCCGTCGATGCCGCTTGGAGAAAAATTGGCGCGATAGGCAAAGATGTGGAGGCCTGCCGCCACGGTGACGGCAGTGAGCACGATGCAAAGAGCCCTCGCTGCCTCACCCGCGAGAGGGCTCCCTCCTTTTTGCCTGTTCTTCATATCCAAATCCTCCTGAAATCGGGCTCTGCCTGTTGCTGTTCTCCGTCCGAGGGTGTCGGCACGGGTTGCCGAGAGGAGGCGTTTTTTGTGAAGCCCCCTTCTTTATGTAAATAAAACTTTTCTTTTTTTAACAAAAATCCTCACGGGCTCCGCGGGCTTCTACGGGGAGTGGAAACGAAAAAAAGAACGGAGAATTTCGAACCGCGTTCTCCACATCGGTGAGAGGGAAGCGGTGCAATCGTAGATAGCATTTTTCTGCATTTTGCGGTATACTGTCCTTGAAATCGGGCTTTCGGGCCCCAATGTGAGGTGTAAATATAATGAAGTACCCTAACCGAAAAAAAGATTATCCGTTGTATGAAACGGTCAGCTATGCCGACGTGCGTGATATGCTTAAGGGAGCTGCCGAGCGCTTCGGGGATAAGCCTGCGCTCTCTTTTCGCAAAAACCCTGCGGATGCCGATGCGGTCCGTCTTTCCTTCCGCCGTGTGTACGAGGAGGTTGCCGCGCTTGGCACCGCTCTCACTGCACGAGGCCTCCGCGGCAGGAAGGTTGCTCTTATCGGCGAAAACAGCTATGGCTGGGTTTGCAGCTATTTTGCCCTTTGCTCAATAGGGGCCGTGGTCGTCCCCGTGGATAAGGAGTATCCCGCCGAGGATATGGCGAGCATACTTAACACCGCGCGCTGCGAGGCGCTTATCTTCGGCACGAGCCTTAAGGAAAAGCTGCTTCAGCTGCGTGCCGATGTGCCGTCGCTCTCTGCCTTTATTTCGTTTTCTCCTATGGGGGACGGAGAGTGCCCATCGGTTGACGAACTCATTTCCGAGGGAGGCGCCCTTATAGAGAAGGGGGAGCGCGGCTTCTTTGAGGAGCCCATTGACCCCGACGCGCTCGTTTCCATCGTCTTCACCTCGGGTACAACGGGCAAGGGAAAGGGCGTTATGCTCACAACCCGCAATATCCTTGAGGATATGACGAACGGGATTTACCTTTTCTCTATGCCCGAGAAAACCCTCTTTACGCTCCCGGCTCACCACACCTTCGGCTCCACCGTAAACCTCATAGGTCATTATATGCAGGGAATTGAGATTTACATCAGCAGCGGGACGAGGTATCTTCTGAACGAGGTGAAGGCGGAGAACCCGACGCACCTTGTCCTTGTACCTCTTTATGTGGAAACCTTCTATAAGAAGATATTTGCGGCCATTGAAAAGAAGGGCAAGCTTTCGCTTGTGCGCCGCATGATGAAGATTTCAAACGCCCTGCGCCGCGTGGGCATTGACCTCAGAGAGAAGCTTTTTGCCGAGGTCCTTTCGAACTTTGGAAGCCGCATGAGGCTCATCGTGTCGGGCGGGGCTGCGCTCAACCCGGATATCATTCGTGACTTTGAGTCCCTCGGCATCACCATTCTGAACGGCTACGGTATTACAGAATGTGCTCCCCTTATTTCCTGCAACCGCAACAACTACCGCAAGGCGGGCTCGGTGGGGCGGTGCATTGTGGGTGAGCAGGTGAAAATCGACAATCCAAACGAAAACGGCGAGGGCGAGATTTGCGTCAAGGGCACGAATGTCATGCTCGGCTATTTTGAAAATGAGGAAGCCACGGCGGCAGTCTTTGATGATGAGGGCTATTTCCACACGGGCGACCTTGGTCGGCTTGACAGCGAGGGCTGGATTTACATTACGGGGCGCTTGAAGAATCTTATCATTCTTTCCAACGGCAAGAATGTGTATCCCGAGGAAATCGAGACCGAGCTCTCGCGCATTTACGGGATTGCCGAGGCCGTGGTGTATGCGGGCGAGAGCCGCTCGGATAAGAACCGTGAGCTGATTGTGGCAGAGATTTTCCCCGATGCCGAGGCATTGGCCCTTCGCGGCATCAAAGACCTCGATACCTATTTCCATGAGGAGGTTGCCAAGGTGAATTCGCGCATGGCACCCTACAAGAAAATCGAATACGTGAAGCTCCGCACCGAGGAGTTCCCCAAAACCACAACAAGAAAAATCACACGCTTTTCGATTGATAAAACCGTGGACTGATATACAAAAAGACAAAGGAGGCAGCCAAAGCCCGCCGGGCTTTTGGCTGCCTCATGCGTCTCCGAGGTTTCCTCACTCTTGCTCCTGTGTCCCTGCCGCGCATGGGCAGCTCTCCATTGTATCCGCCAGCTTCCGTGCCATCATGGGAAGCGAATGCCACTTCTTGAGAAGCAGGGCAGTCGCGGCGGCGGAGAGCATTACGGAGAGAAGGCAGGAGATAAGAGGGTGCTCACACACAAACCCCATTTTTCGTTGCTTTGTAAACATAACCGTTCCTCTCTTTACCGTTTCTTTACTCACAGTATAGCCAATGCGAGAAGAGCTTATTCGCTCTTTTTTTCTTTTCTCTTGCAAAAGAGAAAGGGAATGTGGTATGATAATAGCATAGGAAGTCTAAAATTCTGAATCTTTCAAATTTTTTTACCGAGGAGAACGCTATGGTAGTTTGTAAGCGTTGCCAAAAGGAGTGGTCCTTGGAGGAGGCGGGCCTGCTTTGCCCCTCCTGCCGCACACCCGCCACTCCCGATAAGGCCGAGCTCGCGGCTCTTTTCAGCCGCGCGGTGGCACTGGAGCAGGACAAAAAGGATAAGGAGGCCTACGCGCTTTACGCCCTTCTTTGCCGTGCCGGCTCTCTTGACGGAGAGGAGGCCCTGGCCCGCCTCACCGAGCGTGGCATCGGAACGCAAAAGGACCTCGTGCGTGCGGCGGATGCCTACCTTGAGGCTGCCGAGCACGGCTCGGTGCGCTCAGCCTACCGCCTTGGCCGCCTTCTGCTTTCGCACCCCCGTCTTTCGGAGGGGCGCGGGAACGCAGCCCTCTGGCTTCGTGTTGCCTCCGCGCTCGGCAACGTCGATGCCTCCTTCTGCCTTGCCGAATCACGAGATAGGCTTTCGCTCCCTGCCGACGTGCGCTTTGCTTACCTTCAGCTTTCGGCCCGTGCAGGGCACAGGAAGGCTGCCTCACGCCTTTTTTCGGCCTATCTTTTCGGCAGAGGAGTGCCCCGCTCACCCGAGTCTGCCGCATGGGCTCTGCGGCTTCTGCCCCATCGCGCTCTTCGTGCCGCGGTGCTCAGGCTGTTCTTTAAAAATCCCCTTCCCGAGGAGCCTGTGGCGGAAAGCCCGCATACGGCGGAAAGCCTTTTGGCCCTTGGGAACGAGGCCATGGCGGCTGGGCTTCCTACCACCGCCCTTCGCCTCCATCTGCTTGCCGCCGATGAGGGCTCGCTTTCTGCTGCCCTTTCTGTCGGCACCGCCTATGCCGAGGGCATCGGAACGCCTCGTGACAGAGAGGCTGCCATAGCCTTTTATTCCCGTGCCGCCGAGGGCGGCTCTCAGGAGGCCGCCCTGCTTCTCGGGCGCATTTACGAAAAGGAATGCGGCTTGCTTTCGGAAGCGGAAAAATACTACAAAATGGCTGCCGAGCACGGCACGGCGGAGCATCAGTATATCCTCGGCGATTTTTATATCGCTCACGAGAGGGAGGGAGAGGGCGTGCGCCGCGCCGTCCCGTGGCTTCGCCGCGCGGCGGCAGGTGGTTGCACGGCGGCGGCAGACCGCCTTTCCGGAATTGATTCGTACCTCGGCGACGTCTTTCAGCGCGCCGTAGAGGCACAAAAGGCGGGTAACGTCCGTGAGGCCTTTGTGCTTTACGAGAGGGCAGCTGCTCTCGGGCACGCTCAGTCGCTTTCCAACATGGGCTATTGCTTGCAAAAGGGAATCGGGTGCGCGGTTTCCCCTCGGCTTGCCGTCAAGGCTTACCGTGAGGCTGTGGCTGCGGGGAGTGAGGCCGCAAGGCTGAATCTTGCCGCCTGCTACCTCAGCGGTACGGGCACGGGGCGTGATTTTGCCGCTTGCCGCCGCCTGCTTGCCGAGGCGAGGGAGCCCTATCTTGAAAATGCCGCGCGTCTTCTTGCCGCCATGGATGAGGTGCGGGGGAAAAAGCAGGCACGCCGCCTGTATTCGGCGGCTGCCGCCGCGTACCACCGCGGTGACGTCGAGGAGGCCCTGCGGCTTCGTCTTCTTGCCGCCGAGCGCGGCTCTGCCCGCGCGTCCTATATGATAGGCTGTCATTTCGAATTTGGTGACGGTGTTCCGCTTGACCGCGAAAAGGCGGCGGCTTGGTATGAGGCCGCGGCTGAAGCAGGCTTTGAGGGCGGGCATTCCCGTCTGAAAAGCGGATATCTGCGCGCGCATCGCCGTCTTGCCTCGCTTTCGTAAGGAAGCATGCGGGGGAGAGAAAATTTTCTCTCCCCCCTTGTCATTTGCGCGGGAATTTGCTATACTGGAATTACAGAACACTTTTTGAGAAAAGGAGATTGCTATGAAGGAACTTCTTAAGGCTGTCGATGAGCTTCCCTTTCTTGTTAAGCTCATTCTTTGCATCCCCGCCCTTGACATCGTTTGGGCTCTTTACCGTATCGTAAAGGGGATTGAGGAAAAGGACACGGTTCTTCTTGTGGTAGGCGTCATATGGCTTTTGGGTGCCTTCTCCATCGGTTGGCTTGTGGACCTTATCTCGCTTCTTTTGGATAAGAGGAGACCGATTCTTACCTAAGAAAAAGAATGCTGTCGCGCCCTTGGCGTTGACAGCATTCTTTTTTATAAAAAGAGCGGGCGTCGCTGGCGGCCTGCCAAGGCATCCTCAAGCGCCTCGGAAAGCTGGGTGTAATCGGCCACAAGAGAATGAGGCTTTTTGTTGGGGTCATCCTGCCGCATGGGGACAAAATAGACCTCCTTGCGAAGGAGCAGGGTGGCGATGTTGGCAAGCCCTGCCGAGAGCGAGTCGTTGGAGGCAAGCGCAATCAGAGTGGGGCGGTCAGAGCGAAGGTGGGCCTTGGCCGCCATGGTAACGGGGCCGTCGGTGATGGCGTTGGCCATTTTGGCAAGGGTGTTCCCTGTGCAGGGGGCGATAATCAGTGCCTCGGCATCAAGAGTGGGGCCAAGGGGCTCTGCATCCACAACGGTGTGAATAATGCTTCGTCCGCAAAGCCCCTCTACCGTGCTTCGAAATTCCTCAGCCCTCCAAAAGCGGGTGTCGGTGCGAAAGACGGCTTCGCTCATAATCGGAAGGATGTCGCGGTGGCCGTCTGCTATCAGACGGCGCAGGGCAGCCAGCGAATGGGATAGGGTGCAAAATGAGCCGCAAAAGGCATAGGCAATCATAAAAAACCTCAAGGGGAAGATAGAATGTCAGCTGCTGCCTCGGCCACAGCGCGCCCTGCGCTCATGGGGGCGTACCTTCCCGGCAGCGCAGGAGCACTGAGGTACAGGAGCCCCGCCTCGGTTACGGTCTCCATAGGGGCGGCTTGGGGTACCCCGGAAAGCTCAAGCAAAAGAGCCCTCCTCTGTGCATGAAGCAGAAGCTGTGGAGTGAGAATACACGCCGGTACGGTATTGATAATGACGGGGAAGCGGTGAAGCTCCGCAGGCAGTGCCCCAAGAGGAAGAAGGGGAACTCCGTCAAAGGGAAGCGGGCGCAGGCTGCGCGCGAACACCGTAACGGGGGTGTGCAAGCCGAGAAGGAGGTCGATAAGCGCCACCGCCAGCCGTCCGTTCCCCAGGATGAGACACGGCGTCTCGGAAAGCGTGAGCGAAAGGCGCGCAAGAAGCAACGAAACCGCCCCCTCCGCCGTGATGTGCGAATTTCTTTTCAGGAAGCTCTCGCGCGTGCCGTAGGCAAGGAGAGAATGCGACGCCGAAAGAGGGAGCAGGAGAGGCTCCTCTCTTCCGACGAGAAGCGGAACCCCTTCCGGGAGCATAGAAAAAAGAACCGAAAGAGGAACCTCAAGCGGAGCCTCGGGCGCGAAAAGCGTGGCGCCGTCCCTTGTGAGGGGATGAGGCAGAAGAACGGCCTCGGCGTGGGAAAGCGACTCCGGGGAGAGGGGGCTGTTCCCGTGAGCCGAGAGGCTCACCTCATGTCCCATAAGAGAAAGAGCCTCGGCGGCATACGGCATACGGGCGTCTCCGCCTACGAGTGAAATTCTCATAGAAGCACCTCCTAACTCGACTTACGCTATTAGGGTATGCGGGAGAGGGGAATACCGTGAGGCAGAGAAAAAAAGAGCACCGTCGGGCGGTTTGCCCACGGTGCCCTTTTGCGGCTCAGAGCTTTTGCATACGGATGTCGCGGCCCGAAAGGAGAAGAATTTCATATTCCCCGAGAAGGCGGCTCGTGATGCGGTCCTGATACCGCTCGCGCAGCTCCTCGCCGCTGACGTTGGTGTTGATAACGGTTTGCTTACCGTGGTTGAGACGGGTGTTGAGCAGGTGATAAAGGGTGGCAAGCACAAAGGAATTCAGCTGCTCGGTGCCGAGGTCATCGAGAATCAGAAGCTCGCAGGCAAGGTAGCGGCTGCCCTTGGTCTCGGTTTGCCCGTAGCCCGATTTGTAGCGGTCATATTCGAAATCGGAAAGAACGTTCTGCACTGTTTCGTACACCACGTCATAGCCGCGCTCAAGCACCACGCGCGCAATGGAGGTGGAAAGATGTGTTTTGCCAAGTCCTGTCGGGCCGATAAGCAGGAGGTTCCCCGATTCGGGCCCGAAGCTTTCGGCATAGCTCTTGGCACGGGCGAGCGCGTTTTTGGCACGCTCGTAATCGTTGGCCGTTCCCTTATAGTAATCAAGAGAAAAGTTGTCAA
Source organism: Eubacteriales bacterium (assembly GCA_045533505.1). Lineage (GTDB taxonomy): Bacteria > Bacillota > Clostridia > Oscillospirales > CAG-272 > UBA1740. The sequence continues at coordinate 24,999 of JAZSHY010000014.1, read as the reverse complement.
AGCTCTGGTTCTGTATCAGCCTTCCGATGCCCGAGGAGAGGATGCCCTCCTTCACAAGGGCGCGGCGCATGCATTCGCACATTTTTGCCTCCACGAAGCCCGTGTCGTGGCAAATCGGGCATTCGTAGGCGGGCTCGGTATAGTCGGCGGGGTAGCCGCGTGAAAGAAGGAGCTCACGCCGCATATCCTGCAAATTCCTGTGCTCGGCGCGGATATGCTCAAGCCTCTCGCCAAGGTCCTCGCCCCCTTTCATCGCCTCGCGGAAGAGCTGCATGCCCGTGGCACCGAGGGCGCGGTCTATCTCGGCAAGCTCAGGGCAGGCCGCATGAACCTCCAGGAGGTGTGCGTCGGCGGTGGCGATGGCGGCGGCACGGCGTGCCTCCAGCGAGGCGGCAACCCGACGGTAGTTTTCAATATTGTATCCCATAGTCCTCTCGCTTCCTTTCAATCAGAACTTTCCTCACCCGAGGAGGCGGTTGTTTTAAAGGAACGGTCAAGTGCCCGTTGAAAGAAGTCGCCTATCTCGAAGCTGGCCTCGCCCGTCTTACGGCCCTTGGCCGTTTTTCTGCTGCCCTTCGTCTTTTTGTCGCGCTCCGCGGCGATGAGTGTCTCGGCATCCTCAGCGGTTTTGACGCCCTCCCCATGCCAGTGCGCAAGAATTTTATCGGTGTAGGCAACAGCGGCACGCCCTGTGGCGTTTACCGTAATGTCATAGGCGGCTCCCACCAGCTCCTCGCCGTAGCCGTACTCCTCTGTCCAGCGGAGAAAGGCCTCGGATTCCTTGGCGGTGAGGCGTCGGCCTCCGATGCCGAACATACTGCGCAGCCACCCCTCTCGCGAGCGGAGCTTCTCCTGTTGGCTGAGGTATTCCTCAAGGTCGGCGCAGGTGCAGATGCCGTGCTCGGTGAGGCGCAGGGCCACTCTTTCGGCGTAGCGCAGGGGCTTACGGCCCTCGGCGTCCTGTCCGTCGCAGTAGGCGAGCAGGGTGAGAATATAGGGGGCATCGAGGTTCAGCTCCTCCACCATCCCCACAAGCACCTGGAGGTCGGTGCGGGAAAGCAGGCGTCCTCTTTGCTGCTCAACGGCAAGAATGAGGTCGGAAAGCCGCCCCTCACGGATACGCTCGGCCATTTCCTCGGCACCGAGCTCGGAGAGAGCGTCGCGGCGCGGGCGAGGCACATTGCGCGCGGTATCCACGGTATCCGTTTCCCCCGAGAGGGTGATAACGCCCGCGCCCCGCCAGAAGGCAAGCGAGGTGCTCGCCACCTCCTGCGCGATACCGAGTGCCTCGGCAAGCGAGGTGCTGCTCCCCGTGCCGAGCTCACAAAGGGCAAGCAGCACGCGGAGGTCGGCGTCGCACGCTTCGGTAAGGGCCGCACTCCCGAGAAGAGGCGGAAGCGCACGCCCCTCGGCAGTCTTGAGCTTATAGACTTTTTCTTTCATTGACGGCACATCCATTGTATGAATTTTGCGGCAGAGGAGAGCCTTCATCGGTCTCTCTTTGCCCGGGTTCTCCACACTTTCCACCGAGTTTTCCACCGTTTGTCTGTCGAAGGAAGGGGATTTTTAGTGATTTTTGGGGAACGCACAATAAGTTTTCCACCGTTTTCCCCCAAAAGACGGTGAGTTTTCCACCGTGAGGCCGAGAGGGCTTCTCCGTTTCGCTCTGCCCCGTTTTTTCGTCCTCAATCGAGAGCCGAGGCGTTCAAATCCATCGGCGCCCGTGCCCCCTTCAGGAAGGCGTGGTAGCCTGCGGCGGCAATCATGGCACCGTTATCGCCGCAGAGTGTGCGGGGCAGAATGTGACACTCCGTGCCGTGCTGCGCGGCAAGAGCAGAGAGCCGAGCGCGCAGGTGTGAGTTGGCTGCCACCCCCCCTGCAAGCACAAGGGGAAGGGACGGATAGCGCAGGAGCGCTTCACCGATTTTTTTGGCTGCCGCCTCGGTGACCGTATAGGTGTAGGCGGCGGCAAACAGGGCGCGGTCAAGGACAAGACCTGCTTGGGAAAAGCGATGGAGGAGGTTGACGGCGGCGGTTTTCGGGCCCGAGAAGGAGAAGTCCAGCGTGTCACCCGACAGTGCGGGAGAGGGAAGGGGGAACTCCTTGGCCGCGGCGGTCTTCGGGAAGGCGCGGGCCAGCCGCACGGTTTCGGGATGCTCGCCGTTTGCTCCCTCGGGGCGCGGCACGCCGGCGGCACGGTAATACCCCTCGGTGGCCAGCTCATCAAAGGCGGCCCCTGCGGGGTACGGAAGCGAGAGAAGCCTCCCCACCTTATCAAAGGCTTCGCCCATGGCGTCGTCACGCGTGCCGCCGATAAGGCGAACCTCCGTGAAGTCCTCAACGAGATAGATAGCCGTGTGCCCACCCGAAACCACAAAGGCGAGGAAGGGGGGGCGTGGCGGATTTTCAAGATAGCACGCGGCGGCAATATGCCCCTTTATGTGGTCCACCGAAACAAGCGGAATGCCGCGCGAGAAGGCAAGCCCCTTGGCAAAGCTGACACCCACGAGGAGCGCGCCGATGAGGCCGGGGTGGTCTGTCACGGCTACGGCACCAAGCTCGTTTGCCGTGATACCCGCCTCCGAAAGCGCGCGGTAGGCAACCGAGGAAACGGCCTCGGCGTGGGCGCGCGAGGCAATCTCGGGCACGACGCCGCCGTAAAGACGGTGGGTATCGACCTGAGAGGCCACGATGTCGGAAAGCAGCTCTATGCGTTCACCCTCACCGCGAATGACGGCGGCGGCGGTTTCGTCGCAGGAGCTTTCCAGCGAAAGAAGGTACATGATGCTCTCCTTACTGTACGGGACGGCGCGCCATCAGGAGGGCGTCTTCCGTGGGATTTTGGTAGTAGCGCGGGCGCGCCCCCACTGGGGCAAAGCCAAAGGCACGGTAGAGTGCCTGTGCGGCGGCGTTGCTTTTTCTTACTTCAAGGAAGCAGGAGGGTGTGCCCCTTTTCTCCAGAATGTCAAAAAAACTATGCATAATAGAGCCTCCTACCCCGGAGGAACGCTGTTCGGGCACAACAGCAATCCGCAAAAGCTCACCCTCGTCGGGTAAAAGGAGGCCGAGAAGGTATCCGATGACCTCTTCTCCGCGTGTGGCCACAAGGGCAAGCCCACAGGCAGACGAGATATGAGACAGGACGGCACCCGGGCTCCACGGCGAAGAAAAGACAGCGGCCTCAAGGCGGGCAATCTCCGCGGCGTCGGCCACCGTGGCAGTGCGAACCGTAAGCTCCATGGGCTGTCTCCTTTCACAAGACTCGGATGCGTAACACTACAACATATTATAATACAAATGGCTTGCGGTGTCAAGACACAATCATGTGCCGCAAACGGCTCTCCCCGCACCGCACGGTGAGGAGCTTCCCGTTCTCCTTCCCGCGGCAGACGGCATGGCCTGCGCACAAAAAAGGGCACACAGCACACCTCCCTCGGGAGTGGCCTATGCGCCCTTTTTGCGGGATACATTATCCCTCTGCGGTTGTTTTTACGGCGGCCTCTTTGCTGCCGCTGCGACGGCGACGGTGCGGCCTGCGGCGACGCTTAACAGCCGCCTCCTCCAGCTTCTTCCGATAGGCCTCGCACTCCGCGGGGTCGGCAGCCGACACGGTTTTGCGAAGGCGGAAGGTGCCGTTGTGATTTTCAAGAACCTTGAGCGTGACAAACATGCTTCCGTCCTTCTCACAAAGGAAAAGCGAGCGGTAACGGTGGCCTCTGCCGTGCAGGGGCTTGCCGCATTCGCTGAGCGCTCCGCCGCAGAAGGGGCATGGCGGCGCTTTCGCCTCGGGTGACTTCAGCACCTCCTCCACGCTCTCAAAGCCCTCTTCGCCAATATCGGCGTCTCCGTAGGTCTTGTCAAAGAGAAGCCCCTCTCCCCTTTCGCCGTACTGACGCACGCCCTCGGGGGTTTCGAGCCGCTTCGCCACCATCGCGGTGAAGTAGGCGTCGTTGAGCGCGTCGTGCGCGGGCAGGGTTTGCGCCACTCCGAGAGCCTCCATGGCAAACTCCAGCGAGCGCTGCTTTTCGGCTCCTCCCTCCCGCTGGCGGCTGTAAATGCGTTGCAGGTCGTAGTCGCAATCGAGCCATTCGGAGGCTATCTTATGCGCGGCGAGATTCTCGCGCAGCATCGGTACGTCATCGGGCCCCCAGGTAAGCAGGACGAAGTCCTTGCCGCAAAAGCGGCGAAAGCTTTCGGCGGCCTCGGGCAGAGGGGTGCCGCGGTCAATCATAGGCTGGGTGATTCCCGTCAGGTCTCGGACATGACGGTGTAGCTTGCAGAAAAATTTAGGCTTTACGATAATGCTGTAGCTGCCGATTATCTGCATATCCTCGCTCAGCTTGACAGCGCCGATTTGAATGACCTCGCCGTGCAGGTGCGCGCCGATGCGCTTTTGCACCGCCAGTGCCTGCTGCCTGTACGGCTGATTCCATTCGAGGTCAAGCGTAATATAGTCCATAGGTCTCCTTCGTCCTTTAGAAATGCTCACCCGTTTATTATAAGGGAAAAGCTTTGTTTTGTCAATCGGTAAATAAGACAAATTCCCCTTTTCCGCAAAATCGCTTGACAAGATGTGGTAATATACTATAATATAAATAGATAGAGTTACAACAAGGCCCTGCCCACGGCAGAGCAAAAGACAAAAGGAGACTCCTATGGAAAACGCTGCCCGTTTGCCTGAATGGTTTGGTACTATGGTGTTTGGAGATGAGGTTATGCGCCGCGTCCTTGCACCCGAGGTCTACACCGCGTTGCGAAAAACGATTGAGATGGGTGACCCGCTGACGGGCGAGGTTGCCGATGCCGTTGCCGTTGCCATGCGCGACTGGGCAATGGAGCGTGGTGCCACGCATTTTACGCATTGGTTTCAGCCGATGACGGGAATTACCGCCGAAAAGCACGACAGCTTTCTTGAGCCTGCGGGAGAGGGGAAGATTATCATGGAGTTCTCGGGCAAGGCGCTCATTAAGGGTGAGCCCGATGCCTCCTCCTTCCCGAACGGCGGGCTCCGCGCCACCTTTGAGGCGCGCGGCTACACGGCGTGGGACCCCACCTCTCCTGCCTTTGTGAAGGAGGGCACGCTGTATATTCCCACCGTGTTCTGCTCCTTCGGCGGTGCGGTTCTTGACAAGAAAACCCCTCTTCTCCGTTCCATGGACTGTGTGGCGCGCGCCGCCTCCCGTCTTCTTGCCGTGCTTGGGCAGGAGGCAAGAGTGAATACCAGCGTGGGGGCCGAGCAGGAGTATTTTCTCGTTCCCTACGAGGCCTTCCGCCGCCGCCGCGACCTGCGCCTCTGCGGGCGCACCCTGTTCGGGGCACGCCCCCCCAAGGGGCAGGAGCTTGACGACCACTATTTCGGTGCCATCCGCCCCGAGGTCAAGGCCTATATGGACGATTTGGACGCCGAGCTCTGGCGGCTTGGCGTGATGGCGAAAACCGAGCATAACGAGGCGGCCCCCGCCCAGCACGAGCTCGCCCCCGTGTATGCCGATTCTAACATCGCCTGCGACCACAACCAGCTGACGATGGAGATGATGAAGAAGGTGGCGGGGCGCCACGGCTTCGTCTGCCTTCTGCACGAAAAGCCCTTTGAGGGTGTGAACGGCAGCGGCAAGCACAACAACTGGTCCATCGGCTCGGCTGAGGGGGTGAACTTCCTGCGCCCCGGGAAAACGCCCGAGGAAATGATGCGCTTCCTCCTCTTTCTGGTGGCGGTGCTCGCGGCGGTGGACGAATATGCCGACCTCTTCCGCGTTTCGGTGGCTTCCGCATCCAACGACTGCCGTCTCGGTGGATATGAAGCTCCCCCTGTCATTCTTTCCATCTTTCTCGGGGAGGAGCTGACGAATGTTCTTGAGGCCATTGCCGAGGGACATATCGACTACACCAAAAAGAAGAAGTCCATGATGGACATCGGTGCCTCGGTTCTCCCGAAGATTCCGAGGGACAATTCGGACAGAAACCGCACCTCCCCCATGGCCTTCACGGGCAACAAGTTTGAATTTCGTATGCTCGGCTCCTCTGCCAATGTGGCAGGGCCGAACATCATTATGAACACCGCCGTTGCCGAAATCCTTGAACGCTTTGCCGAGGAGCTTTCGGGGGCGGAGAATCTCACCGATGCCATCGGCGAGCTGATAGGCCGCACCTACCGTGAGCACGCACGCATCGTGTTTAACGGGAACGGCTATTCGGAGGAGTGGCGTGCCGAGGCGCGCGCACGCGGCCTTTCCGAGAGACGCACGACGCCTGAGGCCATCTCGCATTATCTTGACGAGAAGAACGTCGCTCTCTTTGCAAGGCACGGCATCTTCACGAGAGAGGAGCTTGCCTCCCGTGCCGAAATTCTCTATGAAAACTATGTGAAAACCGTGCACATCGAGGCACTCACCATGTCGGATATGCTTCACCGTGAGATTGCTCCTGCCGTTGTGAAGTACACCCGTACGCTTTCGGACACTGCTGCCAAAAAGAAGGCCATCGGCGTCCCCTGCTCCTACGAGTGCGACCTTGCCGCCTACCTTTCCGAAAGGCTTGCCGAGGCGGTGGCCCTCTCGGGTGAGGTGCTGGGCGCGGCGGAGCGTGCGGCAGGTGCCTCGGAGCATGCGGAGGCTGCCCGCCTTTGCGCCGACGAGGTGCTCCCCAAAATGCGCTCGCTCAGAAGTGCCGTGGATGCGATGGAGGAGAAAATGCCCGACAGCGTGTGGCCCTATCCCTCCTATACGGAGCTCCTGTTCTATTGATAAAAAACAAAAAACGGCAATCAGCCGTTTTTTGTTTTTGCAAGGTTTAGTTTACACGCGTGCGTTTTTCAAGGAGCGCGCGCTTGATGTCCCAAAGCTTTTGCGAGAGGTCAACATAATAGCTGTGGGGGTTTTCAAAGCGACGTACCTCCTCCCAGAGGGTAGCGACCTCGCGGCGACAGTACTCCTGAATGTCCTTGACGGAGGGCGACTTGTATACGCACTCACCCCCGAGGAAGATGGGAACCTGCAGCTCGCGGAGGGTATAGTCGGTAACGGTTTTGCGCTTCCAGGTCTCCTCCGGGTCAAAAAGCTCAAGCGGCTCATCAAGGGGGAGCACCTCGTCATGCACGGTGAGAAGGTCGGCGGTGGCCATGCCGTTCTTGTCGAAGATGCGGTATACCTTCTTGAAATGGGGCGTCGTGATTTTGCCCGCGTTTTCGCTTATTTTGATTTTCGGGACAATGGTGCCGTCGGGCAGCTCCTTGGCGGCCAGCTTATAGACTCCGCCGAAGACGGGGTCGCTCTTGGCCGTGATAAGGCGTTCACCCACACCAAAGGCATTAATGGCCGCGCCCTGGGCAATCACGTCGCGGATGATGTTTTCGTCAAGCGAGTTGGAAACGATAATGCGGCAATCCGAAAAGCCTGCCTCGTCCAGCATTTTGCGCGCTTGCTTGGTGAGATAGGCGATGTCGCCCGAATCAAGACGAATGCCACCCTTGGTGATGCCGCATTCGCGGAAGGCGCGAATGGCGTTGGGCACACCGCTTTTCAGCACGTTGTAGGTGTCCACAAGGAGAACGGCGTTTTGCGGGTAGAGACGGCAGTAGGCGAGGAAGGCCTCGTATTCCGAGTCAAACATCTGCACCCACGAGTGCGCCATGGTTCCCGTGGCGGGAATGCCGTAGTCACGGTCACTGATGGTGCAGGCAGTGGAGGAGCAGCCGCCGATGAAGGCGGCACGGGCGCCCAGTGAGGCACCGTCGGCTCCCTGGGCACGGCGCGAGCCGAATTCGGCCACCGCCCTGCCGCCCGCCGCACGCACGATGCGGTTGGCCTTCGTGGCGATAAGCGACTGGTGGTTGAGTGCGAGAAGAATGTAGGTTTCGATGAACTGTGCCTCCACTGCAGGCGCGCGCACGGTGAGAATGGGCTCGTTCGGGAACACGGGTGTGCCCTCGGGCACGGCATAGATATCCCCCGTGAAGCGGAAGCTTTTCAGATAGCTCAGGAATTCCTCGTCAAAGCAGCCCTTGCCTCGCAAAAACGCGATGTCATCATCGGTGAAGGATAGCTCACGGATGTATTCGATAACCTGCTCAAGCCCTGCCGCAATCGCAAAGCCTCCTCCGTCGGGAATCTGACGGAAGAAAACGTCAAAATACGTAATTTCCTGCCCTTTCCCAAGCTTGTAATAGCCGTTGGCCATTGTCAGCTCGTAGAAATCGCACAGCATGGTGTTATTTTGCTTTTTGTTCATAAGCTCCCTCTTTTTCGGATATTTCGGTTGTTTTTGCTCCCGTTTTTCTCCTGTTTTCGCTTTTTCGCCCCCATTATAGCACCTTTCCTTCTTTTTTGCAAGCCCCTCTGCGGCGCGACAGCAAAAGTTTTGCCCCACCCCGAGGCAACGAAAGTTTTGCGCGTCGGCGCAGGAAGCGAAGCCGCCTGTCTTGACTTTCCTTTTTTTTAGTGCTATAATACCATAATAGTAAAAGAAAAACCATATTCCGAAGGGGAATCAGCATGAAATACGATTTTGGCAGCGTAGAAGCAAAATGGCAGAAAAGATGGGAGGAGGCAGGAGCCTTCCTGGCTGAGGACGGCGGCGAGAAGCCGAAGTTCTACGGCCTTGTGGAGTTTCCGTACCCAAGCGGCGCAGGTATGCATGTCGGCCACATCAAGGCCTATTCCGGCCTTGAGGTCATCAGCCGCAAGAGGCGCATGCAGGGCTATAACGTCCTTTTTCCTCTCGGCTTTGACGCCTTCGGGCTTCCCACCGAAAACTACGCCATCAAGACGGGGACGCACCCCCGCATTGTAACCGACAGAAACATCGCGCGCTTTACCGAGCAGCTCAAGCGCGTCGGCTTCTCGTTTGACTGGACCCGCGTTGTGGATACCACCGAGGAGGACTATTACAAGTGGACGCAGTGGATATTCCTCAAAATGTTTGAGGCGGGCCTCGTCTTCCGCGACCAGGCGCTCGTCAACTACTGCCCCTCCTGCAAGGTGGTGCTTTCCAATGAGGACAGCCAGGGCGGCAAGTGCGACATTTGCAAGAGCGATGTGGTGCAAAAGTCGAAGGATGTGTGGTATCTGCGCATTACCCAATATGCCGAAAAGCTTCTTGAGGGGCTCGACACGGTGGACTATCTGCCGAACGTCCGTCAGCAGCAGATTAACTGGATAGGCAAGTCCACGGGTGCCTTCGTGAGCTTTGCGCTCTCCGGCATTGACGAGAGCCTGCGCATTTACACTACACGGCCCGACACGCTCTTCGGTGTCACCTTTATGGTTATGGCACCCGAGCATCCTCTCATTGACCGCTATGCCTCCAAAATTTGCAATATGGACGAGGTGCTTGCCTACCGTGAGGCATGCGCGAAGAAAACCGAATTTGAGCGCACCCAGCTTGTCAAGGAGAAAACCGGCGTGCGGCTTGACGGCTTCACGGCCAAGAACCCGATAACGGGCAAGGAAATCCCCGTGTATATTGCCGACTACGTGATGATGGGCTATGGCACGGGTGCCATCATGGCCGTGCCCGCGCACGATGAGCGCGATTATGATTTCGCCAAGAAGTTCGGTGCCGAGATTGTGGAGGTCATTCGCGGCGGCAACGTCGCGGAGGCGGCCTACACCGGGGAGGGCGAGATGGTGAACTCCGGCTTTCTCAATGGCTACACGAGCAAGGAGGCCTCGATTGCCCGCATGGTGAAGGAGCTTGAGGAGCGTGGCCTCGGCGAGGGCGGCGTTCAGTATAAGATGAAGGATTGGGCGTTCAACCGCCAGCGCTATTGGGGCGAGCCCATTCCGATTGTGCACTGCTCCCGCTGCGGCATGGTTCCCGTGCCGTATGAGGAGCTTCCTCTGCGTCTGCCCCCCGTCGATAACTTCGAGCCGGGTGAGGGCGGTGAATCCCCTCTTGCCAAGATGGAGGCCTTTGTGAATTGCACCTGCCCGAGATGCGGGGGCGCAGCGCGCCGCGAAACCGACACCATGCCGCAGTGGGCAGGCTCCTCCTGGTATTTCCTCCGCTACATCGACCCGAAGAACACCGAGGTCCTTGCCGCCCCCGAAAAGCTGGCCTACTGGATGCCGGTTGACTGGTACAACGGCGGTATGGAGCATGTGACGCGCCATATGATTTATTCGCGCTTCTGGCACAGGTTCCTTTACGACATTGGGGTGGTCCCCACGTGTGAGCCCTATGCCAAGCGTACCGCGCAGGGGCTGATTCTCGGCCCCGACGGGGACAAGATGTCCAAGTCCAAGGGGAATGTGGTTGACCCGCTTGATATCGTGAACGAATACGGTGCCGACGTGCTCCGTACCTACGTGCTCTTCATGGGCGATTACGGCTCTGCCACACCGTGGAACGAGAGCGCGGTGCGCGGCTGCCGCCGCTTCCTTGACCGCGTGACCGACCTTTTTGAGATGGCGAAGGGCGAGGGCGTGACACCGTCGCTTGAAACCGCCTTCCACAAAACCGTGAAGAAGGTCTCCGAGGACTTCGAGGAGATGAAGTTCAATACCGCGATAGCCTCTCTTATGGAGCTTCTCAACAAAATCTACGAGGTGGGCTCGCTTACCCGTTCTGAGCTCCTTGTGTATCTGAAGCTTCTTTGTCCCGTTGCCCCTCACATCACCGAGGAGCTGAATGAAAAAATGGGCAACACGTCGCTTCTCAGCCTTTCGGCATGGCCAAGCTATGACGAGGCCAAGACGGTGGATGCCACGGTGGAGGTGGCGGTGCAGGTCAACGGCAAGCTTCGCGAGGTTATCGCTCTCCCGCTGAACTGTGAGCGCGATGCCGCCCTTGCCGCCGCCCGAGCCTTGCCGCGCGTCGCGGAGCTGACAGAGGGTAGGACGGTAGTCAAGGAAATCGTAGTTCCGAATAAGGTCATCAACCTTGTTGTGAAATAAACAAAAACCGCAGCAGAGAAAGTCTGCTGCTCTTAGCGGAGTGTTTTTACATTTCAATATGTGTAGGTCTCGTCTTTGACCGTTCCCATGCAAAGGCGCGTCAAGACCGGGCCCATAATAAAAAAGAGCAAACATTTGGGCTGTCCGTCATACAAGGTAGGTAGAATAGCTCAAGAGTGCCCTTTTTAAGAAGGAGATGCGGTGTAACCGAAGTGTCGGTTATGCCGTTTTCTCTTTTATATTAGCGTTTGCTTCCGTTCCCGTTTCAGATATTTCCAATGCTCCTCGAACCCCTCCTTTGGTTCCTCGGCTTCGGGGATACAGACGATGCTGTGATGGGGGCGGTCCATAGTGGCTGTTCGCCAAAAAACAACATATACTGTAATGGTGCTTCACCAAAATTTACAAAGGAGGTAAATGTATGAGCAGGCAAACTTCGTTTATGCGAAGTACCAACGACTGCTGTGGCAATAGTCGTCAAAATGATTGCCAAAACAAATGTCATGCTCTGCCGCCTTGCTGTGATGACCGTGACGATTGTCACGATAAAGATAAAAATCTGTGCGTAGTCTGCCCACCCGGTCCCGAAGGCCCGCAAGGCCCGCAAGGTCCTATCGGTCCGCAGGGGCCCGCGGGGCCGCGAGGCGCTACCGGTCCCGAAGGCCCGCAAGGCCCAGAAGGCCCCATCGGTCCGCAAGGTCCAAGAGGCCCCATCGGTCCACAGGGGGCCACAGGAGATACGGGAGCACCCGGTCCTCAGGGACCTCAGGGAGCACAAGGCGCTCAAGGTCCTATCGGCGCGCAAGGTCCGCAAGGGGATGCGGGGCCTGCGGGTCCACAGGGACCCGCAGGAAGCCCGGGTGAGCCCGGCCCACAGGGGCCTCAGGGAGCACAAGGACCTACAGGTAACGTAGGCCCTGCAGGACCACAAGGCCCTGCAGGCGAGCCGGGCCCCCAAGGCCCCCAAGGTCCCGTTGGCCCTCAAGGCCCCGCGGGGGATATCGGTCCCATTGGCCCGCAGGGGCCTCAAGGGCTCCAAGGTGTTCCCGGCCCTCAAGGTCTGCAGGGGGAGGTTGGCCCGCAAGGCCCTCAAGGGCTCCAAGGTGCCCAGGGGCCCCAAGGCCCTGTCGGTCCGCAAGGCCCCGCAGGGGATATCGGTCCCGTAGGTCCTCAAGGTCCTGCCGGTGAAACAGGTCCCGTAGGTCCCGAAGGCCCGCAAGGACCTCAAGGCCCTGTCGGTGCAACAGGTCCCGTAGGTCCTCAAGGTCCCGTAGGCGCGCCGGGCCCGCAAGGCCCGCAAGGTCCTGTCGGTCCGCAGGGGCCTGTAGGCGATATGGGCGCACAGGGACCTCAGGGGCTCCCCGGCGGCGTATTAAGCTATGCCGATTTTTACGCATTGATGCCGCCCGACAATTCAGCAACGGTTGCTCCCGGAACCGACGTCAGCTTTCCTCAAAACGGTTCGATTGCTAACACGAGCATTGGACGCCTCGGTCCGTCCTCGTTCAATCTCGGCCCCATTGGAACCTATCAGATACTGTTCCAAGTCAGCGTTACCGAGGCAGGACAGCTTATCCTGACCTTAAACGGCCAAGATTTGCCCTATACTGTCGCAGGCCGTGCCACGGGAACTTCGCAGATTGTGGGAATGGCAGTGGTAACCACTACAGCGGTTAACTCGATACTGACGGTCCGTAATCCCGCAGGCAATGCCTCTGCGCTTACCATCACTCCTCTTGCAGGCGGGGCTCGACCTGTGTCTGCGCATCTTGTAATCACACAAATGAGATAAAGCCTTTATAAGCAAAGCATGACGCTTTGCTGGCATTGAATCTTAAAACACCTATAGCGCTCGGCTTTCGCGGAGCGCTATAGGTGTGCTTTCTATGAGGTCGGTCCTCGCGTATTATTCGGCAAGGCTTCTCTTTTTTCACGATAAGTTTCTCATAGGGTTTCGCAAATGGCCTCAAAGCTTTTTCATTGCAGTATCTTTCCAAATTGAAATTTAATTTTGTTACCGGTCCTTCTCGCATCCAAGCCAATCCGCAAGCATGCCAAGGGCTCGCAACCGCTTTGCGGTAGGCCTCCCTTGCGGCTGCTCTTTTTTGTTTTGGTTGCGCCAAACTAATTTTCCGTATAATCGAAAAAAATGCTGTAATCGCCCGTGCTTTTGTCCCAATCGTCTCCCTTTTTCAGCCTGCTCCATGCAGCCTTTGAGCCACCGAAGCATATCTCCTTTAAAGAGCTACATCCTGCAAACGCCATCGTATGGATGCGCCTTAGGGTTTTGGGAATCACTATTTTCGTCAGCGCGGCGCAGCCCCTAAATGCTCCCCAATCAATAGCTTCTACGCCGTCGCGCAATGTCACTTCGGTAAGGGCGGTGCAGCCCTCGAATTCAAAGGCTGTAACTGCGGAAATGCTACCCGGTATGATAAGCTTTTTTATGGTTGTGTTCTCCGAAAAAACCTGAAAGAAAATATCGGTTACGCCGTCCGGAACAACGACAACTCCGCCCATGCCGAAGTATTTCATTACCATACCGTCTTCTATCTCAAATTCGCTTGACTCGTTATGAAGCATGTCCCCATTTCACCTCCGAAAGCACCGTTATTGCGAACGCTCGGTTAAGGATACACGCTAATTCTGCTGTGGCTTTTCCTTGCGAGAGCGCGGCCTTAGCGGGAGGCTGCCTCCTCGGCAATGAGGCGCTCAAGCCCCGAAAAATCGGCAACCCCCGATTTTCCCATAAGGTCAAGCGCGCGGCACTTTTCAAGCGTTGCTCCGAGCGACGCCGCCGTGCGGTGTGAGGCCGCACGCAGATAGAGCGAAACCTTATATTCATGAAGCCCCGTTTTTTTGTGAATATCAAAGGGGGAAAGCCCCTCCTCGCGCAAAAGCGCGACGGTATACAGGTCACAAAAAAGGTGAAAGACCGAGGCAAGGACCTTCTGCGGCGCTATGCGGCGGTTTTTCATATCGGCAAGGTTCAGGTAGGCAAGCGTGGCGTCGCCCGCAAGAATGGCATTCCCAAGCCCGAAGGCATCGGCCTCAAAGTTTCTCGATGCGATGGTATCCACATCCTCGGGCGTGAGGCTGTCCCGCCCCTTGGCGTGGGCATAGGCGGCAAGCTTTTGCAGCTCGTTTGCCAGAATGTCCATCGAATGGCCGCACCGTGACAGAAGTGCGCGCGCAAGGGTGGGGGTGGGGGTAATGCCCTCGTGGCTCAGGTGGCGGTTGATCCAGCCGATAAGCTGGGCATCGGTGGATTTCGGAAGATAGACGACGTCGATAAGCTCGGCAAGCTCCGTATAGCGCTTGGCGGGGCGCTTCGGGTTGGTGCCCAAGGTAAGGCGCTCGGCCTCGGCGTAAAAGACAACCGTAACGCCCGGGTACCCCTCGCGCATGGCGCAAAGCTCTGCGAAGGAGGACAGCTCGTCCTCGCGCATTTTTTCAAAATCGGCAAGGTGCCATTCTATCAACTTGTATTCCGAGAATACCGGCGGTGTTTTTATGGCGTCTGTCAGCTTGCCGAAGTCGATGACCTCCCCCTCGAAGCGCAGATGATTGAAGGCGGCAAAGCCTCTGTCGGGAACGAGAAGCCTTCGGACTTCGCGCAGGTAGTATCGCTTGAGATACTCCTCCTCCCCCGCAAGCAAAAGCCAGGGGACGGGCGGCTTTTTGAGAGCGTCCTTCAGTTCGGTAACCGTCATGAAGCCTGCCTCCCTTCGGTGCGGAGCGAGAGGGTGAACCTCCGCTTTTCTCCGCCGAGTGTCAGGGAATACACCCATTCGGCAGCCGGGTAGGCAGCCCCGTGCAGGAGCGTGAGGCTCTCGGTTTCGGTGATAGCAGGGAAGGAGAGCCCTGCTGTTTTGTACAGGGAGGAATGTGTGAGGCCAAGCTCATAGACGGCGGAAAACTCCACGGCCCCTCGCCGCGTCAGCGTGATGCGCCCCTCGTCAAGCGTGAGGAGAGTGGAGGTCTTTGCGCCTCCGTCCTCCTCGGTGTAGGAAAGAAGCAGGGTGTTTCCTTGCCGACGCAAAAGACCGCTGTACGAGGCGCGGATGGTATCCTCGCCGCCGACGGCGGTTGCAATATGAATGGTAACGGCCTTGACTTCCATATTTCTCTCCTTTATGGCAAAGGGCACGGGGTGGCCCGTGCCCTTTTTTGTCAGCGGCCCTCTCGCCAGCTGAGATCCCCGCGCCCAAGAGCCATGACGATGGCCTCGGCGGTGGCAAGGTTTGTGGCAATCGGAATAGTGCGCATATCGCAAAGACGCAGAATGGTGTTGCCGTTTTCACGGCGGTATATCTCGGGCTCGGGCGCGCGGAAGAAGAAGACGGCATCAATTTCATCGCAGGCAATGCGTGAAATGATTTGCTCGCTCCCTCCGTCACCTCCCGAAAGCAGCATTTCAATGTCGAGGCCGGTTGCCTCGGCAATGTATTTTCCTGTCACCCCTGTGGCACATAGGTGGTGGTGGCAGAGAATTCCGCAATATGCGATACAGAACTGCGTCATCAATTCCTTTTTGGAATCATCGGCAATAATGGCAATTTGCATAGGCAGAACCTCCTTTTGAAAGCATGTGTGCGCTCCCTCCTCGGGAGATATCTCAGTATACCACAAAAAGCGGCTTTTGTCAATTGCTTTTTGAACGCCCCTTCGATTGCATGAGAAAATTTATATTTTCTGTGGAAAGGCTCTTGATAAATTGAAAAAGACAGAGTATAATAGTAACGAACCCGAAAAAAGGAGGAGCCTATGAGCAAATTGCTTGGGAAATATCAGGCCTTTTTGACGGTTGCGGAGGCGGGGAGCTTCAGCGAAGCGGCACGCCGCCTGTTTGTCAGTCAACCTGCGGTGAGTGCGGAGATTGTAGGGCTTGAGGATGCCCTCGGTATGCGCCTTTTCCACCGCTTTCGCCATGGGGTTCGCCTTACCGAGGCAGGGGAGGTCCTGCTTGAGCACGTGAGGGCCGCTTTCTCGCTTCTGGAATCGGGGCAGGAGAGGCTTCGCTCGCTTGCGGGGCTTGAAAGCGGCACTCTACGCATCGGCGCCTCGGATATGACGCTCCGCTTCTATCTTCTTGACTACATTGCCGAGTTCCATCGGCGGTATCCCGGCATCCGTCTCACCGTGACCAATGCCCCCACGCCGCGCACCCTTGAGGCGCTTTCGGCAGGGAAGATTGATTTTGGTGTGGTGTCAGGGCCGATTTCGGACAAGGCAGCCGATGAGTTTGCTTTTCTGCCCGTGCGTGAGGTGCAGGATATCTTCGTGGTGTCGCCCTCTCATCCTCTGGCGGGGGAGGTCGGGCTTTCGCGCGAGGTGCTCGCACGATATCCGATGATAGCACTGGAGGGGAACACCTCGACACGCGCCTACATGGAAGGGTGGCTTGGGAAGGATTTTCCGCCGCCTGCCATCTCGCTTGCCACCTCCGACCTCCTCGTGGAATTTGCCAAGCGTGGGCTTGGGGTAGCCTACCTTGTGGAGGATTTTGCTCTTCCCGCGCTCGCCTCGGGGGAGCTTGTGCGCCTTTCGCTGGCCTCGCCCCCTCTGCCCCGTAAGCTCTATCTCGTTCACTCTCTTCGTCTTTCCCATTCGGCGGCGGCCCTTTCTCTCTTGAAGCTTCTCGGTGTCGGAGGACAGACGTAAGACTAAGACCTCTTGCTACCATTTTACAAAGGATATTTTACTATGAAAAATTTCAAAAGAATCGGGATTTTGACGTCGGGCGGCGATGCGCCCGGTATGAATGCCGCCGTTCGTGCGGTGACGCGTGAGGCCCTCTACCGCGGCGTGCAGGTTATGGGCATTATGCGTGGATACAGCGGGCTGATTGAGGGTGATATCAAGCCCCTCGGCGTGCGAGAGGTTTCCAACTGTCTTAACCACGGCGGCACCATGCTCTATTCTGACCGTTCGCCCGAGTTCAAGACCGAGGAGGGCATGCAAAAGGCAAAGGCCACCTGCGAGAAATTTCTGATTGACGGTATCGTGGCTATCGGCGGAGACGGCACCTTCCGCGGTGCCCAGGACCTCACAAGGCACGGTATCCCCTCCATCGGCATTCCCGCCACCATTGATAACGACATCACCTCAACCGAATTTACCATCGGCTTTGATACCGCGATGAACACGACGCTTGAGCTTATTGACAAGCTCCGCGACACGTGCGAGTCACACGCGCGCTGCAACGTGGTGGAGGTAATGGGGCGCGGCGCGGGCGACATCGCGCTGCAAACGGCGGTCACCTCGGGTGCCACGGCGGTTGCCATTGCCGAGTTCCCCTTTGACCCCGAGGCGCTCATCGCCAAGATTCAGGCATCGCGTGCCCTTGGAAAGCGTTCCTTTATCGTGATTGTTTCCGAGGCTATGGGGGCCGATTATGCCCCGGAGCTTGCCAAGAAGTTGGAGGCTACCACCGGGCTTGAAACCCGCTTTGCCCGCTTCGCCCACATCGTGCGCGGCGGCATTCCCACCCAGCGTGACCGTCTGCTTGCCACCAGAATGGGTAAGCGCGCGGTGGAGGAGCTCTTCCGCGGCAACAGCAACCTCGTGATGCTGGAGCGCAATGGGAAAATCGAAACCGCCGACATTAACTTTGCCCTGACACTTGACCGTCTCTATAAGGGCAAGGCCACCGAGGCAGAGCTTGCCGCCTACACGGCGGAGGAGCTTGCCGAGATGCGTGCCGTGGGGGACAAAAAGCGCGCCTTCTTTGCCGAGCTTCGTGACTGTGTCGAGCACCTTGGCCTATGAGGTAAACAAAACCTTACGAAACTGCCCGAAGGGGCAAAAGAAAAGCGGCTTCCCTGTGGGAGCCGCTTTTTATACATCTTATTTCAGGCCCGCGCGCTTGTCCAGCATGTAGTTTCTGACATAGAGGGCGAGGTCAATTCCCACCATCACAAGGTTCAGGACGTAGAAGAAGAGCACGTACCATTTGTCGGGATTAAAGGCGACAAGCTTCGAGGCAATTCCCGCAATGTAGCCAAAGAAGATGAGGCACAGGAAGGGAAGGCTCTTGCCCTTTGTGGTGCGCGAGCGCCAGGATTTCAGCACGTTCAGCGGCCAGGAGGCCCCGAAGCTGACAACCATAACGATTTCTAAAATTTCCGCCATAATAAGGTTCCTTTCTTATTCACCGGTTTTACCGAGATGCTTACAAAATTCGGGGTAGTGGGCCTCAAACTCCTGCGTGTCGCAGGGCGCGTACACGGCAAGAGGCGTCGAGGCGGCAATCAGGGCGCGGGCGGCAGCCACGTCGGGAATCTCACCGAGCGAAATGAGCTGCATGGCAATGTTTCCTATCACGGTGGCCTCTACGGGGCCCGCCACCACCTCTGCACCCGTGGCGCTTGCTGTCATGCGGCAAAGAAGCGTGTCCTTAATGCCGCCACCCAGCATATTGATTTGGGCAAAGCGCCGCCCTGAGACCTCGCAGAGCGCGTTATAGTTCTGCTTGTATTTCATGGCAAGGCTCTGATAGATGCAGCGCATAATTTCGCCGCGCGTCTCGGGGACATATTGGCCCGTGGCACGGCAGAAGGCCTGCACGCGGCGAGGAATATCGCCCGCTATGGCAAATTCGGGGGCATCGCAGTCGATGAAGGCTCGGTAGGGCTCAGCCTCCAGTGCCTCGCGTTCAAGGTCGGCAAACGAAACGTCGAAGCCCTCCTTGCGCCACTGACGGCGGGATTCCTGAATCAGCCAGAGCCCCATGATGTTCTTGAGGAAGCGCGTGGTGCCCGAATGCCCCACCTCGTTGGTATACTGGATTCTTTCACTCTCTTCGGTAATGAGGGGAGAGGGGAGCTCGGTGCCGAAGAGACTCCATGTGCCGCAGCTTATGTAAACCATCTCGCGCTCGGTGGGTGCGGCGAGCACGGCACTTGCTGTGTCATGCGTGCAAACGGCAATCACGGGGATGGGGGGGCAGCCAAGCTCGGCACAAATCTCGGGCGAGAGAGTGCCGTACACCTCGCCGGGCTCAATCATTTCGGGAAGAATCCCCGTGGGAATTCCCAGCATTTCAAGAAGCTCGGTGTCGAAGGTGTGGGTTTTGGGGTTCAGGAAATTGGAGGTCGAGGCGATGGTTTTTTCGGCCCGAGTCACGCCGGTGAGCAGATAGGCCATAAGGTCGGGCATAAAGAGGATTTTGTCACACTGCGCCATAAGCTCCGGACGGTACTTCGAAAGATAATAGAGCTGATAGAGAGTGTTGATTCGCATGGTCTGAGTGCCCGTGCGCGCATAGAGACGGCTCTTTGACAGAACGGTCTCCACCTCCTCGGGCATACCGACGGTGCGCTCGTCACGGTAGTTGACGGGGTTAGAGAGAAGCTCCCCGTGCTTATTAAGGAGGCCGAAGTCCACTCCCCAGGTGTCAATGCCTATGGCATCCAGGGTGTCGGTCACCGCAAGCGCCTTGAGAATGCCCTGCTTGATTTCATGAAAAAGACGGAGGATATCCCAGTACATGGTGCCCCGTGCAATCACAAGGTCATTCGAGAAGCGGTGCACCTCGGTAACCTTGATTTCCTTCCCGTCAAATTCTCCCAGCATGGCGCGCCCCGAGGAAGCGCCGAAGTCAAAGGCCAAGACTTTTTTTGACATAACTGTCTCCTTTTTGGTACGTTTATTCCTTATCCATTGTACAACGCCTTCCCCGAAAAGTCAAGTTTCAGAAGAGCCGGGGAAAAAGAATTTTTCGAAATCTCTTGACAGAAAGTATTTTTATGATATAATAAGTCATGCGTAAAGAAAAAATGCTAGGGGCTTGTAGCTCAGTTGGGAGAGCGCTGCGTTCGCAACGCAGAGGTCATGGGTTCGAATCCCACCAGGTCCACCAAAAGAAAAACCACCCTCGCGGTGGTTTTTCTTTTGGTGAACTTGATGCCGAAGAACGCATCTTGCGCGCAGCGCAAAGGGTTCGATTGCCCGCCCGCAGAGCGCCGATAGCTTGCTGATCGGCGGCAAGGCGGGGTGAGCTCGCGCATCGCGCGGGCAATCCCCGGTCTTTCTTTTGATTTTTACGGTGCCGGCCTATTAAGGAGCGACTCCCTCTGGGGTGACAAATCCTTGCATATTGACAAAACAGACGGCTTGTGGTATCATAAAATTGTCGAAACTTATGTCTGTTTCAGAAAGGAAAAGCGTATATGAAATGCTACATTTTGGAGAAGGGGCAAGCCTTTCATGCTGACACAACATCGAAGGCAGAGGTTTCCGCAGAGCTGGAACGGGAAATCCTGAAGCTTTGCTCGGTGTGGCAGGCGAGAGATCTTCATCAAGAGGGGCGGAACTCCGACGATTACGATGCGCATACATTGTACGAATCTCTGGACGCGGAGAGCTTTGTGGTGTCGGAGGGATGCGTAGTGGGATACTATGCCGTCCATTTTGATTGTGCTAGATATGTACCCTTTCCCATCACGGGGGGAAAATACCGCTTGGGAGAGTATGACTATACCAATTACAGCGATTCGGGGCGAGTGAATCGGGGGTTTGTGAACATCGTGCCGAAGCCCGACACGGATACCAATCCCTATTACGATGAGCCCCGATTCCACAGTCAAGAGGAATACGACGACTACATCAAATGGAGAGACTGATCTCCTAAAGGGCGCAAAATCTACAAGAACAGCGAGCCTCACCGTTCTAAGCTTAAAGGTTCGATTTTCGTTGAGCATGCTCCCGAAAAAGAAAAACCACCCTCGCGGTGGTTTTTCTTTTTATGTCTGCCATCAAAGCCTTTGGAAATTCAGGAGCACGTCGTGCATGGAGGACAAGGTGTATTGCATAAGACCGATGCCGATGGCTGTGGCGATAAGGCTGACAAGGAGCGCGAAGAGGAGGGTGATGCCAACCTCGGCACATTTCATACGACGGATGGTGTGTGCTGACATTCCCGAGGCTGCATAGAGCGAAAATTCCTCGCGGCGAGAACGGTAGCTTTCCACAAGATTATCAAGCAGGCCAACCACCGAGAATATGAGTGCCGCCATAAGCAGTGCCACGGCAGCGGCGACATAGATTTCTACCATTTCGGTACGGAGGGAAAAAAGCTCCTCTGTGGGTAGCACCCCGGCAAGCTCCGACGAGGTTGCGGCGGCAAGCTCCTGACGGAGCACTGCGGGCGAGGAGCCCTCTCTTCCTGCCACCAGAAGCATATTATAGGCGATGCCGTGGTGGGCACAATCGAAAACAAGCATCGGCGTTCCGATTCGCGCCACGGATACTACCGTAAGCGAGAGCAAGCGCTCATCCACCCGAATCTCCATGACGTCCCCCTCGTTGATTGAGAGCTCGCGGGCAAGCTCGCGCGAGATGACGACCTCGTCTCCCTCAGGCAAGCAAGATACGTTCAGCTCCTCCGAGAGGGCGGCCACGTCATCGGCTGCCAGGGCGGTACAGGTCCGTGCATCCGAAACGTTGACAGAGGAGAGGTAAATTCTGTTAACGCGGCCAACGCTTGCGCAGGAGACGACCTGCTCATAGCAGCGCGCGGTGCCGCCCGACACGGCATACTCTCCCGAAAACAGCTCTCGCAGGGTTCCGAGAAATCCAAAGGTGCTGGCGAGCAGATAGGAGGTCAGGGTAAGGACGGTCAGCAGCACGGCCACAAGGCGTGCTGAGTTTTGCAGAAGTGTCACTGCCTCGGTATTTTTGACGGCATAATACAGCGAGGGAGCTATGGCGCGGCCCCTTTGCCTCCTGCCTCGCTCCTGCCGAAGCGACACCCAATGAAGAATAGTTCGAAAAAGGGGAGGCGTAAGGGTAAAGACGAGAAGAACAAGAACAAGGAAGCATGCAACGCCGAGCGCAAAGCGCGCGGTGGGGGGGACCAGCAGCATCGGCACGGCAAGCAAGGGCACGGCCATAAGGAGGGCAAGGGGAAGACGGCGCACGAGGCGATTGCCGCCCGTTTGATGACCGCGAAAAAGAAGAAAAACCGTGACGGCCAGAAGCACCACCCCGAGCTGGATGAGGACGGCAAAAAGAGCACTGCTTACCGTGAGGACAGCGGGGGAATAGGCAAAGCCGGCAAAGCGGGTAAGAAGAAACAGTGTCGGCTTTGCCAGGGCGAGACCGACGGGAGCACCGACAGAAAAATAAATAAGAATCTCGGTGTATTGGGCAAGATCGAGCCAAAGGCGGCGCGCGCCCGCTGCCAGGAAGACGGCATTCTCCTCGCTCCGTGCCGAGGAAAGGATAGAAAAGCAGCAAAAGGTCACGGCGGCACCGAGTACGGCGGTCAAGAGAATGATGACCGCAACAATCATGTCGACTGTGTGTATGGCGGAGAGGGTTTCCACGTAGCTGCTGACGGGAATGATGCTCTTATCGGCAAAGAGGGGAGAGAGCGCGAGGCGGTGGGCTGCTTCCTGCGCGGAGCGCCCATCGGGAAGGTCAATATAAAGGGTGCCTGCGGGACGGAAGCTATCCCCTATGGCCGAAAGAAAGGGGGAGCCTGCCGCAATCGCATGGGTGACAGCCGAAATATCAAGCAGCACATCGTAGCTGCCGGCAAAGGGCATGTCGGCAATGCCCGCAACGGTATAGGTGGCTGCGCGCCCGAGAACGGTGGCGGTGAGGGTGTCGCCAACCGAGAGTCCTCGCTCCGCGGCAAGGCGGTGGGTGATGAGGGCAACCTCGCCGAGCGAAGCCTCGGTAATCTCTCCGTAGGCGACGAAGCGAAGCGGAAAGACAGAATCGTATTCACAAAGATCAGTGGCACCGCAAAGGACCGTCTGCTCCCCAAGGAGCAGCGGGAGCTCATAAAGCCCTGCGATGCGGCAGTCTTCCCCGAGGAGAGCGGCGGCATCCTCCGCCAAAAGAAAGCGAGTGGTTGAGCCGGAACCTATGCTCACGGTAAGGTCTGCTTTACCGTAGCTTGCCTCCCGGCGCAGAGTGGTTTCGTTTTTGAGAGAATCGCTGAGGCCAAAGGACATGGCAGTCACAAGCACGGAAAGCAGGAGCGTCAGGACAAGAATCAGGGGTTGTCCCCACCGCCGCCTTATCGAGGTGATAAGATGCTTATAAAAGAGCTTCATCCGCGTATCTCCCCATCCGCAAGGCGGATAAGACGGCGTCCGTAGGCGGCAACGGTATTGCTGTGGGTGACCTGAACGACGGTGGTTCCCTGCGTTTCGTTAACCTTACGGAGCAATGCCATGACGCGCTCCTCCATACCGCTGTCGAGGGCTCCCGTCGGCTCATCGAGAATCACAGTGTTGGGGCGGTAGACAAGGGCGCGCACAATGGCCACGCGCTGGCACTGGCCGCCTGAAAGCTCGGTGGGATATTTTTCGAGAAGGGCGCCAAGCTGAAGGCAGTCAACAAGCTCGGCAAGATAGGCCTCGGCATCCGAGCCTGCCCTGCCGCCGAGCGTGGCGGGCAAGAGCATATTGTCACGGACACGAAGGGTGGGAATAAGACGGAAAAATTGAAAGACGAAGCCGAGACGGGTGGAGCGAAGAGCGGAAAGACGGGCATCCGTCAGGGAGGAGAGGGGAGTGTTATCCCAGAGAACCTGACCGCTGTCGGGCGAGAGAAAGCCGCCCAGGATGGAAAGGAGCGTGGACTTGCCGCTGCCGCTTTCCCCCATGATTGACACAAACTCCCCGTCCTCAATGCGCAGGCTGACTCCCTTGAGGATTCGCTCGCCATGATAAGACTTGACGATATTTTCAGCTGTTATCATGTTGCTCTCCTTTATTTTTCTTCCCGATAGGTGAGTACGGGAGAAATTCCGAACAGATACCGTTCAAGCACTGCGCAAAACTCCTCCGCCTCTGCGGCGCAGAGCTCATCGGCGGTTGCGGCGGTGAGCGTTTCCCGATAGGCGAGAAAGCCGTCACCGTATTCCTCCTCTGCCAGAGCCTCATACTCTGCGTAGGTCAGGGGGGCTTCAAGCAGGGAGAAAAGCATTTCCTTATCACTTTGGCTCATTCCACTGAAAAGGGCAAACAGCAGCCCCTCCGTATCCCCCTCCTGAAGCAGGCGTGCTTCGCGCTCGGTCATGGCTTCGCGTACTGAGGAAAGGAGCGTCAGCGCTGCGGGGAGAGCCTCGGCAATACGCGCGATGTCACCGTTCTTTTTGGCGGCGTCCGTCAGGCGGCTGCGGTAGCTGCCGTCCGATGGGGCGACAAGAAAGGAAAGCAAAAGCTCCCAGCCATCGGGGGTGACGGTAAGGTCATCGAGCGGAATATAACGCAAAAACAAAAGAAGCTCGGTGGGCGAGAAGGCCAAAAGCTCCTCGCCGGCTGCTGTACCCGTGGCAAGGTCGGCAAGCATAATGACAACCTGCATGGCTCTCACAAAGTTTTTCTCTCCAATATCGGATACCAGCATGGCGCGCTCTGCCAAAAGCTGCTCAGCTTCAATCAAAAGGTGGGGATAGCCGTATTTTTCATAGTGCGACATCGCGGTGGCGGCCAGCTCCTCATAGCGATAGAGAACGGCGGCGTAAGCAAAGCGCCCGAGGCGCTCGGCCCCCATCTGCTCGGAAAGTGAAAGGTAGAGCGCACGGACTGCGGGGGCCGTCAGACCTCCGTTTGGTGAGAGGTACGCGTCACAGGCGGCGGGCCCGTCGGTTTTAAGGAGAGAGGCGATTTCAAGATAGCGTGCCTCGGTGAGACCGCAGTCGGAAAGTCTTGCGGCAAGGGCTTCAGCATGGCGAGTCAAGGCTTGCACAGTGGCAGGGGCAAGCGTGGGCACCGTGGTAGCGCGCACGTAGTGAGAGAGCAGGGTATAGAAGGCCTCCCGCCCCGATGCGAGGGTAGTTTCGGCATAGGGGACAGCCGTATTCTCCGAGGGGAGGATGGTCAGTCCCTCACGAACGATTTCGGGTGCATTGGCACAGGAAGCAAGCGAAAGCAAAAGGGAAAGAAGTAACAGCAAAAGGAGCCCACGCTTGCCGAGGGACATGCTTTTGACGGTTTTCTTTCCCTTACTCATTTCGTTTCCTTCCTGTGAGCAAAAGCCGATCAGCCAAAGAGCGGATCGGCTTTTGCTTATGAAGGGTGGGCGGCTCGCCGCCCACCCTTCTCAATTTTTACTGAATGGGAGCGGTGTAGACGAAGGACAGGAC